>JAEZFW010000049.1 GCA_023417315.1 Pseudomonadota bacterium
CGCTCTGACCTACAGCCTACAGCCTACGGTCTACAGCCCAGTTCTTTGTGAGGTTGGTCAATGCAGGTCTCGGTTGAAGCGATCGGCACGCTCGAGCGCCGGATGGAAGTTCAGGTTCCCGCGGAACGGATCGAGAAGGCCGTCGATGAACGGCTGCAGCGGCTGAGTCGTACCGTTCGCTTGAAGGGCTTCCGGCCCGGCAAGGTACCGGTCAAGGTCGTCCGGCAGCAGTTCGGAGATCAGGTTCGACAGGAAGTACTCGGCGATGTCGTGCAGAAAACCTTCACGGAAGCGCTGACCCAACAGAATCTTACGCCCGCTGGCGGACCGAAGATCGAGCCGCTCGATATGCAGCAGGGCGGCGATCTGAAGTACCGCGCGGTGTTCGAGATCGTTCCCGAGATCGACCTCAAGGGGAGCGAAGGCATGGAGCTTTCACGTCCCGTGGCGGAGGTGACGACCTCCGATGTGGATACGATGATCGAGAATCTGCGCGAGCAACGCGCTCAATTCGTCGCTGTAGAACGCGAAGCGCGCGATACCGATCGAGTTACGGTCGATTTTGACGGCACGATCGATGGGCTCGCGTTCGACGGTGGCAAGGGCGAGGACGTCGCGATCGTTCTTGGCCAACGCCGCATGCTCGAGGCATTCGAACAGTCGCTCGTAGGGACGCGAGCGGGCGAGCAGAAGGTCGTGGACCTCACGTTCCCCAGCGACTATCCGCCCAGCACCGCCGGTAAGCAGGCGCGCTTCGACGTCAAGATCAAGCTCGTCGAGGAGCGTCAGCTCCCCGAGCTGGATGAGGAGTTCGCAAAGTCCTTCGGCATCGAAGAAGGTGGCCTGGAGCGCTTGCGCGAAGAAGTGAAAGAGAACATGGAGCGCGAGCTCTCGGAAGCGGTTCGCGCTCGACTGAAGAAGCAGGTGATGGATGGACTGATCGCCGCGAATCAGATCGATCTGCCGAAGACGATGGTCGAAGCGCAAGTGCGCGAGCTGCAGCTCGACGCGGCGCGTCGAATGGGCGCGCGAGACGCCTCTCAGGTGCCGCCGGCCGATGGGTTCCAAGATGCGGCTCGTCGTCGGGTGGCGCTCACGCTCCTCGTCAGCGAATTGATTCGGCGCGCCGATCTGAAGGTCGATCAATCTAAAGTGATGTCTCGCTTCGAAGATCTCGCTGCGCAGTTCCCGGATCCTTCCCAAGCGCTGCAGACATATCGCACGAATCCGCAGCTGCAACGTCAAATGGAAGCTGCGGTTCTGGAAGATCAGGTGGTCGATTGGGTCCTAGAGCGCGCTCGAATCTCGGAGACGCCGGCGACTTTCAAGGAACTGATGAATTTCGGCGCATGACGCCGTCTGCCACGGAAGGCAAATTGCGCTTCTTCGTATCGGCAGGGGAGATCCCCTTGCCGAAGCACGCCCGTGACTCCATTCTGTCCGTAGCCGAAGGCCTTCGGCTCTCGCTACACTCGAAATTTCCCAAACTACCCAAATATCAATGGCCACTATGAATCTCGTCCCAATGGTCGTCGAGCAGACCGCTCGCGGCGAACGTGCTTATGACATCTACTCGCGCCTGCTGAAGGAACGAGTGATCTTCATCGTGGGTCCGATCGAGGACCACATGGCGAATCTGGTGGTCGCGCAGCTGCTGTTCTTGGAATCGGAGAATCCGGACAAGGACATCGCGCTCTACATCAATTCGCCAGGCGGCTCGGTCAGCGCCGGACTGTCGATTTATGACACCATGCAGTTCATCAAGCCGGACGTGAGCACGATGTGCATCGGGCAGGCATCGAGCATGGGCGCCGTGTTGCTGGCCGGCGGGGCGAAGGGCAAGCGCTACTGTTTGCCGCACTCGCGCATGATGATCCACCAGCCTCTGGCCGGCTTCCAGGGCCAGGCCTCCGACATCGACATCCATGCGCGCGAGGTCCTGGAGACTCGCGACCGGCTGAACCGCATTCTGTCTAAACACACCGGCCAGACGATCGATAAGATTCGTCATGACACGGATCGTGACAATTTCATGGGCGGCGAGGCCGCTGTGACGTATGGCCTCATCGACAAGGTCATGGAACGTCGCCTCGATCTGGCGGCGGCCAACGCTAAGTGATTCTGCTGTATAGGTTTTTTCCTGACTTCTGCGCCGTCGCACGCGACCGCGCCGGGCGTCTTTGCAGCCTAATGGCGACGCGTGCTATATAGCGACAGACACCGTTTCGTCACGAAATTCGGTGTTCTCGCTGAAATATTGAGGGTCTTTCATGTCGGACGATTCCCGCGGCAAACACGACGACGGCAAACTGCTCTATTGCTCCTTCTGCGGCAAGAGCCAGCACGAAGTGCGCAAGCTGATTGCAGGCCCGTCCGTGTTCGTGTGCGACGAATGCGTCGAGCTGTGCAACGACATCATTCGTGAAGAGCTCGAAGAGCGCGCCGAGCGCACGCGCGACAAGCTGCCGCGCCCGCACGAGATCAAGAAAGTTCTCGACGAGTACGTCATCGGCCAACAGCGTGCGAAGAAGGTTCTCTCCGTCGCCGTCTATAACCACTACAAGCGGTTACAGACGAAGACAGGCGAGCAGCGTTCGAAGGACGAAGTGGAGCTCGCGAAGAGCAACATCCTTCTGATCGGTCCGACAGGCTGCGGTAAGACGCTCCTGGCCGAGACGCTCGCTCGCTTGTTGAACGTTCCGTTCACGATCGCCGATGCAACGACGCTTACGGAAGCGGGTTACGTCGGTGAGGATGTCGAGAACATCATTCAGAAGTTGCTGCAGAAGTGCGACTACGATGTCGAGAAGGCGCAGACAGGCATCGTCTATATCGATGAGATCGACAAGATCTCGCGCAAGTCGGACAATCCGTCGATTACCCGCGACGTATCTGGCGAGGGCGTGCAGCAAGCATTGCTCAAGTTGATCGAAGGCACGATCGCGTCGGTGCCGCCGCAGGGCGGGCGCAAGCATCCCCAGCAGGAATTCCTGCAGGTCGACACGACGAACATCCTGTTCATCTGCGGTGGTGCATTCGCCGGGCTCGAGAAGATCATTCTCAACCGCACCCAAAAGACCGGCATAGGATTCACCGCCGATGTGCGTCAGCAAACCGAACGTCCGCACGGAAGCGACGTGTTCCACGACGTCGAGCCTGAGGATCTGATCAAGTACGGGTTGATCCCGGAGTTCGTCGGGCGATTGCCGGTCGTAGCTACGCTCGATGAGCTCGATGAAGCCGCACTCGTGTCGATCCTGCTCGAGCCGAAGAACGCGCTCAGCAAGCAGTACCGCAAGCTGTTCGACATGGAAGGTGTCGAGCTCGAGTTCCGCACCGATGCTCTGAAGGCAGTTGCGAAGAAAGCCATGCAGCGCAAGACCGGTGCACGCGGCCTTCGCACCATTCTTGAAAACGTGCTGCTCGAGACCATGTATGAACTGCCGTCCCTGCGTAACGTGCAGAAAGTGGTCGTCGATGAGACGGTCATCTTGGGCGAGAGCAAGCCCTACGTGTTGTATGGAGCAGGTGAGGATGCGCGATTGTCGGCAGTCGAAGAGCGACGTCCGACGGGAAGCGATCATCATTGAGAGAGAAGTGGTTAGGAGATAGCGGTTAGTCAGAGGCTGTCCCACTTACCTCAAGCCGTCGACCGTCTCGGTTCTGTGAGTGAAAAGGCGCCCTTTGGGCGCCTTTTTTCTTACGGGAACCGCGCGTGAAAACACGTGCAATCAGTCTCTCCCTGCATTTCTTATTCGATGTGTGACGCATCCGCACAAGCCGAGACGATAAGCGCTGGCATAAGGTGGCGACACCGCTCTCGATCCGGTATTTTGCGGTCAACGATTTCTTCTTCTTATCGCCACACGCCAAAGGTAATCGCGTGAGCACAGAGACTCCTGAAACAGTTCGTGAAACGACGACAGCAGCTGGAACGATCCCCGTTCTGCCGCTGCGCGACGTCGTTGTCTATCCGCACATGGTCATTCCGTTATTCGTCGGTCGCGAGAAGTCCATTCTCGCGCTCGATCAGGCGATGCGTGCGGGCAAGCAAATCCTGCTCGTTGCGCAGAAGCAAGCCGACGTCGACGATCCGAGCGCTCAAGATCTCTATCGTCTCGGAACGGTCGCGACGATTCTGCAGCTGCTGAAGCTGCCAGACGGCACGGTGAAAGTGCTCGTCGAAGGTGCGGAGCGCGCCAAGATCGAGAAGCTGATCACGGGCCAATATTTCTCGGCGGAGGTCAGTCCGTACAAGGACGTCGAGCAATACGATGAACGCGAGATGGATGTGCTCGCGCGCTCGGTGACCACGCAGTTCGAGCAGTACGTGAAGCTCAATCGCAAAGTGCCGCCTGAAGTGCTGACGGCGCTCGCCGGCATCGAGCAACCTGGTCGGCTCGCCGACAACGTTGCAGCGCATATGTCGCTCAAGCTGGATGCGAAGCAGAAGGTGCTCGAGATCCAGGACGTGCGCAAACGTCTAGAGCACATCCTCGCGCTGATCGAAGGCGAGATGGATGTGCTGCAGATCGAGAAGCGCATACGCGGCCGCGTCAAGCAGCAGATGGAGAAGAGCCAGCGCGAGTACTACCTGAATGAGCAGATGAAGGCCATTCAGAAGGAGCTCGGCGAGATTGAAGATGCACCGAACGAGCTCGCGGAGCTCGAGCAGCGCATTCAGAAGGCTGGCATGCCGAAGGAAGCGCGCGACAAAGCAATGTCCGAGCTCAACAAGCTCAAGTTGATGTCGCCGATGTCTGCTGAGGCTACGGTCGTACGCAATTACGTCGACTGGCTCGTGAAGTGCCCTTGGAAGAAGAAGACCAAGGTCCACAACGACATCGCGTTCGCGGAGAAGGTTCTCGACGAAGACCACTATGGTCTCGAGAAGGTCAAGGAACGCATCGTCGAATATCTCGCCGTACAGCAGCGTGTGAAAACGCTCAAGGGCCCGATTCTGTGCCTGGTAGGACCGCCGGGCGTGGGCAAGACTTCGCTGGGTCAATCGATCGCACGTTCGACGAATCGCAAATTCGTGCGCATGTCGTTGGGTGGCGTTCGCGATGAAGCGGAGATCCGCGGTCATCGTCGTACGTACATCGGTTCGATGCCTGGCAAGATCATCCAGAACATGGTGAAGACAGGGGTCCACAATCCTCTGTTCTTGCTCGATGAAGTCGACAAGATGGCGATGGACTTCCGCGGCGATCCATCGTCCGCGCTGCTCGAGGTGCTCGATCCGGAGCAGAACTCGACATTCAACGATCACTACCTCGAGGTCGATTTCGATCTATCCGAAGTAATGTTCGTCTGCACGGCGAATAGCTTGAACATTCCAGCACCGCTGCTCGATCGCATGGAAGTGATCCGTCTGCCTGGGTATACGGAAGACGAGAAGAGCGCGATCGCACGACGTTACTTGCTGCCGAAGCAGATGAAGCAGAACGGCTTGAAGGACGATGAGCTCAAGGTCTCTGATCCTGCGCTGCTCGACATCATTCGCTACTACACGCGTGAAGCGGGCGTCCGCAACCTAGAGCGCGAGGTTTCGAAGATCTGCCGCAAGTCGGTCAAGCAATTGCTCGCGAAGCCCGAAACGAAAGTCGTCAACGTCACGCCGAAGAATCTGAACTCGTACCTGGGCGTTCGCCGCTTCCGCTACGGTCGCGCAGAGGAGCAGGACCACATCGGTCAAGTGACGGGCCTTGCGTGGACGGAAGTGGGCGGCGAATTGCTCACGATCGAAGCTGCGATCGTGGCAGGCAAGGGCAAACTCACGCACACCGGCCAACTCGGTGAGGTCATGCAGGAATCTATCCAAGCGGCCATGACTGTCGTGCGCAGCCGTGCGAATGTATTGGGCCTCGATGCGGACTTCTATCAGAAGACCGACGTGCACATTCACGTTCCGGAAGGTGCGACGCCGAAGGACGGTCCGAGCGCAGGTATCGGCATGTGCACCGCTCTCGTGTCTGCCCTTACGAAGGTCCCCGTGCGATCCGATGTCGCCATGACTGGCGAGATCACTCTGCGCGGCCAGGTGCTGCCGATCGGCGGCTTGAAGGAGAAACTGCTGGCCGCGCACCGCGGCGGCATTCGCACGGTGCTGATCCCGGACGACAACACGAAGGATCTCGCGGACATCCCGCAGAACATCAAGGACAGCCTCGAGATCAAGCCCGTCAAATGGATTGACGAAGTGTTGCAGATCGCACTGAAGGGCATGCCCGCACCGGTAGGTGCCGCGGCGGAGCCGTCGCGAGCGAACGACAAGCCACGTGCTCGTCGCGTCGCTAAGCGCAACAACAAGCAAGTGCGAGCGCACTAGGCGCGCACGCGTGCGCAGGCTGTAGACTGTAGGCCGTAGGCTGTAGCAAGAACGCAAGCAAGCTGAGGCTTGCTAGGGGATGCAGGAGCGTCAGCGTGTTCTCATTTCTGGCTACAGTCTACAGCCTCAAGCCTACAGCCGCAGCGGTTGACCCTATCTCGCAGCGGCTGTTATAACGCGCCCCCGCTGCCAACCGTGGCGCCACACACCAAGAAAGAAGGAAACCGGACATGAACAAAGCCGAACTGATCGACGCGGTGAGCGGACAGACGGGCCTGCAAAAGGCTGACGCAGCACGTGCCGTGGACGCAGTATTCGACGCCGTGACCGCAGCGCTGAAAGCTGGAGATTCCGTGTCGCTGCTCGGCTTCGGCACCTTCGTTGTAAAGGCGCGCGCTGCACGCGCGGGGCGTAATCCTCGCACCGGTGAGACGATTGAAATCGCAGCGAGCAAAGTCCCCGGATTCAAGGCTGGCAAGGCCTTGAAGGATGCTGTAAATTAGCGCGCCTTTCGCGGGCAGGCGTTCCTCAGGGAACGCTGTGTAACGAGTACGGTGTGAGGTGTTGGCGCGACTTTAGCCCTTCGCTCACACGCGACACGTCGCACGTCCTCTAGGGTGCTTAGCTCAGCGGTAGAGCGTCGCCCTTACAAGGCGAATGTCGTGGGTTCGATCCCCTCAGCACCCACCAACAACGCCTTCCTGCCGGGCACAAAGGTTCAAGCGCGGAGCGGTAGTTCAGCTGGTTAGAATACCGGCCTGTCACGCCGGGGGTCGCGGGTTCGAGTCCCGTCCGCTCCGCCATTTCTTCTACAGTGACCAGTGACAAGTGACGGGTGATGAGCAAGCGCTCGCACCCGCTCGCGTACTTTCACTTGCCGCATCACGCTGTAGAATCAACGCTCGAACGAGTGGGCGTGGCGTCAAAACAATGCGATACCAACGCCGTTCGTAGCAGAGCCGCACGAGAGCTCTTGCCGTCACTCGTCACCCGTCACTCGTCACGACAAACAAGCAATGCTCCAAAACATACGCGACAAGATCACCGGCTGGATCGCATGGATCTTCCTCGCCGTTATCGCGATCGTGTTCATTTTCTGGGGCATCGACTTCGGGTCCAGCGCGGTGACATACGCCGCCAAAGTGGACGGCGAACGAATCTCCGCCCAAGAAGTTCGGCGTGCATGGCAGATGCAGCAGTCGCGTCTGCAACAGATGATGCGAGGAGAGCTTCCAGAAGAGCTCGTCAAGTCGCAACAGAGTGCGATTTTGGATCAGTTCGTCCGTCAGTCCCTGCTCGAGCAACGAGCCGAGGATCTCGGTTATCGGGTCTCTGACGCGGCGCTCGCACAGCGTGTCATGGAGATGCCTGAGTTTCAGGTCGACGGCAAGTTCTCTAAAGATCGCTACAACGCGCTGATCCGTGGCAGCGGCATGAGCGAGGCGCAGTTCGAAGCCGACCTCAAGACTGAGACGCTCATCCGCCAGGTGCAGACCGGAATCGTCGATTCGGCATTCGCGATGCCGTATGAGCTGGATCGCCGCTTTGCTTTAGAGAAGCAGCAGCGTGAGGTCGACTACGCGCTCATCGTCGCCAAAGATTTCATGGATCAGATCACGGTGACCGACGAGCAGATCCAGAAGTGGTACGAAGAACATCAGTCGGAGTACATGCTCCCCGAGAAGGTCGATCTGCAGTATCTCGAGCTCACGCGCGACCGCGCGGCGAGTGCGGTCGAGGTCACCGAGCAGGGTTTGCGCGAGCACTACGAGCAGGTGAAAGAAAAGTATCAGACGCAAGAACGCCGTCGAGCGAAGCACATCCTGATCACGAGCGGTGACGGGCTCGATGAAGCGGGAGCTGAGAAGAAGGCCGCGGACTTACTGGCAAAAGCGAAGGGTGGGGCGGATTTCGCACAGCTTGCGAAAGAAAACTCGAAGGATCCTGGCTCGGCCGCGCAGGGCGGAGACTTGGGTTGGGCCGAGCGAGGCATGTTCGTGGGTCCCTTCGAGGAAGCACTCTTCAGCATGACGCCGGGAGAAGTGCGCGGACCCGTGAAGACACAATTCGGGTATCACGTCATAAAGCTCGAGGAGATCGAGGCAGGACATCTTCGCTCATTCGAGGAAGTGAGAGACGAGCTCGAAGCGGAATATCGCAAGGAGCGATCGGACTCGCTGTTCTATGAGCAAACACAGAAGCTCGGAGATCTTTCCTTCGAAAGTCTGACGGAGCTCGAGTCCGTTGCTAAGGCGTTGGACTTGCCACTGCAGACTGTCACCGACTTCACGCGCGAGGGCGGCGCCGGTCTACCGCCGAACCCGCAGATCGTGGAGGCTGCGTTCAGCGAAGACGTGCTCGAACGTGGGCAGAACAGCCCCTTGATCGAGGTCGATGAGGGCACAGCGATGGTGCTGCGTGTGACGCGGCATGTGCCTGCGGAACCCCGTCCGCTTTCGGAAGTGCGCGAGCAGATCGTGTCTAGCATCAAGACACAAGCAGCGCGGGATGCCGCGACAGCAAAAGGTCAGGAAGCACTCGCACGCTTGGAGAAGGGCGAATCGTGGAGCGACGTGATGGCGGCCGTGGGCCTCTCAGCCGTCGGCAGCCGCTTCGTCAACCGTCAGGACAACGTCGCGCCACCCGCTGTCGTGCAGGCGGCATTCGATGTGAACACGAGCGCAATCGCGCCCGAACAACCACACCATGGCGGCACATCGACCGCTGACGGCAACTACGCCGTGTTTGCCGTGACGCAAGTGCGCAATGCAGATCCCGCAGTTGAAACGCCGGATGCGAAGACATCGCGCATGAATCTCGTGCAGCGACAAATCGGCAACGAAGAGTTCGCGGCCTACGTTGAACAGGCGGAGGCCAATGCGGACATCGTCAAGAACGAGCGAGTCTTTGACTAGAAGCGGTTAGCGGTTAGCTGAGAAGCGCAGAGCGCTGTTGTTTACCTCTCCCCTTGCGGGAGAGGTCGCTAGCGAAGCGGCGGGTGAGGGGACGCGCGGTTCGCGCTAGCCCTCTTCGCCAAAGGCCATGCCGACCGTGCTGTAGCCAGCATCCACGTAAATCACTTCCCCTGTGATGCCCGAGGCGAGATCGGAGCACAAGAACGCGGCGGTGTTGCCGACGTCTTCGATCGTGACATTTCGGCGCAGCGGCGCGATAGACGCGACGTGAGAGAGCATCTTACGAAAGCCGCCAATACCGGCTGCCGCAAGCGTCTTGATCGGACCTGCGGAAATGGCGTTCACTCGGATGCCCTGCGGTCCCAGATCCGCCGCTAGGAAGCGCACGCTTGCCTCTAAGCTCGCTTTGGCGAGCCCCATCACGTTGTAGCTCGGCAGCGAACGCACCGCGCCGAGGTACGTCAATGTTACGAATGCTCCCGCGCGGCCCTGCATCATCGGTTGGGCTGCTTTGGCGATCGCGGTGAGGCTGTAGCTCGAAATGTCATGCGCGATGCGGAAGTTGTCTCGCGTGGTCGATTCGACAAAGCCGCCGCGAATGGCATCAGACGGCGCGAAAGCAACTGCGTGCACGACGATGTCTATGCCGTCCCAAGCGCCCTTAAGGCCTGCGAACGCGCGCTCGATACTCTCATCGCTCGCGACATCCATCTCGAACGCGAGCTTCGAGCCAAATTCCTGCGCCATCGCTTCGACGCGATCTTTGAAGCGCTCTTGGTAAGTGAACGCCAACTCTGCACCTTCGCGCCGCATTGCAGATGCGATGCCGTAGGCGATCGAACGTTCCGTGGCCAAGCCGACGATCAGTGCGCGTTTACCCGCGAGGAAACCCATGAGGACACTCCGCTTACCGTGTGGAGAACGGCGCGTAGTGTAGCGGAGTGGGACGTGAGTAGGGGCTACTCACCAGAAGTTGTTAGTGTTCAGTGGTTACTAAGAGGAGCTTCGCTGACCGGAACACGACGCTTCGAGCAAAAGTCAGGGTAGCGCAAGCGATCAGCGGCTTGTTCTAACGACTAACCACGAACCTAACCACTAACCACTTTTCAGCTCAGATTCCCGCCCTGCGATCATCCACGTACATGACGAGGCGCTGGCCGGGTTTGATGACGCTGCGCGTCGTCAGATCGTTCCAGCCGAGCAGATCGTTCAAGCGAACGCGGAAGCGACTCGCGATACGCGAGAGCGTGTCACCCGAGCGCACGACGTACGTGACCGATTGAGCGACACTGCTCGGGTCCGCCGAGGCGAGACGAGGGGTCCCAGGAATCGCGAGCACTTGGCCGACGGCCAAGGTGCTGTTGCGCGAGATGCCGTTGATGTTCGCGAGACGATCCATCGTCGTGCCGTGACTCTTTGCGATGCTCCATAGAGTCTCGCCACGACGCACGACGTGACGATTGGCCTTGGAGCGAGGCGCCCGTGCAACCGGCGCGTCATCGGTCGCGAGCGCCGCGTGCGTCGCGGCGTCGCCAGACCGCGGTGCTGCAGCGATCAAGAGATCTTGGCCGGGATGAATGATGGAACCGCGAATCTTGTTTGCCGAGCGCAAGGCCGTCACTGAGACGCCGTATTTGTCCGCAATTCCACCGAGTGTGTCGCCTTTACGAACGCGGTGATAGACGACGCGCACACGCTCTTCCGGCGGCAGCGCAACGACCGCCTCGCTGAAACGCTCCGCGCTCGCAACGGGAACCAGCAAGTAGTGGGGACCATCCGGGTCCGTCACCCAATGGTTGAACGCCGGGTTCAGCGCGAGCAACTCTTCCTTCGGCAGTCCGGCAAGCTCAGCAGCGACGTTGAGATCGATCTGACCTGAAACGTCGACCTTCGCGAAGAAGGGTTCATTGGCAATCGGCGAGAACGCAAGACCGTGTGCCGTAGGATCCGCGACGATGCGGCGCAGCCCTAGCAGTTTCGGGACGTACGCGCGCGTCTCGCGCGGGAGCTTCAAGCTGAAGAAATCCGTCGGCTTGCCTGCTTCCAGGTTGCGACGAATCGCACGGGCGACGTTTGCCTCCCCCGTGTTATAGGCCGCGACCGCGAGTAACCAATCGCCGTTGAACTCATTCGCGAGAAATTCGAGATAGTCGAGCGCGGCGGTCGTTGCGGCGAGCACATCGCGGCGGCCGTCGTAGTACCAGTTCTGCTTCAGCCCGTAGCGCCGACCCGTGCCCGGAATGAACTGCCACAATCCCGAGGCGCGCGCGCGCGAGTAAGCGACCGGATTGAAAGCGCTCTCGACGACCGGAAGCAGCGCCAGCTCCATGGGCATGTTGCGCGCTTCGATCTCATTCACGATGTGGTAGAGGTAGCGCTCGCCGCGTTTGAACGTGCGGTCGAGATAGGCTGGATGCTTGGCATACCAGCTTTGTTCTTTGTCGACGGACGGATGATCGACGTCTGCGAGAGTGAAGCCGTCGCGAATGCGTTCGAAAATGTCGCTTGGAGCGGGCAGAGAGGGCGGGTTCGCACCGAGCTCCCGCACGAGCGGCGGCTCGGATTCTGTGCGCTCGTCCAAGGTCTCAATGGCATCCTCGATCTGCGCCGGCCCCGATGTCCCAATGAGCGCCTCGTCGAGCTTGCCGACCAGCGCGGCGGCCTTTTCGCTGTCGAGCAGCGATTCTTCCACCTCTGGTGTGCTGGAGCAGCCCGCTACGAATGTTGCGAGCGCTATCAGGAGAGCTGCTGCGCCGCTTCTCACTGTGCCAAATTTCGTCATCATCGACCGACCCCCTCACTACGCGCGGGCTTGGCCCGATGCGTCGGAAATTCCTACAACTGACGCCCGTCGGTCGGAAATCTATTCCGACTCCACGTCCCGCCAGCGAATCTGAGTCGGGACAAATCCCGACCTACACTCTCAGCATCAGCTCGTAAACCCGTCTTTCCATTCGCGAATGACGGCGAAGACTTCAATGTGATTCTGTAACCCGCGGCGCGCCCTTGCTTCCGCGGCTTGTTTCACAGTCTGCCGATCACAACGCAGGAACGGATTCACATTCCTCTCGCGCCTCATGGTCGATGGCACCGTCGCCTCACCTCGTGTGCGACGCGCCCGACACTCATCGAGGTATTCAACGCATTGCCGGTTCTCAGGTTCGACTACGATTGCAAACTTGAGGTTATTTACCGTGTACTCGTGGCCGCAGTAAACCTGTGTCTCGTCGGGAAGGGCCGCCAATTTGGCAAGGGACCGGCTCATTTGTTCCGGTGTACCTTCGAACAGACGCCCGCAGCCGGCGCTAAACAAGGTATCTCCGCAAAACAGCGAACCGTGGCCCACGTATGCAATATGTCCGACGGTGTGCCCGGGGACATCCAGCACGCTGAACTCCAGACCCAACGCCTCGAACGCAGCAGTGTCTCCCTCTCGCAACGGTTGGGCGGGTGGGGGCACTTTCTCGGCGGCGGGGCCAAACACAGGGACTTGGCGACTCCGCGTTAATGCTGCGACGCCGCCGACGTGATCGGCATGTCGATGCGTGAGCAGAATGCCTGCGAGTTGCAGGCCACTGGCGAGTTCTTGCTCGACCGGGTGCGCGTCGCCTGGATCGACTGCTACCACTTGTCTCGCGTCCCGCGGCGAATGGATGAGCCAGATGTAATTGTCTGCGAACGCTCGAACGGCCGAGACTTTCAGCATTTCAATTCGATCCGGGGCTTACGAGTGCGATGTCTTATAACCCGGTGCGGAATGACACGGCAAGCGTACAGAGGGAAGGGGTTAGCGGTTAGCGGCTAGCGGTTCGTGCGGGGTGGAGACCTGAGCTTCAATGCGAGGGCAGCGTGAAGCGAGCAAGCAACTCTGACTAACCGCTAACCGCTTCTCGAGCGAAGACGTTAACGGCTACCCGCTAACCGCTTCTGAAGCGTTATGCTTCCACCATGGCATCGTCCACGACATCCGAGCTGCATACCTGGTTGAGCACGCCGCTCGGCCAGCGTGTATACGCGCTCGAGCGTAAGCTCGCTGCGGAGTCGCTCGCGCAAGTTTTCGGATGGCAGCTGCTCCAGATCGGTGTGTGGGGTGGAGACGAGGGATTGATCGCGGAGGCACGCACCCAACGACGTTCAGTGTTGGCGTGGCGTGGCGAGCAAGCGGCTGAGAGCTCGAGCGTGATCCGATCGCGCACTGACTCACTCGCGATTCAGTCGGACTCGGTGGATGCAGTCGTGCTTCCGCACACACTCGAATACGAGCCTAATCCGCACGAGATCTTGCGGGAGGTCGAGCGCATTCTCTCAGGCGAAGGTCATCTGATCATCTTCGGGTTTCGGCCGCTCTCCAGTTGGGGCGTGCGCCACCTGTTTGCACGCGACGGCTTCCCGCCTGGCCTGGAGCGCATGATCGGCGAAGGTCGATTGAAGGACTGGTTGAAGTTGCTCGGGTTCGAGATGCTCGACGCACAACGCTACTTGTTCGCCTTACCGTGGTCTTCTTCCGCTCCGTCGTCGCACAGCTTCTTCGAAAGAAGCGGCCGACGGCTTTGGCCTTTGTTCGCTGGCGGGTATCTCCTGAAAGCTCGAAAGCGTGTTTACACGCTCACGCCCGTGCGGCCGCGCTGGAAGGCGCTGCGTCCGAAGGTGGTCGGTGGTCTGATCGAGCCGACGACCCGGGGAAGAAGCGGTTAGCGGTTAGATCGGAACGATGCCTTGCGTGCGCGCAAGATAGGATCGACCGGCATCTCGCTGGCACAATGAACCGAACTCACCGCTAACCGCTTCGTCAACTGCCTATCGTGTCCGAAACGCCAACCTCCAGTACGCAACCTTCTGCTGCGCGAGCAGGTGCACGCGTGATCATCTACACGGATGGCGCGTGTCGCGGCAATCCGGGCCCGGGCGGGTGGGGCGCGGTGTTGATTGCAGGACAGCACGAGAAGGAATTGAACGGTTCAGAGCCGCTCACCACGAATAATCGCATGGAGCTCACTGGTGCGATCCGTGCGCTCGCTGCGCTCAATCGCGCTTGCACGGTGTCGCTCTATACCGACTCGCAGTACGTGCGGAAGGGCATTCTCGAGTGGCTGCCGCAGTGGAAGCTGCGCGATTGGCGCACTGCCGATAAGAAGCCTGTGAAGAACATCGATCTGTGGCAAGCGCTCGAGCGGGAAATCGAGAGACATCGGATCGAGTGGCATTGGGTGAAGGGCCACGCCGGAAACCCCGGAAATGAGCGCGCGGATCGGCTCGCGAATGAGGCGATCGACCAAATGCTGGCCCAAGTGAACGGCGAACGGTGACCGGCGGACGGTGAGAAACCGCGAACACCGGAGCAATGAGCGCTCGCCGGCGCTCGTACTCCACTCCCGATTCTGTACACTGTTCGCCGTTCACTGTTCGCCGATCCACCGCTCATGGACTTCATCGACCTAAAGACTCAGTACCAGCGCATTCGAGAATCGGTCAACGGACGGATTCAGCGTGTGCTCGATCATGGTCAGTACATCCTCGGCGGCGAGACAGTGGAGCTCGAGCAGAAGCTTGCTGACTACGTCGGTGCGAAGCACTGCATCGCGGCTTCAAGCGGGACTGACACGCTGCTCATCGCACTGATGGCTTACGGCATCGGGCGCGGGGACGAGGTGATCACCTCGCCATTCACATTCATCGCAACGGGCGAGATGATTCTGCTCGCGGGCGCGAAGCCCGTGTTCGTCGATATCGATCGCCGTACTTACAACATCGATCCGCTACTCATCGAGCGCGCAATCACGCCGCGCACGAAGGCCATCATGCCGGTGTCGCTGTATGGTCAATGCGCGGACTTCGATGCGATCAACGAGATCGCGCGTCGCCACAAGATCCCTGTCATCGAAGATGGCGCGCAGAGCTTCGGCGCTTCCTATCGACGTAGAAAATCGTGTGGGCTGAGCGAAGTCGGATCCACTTCCTTTTTCCCATCCAAGCCTCTCGGCGCATATGGGGATGGCGGGGCGCTGTTCACGAACGATGACGAGGTCGCGAAAGTGATGCGCGAAATTCGCGTGCATGGCCAGGACCGTCGCTATCACCATCCACGCCTCGGCATCAATGGTCGCCTCGACACGGTGCAAGCAGCCGTGCTGCTCGCGAAGATGGAGATCTTCGATGAAGAGGTTCAGGCGCGCAGCCGTATCGGCGCACGTTATAGCGAGTTGATCGAGGACGCCTTCAAGTCGAGTGAACGGCGCGTCACGACTCCATTTATCGCCCCTGACAGCACGAGCGTGTACGCTCAATACACGATCGAAGTCGAGAACAGAGAGACTATCGAGGCCGCTCTCAAAGCGCGCGGCATTCCGACCGCCGTGCACTATCCAGTGCCGCTCCACTTCCAACCGGTGTTCGCGGGGCTGGGCCAAGGACCTGGAAGTTTTCCGGTGAGCGAGGCCGCTGCGGCCAGAGTGCTGAGCTTGCCGATGCACCCCTATCTCAGCGAAGAGCAGCAAGTGGACGTAGTGAAAGCGCTCAAGGAAGCGGTGGGCAGTTCGTGAGATGGCGATCGCGGATAGGCGATAGGGGATAGTGAACAGGGCAGGGACACGGCTACAATCCGGTTGAATCGCTGGGCGGAGCGGACGAGGCCGAACAAGAACGCTTGAACGTCCATCGCCTATCCGCTATCGCCTATCGACTTCTATTCTGATGCGGCAAATCATCCTCGATACGGAAACCACTGGGCTCGAGCCAGAACAGGGACACCGCATCATCGAAATTGGGTGCGTCGAGCTCGTCAATCGTCGCAAGAGCGGCCGTACCTTCCATCGTTATCTGCGCCCCGATCGCGAAGTCGATTGGGGTGCGCTGCAAGTCCACGGCATCACCAACGAATTCTTGGCGCAGCAGCCGCGCTTCGCCGAGGTTGTCGATGAGTTGCTCGAGTTCATCTCAGGCGGCGAGCTCGTTATCCACAACGCCGCGTTCGACATCGCCTTTCTCGATGCCGAGCTGAAGCGGCTTCCCGGACCACTGCGCGTCGTGCGTGATCTCTGCAGCGTGATAGATACGCTGCCGCTCGCACGGCAGATGCATCCTGGTCAACGCAACAGCCTCGATGCTCTGTGCAAGCGCTACGGCGTCGATAACTCACATCGCGAGTTGCACGGTGCGCTCTTGGACGCGCAGATCCTCTGCGATGTGTATCTGGCAATGACGGGCGGCCAGACGGCGCTCATCTTGGGTGAGGCGAGCGAGATGCGCATGCAAGTTGCATTCGAGCCCGTCGCTGCGGCAGTGCGTGCGGTGGGCGCCTTGCGCGTGGTGCGCGCCAGCGAAGAGGAATTAGCGGCACATGAGCGCATCCTCTCCCTCATCGACAAAGTAAGTGGCGGGAAGACCATCTGGAGTGAACGGCGAACAGCTAACGGCGAACGGTGTCCGGCTTGATGTTCGTCGTCAGCGTGCATGCTGTTGCAGCGGTCGGTTGCGACGGATTCCGGCGTTCCCCGCGAGATGCTTTGCGATACTCACCGTTCGCCGTTCGCTGTTCGCCGTTCACGTCATGACGCTCGGCCAAGCTTTTTCTAAGAACTTCCTCGGCAACTCGCCGAGTTGGTACAAGGCGACGATCGTCGCGTTTTTCATCGTCAACTCGATCGTACTGTTCGCGGCGGGGGAGAGCGGACCCGTTCTGGTCGGGTGGCTCCTATTGCTCGAGTTCATCTTCACCTTGGCGATGGCGTTGAAGTGCTATCCCTTGCAGCCCGGCGGACTACTCGCGATTCAGGCGGTCTTGCTTGGGTTGACCACGCCGCAGTCGGTTTACAACGAGCTCGTCGGTGCGTTCCCTGTCATCCTGCTGCTGATCTTCATGGTTGCGGGCATCTATTTCTTGAAAGAGCTGCTGCTCTTCACGTTTACGAAGATCTTTCTCGGCGTGCGCTCGCAGATGCTGCTCGCGCTGATGATGTGCTTTACGGCTGCGGCGTTGTCTGCGTTCTTGGATGCGCTGACGGTCTTGGCGGTTCTGATCACGACCGGCGCGGGCTTCTACCAAGTGTTTCATCGTTTCGCATCGGGAAAGCACTACGAAGCAGAGCACGACGCCGGTCACGACGAGGGCGTGCATGAGTTGCACCGGACCGATCTTGATTCTTTTCGCGCCTTTCTGCGTGGACTGATGATGCATGCCGCAGTCGGCACCGCGCTGGGCGGCGTGATGACGCAGGTAGGTGAGCCTCAGAACTTGCTGATCGCCAAGCAAGCGGACTGGGATTTCGTCGAGTTCTTCGTTCGAGTCGCGCCCGTGTCGATCCCGGTGTTCATCATTGGACTCTCTACGTGCGCGGTCTTGGAGCGTGTGCGGTGGTTCGGCTATGGCACGCCGCTGCCACCTAACGTCAGACAAGTACTTGCCGAGTACGACGCAGAGCAGACGCGCAAACGGACACCTAAAGACGTCGCAGTCCTGATCGTGCAGGCAATCACAGCGGTCATTCTGATTCTGGCGCTCGGGTTTCACCTCGCGGAGGTCGGCATCATCGGGTTGCTCGTGATCGTGCTTGCCACATCGTTCACGGGAGTCACGGACGAACATCGTTTAGGCAAAGCATTCGAAGCCGCGCTGCCGTTCACTGCGCTGCTCGTCGTTTTTTTTGCGGTCGTGGCGGTGCTGCACGATCAACATCTGTTCGAACCTGTCGTCCATGTGGTGCTGCAGCTCGAAGGTAAGGCGCAAACGGCGATGTTCTACCTCGCGAACGCCGCGCTTTCAGCCATCAGCGACAACGTTTTCGTCGCGACGATCTACATCACAGAGGTCAAAGGTGCGCTCCTGCAGGGGGCGATCACGCGCGAGCAATTCGATGCTCTTGCGGTGGCCATCAACACCGGCACGAACATTCCGAGCGTCGCCACGCCCAACGGTCAGGCCGCCTTCCTCTTCCTGCTGACCTCCGCCCTGGCGCCCCTCATTCGGCTCTCCTACGGCCGCATGTTGTGGATGGCCCTGCCGTACACGATTACCATGACGTTAACGGGGTTGTGGGCGGTGTGGTATCTGCTCTGAGCCCGCGGCTTTCTGCCCTTAGGGCAGGAGCGCAAGCTGTTTCACTTCTGTCCAGTGATGCAAATCTCTATTTCGCTTTACCTTCTGTGGCATTCTTGCCGCCCTGCAAAGCGAGCCTCCAAATAAACGCTAAGGATCGAGGTCCGTGACTTCCGGAACTATGTCTCAATTCAGTCTGCGCAATTGCAAGATCGGTGTGATCGGACTTGGCTACGTCGGCTTGCCTCTGGCGGTCGAGTTCGGCAAGCATTTCAAGACGGTGGGCTTCGATATCAAAGCCTCGCGCGTCGCGGAGCTCAAAGCTGGCCGAGACAGTACGCTCGAGGTCGATTCGAAAGAGCTTCGCTCGGCGAAGTTGCTGTCATTCTCCACGAGCCTCAAGGATCTCAAGGAATGTCGCGTCTTCATTGCGACCGTTCCGACACCGATCGACGGTTATAAACGACCCGACCTGAGACCGATCGAGGGCGCGAGCCAAGTGATCGGGCAAGTGCTCAAGAAAGGCGACATCGCGATCTTCGAGTCGACTGTGTATCCGGGCTGTACGGAAGAAGTCGCAGTACCCATTCTCGAGCGCGTCTCAGGTCTTAAGTACAACCGCGATTTTTTCTGTGGGTACAGTCCAGAGCGCATCAATCCGGGCGACAAGCAGCATCGCCTCACGACGATCAAGAAGATCACGTCAGGCTCAACAGGGGAGGTCGCCGACTTCGTAGACGCGCTGTACGGAAGCATCATCAAAGCCGGAACGCATAAGGCATCGAGCATATGCGTGGCCGAAGCGGCCAAGGTGATCGAGAACACCCAACGCGACGTGAACATCGCGCTGATCAATGAGCTCGCGTTGATCTTCAATCGGCTCGGGATCGACACCGAGGAAGTGCTCGAAGCTGCCGGCACGAAGTGGAACTTCTTGCCTTTCAGGCCCGGACTCGTGGGCGGCCATTGCATCGGCGTGGATCCATACTACTTGACGCACAAGGCGCAAGAGATTGGCTATCACCCGGAGATGATCCTGGCTGGCCGTCGAATCAACGACAACATGGCCATTTATGTGGCTGAACGTGTCACGCAGCTCATGATCAAGAAACGGATCCATGTCAAAGGCGCTCGGATCTTGATGATGGGCTTGACGTTCAAAGAGAACTGCCCAGACCTTCGTAATTCGAAAGTGGCCGACGTCGTGCGCGAGCTGAAGAACTTCGGCGCCAGAGTCGACGTCTACGATCCTTGGGTGGACTCGGCCGAGGCAGAACATGAGTACGGAATTCGCCCCATTCGAAAACCAGCCAAAGGGCGATACGACGCCATAGTCCTTGGCGTTGCGCACAACGAGTTCAAGGAGATGGGCGTGGACACGATCCGCAGCTTCGCCAAGCGTCCGCACGTGCTCTACGACATCAAGTACGTCTTCGACGCGGAAGAGGTGGATGGCCGGCTCTGAAACTGGGAAGGCGATAGGGGATGGCGGATAGGGGATCGTAACTTCAGAAGCGGCTCGGCTGTTCACGTAACCGTTGTATCAATGCGGTCAACAACCTGCCCACTTCTGCCACCTCTTCATCGAGCCCGAGTCCGCGATCGATCAGCCGAAGCTCGGACGTGATGAGCACCTGCGTCTCCAGCTCTGTCAGCGAGCCTCGCGCGATATTCAGAAAGCGTATGTACTCGAGCCGGCCTGTGCGGCCTGCGCCCTCCGCAATGTTGCTCGCGACCGAGATCGCCGATCGCCGCATCTGTGCTTGAAGTCCATGCCTCTCTTGCGGAGGCAGGCTGCTCGTGGCTGAGTAGATCTTGCTCGCCAGTGCCACAGATTTACGCCAGACAACAAGATCCTTATGACTCGAGAGTTTTGCCATGGTCGAATTTGACGTACATTCCACCCGTGATCAATCTTGCCTCGAGCTACACCGCGTAGTCGGCGTGAATAACTGGACGTTCTGGGCCAAAATGGCCTGAGGCCTTTCTGACCATCCCCTATCCGCTATCCCCGATCGCCTTCTACTTATGAAACTACTCGTTACGGGTTCCGCCGGCTTCATCGGCTTCCACGTCGCACAAATCCTGCTCGCGCGCGGCGAGGAGGTCGTCGGGCTCGACAATCTGAATGACTACTACGATGTGCGCCTGAAAGAGTCTCGGCTCGAGATCCTCAAGCACTCACCGAACTTCCGTTTCGTGAAGTTGGATCTCGCCGATCGCAGCGGCATGGCGGAGCTGTTCGCCAAGGAGAAGTTTCAGCGCGTGATCAACCTGGCCGCGCAGGCTGGCGTTCGCTACTCGATCCAGAATCCGCTCGCGTACATCGACAGCAACGTCGTCGGGTTCGCGAATATTCTGGAAGGTTGCCGTCACAACGGCGTCGAGCACCTCGTCTACGCATCCACCAGCTCGGTCTACGGCGCGAATACGGCAATGCCTTTCTCGGTGCACCAGAACGTAGATCATCCGCTCTCGTTCTATGCAGCGACGAAGAAGGCGAACGAGCTGATGGCTCACACCTACGCTCACCTTTATCAACTGCCGGTAACGGGCCTGCGGTTCTTCACTGTCTATGGTCCGTGGGGTCGACCGGATATGGCGCTATTCTTGTTCACCAAGAACATCATGGCTGGAAAGCCGATCGATGTTTTCAACTACGGCAACCATCGACGCGACTTCACCTATATCGATGACATCGCGCAGGGTGTCGTACGCTCTATGGATCGGATAGCCACCCCTAATACTTCATGGGATGGCGACTCGCCGGATCCCGGCACGAGCAAGGCGCCTTATCGGCTCTACAACATCGGCAACAACAAGCCTGTCGAGCTCATGAAGTACATCGAGCTCATCGAGCAGTACTTGGGGAAGAAGGCGCAGAAGAACTTGCTTCCGCTGCAGCAAGGTGACGTGCCCGATACGTTCGCTGATATCGACGATCTCGTGCGCGATGTGGACTATCGACCCGCCACCTCAGTGGAAGAGGGCGTGCGGAAGTTCATCGAGTGGTACGTCGCGTACTACGGAAAGGCGTGAAGGTTTAGATTGGGGCCGCGGAGGCGAGCACCGTACCGGGTTTGGAATGAGCGCCTTCTCGGCTTCCGCTTGCCAGTGCTCCGCTGCGAGCCGCCACGAGTCCCGCTCTTTGCGCAGCTGTCGAGTTTCACGTTCCAGTTCTGCTAGCGCTCTCGCCAGCGCGATGGCCAATAGGGAAAAGACAATAAGAACCGCGCAACCTGCCATCATCAGACTCTCCTAGCACTGATGGCACATCCTGCCAGCATCGTGCGACAGATATATGACAACGCCGAGAGGCGCGGGTCTGGTGAGCCTCCGCTTGCGCGCGACGAACGGATTCCGCAGAAACTAGCCGTTGAATTCCTCGGCAGTACGAGCGCGCGGGGGTGCTCCGTCGATAGCTGTCGCCTGCGCGCAGATTGCGCTTTTGCCTGATTCACGTCGCGCTGTTAGACCGGAGGCATCGTCCGCTGCAGCGCGTATAGGCACTGCTGAGACCTAGTTCTTAGGCTCGCACGCCGGCGTCTGCTAAATAAGCGCGAAATCATCGGGTGTGCCGAGCAGACCTCAGATCTATCAGCGCAACGGCGCTGTGGAAGAGCAGGCCCTCGCGCATCGCATCGGAAGAGGCGCTTGCGAATGGGAAACCCTTTACTCCAGAGAACTGCGCGTGGATTCGGATAGAAAAGCTGGGCCGCTTGTGAGTCAGGCGGTAGATGCCGATGAACACGCGTCTTCGAGACGTCAGTTCCTCAGAGGCTCAGGGTTGGTTGCCGGCGCGGTCGTAAGCGGTGCGACGTTGGCCACTTTATCAGGCTGCAGCGCGCGCGCCGAGGATCGGCGCACGCAACCGAATTCACCGGACGAAGAGAGCGGCGAACATTTCTCGCACGGTTGGCGCAGCGAGTACGGGGAAGTGCGACCGATGGCCGACCAGAATGGTAGTACCGTTCTCGCACTCCCCGAGGGATTCCAGTACGTAACGTTTAGCAGCGTCGGGGACACGATGTCGGATGGCAATATCGTGCCACGAGCTTTGGACGGCATGACATGTTTTGAATGGCGCGGCAGCGTCGTGCGTCTGATTCGAAATCATGAGGTGAACACTCGACCAGGTGGGTTCGACAATCCGAATAGATATGCGGTCGGCGGGGATCCCGAGACTCGGTACGATCCACTGGGCGTCGGCGGTACTGTGACGCTCGAATTCGATCTGCGCACCAAGACGCTGCTGCGTCAGTTTGTGAGCCTCAACGGTACGCTCCAGAATTGCTCAGGTGGGCTTGCATGGCGAAATTTAGGCTGGATTTCGAGCGAAGAGTCCGTCGCCGGGCCGAACGAGGGCTGGGGGAAAAAACACGGATACAACTTTTTCGTTCCGGTCTACCTCGAGACAACGACCTCGGCTGTGCCGCTGACGTGGATGGGACGATTTCGCCATGAGGCGGCAGTGGCGTGTGTTCGAGGCATCGTCTATCAAACCGAAGACAATGGCACGGAGTCTGGATTCTACCGCGCCACGGCGCTTGATCGAGCGAACCTTCATTCTGGCGGCAAGCTCGAGATGCTTGCGATTAAGGGCACACCGCAGGCGAGCCTACTAGACGGGCAGCACGTCGGGGCTCGACTGCCGGTCGAATGGATCCAAATCGAAGAGCCGGATCCGGATCTCGAGGGCGGTGCCCCGAGTTGCTTCCAGCAAGGCTTCAGCCAGGGAGGAGCGGTATTCAATCGATTGGAAGGCGTGTTTCGAGGGCTCGATGGTCATTCCGTATATTTTGTTTCCACTCGCGGTGGTGACGCGGGCTATGGGCAGTTGTGGCACT
Source organism: Pseudomonadota bacterium (assembly GCA_023417315.1). Taxonomy (GTDB): domain Bacteria; phylum Pseudomonadota; class Gammaproteobacteria; order Steroidobacterales; family Steroidobacteraceae; genus Steroidobacter. The sequence continues at coordinate 23,125 of JAEZFW010000049.1, forward strand.
ACATTCCGGCCGACGGCACACTCAATAAAACGGACCAGCTAGTGCTCGTATTCGAATCCCCGAGCGGCACTGTACTCGACTCCCCCGACAACTTGTGTCTCTCTCCTCGTGGGGGGATGCTCTTTTGCGAGGACGACGCAAGCAATGACGGCGATATTCATCCGCTGGCACCCCATATTCCCGAGGCTACTCGACTCGTCGGCATTGGTCCCTTCGGTGAGCCGTTCGAGTTCGCTGTCAATTTGCTGAACGACTCGGAGTTTTCCGGCGCGTGTTTTAGTCCGGATGGAAGCACGCTGTTCGTGAATATCTACGGCAATAGCAGCAAGGGGAGCGGCATGACCTGTGCCATCTGGGGTCCTTGGTCTCGCGGCCCCTTGTGAGCTCGGCTGTGCAGTTACGCAGCGGCTGTACGCGCCAGAAGCATCAATGACGCTGCAAGCCAGCGGTCTTGATTCGCTCGCGCGCTTCTGATCATTCCTACAGTGCAAATCGGGATCACCTGTTCCGTGCTTCACGATTCTGGTTCCGTGCTGTAGCCTGCGTACGATGTAGCCACGGCTCGTCAGATCGCGCAGAGCTGCGCGACTGCAATTCATTGCGAGCGAAGCACGCCTAGCGCACCTCTCTGCTACGGAGAGCTCACTTCTCGTGGCGTTGACTTGCTCGCTAAGAAATGGAGACATGCTGATGTCGCTCGTTATTGAAGCTCCGGAATGGCAGGCGCTGGAACAACACGCGAACTTGATGCGCCTTCGGCATTTGCGCGATTTGTTTGCTGAGGATGCAGCCAGGTTCCAATCCTTCTCGCGCTGCGAGCTCAAACTCTTGTTCGATTTCTCTCGGCAGAGAGTGACCGCCGAGACGATACGACTCCTCATCGCGCTTGCGAACGCGCGCGGGCTGCGCTCTCGAATCGATGCGATGTTCGCAGGCGCGAAGATCAATGCTACTGAGGGCCGTGCAGTCCTTCATACCGCACTACGCAATCGCTCCCACCGCCCAGTGCTCGTCGACGGCAAAGATGTCATGCCGGAGGTGAAGGCGAGCCTAGAGAAGATGCGCACATTCGTAGAAGGTGTGCACAGCGGTCGCATTCAGGGGCAGACGGGGAAGTCATTCACCGACATCGTGAACATCGGCATCGGTGGCTCCGATCTCGGTATCGTCATGGCGACGGAGGCATTGGCGAAGTTCCGAAATCACAACATCCGGCTGCACTGCGTCTCGAACATTGATGGTGTGCAGCTTGGTGACACGCTCGAGAAAGTGGATCCCGCGCGAACGTTGTTCGTGGTGTGCTCGAAGACCTTCAGCACACTCGAGACGCTGACAAACGCGAAGATCGCGCGACAGTGGATCGTCGATAGACTCGGTGAAGGCGCGCCGGCACGCCACTTCGCTGCCGTTTCTACGAACGCTAAGGCGATGGACGCCTTCCTCATTCCGCCACAAAACCGCTTCACGATGTGGGATTGGGTTGGCGGGCGCTACTCCGTCTGGTCAGCAGTAGGTCTTTCCGTTGCGCTCTCGCTCGGCATGGATCAATTCGAGCTGATCCTCGAAGGTGGCCACGAGATGGACGAGCATTTCCGTGTCGCGCCGTTCGAGAACAATCTCCCAGTGCTGATGGGATTACTTGGTGTGTGGAATCAAAACTTCTTGGGGATGGATTCCCTCGCAGTTCTACCCTACGACCAGCGTCTCCACCGATTTCCGGCGTACCTCCAGCAATTGGAGATGGAGTCGAACGGCAAACGCACGACGCTAGATGGCACGGCGGTCGAGTACGACACCGGCGGTCTCCTCTGGGGTGAACCGGGTTCGAATGCTCAGCACTCATTCTTTCAACTCTTGCATCAGGGCACGGCGAGGGTCGCTCTCGATTTCATCGCGCCGGTGAATGCATCCAGTCCGTATCAGCAGCAACAGAATCTCGCGCTTGCCAATTGCTTCGCGCAAGCGGAGGCGTTCGCCTTCGGCCAGACTGAAAAGCAGATTCGCGACGATCTTTCGAGAAAGGATCTGAGCGAAGTCGAGATCACACGCCTCGTCCCGCACAAGCTGCACCCCGGCAATCGGCCCAGCTCGGTGATCCTTTTTCCCCGTTTAGGACCTAAGACCCTTGGGCGTTTGGTCGCGCTCTACGAGCACAAGGTGCTCGTCCAGAGCGTCATATGGGGCATCAACGCGTTCGATCAGTGGGGTGTGGAGCTCGGGAAGAAACTCGCAGACTCCCTTTCGCCGTTCGTCGAAAAGCCGCATGACGCCGAACAAGCGCCTGCTTCGCTGCGAGGGCTGCTCGAGCATGTCGGCAAGTGGCGCGGTTGAGGTCGTAGCCTTCGCATAGCCCGGGGGCGCATTCGCCTATGCGCTTAAGTAGGGATTTGCTCCGAAAGAGAAGTGTGAGCAGCGTCACGTAGCGCGAAGGTCGTGTGCGAGGGATGTCTCACCCCGCGGTTCACTCAGGGAATATCTTGTTGCTGAGGGTAGGGGCTCTCCCTAGAATCCCGCGCTTCTGTCAAAAACACAGCGGGATTATTGGAAAATGGGGATCGTCCGGGAGGCTCACTCTGAGCTGATCCGAATCGCACTTCTGTTGATAGCTGCGTTCGTGACCATTGCGACGATCCCTGAAGCATTCGGGCAGGGAACGCCGACGCCTGCGCAGATGGAGGCATTTCGCAACCTGCCGCCGGACCAGCAGCAGGCTGTCCTCGAGGCTATGGAGGGGAGAGAGGCGGGCGCCGCTCGTCGCGATCCGCAGTTGAGCTCACCACCACTCACGCCTGGACCTGAGGCTTCACAGCAAGCAGGAGAACAGGAACAGCCGGTTGGTCCGCCCCGGGTCGGCCCGAGCTCCACAGTGCTGCTAGAGGTCAGCGTTCGCGAGCCGCTCCCGACTGACCCGAGACGGGTCGAGCTCCTAAACGCTCGCCGCGATCGACTGAACGCGGGTAATCCTTATCGCGTCGACAACCAAGGGCAACTCACATTGCCTTTGATGGCCCCAATCGCCGTCTCTGGGCTCACGGATATACAAACAGCTCAACGCCTCAATGCAGATCCTCGACTGGCTGGGCTCAACTTCCTGGTCACATTGTTGCCGGTCGAACCCGTGGGCGTGGAAGCCCTCAAGCCATTCGGCTATGACATCTTCGGCGAGTCGCCTACGAGTTTTGCTCTACCCACAGACATTCCGGTCCCCGCCGACTACCGCGTAGGCCCTGGCGATAACGTCACGGTAGAGTTGTTCGGTAAGCGGTCCGCGCGTTATTTGCTTGTGGTTGGTCGCAACGGGACCTTGGTGATCCCCGAGTTCGGACCGATCCAAGTTGCTGGTCTCACCTTTGACCAAGTCCGTGAGGAGATCGACCGCCGCGTCTCCGAGCAGATGATCGGCGTCCGCGCGAGCGTCACGATGGGCGAGTTGCGCTCGATCCGGATTTTCGTGGTTGGCGACGTGAATCGTCCGGGCGCTTACACGGTGAGCAGCCTATCGACGATCACGAACGCTTTGTTCGCGAGCGGCGGTGTATCCGAGATCGGATCTCTGCGAAACATCGAGCTGAAGCGCGGCGGTGCAACGGTTACGCGACTAGATCTCTATGAGCTCTTGCTTCGTGGCGACACCTCGAACGACGTGCCGCTTCAGCAGGGCGATACCATCTTTGTGCCAGCGATTGGTAGCACGGCCTCCATTGCCGGTCAGATTCGACGTCCAGCGGTTTACGAATTTCGCTCCGGCACTACGGTCGGGAACTTGATCGATCTTGCCGGGGGGCTCACGCCCGAAGCAGACGGAACATTGGTCACGCTGGACCGCATCGACGCAAGCCGGCAGCGGACGGTTCTCAATCTCGATATCGCTTCCGCGGCCGGCCGAGCAGAGCAGCTACGCCCCGGTGACGTCCTCACGATTCCGACGGTGCTCAACGATACACGGGGCGTGAGTCTCGAAGGACACGTTCATCGCCCGGGGCGTTATGCATTGCGCGAAGGGATGCGGCTCAGCGATCTGCTGGGCAGCTTAGCTGCGTTCAAATTGAATGCAGATCAGCGCTACGTGCTCATTCGACGCGAGTCGCTGCCCGAGCGCCGCATTCATTTCGTCTCGGCCGATGCTACGCGCGCGCTTGCGAACCCCCTGTCTGCGGACGATCCTCTGTTGCAGCGTGGTGATCGCGTGATCGCGTTCAGCCGCCAGCCGGATCGTGGCGCCGCGATGAGCGAGATGCTCGAGGAGTTGCGGCTGCAGACGCGCGACAACGAGGCGATACCCATCGTGAGTATCAACGGGCGCGTACGCGCTCCGGGCGAGTACCCGCTCGAGCAGAGTATGACGGTCGCGGACCTCGTACGTGCGGGTGGCGGAATGGATGAAACCGCATTCGCCTCTACTGCTGAGCTGACTCGATACGTTGTCGTGGGCGGTCAAGCACGACAGACAGAGATCGTCGAGATCGATCTGGCAAACGCTGCTGCAGGCGTTCAAGATGCCGACGTCGTCCTTCGTCCCTATGACGTGCTCGTCGTCAAGGAAACACCCGATTGGCGTGAGAAGGAAAGCATCACTCTAGTGGGGGAAGTGCGCTTCCCGGGTACCTACCCGATTCGCAAAGGCGAAACGTTGAGCTCGGTGATCGAGCGCGCGGGTGGTTTGACCGACATTTCATTTCCGCGTGGTAGCGTCTTCGTTCGGCAGGAGCTGAAGGAACAAGAACGCCAACAAGTCGAAAGACTCGCGACGCGAATGCAAACAGATCTCACGCTGCTCGCGGTGCAAGGCGCACAAGCGGGCAATGATGCGTCCGCCGAGGCGCTTGCTGCGGGCCAGTCGCTGCTTACGCAACTGCGCACCGCTCAGCCCACAGGACGTCTCGTCATCAATCTCGCGGATGCGCTCGAAGATCCGAAAGGCGAAAACGATATCGAGTTGCGCGGTGGCGATCAGCTGATGATCCCACGCATGAAGCAGTACGTGACCGTGATTGGCGAAGTGCAGAATCCCACGACGCACGTGTTCAAGAGCGATTTGCGCAGAGCGGATTACCTGGAGCTGAGCGGTGGAACGACGCAGCGGGCGGATGGCAAGCGAATCTATGTCGTGAGAGCGGATGGCAGCGTGGTTGCGTCCGAGAGCCCGTTTTGGTTCCGCCGTGGCGCCGCGACTCGCCTCGAACCCGGCGACACAATCGTGGTGCCGATGGATGCCGAGCGCATGAGACCGCTGCCGCTTTGGACGGCGGTCACGACGATTATCTACAACTTGGCGGTCGCGGTAGCGGCGGTGAATTCGTTCTAGATGGCGCGAACCGGCTGCCATCCGCCCAGTGCCAAATGTTCGCTTCGCCCCTACCAAGGCCTGTTTCAGCCAATAATCACGCTACTACTAAGTCGTGAGCGCTCTGACACAAAAGGTCGTAGGCGGATTGGTCTGGAACTTCGCCGGCACAGCGATGCAAGCGGTTCTGCAAATCGCATCGCTTGCCGTTCTCGCCCGGCTCGTTGAGCCACGGGAGTTTGGTCTACTCGCCGCGGCCATGATAGCGATTAATTTCTCGGCCATCTTCACTCAGCTCGGTGTGGCACCTGCGGTGGTCAGACAACCCGATCTGCATCGAGATCACATTCGATCTGCTTTCGCTATTTCGCTTTATATAGGCGGCGCGTTCGCTCTGATACTGATCTTGATTGCGCCACTCGTCGGCGCTCTTCTCAGGTTGGAGGTCACTTCGATCCTGCGCGCATTGTCTGCGCTGTTCGTGGTTCAAGCCTTCGGAACGATCGCTGAAGCGCTGCTTCAGCGCGAGTTGCGCTTCCGGCAGCTCGCTATTATCGATGTGAGTAGCTATGCCCTTGGATTCGGCGTGATTGCGATCTCGTTGGCTTTGCATGGCTACGGAGTTTGGGCATTGGTGTGGGGGCAGATCTGCCAAGCACTTCTTAAGACATCGTTGCTGAGCATTGCGCGCCCGCATGTTCGTGGTCTCGGTTTACATCGCGGCAGCGTTGCGGAGTTGTTGAACTTCGGCGCGGGATTCACGTTGGCAAAGCTATTCAACTTCGCGGCCGTGCAAGGAGACAATGCGGTCGTCGCTCGATGGCTGGGCCCCGCTAGTCTCGGCCTGTATTCGCAGGCATACCAGTTCATCGTGATGCCGGCGAACCTGTTCGGTGCCGTTCTTGATCGCGTGTTGTTTCCGGCGATGGCCGTGGTGCAAGGAGAACCGGCGCGACTCGCCAGCGCATACGTGCGCTCGGTCTCCATGAGCGTCACTGTGACCGCACCGGTCGCGATCGCTGTCTTCGTGCTAGCGCCAGAGATGGTGGGATTGTTGCTCGGCGTGAATTGGCTGCCGGTAGTTGGACCGTTGCAAGTGCTCGCTCTTGGCCTGGTCTTCAGGACTGCCTACAAGATGAGCGACTCTTTGACGCGCGCGACCGGCGCCGTGTACAGACGCGCTTGGAGACAAGCGATCTATGCCGGCGCAGTCATCCTCGGGTCCTTGGTGGGCCAGCGCTGGGGAATCGTCGGAGTGGCTTGGGGAGTGACGATTGCAATCACCCTCAACTATGCGCTCATGGCGCATCTTAGTCTCACGCTGGCGCCGATCGGACTGCCCAGGTTCTTGGCAGCGCACACCGCCGCTGTGGTGTTGGCGCTTGTCTGCGGCATACCAGCTTATGCATTGGCTGAGGCTCTCAGACACCACGGTCTCGGAGACCTCATGATCATCGTCACGACGTTGTGCGTGGAAGCTCTGCTGATTGCCACAATCATTGCGCTTTGTCCGCGCGTACTCCTCGGCGGCAACGCAGGCAGCTGGAAGACGATTCTCGGCCACTTGAAGGGAAAGCGCGTGGCAGCTGCAGGGGTGACTCAGAATGGAAGCTGAGAAGGATACGAACGATCCCCCGGCGGCGAGTGAAATCGTTGAGCAGATGATGATGCTCTTCGATCAGCACGGCATCGCGTATTGTCATTGGAAGAGCAATGAACACGCCTTGGCGGCGGTTCGCGGGGATACCGATCTCGATTTGCTGTTCGACGACAAACAAGAGGTGCTCGTAGGAGAGCTACTGAAGTCCATCGGATTTCGTCTTCTCAGAGCAGTCGATTATGCCTCTTATCCCGGCATCATTGACTTCGTTGCTCTTGATGCCCGCGCACTTCGCATGATCCATGTGCATGCACACTTTGCGCTGCGATTGGGCGAGAAGTTCGTCAAGAGCTATCGGCTTCCGTGGGAGCGACAACTCCTCGAGACTCGGAGTCGGCATGAGCAATGCCCTTTGTTCGCCGCTAAGCCAGAGCTAGAGATGATGCTCCTACTGATTCGCGTTGGACTCAAAGTAAGGCTTAGGGATCGTGTAGCGCGCTTCTTTGGTCGTTGGAGCCCGGACAATGATTTCGTTCGTGAGTTCGTGTGGCTCCGCGAACGGCTGAATATGAGCGAGTTCCGATCGATCGCAACCGCGCTCTTGGGCGATGCCTATGCAAAGGCGATCGTCGATAGCGTACTGGCGGGCCCCACGTCGGAAGCGATTCTGCGGCTCAGACCTTACTCGAAGAAGACCTTGCGTCCGTATCGGACCATGTCTGTTGCAACTGCTTACGTGTCTGCTATGCGACGCGAGCTGCAGTTGTATTTCCGCGCCTTCCTTCGTCGCAAATTGACGTTGCCGGTACCGATGCGCCGAACAAATCCCAGAGGCGGAATCGTGATCGTACTACTCGGAGTGGACGGCAGCGGAAAATCAACGGCCGTTCGCGAGCTAACGCGCTTACTGACGCGAAAGCTCGACGTCGTGAACGTTTATTTCGGTACGGGCGAAGGAGCCGGTGGTGTCCTCAAGTTACTGAATAAGATTAGGCGCCCTACGGGGCGCGCTAACGACGCGGAAAAATACTCGGCACCTCGTGAAGGAAAGTCACCAGGGCCAATCCGGCGCGCGGCGTACATGCTGTGGGCTTTCGCAGCGGCCCAGCAGAAAAGTGCCGCTCTGAAGAAAATGCGCAAGGCCACGGGGTTGGGGCAGATCGTACTATGTGACCGCTATCCGCAAACACAATTCGCTGGCATCGGAGATGGCCCTTTGCTTCAGCAGCGAGACGGTAAGAAGTTTGGTTTGATGCACTTGGTTTCGAGGTATGAGGCTTCTGTCTTCAATCGATTTATCGCCACGCCCCCGGGTTTGGTCCTCAAGTTGAAGGTAAGCGCCGCTACTGCGTTCGCCCGTAAGCCGGGCCAGCCAAGCATCGAGGTCCTGCAACGGAAGATCGAGATTGTTGAAGCACTGCGGTTTGGCGCCAATGCCGCAGTGTTCGAAATAGACGCAGAGCGGCCGCTTCGCGATGTCGTCGAAGACCTAGCTGGTCACGTATGGTCGCAGTACCGTTGATCGTGGAGTTCTTCGGACCGCCGGGTGGTGGGAAGACCACGATCACCCGAGCTCTCGCTGACCTGCTTCCTAGAGCGGGCGCATCGTCGAGCATCGACGATCGCAGGCTCGACGGCCGGCCGTGGGCAGGATACGGCTCTTTGATACCGAGGACTCGGACTGAGCTGCGAGCGATGTGCTCGGGCGTTTGTCTCGTAACTGGAATTCGCCCGTTTTCGTTCCAGCGCCTGAAGTATGTCGCTCTCTCGGCGACGGCACTGCGGCGCTTCGAGGCCGTCGGGCAGGCGGCCGCATCGACGTATGTGCTATTGGACCAGTGGGTTCTGCAGTTCGTGTGGTCTGCGTGTGCGTTTGGCGCGCAACCGAACCCAATCAATCTGCAACGGTTCGTTCAGGCGGCTTGTACACGACCGAACAGACTGGTGGTCTTCGTCGATGTAGATGACGAGGTCGCCGTGCGTCGGATCCGTCAGCGCGAGTCGCAGGGCAGTCGTTTCGATCGGCTGAGTGATCAAAGCGCGGCCCAGCAGTGGATGCGGGAATCGCGTCGTTGCTTTGCGCCTATCCTGGAAACAATGAGAGCAAGCGGATCAACTGTCATTGAGATATCTGGCAGCGCTCGTGTGGAAGAAAGTGTCGCGAGAATCCTGCGTGCCATACGCTCTATGCGGAGCTGCGCTGGATATCACAATCCGAGTGACGAATGTCCGGAGAGGTTAGAACGTGAGTGCGATCGCGCCAACTAGCAACCGAGTGAGCAACGATCAGGATGCAGAAGCATCGATCGTCAGAGCGGTGATAGCCCTGCTGGGACATTGGAAGCTGGTGCTGGCTTCTGTGGTTCTATGTTGGCTTGCTGGAGCCGCTTTGTTCTTTGCAATGGACCGTCAGTACGAAGCCGTCGCGCTTCTCACTGCGCCAGCCGACACAGCAGATTCAGGTGGCGCGGGCCTCGCCGGCCGGCTAGGAGGAATGGCGGCATTGGCGGGGATCGATCTGCAAAGCGCCGACGTGAACATGGACGTTGCGATTGCGACATTCTCGTCGCGCTCGTTCCTGATGAAGTTCATCGAAGAGCAGAATCTCTGGAGCTATCTATATCCGGATGCATGGGACGAGGTCAGAAACGAATGGGGCGTTCCGCCGGCGGAACGGCCGACGCTCGCTGATGCGTATGCGGTGCTCTCGGACTCTCTTAGAGTCACGCGTGATCGACAAACGGGACTAGTGACGGTGACGCTTCGCTCGACCGATCGAAACAGGGCCGCCGAATGGTTGCAGCTCCTCATTTCGAAGCTAAACCTCACCATGAGGCAACAGGCGGAGCAAGAGGCACGCAAGAGCCTGCATTTCCTGAACGAAGAGGCTCAAAAGACGGCACCTATCGAGATTCAGCAGTCGATCTATCGAATGGTGGAGATGCAAATCAACAAGGCCATGCTATCGAACGTTCGTGAAGACTACGCGTTCAGAATCATCGATCCGCCTGTCGTTCCAGATGAGGACAAATATGTGAGCCCGAGCAAGGTCATGATTGCCTTCCTTGCCACTCTTCTCGGGCTGCTATTGGGGATTGCCGCGGCGCTCGTTCTTCAGTTGCGACGCAGCCCCGACGCAACGACGTCGGAGTAGGTTCGTTTTTTCATGCGCGGTCGCTTCTCGACATTGTATAGCTTCGGCGCGCTTGCTGCGGTCGTCATCATGACTAGCGCAGTCGTAGTCGTTGCTACTACGACCGGGTTTGTGCAGGTATCCGCTCTGACAATCCTAATCGCGACGGCGGTTGCGTTCACTGCGCACGAGATTACACATCCTATCACCTGGTTCGGCCCGATCTTCTGGTTGTACTCCGCAGCGTATCCGATGCTGGCAATTGCCGGCGTCTACGAGTACGACTCGGATCTACAGTTGACGGTATTGCTTCATGCGCTCGCGTTCTTGGCTTTCTCTATCCCACTAATCGCATGCAGGAGGGCTCTGGACGTCCAACACTGGGACATGCGCGCGATGCGACTCAGGAAGGAGGTGTCTGTCCTTCTGCTGGCGCTTCTATTACCGCTCATCGTTCTTTTGATTCTGCATGTCGGCTCATTGGGAGTGGCGACGAAGCGTGATCTCATCGACTTGGATTCAGGCGTAGTCAGCATTCTAATTTCCGCGCTCACGCTGATGACGTTCGTGTACTGCGTCTTCCTGGTTTGTGCCGTCTCCCGGGGAGATTCCATTTGGCCGATCGCAAGCATGACTCTTGTTTGCTTCGGTGGCGTCATCGTAATGGTGGGCGAGCGCGACTATCTGCTGAGAGCCCTCGTCGCCACCGTTCTCATCGTCTGGGACTTCCGCCGCAAACCCCGTTTTCCGACCATCGCAGCGATTGGACTATTAATGATCATAGCGTTGCCGTGGCTGCAGAGTATCAAAGCGGCAGGGCTAGGAGGCGCGGGAAAGCAGTACGAGTTCGAGTTGCTCTCCCTATTCTCGCAAGAATTTCGTGTCGCAGCCCAGAACACTTATGTAGTGCTAGCCAGAGATGTTGACTCCTATGCCTCCCCGTTGCAGGTACTGAGCCGCGATCTAGTCAGAGCGTTGAGTCCCAATATCCTAGGGTTCTCGGCGCAAAGCACTACCAATTGGTTCAACGAGGTCATTTACTTCGATGTCACGTCTGGTCGCGGATTCAGCTTGGTTGGTTACGGCTATTTACTTGGTGGTCCCGTGGGCGTCGGCGTTCTCTATGGGGCTCTAGGGATGATTTATCGTTATGCCTATCTTTTTAGAGGAAAGTCATATCTGCGACACGTGGCCTACATGTTGATGGTTCCGTTGTTGATGTATGTGCAGCGCGGTGACATCGGTACATGGCTGGCTCAGATGCTCCGTGGCGTGCTCCTTCTGCTTCTGGTGTTCGCTGCCGGCGTAGTCATCATTCGATTGATGAGCGCCAGCGCCGGTAAGCGGCGCTTGGCCGAGGCGAACGGTAGATGGATCAAATCACCTCGAGCGAGAGAAGTCGTGAGCTGATGGTTAGGGGTCGAGACAAATACTATGCGGCGAAGCCGTTCTTGATGTTCGCTGCGAGCATCTTCCGAATGCTGCCGGCTGCCGTTGCTCGATTTCTGTGGGAGTGGCTCGTGTGGGTGCCGGGAACCTCCGGTGTCGCGCTCAGATATGTGCTTGCAAAGCGACTCGCCGCATCTCTTGGAGACAACGTGTACCTGGGCGAGCTGATCACCGTGCGCGGCTGGGAGAATATACGCATTGGCTCTAACGTGAGCATTCACCGCGGGTGCTACATCGATGCATCCGGGGGAGTGACGATCGGTGATGAAGTATCAGTCGCGCATGCGACATCTATTCTTTCGTTCGAGCACTCGTGGAGCGACCCGGGTAGATCCATTCGAGATAACGACTTGATCCTGAAGCCCGTGGTGATCGAGCGTGATGTCTGGATTGGATGCGGCGTGAGAGTTCTTGCTGGAGTCCACCTCGGCCCCCGCACTGTGGTGGCCGCGGGAGCCGTGGTCACCAGATCGCATCCGGGGGGCGCATTGATGGCCGGTATCCCCGCGCGTGTCGTGCGATCGATCGTGACGACGTCCGAGGCCGGCTAGTTCAATGCAGCTGCTATTCGTTCATGACCATGTGTTCAGTGTGGACAGCAGAGGCAATGTCTACTCACCTGGACGGCTGCCGTACTCCTCCTGGCAGCGGTACTTGGATCAATTCCCAAACGTTCGAGTCCTCGCACGCGCGGTTTCGGTCCCCGCCGCGGACAATCTCGACTTATCCTCAGGTGCAGGTGTCGATTTCATTTTCGACCACGGCTACTCAGGTCCTCGCAACCTAATCCTCTCACGACCTTCCGTCGTGAGGTCGATACGTGCGGCGATCAAGCGTGCGGATGCAATCGTGATTCGGCTCCCCAGCGAGCTGGGCTTGTTAGCGCAGTCCATCGCGCGCAGATGCGGCATTCCATGCGCTGTAGAAGTCGTGGGTTGCGCATACGATGCGTATGCCAACTACGGCAGTCTCGGCGCGCGACTCTACGCTCCGATCGCGATGTCCAGAATGAAACGGGGCGTTCGGCGGGCGAGTCATGCAATCTACGTGACGCGCACGTTCCTACAGTCGAGATACCCGAATTGTGGTGTGACTGCATTTGCTTCGAATGTTCAACTCCCAGCAGTGGACGATCAGGTTTTCGAAAGACGGATCGTGCGCATCAGAGAGCTCGGCGACAGTGCTGTGCTGGGCTTCATGGGATCACTGAAAGCGGATTACAAAGGCTTGGACGTTGCAATGCTGTCGCTCGCGAACATGCGACGTCGAGGACACGAAGTACAGTTGCGAGTGCTCGGCGACGGCGATGCGACTCGTTGGCGTGCACTGGCAGAAGAGATTGGAGTGGCCTCCTTCGTGCGCTTCGACGGTGTGCTGCCAGCAGGCGATCCGGTCATGCGGTGGTTGGATGAGATAGACATCTTTCTCCAGCCCAGCAAACAAGAGGGTCTTCCGCGGAGCGTGATCGAAGCGATGTCTCGAGCGATACCTGTGTTGGCATCAACTACGGGCGGGATACCTGAGCTCCTCGATAGCGAATGTCTCCATCGTCCTGGCGACTACGACGTACTTGCTAGACACCTCCACGAACTCTTGACGGATCCGGCGAAGATGTTGAGACAAGCTGAAAGGAACTGGTGTGAAGCCAAAGCTTATGAAGCCGCGCATGTGGAAGCGGTGCGACATGCATTTTGGCAGAACTTCTCGGAATACGTGCGAAGTGGACGTAAATGAAAAAGCTCTTGTTGGTCGCTAATGTCGGTTGGGCTTTCGTTTCTCACAGAATGCCGATAGGTATCGCGGCTCGCGCTGCCGGCTATGAGGTGCATGTTGCGACGGCTCTGGATCCTCGTCTTGATGTGGATACTGAACGGCGCCTATCCGAGGCTAGACTCGCCTTGCACACCATGAAGTTCTCGCGCAGTGGTGTGCATCCGTTCGAAATTCTTCGCGAGATTGTCGGCCTTTTCCGCCTCTATCGGCGGCTAAGACCCGACGTTGTTCATCTAATTACGCTAAAGCCTGTACTGTTGGGCGGATTCGTGTGCCGGCTCTTGGGCCACGATGCCACGGTTTTCGCGATACCCGGGCGCGGCTCCGTATTCTCGAGCAAGGGTCTGCTTGCGTCGCTACGAAGACGTTTAGTGCTCTGGGCCTATCGCTTCTGTTACCGGCCCGGTAGATCGAAAGTGATCGTTCAGAACATCGAAGATCGCGACTACTTCATCAACAATGGAATTTTCGAAAGTCGGGACGTTCGACTTATCAGAGGCGCAGGTGTGGATCTCGCTTCCTTCTGGTGTACGGACGAACCCCGCGTCGAAGCCACGGTCGTGCTTGCCAGCCGCATGCTGCGCGAAAAAGGCATCGAGGATTTCGTCAAAGCCGCTCACATCCTCAAGGCTAAGGGCTTGTCTTGCCGGTTGTTGTTGGTTGGCGAGCCCGACAACGGTAACCCGCACAGTCATACAGAGGATGAGCTCAAGGCATGGGTCGCACAGGGAGCGGTGGAGTGGCTTGGCCTGCGATCCGACATGCAGCGCATTTTCGCTGAGAGCAACATCGTCTGTCTTCCCACCTACTATGGAGAAGGCGTGCCGAAAGTGTTGATCGAAGCAGCGGCCTCATGCAGGGCCATTGTGACCACAGACATTCCGGGGTGCCGTGACATAGTGAGACACGGAGTGAACGGGCTTCTGGTGCCGCCCCGAAATCCTGAAGCGTTGGCGGACGCATTGGGTCAACTCATACAGGATCGCGACCTTCGCGAGCGCATGGGCGCAAAAGGACGTGAGCTAGTGCAATCAGAGTTCACGCTCGCCAAGGTAACGGCGCAGACACTGGCCATATATAACGAGCAAGGTCACTGATGGACGATGTGGCGGTACCTCTGCAGCAGGAAGGCTCGTGTCGTATGTCGGTAGCCGTCAGCGGAGCAGACGGGTTCGTAGGCCAAGCCCTATGTGAATATCTAGAAGCTCGGGGTGTCGATGTCGTTCGGCTGGTCCGTAAGAGCGAAGGATGCGGCACAACGCGCAGAGTAACTGGAGATCTCGCGACCTCGTCGAACCTGGAAGATCACCTTAGAGGCGTGGACGTCGTCGTCCATCTCGCGAGCCGTGCTCACATTCTGCGAGACGACCACCCGCAGCCTGATGTTGCATTCGAGCAGACCAATGTCGTTGGCACCATCAGACTCGCACGCGCCGCTCAGGCCGTTGGTGTTCGACGTTTTGTATTCGTGAGCAGCATTGGTGTGAATGGCGAGCGAACCAACGATCATGCCTTCACGGAGTTGGACCCGCCACGACCTGCAGAACCGTATGCACGCTCGAAGCTGAAGGCGGAGGAGCAGCTCAAGACGCTCGCGGCCGGAACCTCCCTTGAGCTCGTGATCGTGCGACCGCCGCTCGTTTACGGGCCGCGTGCACCCGGGAACTTCCAGCGACTGCTCAGATTGGCTTCAAGCGGAGTGCCGCTGCCGCTCGGCGGAGTACGAAACAAACGCAGCATTATAGGGCTCGAGAATCTTTGTAGTGTTCTAGCTACATGCATGGTGCATCCAGCGGCCGCAGGTGAAACGTTCCTAGTCGCTGATCCCTCGCCATATTCGACCCCGCAACTTTTGACGCTGCTATCCGCTGCAATGGGCGCGAGAGCCAGGCTGTTCGTGGTGCCCTTGTCCCTGCTCTCAGCCGCCTCATCGCTCATAGGTAAGCGCAGAGAATTCGAGAAACTCTGTGGCTCGCTCGAGGTCTGCGCTGCTAAAGCTGAGCGGCTGCTCGACTGGAGACCCAACGCGAACTTCCAAGAAGAAATCGCGCGAACCGTCGCGGCGCTTCCACGGGAGAGCTGAGGTGGTCGAGCTGTTGTGCTTGGTGTTCTCTTTCGCTGTCGTGTACGCGTTGACAGGTCGACTCAGGACGCGACTGCTCGCCGTGGGCAGGCTGGATATACCAAATGATCGCAGCTCACACGTGACGCCTACGCCGAGAGGCGGAGGGTTGGCCATATCCGTTGTTGTAAGCGCCGCGATCGTAGTGCTTTGGTTGTTTGGGCATGTGAGCACGCTTGCGCCGATGGCGTGCGTGGCTGGAGGCGTGCTCGTGGCGGTGGTAGGCCACATCGATGACCGACGAGGCCTTGGTCCGAAACTCCGACTCCTTGTGCACGCTGCCGCGGCAGCGCTGCTTGTCGTCGCTTGCGCAAGGGTGTCGAATCTGAGCGTCTTCTTTCCGTCCATTCCTGCTGCAGCAACGGTCACACTGCTCATGCTCGGCATCGTTTGGAGCATCAACTCCTTCAACTTCATGGATGGCATAGACGGGTTCGCTGGCTCGCAGGCTATCTTCGTCGCGGGCGCAGCCGCCGGACTTGCATACGCATCGAACGGAGAATCAGAGTGGATAAGCATCGCTCTGGTACTTACAGGCGCGAGCGCTGGATTCTTGGCGTGGAATTGGCCGCCGGCACGGATCTTCATGGGTGACGTCGGAAGCGGCTTCTTAGGCTACTGGCTCGCAGCTCTCGCTATCGGCTTGCACCTCTCTGAAGGTCTATCCTTCTGGGCCTACGTCATCCTCGCGAGCATGTTCTTGGCGGATTCAACGATCACGCTGGTGCGCAGGATCTTGCGAGGTGAGCGTTGGGCCGAGGCGCATCGATCGCATGCGTATCAGATACTCTCCCGCAAATGGACGAGTCATAAGAAGGTCACGCTCCTACTGTGGACTATCAATCTGTTCGTGCTCACACCCCTTGCGTATGTTTCGACCAGATGGCCCGGTACGGCGATGTGGCTCGCGATGGTTACGCTGGCTTCAATATCTAGCGGATGCATCGCTTTGGGGGCCGGTGGACGCGAAACGAGGGCTTCCGCCCCGAACTCTGCGCTCCCACCGTAATAGACGATTCTGGTCCTAGGCTCATGGCCCTTCGCTGTGACCGTAAGCGATGAAGGGAGAGATGTTCGAAGGCACGGACGTGTGCAAGTGGACGGATTCACCATGACTAAGGTGATCCAATATCGTAATGCTCACTGGCTCGGGAGTGCGGCGCTCCGAGTAGAGACCCTCCAAGTAGATGAGGATTCCGCCGCCAAGGTTGTAGCGAGTAATCGGGCGTACGATAACGATATCGTCCACGAAGTCGACCGGATCGTTCGGTTCGATATCGATGCCGAACTGAGGCGCGGTACCATTCGTGCTGAGGAAAGCGCAGTCGACGATTCTTACGCGACGAGCCGACGTAATACTCAACCCCTGACGTCGATTGTTCTCCGCTCGGCATCCGCGAATGGTCACATCGGTCGAGGGGTCATCTCGCGGACCTCCGATATAAAAGCCGTCTCCTCCATGGCTGCTCGATTCAAGTCCTTCGATGAAAACGCGGCTCGCACCGTAGATGTACACGCCGTGCCGCCACTCCTCGGTTGAGTAGTGAGCTCTGTCGGCTACCACTCGCGCACCAAACCCAATGATCCGGATGTTCTCACCCTTGATGTTCAGCAGGCGCTCTCTGCTACCGAGCCTTCCAGAATCGCGAATGGTCACACCTGGCGCAAGAATCAACACAGTGTTGGAGGCAATCTCCACCTCGCCAGTGACGTAATCTCCCGGCGGGACGCGCACGACCTGATTGCCGCGACCCAGAAGCGCTCTAAGTGGGACGGAGTTGTCGGTCTGACCATCTCCGATGAGACCGACTGAGCGCGCGTCGATCGTTCGCTCCGTCGAAATGTCGAAGGCCACTATGTCGTTCTCGGCCAAACGAATTGAATCCTCGGCGGGTTCGACTGTGTGATGCGTTCCTGGATATCGTTCACCGAGAGCTGGTTGGGGCGTGGCTGCTGGTGGGCTCTCTTCAGGTGGCGCTGCAGCGGGGGCCGTCGTTGGCGGTGGGCTCTCTTCGGGAGGCGTTGCGTTCTCCTCGGGATTCGACGGAGGAAGTGGCGGATCCTCTACCACATCGCCAGAGCCCACATCGCCAGAGCCGCTGTTGTTTGAAGTCTGGGGTACTTGCGTTGGTTCGGTGGATTGGCCACCGCCACCCGAACAGGCTGAAACAACTAGAAGCCAAACAATCACGCTCAAGCGCGCGTATCGATTGAGCGTAGAACGCTCGGTTCTCATGGAGCCTCCGCTTGCAGCACGACTTCAACGGGCAGGTGCACGCGGACGCAACGTGAACGTTGTCCGTCGAGACCAACTACCTTGGTGATCAGCTAGCGGCCGCTGTGATCGATGGAGCCGGATGAGAAGCTCGACAAACTGCGACGAGCTTCAAATGCTCACGACCTCTCAACTCGGGAATACGAGCACTGGTTCCTGGCGGACACCTACGCGCGACGAAGTAGATGACCGACGGAAAAAATTTTCACGGAGCGGAGAATCGCTGTAGGAAGCGCCCCTACAACAGACAAGTGCGGCTGTTGGAATGCGCAGGGTTTTCAGGGCACGTCTTACACGAATAGTGTCGAAGAGATCTCAGTTTCGCAGCGGGCTGTGGACGAGGATTGGGGAGCCGAAATTCTCACGCCTACGTCCCTGGGGGCGTCGGCGCAAGCAGACAGGACTTTCCTCGGATCGACTAATGCCCGCAAGAATCCTTGAGCGATACGCGCAACGTGCGACGCACCTTCCTCGCGTTGCGAAGATGTCGATGGCGATTGCGACGGACATGCTCGCATTGCCGATCATCTTGCTGCTTGCGATCACCCTTCGGCGTACATCGCTGACCGATGCGCTCACGATTTCTCCCTGGCTTCTGATCGTGTGTCCCATCTTATGCGTGTGCGTGTTCGCGTGCTTTGGCATGTACCGCACGGTCTTCCGTTTCATATCGCGCGTTGCTCTCTTTAGGGCGGGCGTGGCAGTGCTTGTTGGCTCGATGTGCTTCTCGGCGTTCAACTTCGCGTTCGCGCCGCATCCGATCTCGATACACGGAATCATCATCTTCTCGGGATTTGCGCTCCTCTATGTAGCGCTGAGTCGCGCTCTCGTTCGTGAGGTGTTGTACTTCCGACGCGGTAAGAAGGAGCGAGTGCTCATCTACGGCGCGGGAGAGACGGGTGCGCAGTTGATTCGTTCATTGCGAGATAGCCGTCAATACGAGCCGATCGCGTTCATCGACTGCGACAAGGCGCTTCACGGCAGAGTGATCACCGGCGTGAAGGTGTTCGCTCCGGAAGAACTGCCTCGCCTCATCTCGAGGGAGAAGATTTCTTCCGTACTGCTCGCCATACCATCGTGCTCGCGACGACAAAGGCAACTCGTACTGAAGTCGCTCGAGCAATACCCGGTTCACGTGCGAACGGTGCCGGACATAGGTGACATCGTCGCGGGGAATGCGACTGTCGCTGACGTGCGAGAAGTGGACCCGAGCGATCTTCTTGGACGCGATAGCGTGCCCCCGGACGAGACGCTCCTGCAGGCGTGCATCAAGGACAAGGTCGTCATGGTGAGCGGTGCCGGTGGCTCGATCGGCTCTGAGCTCTGCAGGCAGATCGTTCGCTCCGGCCCGAAGCGACTGGTGTTGATGGAGATGTCGGAGCCCGCGCTTTATCACATCGACCGCGAGCTACGCACGATCTGCAAGAGCAAGGGCGCCGAAGTGGAGATCGTGCCGTTGCTGGGCAACGCGCATCATCGCAATCGCGCGCGCGAGATCATGCAGAGATTCGGTGTCCAGACGGTCTATCACGCCGCTGCCTATAAGCATGTGCCCATTGTCGAGCAGAACATCATTGAAGGTATCCACAACAACGTCTTCAGCACGTGGTACTTGGCTGAAGCCGCGTTGGAGGCGAAAGTCGAGACGTTCGTGCTGATCTCCACCGATAAGGCGGTCAATCCAACGAACGTGATGGGCGCAACGAAACGTCTGGCGGAGCTCACACTTCAAGGACTGCAACAACGATCGACGGGCACGCGCTTCTGCATGGTTCGGTTCGGTAACGTGCTCGAGTCCTCCGGCTCCGTCGTGCCTTTGTTTCGTGAGCAGATCAAACGAGGTGGCCCGGTCACGGTCACACATCGAGATATCATCCGCTACTTCATGACGATCCCGGAGGCATCGCAGCTCGTCCTACAAGCTGGAGCATTGGGCCAGGGCGGAGATGTCTTCGTGTTGGATATGGGCGAACCGTTACGAATCGCCGATCTAGCGCGCCGCATGATCAGCTTGATGGGCCTGACAGTACGAGACGAAACGAATCCAGATGGAGACATTGAGATCGTCTACACAGGCTTGCGACCCGCTGAGAAGTTGTACGAGGAGCTTCTCATTGGTGGCAACGTCACGCGTACCGAGCACCCGATGATTCGTCGCGCGGTGGAGCATCACATCCCCTGGATGCAACTACGCGAGACGCTCGCTGAACTACTCGATGCCCTCGATGCATTCGATTGCGAGCGCGCGCGGGCACTGCTTATGCAGACCGTCGTCGAGTATCGGCCCGAATCGGCCATCCAAGATCTTGTTTGGCTACAAGAACAGCAATTCGAGCGCGAGCCCTCGAACGTCACGCCGCTTCGTCCGAGCCGAAGCCGCGCTCAAAGTGCGAAAGTAGGACGCGCCGTGCGCGATGATGCCACCGATTCGCAGCTCTCACTCCCCGGCGCTTGAACTCGTTCTAAGACTGTAGGGCCCGCTCAACAATCGCCGACGAGCTATTGTAAAACATACAAAAAATACCTATAAGGAGCGGGAGTCTTGGGGAGCGCTCTGGCAAGCAACCTCGAGCGGACTAAAGGCGAAGAGCAGCACCCGCTCACATAAGCAACTCTCAAAGCCAGAGCCGTGCATGGGAACGGAAGATGCCGACACGGTGGCTAGAGTGGTCTGCGCGCGCGGTTGCGCGGTTGTCTCGCGACACAAAAGTGTCGATTGCGTTTACAGCTGATGCGATCGCTATACCACTAACTTTGTTTGCAGGAATCGCTCTTCGCCGCGCGTCTCTTTCAGCGGCGTGGGAAGTCGATTCATCGGTGTATGTGTTCGCCACTGTCGCGGCGCTCGCTGTTTTCTCGATGCTCGGGCTCTACCGGGCAGTTTTCCGCTTCATCTCACACAAGACGCTAGTCACGGCGGCACTGGGCGTTCTGATCTGCGCTGCGAGCCTTGGGATCTTCAACGAGATCGCATTCGATCGCGAGATTTCGCTCAATGCCATCGCAATCTTCGCGTGCCTCTTGCTTCTCTATTTGGTTTCGAGCCGCACGTTCGTTCGCGAGCTCTTGCACTACACGCGCGGTGCGAAGAAGCGGGTCGCGATTTACGGAGCGGGTGCAACGGGAGCTCAACTCGCGCGCACTCTACGGGAGAGCGGTAGCCATATACCCGTCGCCTTCCTGGATGAGGATGTGACGTTGCAGGGGAGCCTAATCAGCGGGATCAAGGTGTACTCACCTCAGGTTCTGCCTGTCCTCGTGAAGCGTAAGCGAATCGCATCGGTGTTGTTGGCTATTCCTTCGTGCTCACGTCGCCAGCGGCACGCCATTCTGAAATCGCTCGAGCCCCTGCCGGTCCATGTACGAACGGTTCCGGAGATCGCCGACATCATCTCGGGCAAAGCTGCGATCGAGGATCTGCGCGAGGTGGATGCGAACGATCTCCTCGGCCGCGAACCGGTGGCGCCGAATCTCAAGCTATTAGAAGCCTGCATTCGCGACAAGTCGGTACTGGTGACCGGAGCAGGCGGCTCCATTGGATCGGAGCTCTGCCGTCAGATTATTAGGTCGAACCCTGCTCGGCTCGTGCTCCTCGAAATATCGGAGCCGGCCCTTTATCAAATCGAGCGCGAAATTCGCTCGCTCGCGGACTCGCTGCGTAGTCGGGTCGACATCGTTCCCTTGCTCGGCAACGCCGCGCATGGCAACCGGATGCGCGATTTGATGCATACCTACGCTATCCAAACCGCGTATCACGCGGCGGCGTACAAGCATGTACCCATCGTCGAGCACAACGTCATCGAAGGAATTCGCAACAACGTGCTCGGCACGCTCCGACTCGCGGAAGCCGCCATCGACTGTGGAGTCGAAACCTTCGTATTGATTTCGACGGACAAGGCGGTCAATCCAACGAATGTGATGGGCGCGACCAAGCGCTTCGCCGAGTTGATCCTCCAAGCATTGCAGCAGGGTTCGAGCACGAAGCTGTGCATGGTCCGTTTCGGCAATGTGCTGGAATCTTCAGGCTCGGTCGTGCCGCTTTTTCGCGAGCAGATCAAGCGCGGCGGTCCCGTGACGGTGACACATAAGGAAATCATCCGTTACTTCATGACCATTCCCGAGGCGTCGCAGCTCGTTCTTCAGGCTGGCGCGATGGCGCTGGGTGGCGATGTCTTCGTGCTGGATATGGGCAAGCCGGTGCGCATCGTCGATCTCGCAAAACGAATGATCAATCTGATGGGCGCCACAGTGCGCGACGAGGAGAATCCGGAAGGTGACATCGAGATCCACTTCACCGGATTGAGGCCCGCGGAAAAGCTCTATGAGGAGTTGCTGATCGGCAGCAACGCCACAGGCACGACTCATCCGATGATCATGAGAGCGAGCGAGCCGTATGTCCCCTGGGACCAGTTGCAAGGAGTCTTGAGCGATCTCGCGACGGCAATGGATTCGTTCGATTGCGAGAAGGCGCGAGAGCTGCTCGTCCAAACTGTCGCCGAATACCATCCACCCGCCGGGCTGCAGGATCTCGTGTGGGCCAGGTCGCGGCTCGACTCGGAGCGAGGGAACGTGACGGATCTGCGTACGAGGCGCGCTCAGAAGGCCAAGGCCAGCTTGGTTGTCGCTCAACCTTCCTAGTCCTTAAGCCTGGATTCAGGAACTAGGCGTCCTCGGCACTTTTGATTTCATCCTAGCGGGCCCCTGTGTAAACTTCCCCGCCTCGTCGCCGAGAGAATCAGCCAAAGCGGCTCCATGACCAGAACGAAATTATCCGGCCTGTGGTACGGGCTGGCCGCAATTCTTGTGTGCAGCGTATGTGCCCTCCTGACCGATGCGCACGCGCAGACGCCGACACCCGAGCAGCTCGAAATGTTCCGGAATCTTCCTCCGGAGCAGCAGCGCTTGATATTGGAGTCGCTCGGCGACATGGATCTCGATAGCACTCAATCCGGGTCTCGCGACCTCGGAACGGAACGGACGGAGCGAACGAGGACCACCAATCGCAACAGAGCTCAACAAGACGCTCTGGGGCGTCTGATCCAGACTGATCGGGATCCGCGGTTCAAGGCGTACGACAGCTTGCTCCTGTCGCTCGAAATTCGGGAGTTCAAAGAGCAAGAGCCGCAGCTTGCTTATCCCGCTGGGTTCCCGCCCACCGGCGCTTCAGCCGGGACCGCTGGAGTACCGGTCTCGACGGTGCCGATGCAGCCTCGTGAGCCGATCGTTCGCACTGAAGCTGAAGTCGAGCGACTCGAGGACCTGCGTACCAGAATCTTGAGGCGCAATCCGCTTCAGCTCGACAAGTGGGGCATCCTGACCGTTCCGGAGCTTGGACCCATACCGCTTGCGGGGTTGAATGCAAACGAAGCGCGGCAACGTATCGCTGCCGAGCCCTTGCTTGCTGACTACGTCGTCAAGGTCACTTACTTGCCACTCGATCCCGTCGGCTCTCGCTCGCTGAAGCCGTTCGGCCAAGACCTCTTCGAGACTGCACCTGACACGTTTGCTCCTGCGACCGATATTCCGGTGCCTGCCGGCTATGTCGTCGGGCCCGGCGATACATTCGAGGTCCAATTGATCGGCAGCACGAAAGGGCGCTATTCGCTCGTCGTGCGTCGCGATGGCCGCATCAACTTCCCAGAGCTAGGGCCAATCACCGTGGGTGGGATGGAGTTCGATGATGTTCGCGCGATGCTCGAGCAGCGGGTCAGCGAACAGCTCATCGGAACCCAGGTCAGCGTTCAAATGGGCGAGTTGCGAGGGATTCAGGTGTTTGTCGTCGGCGACGCCAAATATCCTGGCTCGTACACGGTCAGCGGGCTGTCCAGCGTCACCAATGCGCTGTTCGTAAGCGGCGGTGTCAACGAGGTTGGATCGTTGCGCCGGATTGAGGTCAAGCGCGACGGTCAAACGTTGACGCGCTTCGATCTATACGAGCTGTTACTGCGAGGCGACACGAGGGCGGACGTGCGCCTCATGTCGGGCGACGTCATCTTCATTCCCCCGGTCGGCTCTGTAGTTGGAATCTCGGGCGAGGTTCGGCGCCCAGCACTATACGAGCTCAAAGGCGAAAGCTCGGTTGCTGATCTCATCGAGCTTGCAGGCGGACTCAACGCGATGGCGGATGCGCGGCTAGCGACCATTGAGCGTGTCGACCCGTCCCGGCGCCGTACGATCGTGGACGTCGATTTGACGGGCGCCTCTGCGTCCACGGCACTTCAGGACGGCGACATCGTTCGCATCCCCTCTGTGCGCGCCACGGTGGAGGATGCGGTCGTGTTGCACGGTCACGTGCATCGTCCTGGCGAATATCAGCACCGTCCGGGTATGCGCATCACGGACGTCATCATGAGCTTGGACGAACTGAAGCCCATGGCGGATCAGCGATATGTGCTCATCCGTCGAGAGACGCCGCCCAATCGACGCATCGAGTATCTCTCGGTCGATCTCTTGCAAGCGCTTCAGCAGAAGGGATCGCAGCCCGATGTGCTTCTGGAGCCTCGCGACCAGATCTATGTGTTCGATTTGGAGGCTGGCCGAGATCGCCAGCTCGAGCCTCTACTCCGCGAGTTGCGTTTGCAGTCCTCGCACGATGCTCCCACCGCGGAGGTGAGCGTCGGCGGCCGGGTCAATGCGCCAGGGCAATATCCGTTGGAGCGCGGCATGCGCGTGAGCGACTTGATTCGCGCTGGCGGCAGCCTCAATGAGGCCGCCTACGGCGGAAGAGCCGAGTTGACGCGCAACGCGATCGAAGACGGCGAGTCGCGCAAGACCGAGTTGATCGAAATCGATCTGGCCAAAGCAATGGCAGGAGATCCTGCTGATGACATCGAGCTGCGGCCTTTCGACTACCTCGTCATCAAAGAGCTGCCGCTCTGGGGGGCTCAGGAATACGTGGAGCTCCTCGGCGAAGTGCGTTTTCCGGGGCGGTATCCGATCCAGCGAGGAGAGACACTGAAGTCTGTCGTTGCGCGGGCTGGAGGTCTCACGGAGCTCGCGTTCGCGCGGGGCACTGTCTTCACGCGAGTGTCTCTCAAGGAGCGTGAACGCAAACAGATTAGCGAGCTGACTAATCGGCTGCAGACGGATCTGGCGCAGGTCTCGTTGATGGCTGCTCAAGAAGCCCGTGGCGATGCCGCGCAAGCGTTAGCGGTTGGACAGCAGTTGCTGCAGAACCTCTCCGATGCCGAACCAGTCGGGCGTCTCGTGATTCACCTCGAGAGAACTCTCGCAGCGGCAGAGGGCGCGCCCGAAGACATCATCTTGAAAGATGGAGACCAGTTGCTCGTGCCTCGCGTTACGCAGGAGGTCACCGTGATTGGCGAGGTGCAGAGTCCCACCTCGCACCTTTATGCGAAGAATCTGCGTCGCACTGAGTACATCGATTTGAGTGGTGGAATGACGCAGCGCGCTGACAAAGGGCGCATCTACGTCGTTCGCGCGGACGGTAGTGTGGTCACCGGCAGCGATAGCTGGTTCGGTGGCGCGGAGGCCATGGAGCCCGGTGATACGATCGTGGTGCCACTCGATGCGGAGCGCATGCGTGCGCTGCCACTGTGGACTGCTGTGACCACGATCATCTACAACTTGGCAGTCGCGGTCGCTGCTGTGAACTCGTTCTGACGAGGGTTGAGATGAGCCTCAAAGGGATAATCCTGGCGGGTGGCTCGGGCACCCGATTGCACCCGGTCACGCTGGGCGTCAGCAAACAATTGCTGCCAGTCTACGACAAACCGATGGTGTACTACCCCCTGTCGACGTTGATGTTGGCAGGGGTGCGAGACGTGTTATTGATCTCAACACCAACCGATCTCCCGCACTATCAGCGTTTACTTCAAGACGGCAGCCAGTGGGGTATCTCCATCAGCTATGCAGAGCAGCTTCGTCCGGAAGGCCTGGCCCAGGCGTTCACGATCGGTCGAACGTTCGTAGGCAATGACCGCGTGGCGCTGGTCCTCGGCGACAACATCTTCTATGGACACGGGCTACCCGAACTGCTGCGGCAGGCTGCTCAAAGGAAAGAAGGCGCCACCGTCTTCGCCTATCATGTGAAGGATCCGGAACGATACGGCGTCGTGAGCTTCGATTCATCCGGGCGCGCGCTGGACATCGAGGAGAAGCCCCAGCAGCCGAAATCGAACTTCGCAGTGACCGGGCTCTACTTCTACGACAACACGGTCGTAGACATCGCCGCCCAGTTGAAGCCTTCCGCTCGCGGCGAGTATGAAATCACCGATGTGAATCGCGCCTATCTCGCGCTCGGCCGATTGAGTGTCGAGCTGTTCGGTCGGGGCATTGCGTGGCTCGATACGGGTACGCACGAATCGCTCCTACAAGCAGCGATGTTCATCGAGGCGATCGAAACACGACAGGGACTGAAGGTCTGTTGTCCAGAAGAGATCGCCTATCGCGCGGGTTACATCGACGAGAAACAACTCGGTTCACTTGCCCAGCCGCTCGCGAAGACAGGCTACGGCCAATATCTTCTCGACGTTCTATCAGGGCACAAGCGGTAATGCAGTTCGAACGCCTTGCTATTCCGGACGTCGTGCTCGTACGTCCGAAGGTTTTCGGGGACGCCCGAGGGTTCTTCCTCGAAACATGGGAGGAACGCAAGTTCGCGGCTGCGGGAATCGAAGCGCGATTCGTGCAGGACAACCACAGCCGCTCGACTCGCTACACGCTGCGCGGACTTCACTATCAGATCCAACGACCGCAGGGAAAGCTCGTTCGCGTCGCGAGCGGCGCGGTCTTGGATGTTGCCGTCGATATGCGGCGGAGCTCGCCCAGCTTTGGTCGATGGGTCGCGGCAGAGATCTCGGCCGAGAACAGGCACATGTTGTGGGTGCCGCCTGGATTCGCGCATGGATTCGTCGTTCTCAGCGACAGCGCTGATTTCCTCTACAAGTGCACGGATTTCTATGCGCCGGAGCACGAGAGGTGCGTGCGCTGGAACGACAGTGATCTGGCGATTGATTGGAAGTTGCCTATCGGTGTGCAGCCGCTCCTCTCAGCAAAGGATCAGGTTGGCTTGCCGTTCGCGGAAGCGGAAGCGTACCCATGAAAGTACTCGTGACCGGGGCGCAAGGACAGGTCGGTCGCGCACTTGTCCGCGCGGCACCTGCGGCGATGGAAGTCATCGCACTCGCGCGCGACGAGCTCGATATCAGCGAGGTAGCTCGTATCGACGCCGTAGTTCGAGAGATCAGACCGGATGTAATCGTCAACGCAGCGGCATATACCGCTGTGGATCGGGCGGAAGCCGAGCCTGAGCGTGCCGCAGAGATCAACGAGAGGGCTCCAGGATACCTAGCAACTGCGGCAGCTCGGACAGCAGCGCGCATGGTTCACATCTCGACTGACTATGTCTTCGCCGGCGATCGCACGACTCCGGCAAAGCCAGGTGACCTTCCGCGCCCGTTGAGCGTCTACGGTGCCACGAAGCTTGCCGGCGAACGCGCAGTGCGATCCGCGTTGCCTGAACGAGCCGTCATCTTGCGCACCTCATGGGTCTATGCCGCCGAAGGACACAATTTCGTGAGAACGATGTTGCGACTGATGAGGGAGAAAGGCGCGGTACGGGTCGTGGCCGATCAGATCGGCACACCGACAGCAGCCTTTTCGGTAGCACAGGCGATTTGGCAGTTCATTCAGCAACCGCATTTGTATGGCACTTTTCACTGGTCCGATGCGGGTGTGGCGAGCTGGTACGACTTCGCCGTTGCAATAGCGGAGGAGGGGCGTGCACAGGGCCTTCTGTCGAACGAGATCGCCATTGCGCCCATTCCGACCGCGGACTTTCCGACGCCTGCTCGTCGTCCGCCGTTCAGCTTGCTGGATTGCAGCGCGACGCGTGAAGCCACAGGATTGCCGCAAATTCATTGGCGCGCGAATCTCAGGCGCGTCTTAGAGGAGATGACGATTGCGTAAGGTGCTCATCACGGGTGGCGCCGGGTTCATTGGCGCGAACTTCGTGCACTTTTGGCTGAGCGAACACGCAGGAGATCGCGTGGTCGTCCTCGACGCGCTGACGTATGCGGGAAACGTGCGCAACTTGGAAAGCGTGCGCACGCGCAATGAGCTTCGCTTCGTCCGAGGAGACATCAATGATCACGGTTTGGTGGAAGCTCTCATGCGAGAGGAGCGCATCGACACCGTCGTGCACTTCGCGGCAGAGTCACACGTGGATCGTTCGATCCGCGGGCCGGACGCGTTCATCGAAACCAACGTGGTCGGCACACATTCTCTTCTCAAGGCTGCCCGAAAGGTGTGGTCGGAAGCAGGCGCACTTTCGTCGAATCGTTTCCATCATGTTTCCACCGACGAGGTCTACGGCTCGCTCGGCCCGCAGGACCCCGCGTTCACGGAAACGACGCCGTATTCGCCCAATTCTCCATACTCCGCAAGCAAGGCGGGTTCCGATCACCTCGTGCGTGCGTACCATCACACGTACGGCATGAACGTGACAGTAAGCAACTGCTCGAACAACTACGGACCGTTTCACTTCCCAGAGAAGCTCATTCCGTTGACGATCGTGAACATCCTCGAGGGCAAGCCTCTACCCATCTATGGGGATGGAAGAAACGTGCGCGATTGGCTGCAAGTCAATGACCACTGCCGCGGGATCGAAGCCATCCTATTGAGAGGGCGTACAGGCGAAACCTACAACGTCGGCGGCAATTCAGAGTGCGAGAACATCGAAATCGTAAGGACGTTGTGTGCCCTAGCAGACGAGGCCTTCGCTTCCGATGCCGAGCTGAGGACGCGATTTCCAAACTGCCCCGCCGCCATCGGCAAGGCATCCGAGCAGCTCATACAGTTCGTCAAAGATAGGCCGGGCCATGATCGGCGGTACGCGATCAACTATGCCAAGATCGCAAGCGAGCTTGGCTATCAACCACGAGTACCTCTCGCCGAGGGTCTACGTCAGACGTTCGACTGGTACGTCGAGAATGTGCCGTGGTGGCGCGAGGTCATGAGCGGCGAATATCGAAACTGGACAGCACAGCAGTACGGGTTCGTGGCGTGACACTTTAGCTTTCGAACGACGCGTCACCACTTGTAAGTGGCGTACAGCGTTATCGTGGAGATATCGTAGAACACGTCGTTGCGCGGCGCGGAGGGCGGATCGCTCGGGAGGAGTTTGTCGCGCGCAACTTTATCGGCGTATTTGCCATCGACGCTCAAGTCGATTCCCGGCAGCAAGTTGCGCCATTGAAGTCCTAGTCCACCGTAGTAACCGAACGCGGGCATACCACGGTCGTAGCGTGCGGCGCCGGCGAATGCAGAAACGGCGATGCTCGGTGTGAGCCGGAATCGGTAGTCCAGCGCGCGCACTCCGATGAGGTAATAGTCTTGAACTCGATCCACCTCGACCCGGACGCCCAAGTCGTTCCTGCGTGAAACGGCTCGGCGAGCCCCGAGTGCAAGATGCGGGGCGAATTCTTCGTCGCTCGTTTCGCGCGGCGCGAATTCATCGGAGATGTAACGGACCCGGCTCGAATTCAGGCCAACGTCCAGGAAGAGCTCCGCACCCTCTGGTCGAGCGCGAGGAGTGAAGTCCGCGCTACCGCCTCTCCATTCATCGGCGAAGCTCACGTAACCGCTCAGTCTGCCGTAGCTATCACCGAAGACATCGTTGCCAGCCATGATCTCGGCGCCTGCAGTGAAGCCCTGCCAACTCGTCGAGTACCGCAACGTGAGATCGTAGCTTCGCTCGTACTCCACACCCGTGCGGGCTGGAAGCTTTTCATTGGCAATCGTGCGTGCCTGAAGCGACAGCGAGTCGCCGTTGGGGGCTTCCCAGCCGAAGCGGAAAGCGTGAGTCTGCGCACCGACCCTG
This sequence comes from Pseudomonadota bacterium, assembly GCA_023417315.1. Lineage (GTDB taxonomy): Bacteria > Pseudomonadota > Gammaproteobacteria > Steroidobacterales > Steroidobacteraceae > Steroidobacter. Next base: position 52,603 of record JAEZFW010000049.1, read on the forward strand.
TGACCGAATTGCCTCTGATCTGCGCCCCAGTGACCCAGGACGTGTCCTTCATTGGTCAACCCATCGAGGAAGATTCCGTGTGTGTACCAACTGTTCTGCCATTCAGAGACTTCGTACGTGAGATCGAAGCGCTCCCAGAGACGCGGGAAGTCGATGCCGAGCGAAAGTGAGGCGTTCCCGAAGCGATAATTCCCTTCCCACGCGCGATCCTCACCTGCGTACTGCAGGTACGCCGAAAATGGCACTCGGCCGGGGAAGATGAATCTGCTGGTCCACGCTGCCGCTTGATTGCCGAACTCTTCATCGAGCGTAACGTCAGTGCGCGCGTCGAATCCGCCCGGATCCCAGAGCGCGTTGAGGAAGTCACTGAAACTTCGCCCGCCTCTTGCACCTCCACCGAATTGCATGATGCGGTTACCAGCAAGGGACCAGCCTGCGACGGGTTCGATTGAGAAATGTAAGCCAGCCAAGCGCGGCTCGCCTTCCGTCAACTCGTTCTGAAAGCGAATGCGATCCGAGTGACTCATCTCCGCGAGGAAAATCTCATATCGGAAGTTCAGCGGAGAGATCGGCTCATAGTTCGAGAGCGTAATCGAAGGCATCGTAGGTGCCTGGGTGCTGAGCAGCATCGCATTCGTCGTAAAAGGCGAAAGCCAATGATCGCGATAGCCGATGTCTAATTGAGCGTACTCGAACCCCATGCTGAGCATGGATCCACTCGGGACTTGGTCGCCGTCGTAAGCGACTCCGCCCAAGCTCACGAGCGCATACGCGCTCGGTTGCCAATAGACGTTGGCTGCCACCTTCCATGCGCTGTCGCTCTCCATGCCTCGCGCGTTGGGCAGCGGAACCGAGGAGCCAGAGCTCGCCGCAGCCTCCGCGGTTACCTCGCCGATCCCCATGCCCTGCGAGTAGCGCTCGAGGTAACGCCGCACCCGACGGCACAATCCCGCGTCTACTTCGCAAGCAGCGGGCAGTGCATCTAGCACCGTGGCGGCCGCGATGGGTCGACTCATGATGGACTTGTCCGCCAGAATCAAGACTTGTTCTATCTGCCGTTCGATCTCCGGCGACATGTTGAGCGGCAGGTAGGGGCTCACCCCCGAGGCGCCGAACGAGGCTTGACTCGCAGCGCCTGCCGCCACGAGGAACATGAACACACAAGAGGGTTTAGGCTGCCTCACGCTGCCATCCTTCGAGCCTTCGGGTTTTTGGTGATCCGCTGAGCGGGGAATCCCGCAAATACGGCGGCGAAGAATAGCGGCCCGTCGTCGTTTTCGCTATGCGACGCCTGCCGATTCGAGACGTGCGTTGAAGATGGCACTGGGTTCTGCGTTAGACTCCGGCGCACCTAAGCGGCTCGACTTCTCGGCGCGGACACGGCCGATCCATCTTTAGAACATGCAGCCGACTGGCGCCGCTACCCCGGGAAATGCTCGCTTGATTTCGCAGCCGTTCGTCAAGAGCTTGCTCCGCTTACAGTTGCTGCATGCGCTGTCCATCGCGTTGCCGATCGCGATTCACCCGTGGCTCGCGCGGCACCTCGAGCCGGCGGCGTACGGGCGGCTGATCTTCGTCACGGCCGTGATCAGCTATTTCGTGCTGATGTGCGACTTTGGCTTCAATTGGAGCGCGACGAGGCTCATTGCGAGCGACCGCGCGAACGGGCGGCGCTGCTCGGAGGTCGTGAGCACCACACTCAGCGCGAAGATGCTGCTGTTCGTAGGCGGGATGGTGCTTCTATGGATGCTGACGGTCTGGATCCCTGAATTTGCTCAGATGCGCGCGCTTCTCCTCGTCGCGTATGGTGGCGTTCTTGGCAACGTTCTCTCTCCCAGCTTCTACTTCCAAGGAATGGACAAGGCGCACGTCGCATTGAGTGTAGAAGTCATCGCCCGTTCGTTACTTCTGATTGCCATCGTGGCGAGCGTGCGACATCCCGATGATCTATTCCTCGCGATAAGCTTGTCTGCGCTCGGCCAATTCGCCGCCGGGCTCATCGGCGCACTGCTTCTCATCCGCGAGCGCGATCTAGAGTGGATGCGACCGTCTTTGCGCCAGATCACCGAACATCTGCGCCGCGGCGTGCCTCTGTTTTTGTCCACCTCCGCGGTCTCGTTATATAGCGCCACGAGCAGCTTGATCTTGGGACTGATCAGCACGGTCGAGCAAGTCGCCTTCTTTGGAGCGGCGCAGAAAGTGATTGCCGCTTGCAGTGCGATCTTCCAGCCTTTCCATTTGATGTTCTATCCTCGCATCAATGCAGAACGTCAAAGAACGCCGCGACGGGCAGTCGGGCTGGTGCTTTCAGCATTGGGGTTGCAGCTCATCGTTGGCGTCGCGCTCTCTCTCGTATTGCTGTTTTTCGCGGATGTGATCGTCGGCGTGCTGTTCGGCGAGGCGTTCGGTTCAGCGGTCACGGTCCTGCGTTGGATGGCAGTTGTCCCGTTGTTCTTGGCGGCGGCAACAGTGTTTGCGAACTACGTGATGTTGCCTGCCGGAAAAGATCGGCTGCATCTGCTGATGACCGTAGGTGCCGGTCTCATCAACGTTGCGATCGTGCTCGCAATCGGAGCCGCTGAGGGGGCGCTCGCAGCGGCGATCGGCATCGTCGTTGCCGAAGCATTCGTGCTGGCATTCTCGTTAGTCGCCGGTGGGCGGCTGCTTCGCGAGGCTAGGGGCGAGGCGCGATGATCGGCCGATGGCTGGCCCGCGCAGCGCCGAGCGCGCGGTTTCGCAAGTTCGCCGCTGTGCTCGGGGTGCCGGACTTTCACACTCATCTGCGCCTGGCGTGGATTCGCGATTACGTCCTGCCTGCGCACGCGCGCTTGTGCGAGCTGGGCTGCGGAATGGGAATCGCCTCGATCGAGCTCGTCCACCGAAATCCCGGGGCGAGCGCGATCGGGTACGAAGCAGATGAGAAATCGCTCGAGTCTGCGCACGCGTTCACACGTGCGTTGCGGCTGCAGGAGCGCCTGCGCTTTCAGCAGTGGGATGTGGACTCAGGGCTCCCGCCGGATATAGCTACCGCAGATTGCGTGCTGATCCTCGATGTTCTGGAGCATCTCCAGGCACCCCGCGAGGTGGCTTCGAAGCTCGTCTCGAGCCTACGTCCTGGTGCGCGGGTCTTGATTTCCGTCCCGACGCCTTTGTACGCGCGCGTATTTGGGCGCCGCTACCACGTCGGCATTGGACATCTTCATGAAGGTTTCACGCTCGAGCAGCTCGATGAGCTATTTACGGGATTGGAGCGTGGACTCGTGAGGTATTCCACGGGACCACTGAGTTGGCCCGGAGTTTTCCTGACGTATCGATTATTCTACGCAGGGGAGAAGGGTGGCTCCTCGGTCGCGGCGCCCTGGGGCGCCATCGCCGCAGCGCTATCCGCGCCATTTCGGTGGCTCGATTCGTGGAATGGCAAGAAAGTCTCTTGCTCGATGTTCGTGGAATACAAGAAAACCAGCACGGCAGGCATTCACTCCGCCTGAACCGCTGCCTCAGCTAGCGAGGATTCGCTTTGAAAGTTGACGTCTGCGTCGTCGGCGCAGGGTTTGCCGGATGCACAGTTGCCGAACGGCTCGCGAGTAGCGGGGCTCGAGTGCTCATCCTCGAGCGGCGTTCACATCTCGGAGGAAACGCCTACGACGAGCTCGACTCCCACGGTGTCCTGGTGCATCGATATGGCCCGCACATATTCCACACCAACAGCGCGCGAATCGTGGATTACCTGTCGCGTTTCACCGAATGGCGCAGCTACGAGCATCGCGTGCGGGCCGTCGTCGACGGGCGGGAGTTTCCGATTCCCATCAACCGCGACACGATCAACTCGCTCTACGGACTTTCGCTCGATGAGGCGAGTGTAGGCGAGTACCTGGAGTCCGTGCGAGAGCCGTACACTCCAGCACGATCCAGCGAGGAAGTCGTACTGAACGCGGTTGGACGGGATCTATACGAGAAGTTCTTTCTGAACTACACGCTGAAGCAGTGGGGTCGTCATCCCCGCGAGCTTGCCGCCGGCGTGACGGCTCGCATCCCCGTACGCACGAATTGCGATGACCGGTATTTTTCCGATACCTATCAGCTCATGCCGTTGGCAGGCTACACGCGAATGTTCGAAAAGATGATCGATCACCCGCTGATTACCGTGCGCCTCGAAACAGACTTCCAAGACATGCGCAAGCACCTCGATGCCCGCACAACCGTGTTCACGGGGCCGATCGACGCCTACTTCGACTATTGTTTCGGCCACTTGCCATATAGATCGATTCGGTTCGAGCACGTGCATTTCAGCGACCAACGCTTTCACCAGAGCGTAACGACGCTGAATTACCCGAACGATCATGCCTTCACCCGTGTCACGGAGTTCAAACGCCTGACGGGCCAGGATCATCAAGGAACGTCGATTGTGCGCGAGTATCCCCGCGATGACGGAGAGCCCTATTACCCGGTGCCCACGGAAGAGAACGAGCGCTTGTACAATCGTTATGTCGAAAGAGCCGTGCGCGAACCGAATGTGACGTTCGTCGGCAGGCTGGCGCAGTATCGCTACTACAATATGGATCAGGTTGTCGCTGCCGCATTGAAGGCCGCGGAACGAATTGTGTCGAGCCGCTAACGTGGGAACGGTGAACATTGTGGTGCCGCCATTGCACCCGACTCTATTCAGTGGCGGCACCTACTGCATTCTTCGCTACGCTATTGGGTTGCGCGAGAAGGGTCACGCAGTTAACTTGATTCCGCTGCTACCTTGCCCTGCGCCTCGCTGGGCGGAAGGCGACTATGGGCGCTTGCTCGGCGCGCGCGACGCCCGTTGCGATGTAGCCAGATTCGATTCTCGAGGAACGAAGCGGGCGCTGATAGAGAGGATGCGCGATTCCTTCGCGGATGTAGGTTTGCGCGCCGCCCGGTTGTTTCCAGAGGACGTGCAACGCGGGTTCGAGATGCGCTTTGTACGGCAAGTCATGCCCCCGGCGGATGTAACGGTCGCTACATCCTTTCAGACGGCCCTGCCGGTTCATCTCTACGGAACCGGTAAGCTCTTCTACTTCTTGCAGCACTTCGAACCGTACTTTGCTGTCGACATGCCGGATCCGAAGCGCGCCGATCACGAAGCTCGGGCATCCTATCGGCTCGGCCTGCAGATGATCGCGAACTCGACGTGGCTTCAGCGCTTGGTGCAGATCGAGTCGAACATCGAACCTGTGCTGTGCTCCAATGCGATCGACCATACGATCTTTGTCGGCGAGCCGAAGGTCGAAGCCGCGCGAGAAGAAGTTCGCATCATCAGCTATGGAGGGCGCACGGCGTCGTGGAAGGGTTTCCGCGACATGGCGCACGCAGTCCGTCAGATTCGAAACGCAATTCCCAGCCGGAAGATTCGCTGGCTAGTCTTTGGTGACAGCATGCTGCCTCCGGACAACCAGATTGCGCGCTACGAGTCGTTGGGCTTTCTGCGTCACGAGCAACTTGCGGGCGCCTATCGCGATTCGGACATTTTGTTGAGCGCCTCGTGGCATGAGAGCTTCCCGCTATTTCCCCTGGAGGCGATGGCGTGCGGATTGGCGGTCGTCACCAGTCAACCCGGCACGGAAGAATTCGCCATTCACGAGGAAACTGCGGAGATCGTCGAGGCGCGTAACGTCGATAGCATCGTGCGCGCGCTGACCCGCCTCATCCACGAACCGCGATATCGGCTGAAGCTCGCCAAGAACGGACGGGAGGTTTCTCGTAAGTTCACCTGGGCGGCGTCGGTCGATCGGATGGAGTCGCTCCTGTTCGCGGGCACTCGGTGAGTTCCGTGCGCACCGAGTCGCCAATGGAGACGTGCCGTCTCGAACGCTTCGCGATACTGCGCGCATGAAGCGCTCTTCAAAGCTCGCTTCACTCGCGCTGATCGACATCGCCCTCGGTTTCGGGATTCAGGCGATCGTGCTGCTGACGGTGGGCGTCGGGCCAGAAACTGACGCCTACTACGCAGGCCAAGCCCCCACGCTCGTTCTGCTCGCGATATTCCAGCTTCCTTTGCAGCGTGCGTTGGTGGCAGCGTTCGCCGAGCGAGAGTCGGCAACATACCCGGCTTACAAGCTCTACCTCGTCGTCGTGCTTGCGCTCGGCTTCGTGGTCGCGGTCTTGGGAGCGCTCGCTCCTTTCGTCGTACCACTCGCGTTCCCTGGGTTATCCCCAGAGACGACTGAAATCGCCGTGTCCGTGCTGCGTGTGCAGGGCTGCGCGATCGTGTTGATGATCGGCAACTTAGTGTGGCTATCGCTCAACCACGTGAAAGGCGCCTTCTTGAAATGCGAACTCGCGCTTGCGATCTCATCTTTCATCTCGGCTGTTTGGGTGGTTGCGACCGTGGATCGGTTTGGAGTGATGTCTGCGGCCTATGCTCAAGTGTTGAAGGCGACATTATCGGGAGTGGCCTACTACTTTTTTTTGAGGGGTGCGGCAAGTTGGCACACCCCGCCGTGGCAGCAGATCTGGTCAGTGGTAAAGCCGCTGTCCATGGCGGGATCGCTGTCCAAATTGACGCCGCTGGTTGACCGATCGATTGCGTCCGCTGCGACCAGTGGCTCGCTCACGATTTTGGTGTTTGCCCAAACCATCTATAGCGCAGCGGTTGGCGTGGCGGAGCGGGCCATCGTTGCGCCACGCCTGCCCGCTTTGAAGCGTGATCCCGCCGCTGGAGTCTCGTTCAGGGTGTCCTTTCAGCTCGCGGTCGCTGGCGCGATGCTCGTGGTCGCGTTGTCTCTCGGCACCGGTGTGATCCTGCAGGTTCCTGCGGTGGTATCCGCCTTCTCCGCCCAGACGCTGAAGCTGCTACTCGAGTCATTCATTCTCCTTGCCGGACTTCCTATCGGAACGCTGGCGGCACAGTGGATGGCTGCGACAATGGTGTTTGTCGGCCAATCGCGACTTTCGGCACGTATCATGACCTGGTGCTTTCTGCTCGGAATCCCGGTCAAGATCTTGGGTTTCGAGCTTGGCGGGATCCGCGGCCTGGCTGTCGCCATGTCCTGCTATTATCTGGCCAGTGCCGTAAGTCTCTGGCTGGTGTTGAGAAGAATCGGCCGCCAACGCCGAGAGCCGACCTAAGCTCCCGCTGGTTCACGGCTCGTGAAATAATCCGCGCGCGAAAGTACATGCGAGTGCCGCCCTGCATGGGGTCGGCACGTAAGTTGTGGGTCTCATGATGTCAATCGACTACGGATCAATGGAACGCGATTGGATGTCCTGTCCAATCTGCGCATCCAAGACGTTCAACCTGATCGGCACTGCCGACCGCTACGACATGGGAATACCCACCTGTCAATGCAAGGGCTGCGGGTTGGTCATGACCAACCCGGTTCCTTCGGAGGACGCATTATCGCGTTTCTATCGGGAGCACTATCGTCGCTACTACCGGAAGGTGGAGTCCCCATCAGAAAGTCATATCGAGGAGTATGGGCTCGCGGAGCGCGCCCGCGACACAGCGGCTTTTTTCAAGGCGGCAGGATTGCTCGATGGCAATCCTCATATTCTGGACGTGGGCTGCGCCGAGGGCAGCTTGCTGCGGGCCATCTCGCAGGTCGCTCCGCATTCGACGCGTGTCGGTATTGAACCGAATCCTCTTTTCGGCGAGTTCGCCAGATCTTGGGGAGGCGCAACGGTGTACTCAGATCTGGCGGAGGTGGAGCGGGTGAATGCGAGGTTCAACCTCATCATCATCAATCACGTCCTCGAGCACATTCGAGAGCCAGTCCTGCTCCTGCAACGACTCATTAAACTCGGCGCGCCTGACGTTCGCATTTACGTCGACGTTCCCGATGCAGCGCGATATCGATCGCTCGACGATATTCATATCGCACATCTGTATCATTTCACGGTCGCATCGCTGCAGAACATCGCGGCTCGTGCAGGATTGCACGCTATCCGGGTGGAGAAGCACGATCCCACCAAACATCCGCTGTCCGTGCGCGCGGTCTTCGAGGTGACATACAGCCAGCAAGGCGAGCCCAGAGCTCTGGTCGACGCGGAGCGCGCGATCGTGAAGAAGCACATCCGGCGCATCTCACTGCTTGCGCCTGCCTTTCGTTTTCGTCGGTCGGCGTTCGGCCGCGCCCTGCTCAACGCGCCGTTGCGTTTGTTGCGTAGTTTCTCGCGTGCGGCGTAGCCCCTATCCGATCATTGGAAGGCATAGCGACATTCCGATGCGGCACCGCTAGCCAAATGAGCTCATTTCGACCGAGTTAATACCTCGAATCCACAGACACTACATGCGATTCCAGTTTTCCGACGTTGCTTTCCGGTATGAGCCGTATCCGATTGGACTTGCGCGCGAGGTGCTGGCTGCGAGCAGCTACAAGCGGCTGATCGAAGCATGGCCCGCGACAGAGTTGTTCGAATTCAAGCAACAACTGGGTAACAAATATTCGCTCTCGGAAGTAAACAATCCGGCACACTATCGCCGCTTCGTCCGTACGCAGGCTGCATGGAAGGAAATGCACTCGTACGTGAAAAGCAGCGAGTTCATGCATGAAGTAATCGCACTGCTCTACGAGCACCACATGGATCTCGGACTGAGCGGTGCGATATTGGCGCGCCGGCAGGCAGGCTTGTCCTTCATAGACCAGCTCAAGGTGCTGCGTAAGACGCGCAAGTTGAGCGCGAGATTCGAATTCTCAATGCTGCCGGCGGATGGCGGGTACATCAAGCCGCATACGGACGCTCCACAGAAGATCATCACTCTCGTGATCTCGATGATGGCGCCGGACGAGTGGGATCCGCGTTTTGGAGGCGGGACGGATGTGATGAGACCTCGCGACGTCACGCGCAGCTATAACTACATGAATCGCCAGTTCGAGTTCGAACAGATGGAAACCCTTCATTCGTTTCCGTTCGAGCCGAACCAAGCGGTGATCTTCATCAAGACCTTCAATTCATGGCATGCGGTGCAACCCATTCAGGGCGGTGGCAGCAAGACCATGCGCAAGACTTTGACCATCAACATCGAAGCGAAATGACCACTCACAGCGCGGTGCGACCGCAATCAAGCTACTCCTTCATCGATCGTCTTCGCTTCTACCTGCGCAGGCGACTGGTGAAGGTGGTGGAGACCAGCGACGGTGAGCGTACCTACACGTTCCGTTGCGAATCATTGATTGATGTGGGCAGAGCGCGCACCCTTTTGTCGAAGGAGAGCGGTACGGTCGAATGGATTCGCAGCCATGTGAAGCCTGGGCAGGTCTTCTATGATATCGGCGCGAATATGGGGATCTACACGCCGCTCGCTGCCGCGCGCGTAGGCGCGGCCGGCCGGGTTTACGCCTTCGAACCTCACGTCGCGAACGTGCATACGCTGCTGCACAACGTGAAGATGAACGGCATGGATCAGATCGTCCACGTCATGTCCTGCGCGCTGAACGACAAAGAAGGGTACTTCGACTTCAACTACTACTCGGACGTATCAGGTTCGTCGAACAGTCAGCTCAATGACAGTCGCGACGGCACGGACAAGGAGTTTCGCCCTGTCCTGCGGGAGAAAAAATTCGCGACGACGATCGACTCATTGGTGGAGTCCCAGACGATTCTTCCCGCGCACCACATCAAGATCGACGTCGATGGCAACGAGATGCTGATCCTGCACGGCATGTCTGGATTGCTCTCGGGGGTTGCGCGGCCATTGAGCATCCAGATCGAGGTGAACACGCGCTACAAGGCGGAGTTGTTCGAGTTCATGCGCACGCATGGATTCGTGGAGACTGCTCGTCACTACACGATGGAAGGAAAAGGCAAGCTCGAGCGCGGCGCCGATCCTGAAGCGATTTCCTATAACGCAGTCTTCAGCTCGCACCGACCCACGTGAGCTCGATGGATTGAAACGATGAATACGACGCAATCAGACGAGATCAATCTCAAAGAATTGGTCAACGTGTTGTGGGAAGGGCGTTGGATCATCGTCTTGGTGACCCTTGCATTTACGGCTTTGGCTGCACTGGCCGCGTTCATCGTGCCAAAGAAGTATTCGGCTTCCGTAGTCATAGCACCGGTCTCGAACAACATGGCGGGCGGCGCATTCGGGGGTCTGAGCTCGCTTGCTGGGCAGTTCGGAGGACTGGCCTCGCTCGCCGGCATCACGATCGGCGATGACACCAGCAAGGCGGAGCCGATAGCGGTTCTGCAGTCGCAGACTCTCACGCAGCGCTACATCGATGAGAATGAGCTGCTGTACGTGCTATTCGCGAAAGCGTGGGATGCCGGTGCGAAGCGGTGGAAGGTAACGGATCCAGAGAAGATGCCGACGCTCTGGAAGGCGAACCAGTACTTCAGCAAGAAGATTCGCAGCGTGACGGAAGACAAGAAGACTGGAATGTACACCATGACTATTACGTGGCGAGACCCGGAGATCGCTGCCAAGTGGGCGAACGACTTGGTCAAGATGACCAACGACTATCTGCGCGAAAAGAAAGTTCGCGAGTCCGAACGCAACATCGCGTACCTCCAGGATCAGGCGGCGAAGACCGAAGTGGTGCAGGTGCGTACAGCGATCTATAGCATCCTCGAGTCCGAGATCCAGGCAGTGATGCTCGCACGCGGGAGCGATGAGTACGCGCTGAAAGTGATCGATCGTGCGATGCCACCGGAACGCGCATCGTTCCCTCAACCGACTATCTGGATAATCGGTGGCTTTCTGATGGGAGGCCTCATCTCCGTTGTGTTGGTCGTGGTGCTGCGTGCCTGGCGCGAGGCGCGCGCACCGGGCGCGACGAAAGGATCGTGAGATTCATCGCGACAGTCAGGATCTGAGGCGCGAAGTCGTGGCATCGTTGCTGCGCATCGTGGTCGTGCTGTACCAAGTGCCGCTCAGGAGCTTGAGGCCACTGTTAGAGGATCTGCGCGCGGCATCAGTAGGTTTGGACGCCGTCGTAACCGTGGTGAGCAATCGCGACGACATCGTGGATCGTGTGCGAAGCCCCAGGGCGGTGCAGCTCGGACAAGGGCTGCGCCTAGAGGCCGTATACCAACATAACCGCTACGGAGTCGCAGGTGCATATAACTATGCGATCCAGCGAGCCGCTCCCGAGGATCTCCTGATATTGCTCGATGGCGATGCTCGATTGGGCGGTCGCTACTTCTCCGAAGTAGCCTCGCGTCGAACGCGTCTGGCGACAGGCATATGCTTCGCAACTCTGGAGCAATTTTCCGGCCGGATGCGTGTGTCGCCGTACGCAATGGTGGGCAGCGTTCCCCGACCTATCGACGGTACGCTTGCGGGTCCCATCCTAAAGTTCGCGGACGGGGTAGGCGTGATTAACTCCGGCCTGGCCGGTTCCGTGGCATCGTTCCGAGCTGTCGACGGATTTTCTTCGGACATGCCTCTCGATCTATCCGACGTCGTGTGGTCGAGGGAAGCGGCTCGCAAGAGAGCGGAGCTCTTATTGCTGCCGATGAGGCATTCGCACGATCTTTCGATGCAGTCGGCGGGCTTCAGCGCGCAGCGTCTAGGTAAGTATCTCGTCGCGTGCTGGAGGATCACACAGAAGACCGGCGATGTCATGGGAGGTCTGCGGCTAACCATGCGCGGGTTGCGCGCGTTTCGCTGGAGCAGCCTCTGGACATGAGCTCTTCGCTTCCGGCAAGCGTCGTTCGCGTCGCGGTCGTCTTGTGCGCACACAATGGCGCTCGCTTCATTGAAGAGCAACTGAACAGCCTCGAGACTCAGACCAGACCGGTGGACGAGATCATCGTTTACGATTGGGCTAGTACCGACGCTACGGCCGATATCGTCGAGCGATGGCGAAACACAACACGCGATCGAGCTGTGATGACCAGCCTGCGGCGTATGAAGTCCGCCCCTGGTCCTGCGCGCAGTTTCCTTCATGCACTCGGAGATGTAAGCCATCGCAAAGATCTAGACCTCATCTTCCTGTGTGATCAGGACGACATCTGGATGTCTCATAAAGTCGCGACTTTCCTCGATCTCTTCGCGACCGAGGGTTTCGACTTGGCATTTTCTGATGCGATGGTCTTGCAAGAAGACGGCAGCACGCTTGCGACCTTCTATGGAACTGGGAGCCCATACCGCCGCCCTAGCGGTAGGACCGATGAATCGGTGTTGCTGACGAATCCGGCCGTCGGAATGACCATGTGCATCCGGCGGGAGTGGCTTGCGCGCGTCGCCGAATGCCTGAACCTGTACTGGATAATGCACGACTGGGCTCTCATGCAGCTGTGCTGGCTTACGAACGGCCGCTTACGTTTCGTCGACGTGCCGCTGGTCCTATATAGACAACACGATCGAAACGCCTTGGGTGCGGCGGTGAGTAGATCTGTGATGAGCCGAGCCAGAAAAGTAGGCGCACACGTCCGGAGCATACGAGAACAGCTGATTTCGATAGGTGTAGCGTCCGAAGCGCTCGGTGATGCCGTCGCGATGCGTGTGCCGCGGCTGCACGGGCGAGTGGAGCAGGCGCGAGTCGTCTGGCACAGCACTCTGCTAACCGCGAAGTACCGCTTGCTGCTATCCGCGGCACTGTTGCTTCACTGATGGACCACGGCATGCACTCGTACGCAGACGATCAGGGCATCGCTCCGCAAAGCGCTCACGCCGGATCGAGATCGCCTCGCCGTTCGATATTCAGCAGTCCAAGTGTGTTGCTTCAGGTCGCGGTGTGGTCGTTCCTCATTCTCGCTCTGAATCAGATCATCGAGCTGAAGGATCGAGAGATCTATCGTCTGTTCTATGAATCCGTGGGTTCGTGCTCGGGCCTCGAGTGCCTCCTTATCTCGGTTCATGTTCGAAGCCCCATCTTCCTATCGCTCCTCGTGGCTGGCGAGCGGATGGGCTTCAATTTCGACGTGCTCTTCAGTCTGATCTCACTCTTTAGCCTCTGGCTGGCCGCTTGGGCCATGATGCGCAAAGTTGATGATCAGAGCGCGGCAGCTCGCTTCACGTTGATGTCATTGACCTTCGGACCCTGGCTCTACTTGATTCAGGTGAAGCTTTTCCTTGGACTGGCGCTTTTTCTCGTGGCCCGCCAGAGCATCAAGACCTCGCATCGTGTGGCGTTTACCGTGGCGTCCGTCCTGACTCACGAAACTATTCTTCTTGTCGTGTTGCTGGACTACCTGTGGAAGCCGACGAACGTGCGTACAGCCATCAAAGCTGGGTTCGTGCTTCTCGTTCTCGCTGCGTTACTCGTCGCCTTCCTTGGCGAGACCACGAACATCTTCGCGACTGCGATCGAAAGAATCGGTCACTACCGGGATCTGGTTGCGCAAGGAGAGGTGTCGTCCATTCCAAGAATCAGTGTGATCTCTGGCTTGCTCCTGCTGTTCGCGTTGTCTTATCTGCTCTCGCTGAAAGGAGCTTTGTCCGGTGTCGTCGAGAAGGCACGGTTCAAGTCGGCGGTTTGGATGTTCATCCCTTGGTTCATATTTCTAGCCTTCGCAAGTAGTGAAATCTTCGCGATCCGTTTGTCCGAGTTAGCGCTTCTGCATGCCTTTTGGGTCGTACAGCTCGCTCGCGACTACACCTATCCAAGTCGGCTCGCTCTGTTGGTCGTCGCCACTGGCTTCGGTACACTGACTTTTCTGCGCGATGTGGTGGTGGGTTAGAAAAGTCACAAGGCATGACCACGCCAAGCGCGTATTTTCAGACAGATCCGCAGCATCCGATCGCGTCCGTGCCAGACGTGGATCGAGTCCGGATGAGACACGAAGTGAACACACAAGCTACAACTACAGCACGCGAATCGCTGCGGGAAAAGGTCGCAATCATCGGATCCGTCGGCATTCCGAATCGTTATGGCGGCCCTGAGGCATTCGCGGAGAGCATCGCACCCGCTCTACTCGATGCGGGTTACGAGGTGATCGTGACGTGCGACAAGGCGAGATATCTGGATGATCTTTCGTCCGAGTTTCGTGGCGTGCGCCGCACCTTCGTGCCGATCGGTGCCAACGGAGCGACGTCACCGCTGCACGATCTCGTCGCCTTCTTGCGTGTCGTGCGCACATGCGACTATATCCTCGTGCTCGGCGTGAGCGCCGGTCTGTTTTTTCCGCTTTTCAGACTAATCTGCGCGTGGAGCGGTGCCCGCCTTCTCGTCAACGTGGATGGCGTCGAATGGCGGCGTTCTAAGTTCGGTGCGCTGCAGAAGCTAGCGCTATATTGCTTCGATTGGCTCGCACAACAGTTCGCGCATGTGGTCATCTACGACAACGATGCGCTGCTGCCGTTCGTGTTGCGGCCTCGGAAGTCCGTTTGCGTCGAATACAGTGGCGATCACGCGCTGGCGGGGCGCTCCCAAGCTGCACGAGCTGCGCCGCAGTTCAAACCGGAAGCGCTCACGATCTGCCGAATCGAACCGGAGAACAATTGCGATCTCTTGCTCGAAGGCTTCCTTCGGTCCAACTTGAGCTCCTATGTTTTCGTGGGAAATTGGGATCGTTCCGAGTATGGCAGGGCACTCAGGCAAAAATACGCATCGGAATCGCGAGTGCGTCTGCTCGACCCTATCTACGATTCTGCGGTGTTATTCGAACTGCGCAGTTCGTGCAAGGTGTACCTTCACGGTCACTCCGTAGGAGGAACAAACCCTTCGCTCGTCGAGATTCTGTTCTTCGATTGCGAGGTATTCTGCTGGGACTGTTCGTTCAACCGCGCGACGGCAGGCGAGAGCGCTCACTACTTCTCCACTCCCGAAGAGCTTGCGACGCTATTGAATGCACCGCGAACGGCTCCCGGCGGCCGTTCAATCCTCCGGGAGCGCTACTCCACCAAGGCAATTCTCGACAAGCTCGTGGCTGCATTCCGGCACGCTCCCTAGAATGGCATTCTTCTAAACACTCAATACAGCGCAGTGAGTACTCGTAAGTCACGCTCTGTCTCGCTCAAGGACTTTCTCAAAGTCACGAGGGGAGATTCGCGTCTCGAGTCGTTCGAGGAAGCTCGACGACTGTACGTCGACTACCACGTACTTCTATGCGAGGCCGGCATTTACTCGTGTGCGGGGATCGTGTTGTCCGCTTCCCGAGCGCTCGTTCGGCCTGCGACGCGCATCGGGAACGCTGTCCAAGCTGAGCTCGTCGCGTACGATGGCGTGAGCGCGAGCGGCCTGCGAACGATCGCTGATTTAGGCTT
This sequence comes from Pseudomonadota bacterium, assembly GCA_023417315.1. Classification (GTDB taxonomy): domain Bacteria; phylum Pseudomonadota; class Gammaproteobacteria; order Steroidobacterales; family Steroidobacteraceae; genus Steroidobacter. The sequence continues at coordinate 67,724 of JAEZFW010000049.1, forward strand.
ACAGCCGCTGCTCGACTTGCGGCCGCAATCGTTTCTCCGTCACCTCGGCGTTGGCGCACGCTGGCAGTTTGCCACCGCGCTCTCGGCTGCTGTCGGCACCCCACGCCGCTTTTTCGAGATACTCTTCGATGCGTACGCGTGTGTCACGCGAGAGGTTCTCGAGCAGAACGCGCAATGTCGGACTGTGCTCGCCGCCAACGAGCGTTCGCTGGGCTGCGCGCCCTTCGTAGCAACCGCAAAATTCATGCACGGTCGTACGGTAGCGGTGGCGCAGCACGGAAACCCGATCGGCGATTTTCTGCCCACCCTCGCGGATCAGTATTGGTGTCGCTCCGATCGCTGGTACGAGTTCTTGAAAAGCCGCTCGATCGTGCCGGACGTTCGACGTATCGCGGATTTCCCCGTACTGAGCGGCGTCGAATACAATCCCCATTGTCGCCGTGCGCTTCTCGTGCTTCACAACGTCGGTTATTTGGAACCGGATGTCGACTATGGGCACTTAAGCTCCCGAGTGAAGGCGGCGTGTGCTCGAGCTGGCTGGGCGCTGCATGCTCTGCCTCATCCGGCGAATCGTGAAACGTATGGCCTGCCCGCGGTGGATCGGCGGAGCACGTTCGAGGCGGCATTGGCGATAGGGTATCGATCGACTGCGACTGACCAGCTACCGGCCGACATACCAAGGGTGTCTTTATTGGATTACTGGCCAGATTTCTTTCTCCGGCAGGGCAGATCAGAGCAGCTCGATGACTATTTTTCTCGAATCGACGAGGCGTTGATATGAAACGGTCCGTGTACATCGGTACGGAAGGTGACCAAGAGCTTGCCGCGCACGTTCTTCAAGCAACGATCGAGAAGCATAGTCGGGGAACGGTCGAAGTCAGGTTCCTCAATCGCGCAATCAGTGCGGCGGGTCTGCTGGTGGACAACAGCAAGAACTCGAATACGCCGTTCTCGAAGCAGCGCGCGTTCGTCCCGACATTGGCGGGATCCGGTCAGGCGGCATATCTCGATTCTGACATGCTGGTCTTTCGCGACATCAACGAGCTGTTCGATCAAGCGAGACCGGCAGCAATTGCGTGTTGCCAGACTCGTCAGCCCCCGCGGGAGCCGCAGACTAGCGTGACCGTATTCGAGGTCGAAAAGTGCAGCTGGGATCCTCAAGCCGTCATAAGAGAGATCGATGGTGATCCGAGCAAATATCGCCCTTACTTGTATCAGTTCACATTCGCCGGAGGAGTCGAGCGCATCTTGCCTCCCACCTGGAACGACTTCGAAGAGTTCGAGCCTGGCGTCACGTCGCTTCTGCATTACACCGACATGGAGACGCAACCTTGGCTCACGAGCGCGAATCGGCTTGCCGACGTCTGGGTCGATTGTTTGAGAGCTGCGATCGAAAGCGGCCACGTAAGTGAGGCGGAGGTCATCGCAGCCGTGGAACAGTTTCAGGTGCGTCCGTCGCTCGTTTGGCAGATGCGCAATCGTTGGAAACGCGTGAAGGAGATTCCGTTCTTGCAGCGGCTGCGAGACGTACTCTTCTATGTGCCGCCCTATTCTCTGGATAGTGGGATTCCGCTTGGGATCGGGCGCCGTGCTACGCGAATCGTCAAATCGAAAGCGCCCCGTTTCGTGAAGATGGCAGTTCTGCTCGTGAGCGGAGTGGTCCTGCTCGCGCGTAAGCGGCGCAGAGTGCTGGTGCTCGCTACGCTGCTGAACAAGCATTGCGTTATCAATCGCTTCACGGAGACAGTGCTTTGGGATGACAAGCCGCCATTGCGTAATCTGTGGTCCGAATCCGGCGCATGAGCGATATCAAACGAAACTTTGTTTCCGCGCCCTAGCGCGCGCAATGTGTACAGAGGATGGAAGCAGGCGAATGCTTAAGAAGGCCTATGTAGCGCTCACGACTAGAGGGGTAAGCGGGTTATTTCGCGCCGTGTATCAGCGCATCCGTCCAGATCGCCTGGAGTACTATCCGCATTGCAAATCCCATTTCGAATCTCGAGTGGGACTCGAGGTCGGCGGGCCGAGCCCCATCTTCAGCGCACGAGGATGCGTTCCCGTATACCCCGTCGCCGAGCGCATCGACAACTGCAATTTCGGCGCGACCACGGTTTGGGAGGGCCAGGTGAGCGAAGGCGATACATTCGCCTTCAATCATGAGAAGGCACCCGGGCGGCAATACGTCGCGGAAGCGAGCGATCTCACGTGCATCCGCAGCTCGCAATATGACTTCGTGCTTTCATCTCATTGCATCGAGCACTTGGCAAATCCTCTACAAGGGCTGAAGGAATGGATTCGAGTTCTAAAGGAGGACGGCGCACTCGTTCTCGTCGTGCCTCACAAGGACGGCACGTTCGATCACCGCAGACCTACCACGAGGATCGAACATCTCATCGAAGATTTCGAAAATGGTACGACGGAGCAGGATCTCACGCACTTGGATGAGATCCTAAAGTTGCACGATTTGGCACGAGATCCAGAAGCCGGCGGTTTCCAGGCATTCGAGGAGCGATCCAAGCGCAACTTCGAGAACCGCTGCCTACATCATCACGTGTTCGACACTCGGCTCGTCGTCGAGATCCTGAACCAGATGCGAATGCAAATACTCGCGGTGGAGTTGTTTCAGCCGTACCACATCGTCGTGGTCGCGAGGAAGCTCCATGCCAATGAGGAACCTGACAACGAGAGATTTCGAGGAGTGGGCAAGCAGCCGTGCTGGACGAGCCCATTTCCCACTGATCAGCTCTATCACTGACGCCGGATGGTCGTCCGCCGGCGACAGCAAAACCGCCAATTCCAGCCCGCTCGCATTGAGCCTTTCGATTGGCCTTGTACAGCCTTTACGCTGAGTTCCAAGCCCCCTGGTAGACTTTGGAAGCCGTAGATCGCCTGTATGGCCAGCATGCAATACAACCGGGAGATGTACCGGCCATTGGCACGGCGGTTCGTTCCACAGAGATGTTTCCATGACGCAGTTGCTGTTCCTAGAACTTAATGAAATCAGCTTCGACGGCGTAGCTCACTACTGCGCTCGGGGGATGCTGCCGAATTTTCGGAGGCTCATCGATAGCTGCGGTTGGTCCGTAACGACTTCGGAGACTGCCTACGAGCATCTGGAGCCGTGGATTCAGTGGGTGACTGCGCACACAGGTTTGACGTTCGCTGAGCACGGCGTGTTTCGCCTCGGGGATATCGTCGATCGCGACCTGCAGCAGATTTGGGAATCGTTGGAGCAGGCGGGTCTAAAGGTCGGCGCGATCTGCCCGATGAATGCTAAACATCGCCTAGCCAACCCCTCGTTCTTCGTTCCCGACCCTTGGACCCCAACGAACATTTCCGCAGGGGGTGTGCTTACGAGGTTGGCAGCAGCAATCTCTCAAGGGGTAAACGACAACGCTCAGCGCAAGATCGATGCGCGTTCACTAGGATCGCTCGCACTAGGCCTTGCGGCATACGCTCGACCTGCGAACTACGGCCGATACTTGAGGCTGGCAGCTAGCGCAATGAGCAAGCCGTGGCGACGTGCGATGTTCCTAGATCTGTTGCTCGCGGACGTGTACCTGCGCGAGGTGAGTCGGACGCAACCGCACTTCGCGAGTTTGTTCCTCAACGCGGGTGCGCACATCCAACATCATTACATGTTCTCTTCATCTTTCTATCCAGGTCCATTGCGCAATCCCGAGTGGTATTCACCAGAGGGCGCGGATCCGGTGCTCGAAGTGTATGAGCTCTACGACCATATCCTCGGGTCTGCGCGCGACATGTGCCCCGAGGCACGGATCATGATCGCTACGGGGCTGCATCAGGTCCCCTTTCATGAAGTGAAGTTCTACTGGCGCCTAAAGAATCACGCTGTCTTCTTGGCTCGAGCAGAGGTGCCATTCGTGAGCGTTGAGCCGCGGATGTCGCGCGATTTCTTGATCAAATGCGCAGATGCTGCACAAGCCGAAGCTGCCGCAAAACGGCTGAGCGACGCCGTGGCGGCTGACGGTCTTCCGCTCTTCGAAGTAGACAATCGAGGTAACGATCTCTTCGTCATGCTGACGTACCCGCGAGACATACCTCGTGGTTTCAAGTTCTCGATTGGAAAGGACGTCTACGAGGGATTCCACGAGAACGTCGCGTTCGTCGCGCTCAAGAATGGGGAGCACGATGGTCGCGGGTATTTCCTCGATACAGGGGCGCCCAAGGGCCATCATGCTTCGGAGTTTCCTCTGACTGATTTGCCCTCGATCATCATGCGGACGTTAGGTGTGTCGTCGAAGCTCCAGCAACGCGATTCGATGTCGCAGCGTCTTCTAGAACAGGAAGGTGTCGTCTGACAACGGATTCACCCTCCGTACGCTCTCAGCGACTCAGGTCGCCCTAACGATCTGCTCGCATTTACAAACTGTTACAGACCTAGGCTCGGAAAGGCCCTAGGCTACCGCCGCAAATCGCCGCCGCTGGCTGACAATCGATCGTAAAGCCATTTTTGAGCCTGCTTGTCGCTATTCAGCTACTCTTAAGCTTCTGGTTCAAGAATAGTCGTACTTGTATAGTCTCGCGCTGTACACGTGTGATCGATCGCCTAGTTTGAAGCATTGCGATCGCGAACTCGAACAACACGTAATCATTGGAAGGGATCATGGCAGGGATTGTTGTGCATTTTGGGTTGCCTCTCTTGGTGACCATCTTGTTTATGTGCGCGCTGCGGCCGGTTGCGCGAGGCATCGGCCTGATCGATCGGCCCGGTGGCCGCAAGATGCATATCGGCGATGTACCCGTCATCGGTGGTCTTGCAATGATGGGCGGAGTGATCGTCGGCAGCCTTTACAGCCACATCGCTATCTCCGGTTATGCATTCTTCATCACGGCGCTGAGCGTCCTCGTTCTCATCGGAGCTCTGGACGATCGATACGACTTGCCGGCGTCGGTGCGGTTTCTAGCCCAGATTTGCGCAGCGTTGCTCATGGTCGGCGGGGCCGGCGTGGGTGCGAGCGATATCGGTCGACCGTTCTTCGGAGGTCTCGTCGAACTCGGCTGGTTTTCGGTTCCGTTCTCGGTCATCTTGGTGTTGACCGCAATCAACGCCTTCAACATGTTCGATGGCAGCGACGGCGTCGCTGGAAGCCAAGGTCTGGTTGCCTTGGTTTTTCTAGGCTTTGCGTGTTTGCTGGCAGGTACGACCAACTACCTCCCAATGATTGCGACGCTAATGGGCTGCATTCTGGGTTTCCTCGTGTTCAACTGGCCGTCCAAGCGCACACGTAATCTCCGCTCTTTCATGGGCGATGCCGGCAGCACCATGCTTGGATTCTCGTTGGCATGGATCAGCATCGAGGCCTCGCAGGCACCCGCACGAGCGATCAGCCCAGTCGTGATCCTGTGGATCTTCGCGCTGCCGATCTTCGATCTTTTCAGCAGCATGGCGCGACGCATTGTGCAGGGCTACTCGCCTTTTCACGGCGATTCGGAGCACCTGCATCACGTCCTTCGTCGTCTGGGATTGTCATCCCGGCGCGTCGCCCAGATCGTGTTGATCGCTGCATCGCTGTGCGCCGCGATCGGTGTCGGCGGTCACGCATTAGGAGTTGAAGACGGCTGGCTCTTTGTGTTGTGGGGCGTTAGCGGAGTGACGTACCACGTCGTCTTCGGTACGAGTTTGATCCTTCCGCGTCCGGACCCGAACGTCATGCAGGCCGAACTCTCGAGCGGGCAATTCTCCTCCTTGTGGAAGCAATCATAGGCTTGCCACGGTCCGATCATCGGATCCTGCCCGGTCAGGCCACGTCGGGAGCTCTCCTTTTTTTGCTCGGCGCCCCTGGGTGACTCGTGCCTGGCACGTGGGCACGTATTTTGCACCTACCGCCGCGGCGATCCAAAATCTTACTGAGCTTCTCCGGAATCGCCGCTTTACCGATTGCAAAAAGCTCCCTAACCTCCCCGCGCATTTTCAAATCGACGAAACCAAGACATGAGACTCACGATTTTCGGATCCGGCTATGTAGGTTTGGTCACAGGCGTCTGCCTCGCAGAGGTGGGCAACCACGTTCTCTGCGTCGATGTAGACCAGCGGAAGGTGGATATGCTCAAGAAAGGTGAGTCGCCCATCTATGAGCCTGGGTTGGACGATCTCCTCAGGAAAAATCTCGAGGCCGGTCGCATCAAGTTCACGACCGATCCCGCAGAGGGTGTGAATCACGGGTTGTTCCAGTTCATCGCCGTTGGTACACCGCCGGACGAGGATGGATCCGCAGATCTCAAGTACGTACTGGCAGTCGCCGAAGCGATCGGGCAGAACCTTTCCGAGTATCGCGTTGTCGTCACCAAGTCCACCGTGCCGGTGGGCACCGCGGACAAGGTCCGAGCGAAGATCGATCAGACGCTGCAGAAGCGCGGGGTGAGCTTCGAGTTCGACGTCGTGTCGAATCCTGAGTTCTTGAAGGAAGGCGCGGCGATCAACGATTTCATGAAGCCGGACCGCATCGTCGTCGGCACGGATAATCCGCGGACGGCGGAGCTGCTGAAGGCGCTGTACGATCCGTTTACTCGCAGCCGTGAGCGCATGATCGTGATGGACATCCGGTCATCGGAGCTCACGAAGTACGCGGCGAATGCGATGCTCGCAACGAAGATCAGCTTCATGAACGAGCTCGCGAATCTTGCCGAGCGCATGGGTGCGGATATTGAGAAGGTGCGTCTGGGGATCGGATCGGATCCGCGCATCGGATATCACTTCATTTATCCAGGATGCGGTTACGGCGGATCGTGTTTCCCGAAGGACGTTCAGGCGTTGAGTCGAAGCGCGAATGACCACGACTTCGATGCGTCGCTCTTGAACGCTGTCGAACACGTAAACAAGAAGCAAAAGTCTGTAGTGTTCGAAAAGATCAACAGATTCTTCGGCGGCAAGCTCGACGGGAAGACGATTGCCATTTGGGGGCTCGCGTTCAAGCCGAACACGGACGATATGCGCGAGGCGCCGAGCCGAGCGCTGATGGAGGCGCTGTGGAACGCAGGTGCGCGTGTTCGGGCCTATGACCCGGTCGCGGGCGAGGAAGCGCATCGCATCTACGGTGATCGCGCAGACCTCGATCTCGTAAAGAACTCGACTGATGCACTGGATGGCGCCGATGCGCTGGCGATCGTCACGGAATGGCAGGAATTCCGCAGCCCCGACTTCGACACCATCAAGAGCTCGCTCAAGCATCCGGTTATCTTCGATGGTCGCAATCTTTATGACCCTGGCTTCGTGAAACGGTTTGGGCTGACGTACTACGCCATTGGGCGCGGTGACAGCGTGCGCGCGTAGCGAGGGCAAGCGGATCGTGATTCGTGATTCGTGATTCGCGGGTCGAAAGATTACCCTCGTAGACGACGACGTAAGCTCATGATCAAGGCGTTCAGCAGCTTGCCAACGTCTTCGAGCCTGTTGAAGATCAAAGCCCCTTCGACGATGTAGCGCGACTGCAGGGCAAGCAAGAGCTGTGTTTCCAGCTCGGCGTAAGAGCCGCGGGCCATATGCAAGAACCGGAGGAAGTCTCGCGTGCTTCCGCGAGCAGCGCCTTCCGCGATATTGCTCGGTATGGAAACGGAGGATCTGCGCATCTGCGCCGAGAGTCCGAATAGCTCGTGACGAGGGAATGCACTCGTCAATTCATGAACCTCTTGCGCGAGGGCAACAGCTTTCTGCCATGCGATGAGTTCCTTGTGATTCACCATGGAGTAGATGGCGTAGTCATCCTTCGCGTATTCTCGCTCGATGCAGACGCTGAAAGATCGTTCGTTTCAAGGTGAGTGTCGAGAAATGCTGTCTTCTTGCTACCCGCGAATTACGAGTCACGAGTCACGGAGCCGGAGATTGCAGTCATGCTGATTCCCGTCATTCTCTCCGGCGGCTCCGGCACACGATTGTGGCCGCTTTCGCGCGAGCTGTATCCGAAGCAACTGCTGCCGCTCGTGGGCAAGGGGACGATGCTTCAAGAGACCTTAGCGAGGCTATCCGGCGTCGAACAGGTCGGAGAGCCGATCGTCGTCTGCAACGAGAGTCATCGCTTTCTCGTTGCGGAACAGTTGTTGGAAGCGGGTGCGAAACCGCAAGCAATCATCTTGGAACCCGTCGGGCGTAACACTGCCCCCGCCGTGGCGATCGCTGCGATGGCCGCCGTGACGCAAGGTGATTCCTCATCGGGCAAAGGCGCCGATCCCGTGCTGTTGATTCTGCCGGCAGACCACGTCATCCAGAACGTTGCGGCCTTTCAAGCTGCGGTATCGATCGGTGTGCAAGCAGCGGAGCAGGGACGACTCGTGACGTTTGGCGTTGTGCCCGATAAACCTGAAACAGGTTACGGCTACATCAAACGCGCCGACGGCAGTGGACCAGCATTCCCAATCGCGCAATTCGTCGAGAAGCCGGACCGCGAAACGGCACAACGCTACGTCGATTCCAAGGAGTACTTCTGGAACAGCGGGATGTTCATGTTTCGCGCAAGCGCTGTGCTTGACGAGTTGCGTGCATTGGCTCCGGACATCTATCAAGCATGCGCGCATGCGTTCACGAGCGCGAAACGCGATCTAGACTTCACTCGCTTGCCCGCCAAGGAATTCGGTGCGTGCCCCAGCAACTCGTTCGACTATGCGGTGATGGAGAAGACCAAACACGCTGTGGTCGTGCCGCTCGATGCACAGTGGAGCGATGTGGGCTCATGGTCGGCGCTGCATGAGGCGATCCCTGGTGATCAGAATGACAATGTAGCCATTGGCGATGTTCTCACTTCCGATACCCACGGTTGCTATCTACAGTCGACCAGTCGTCTGGTTGCGGCAGTGGGATTGGAAGATCACGTTGTCGTAGAGACTAAGGACGCAGTGCTCGTCGCGCCCAAGAATCGTGTGCAAGACGTGAAGGATCTCGTCGCGATGCTGAAGAAGCAAGGGCGCTACGAAACCTCCGTGCATCGGGAGATCTTCCGTCCGTGGGGCAGCTACGATCGAATAGATTTTGGCGAACGTTTCATCGTCAATCGGCTCACGATCAAACCCGGTGCAGCAATCTCACTGCAGATGCATCACCACCGAGCGGAGCACTGGATCGTGGTCGCGGGAACGGCCCGAGTCACGCGCGGCACCGAGACTTTCCTGCTTGAAGAAAATCAGTCGACCTTCATCCCCCTCGGGACGAAACATTGCATCGAAAATCCTGGCAAGATTCCGCTGCACATCATCGAGGTGCAATCCGGCACCTACCTCGCTGAAGATGACATCGTGCGCTATTGAGCAGGCGATGTATCGAACGCGTAACGACGTCGCGGAACTCACGCGGCGCTTGAGAGTTGGTTTCCTCCAGAATTACATTGCTCCGCCCGTCTAACACCTCCTGCATATCACCATGAGCACGATCATCGGCTTCAAAGCTTACGACTATCGCGGCCGCATTCCGAATGAATTGAATCCTGATGTCGCATATCGCATTGGTCGAGCGTACGCCGAATTCTTGAAGCCGCAGCGCGTGATCGTGGGGCGTGACATTCGGTTGTCGAGCGGGGAGTTGGCGGAAGCACTCACGCGAGGTTTGCTCGACTCTGGCGTGGATGTGTATGACATCGGCCTGGGCGGCACCGAAATGGTGTACTTCGCGACGTTCAGCGAGTCCATGGATGGCGGCATCATGGTGACTGCGAGTCACAATCCACCTGACTACAACGGCATGAAGTTCGTGCGTGAGCAGTCGCGTCCGATCAGCGGCGATACAGGACTGCAAGAGATCAAACGCATCGCAGAAGCGAATGCATTCTCGGCGCCGGCTGCAAGCGGCAAGAAGTTCGATCTCGACGTGAAACGCAAATACGTCGAGCATCTGCTCTCGTATATTGACGTCTCTAAGCTCAAGAAGTTGAAGGTCGTCGTAAACGCTGGCAACGGTGGGGCAGGGGCGGTGGTCGATGCGCTCGAGCAGTACTTGCCGTTCGAGTTCATCAAGATCAATCACAATCCAGATGGCACGTTCCCAAACGGCGTGCCGAATCCGATGCTGGAGGAGAATCGCAAGTCGACGATCGAGGCGATTCGTGCGCACAAAGCGGATTGCGGAATCGCTTGGGACGGCGATTACGATCGCTGCTTCTTGTTCGACGAGAAGGGTGGCTTTATTGAGGGGTATTACATCGTCGGTCTGCTCGCATCCGCCTTCCTGAAGCGAGAGCAGGGTGGACGTATCGTTCACGATCCTCGATTGACGTGGGCCACGCTCGACATCATTCAGTCTCTCGGCGGTAAGCCGGTGATGTCGAAATCCGGCCATGCGTTCATGAAGGACGTGATGCGTCAATCGGATGCGGTCTACGGCGGTGAGATGAGCGCGCACCACTACTTCCGCAACTTCGGCTATTGCGACAGCGGACAGATCCCGTGGTTGCTCGTGACGCAGCTGATGTGTGAGTCGGGCATGTCGCTGTCGAAGCTCGTGGGTGAGCGCATCGAGAAGTTTCCAGCGAGCGGCGAGATCAATCGCAAGGTGGATGACGCGAAAGTCACGATGGCACGCGTGCAGGAGAAGTACCAGTCGGCGTCTCGAACCGCGGATTTCACCGACGGTCTATCGATGGAATTCGATACGTGGCGATTCAACCTGCGTGCATCGAATACCGAGCCGCTCATCCGCCTGAATGTCGAAAGCCGGGGCGATCGCAAGCTGATGCAGGAGAAGACAGAGGAGTTGCTGGCACTGATCGGCGGGCAAGAGGCACATTGAAGACGGAAAGGGTCTAGGCAGTAGGGCTGTCTTTAGCCAGAGCGCGCTGCGCACGCTGTGCCCCCACCCTAACCCTCCCCCGCGAAGCAGGGGAGGGACAGCCTACGTCTACAGCCTAGGCCGGCGCGTCGTGTCACGCTCCGTTGACCCTGCAGTCCTCGGTGCCTACACTACGCCCCCTCTCGAACCGGGCACCGGTTCTTCAAAGAAAATCGCATTTGGGCGGTTAGCTCAGCGGTAGAGCACTGCTTTCACACGGCAGGGGTCACAGGTTCAATCCCTGTACCGCCCACCACTCAGATTGGAAGTTGGACAGGGGATAGCGGATGGCGGATAGGCGAGTGTGTCGCAGTTCCGGTTGCCGTGCTTTGAACTATCGCCTATCCGCTATCCCCGATCGCCTTCTATTCCCATGATCCGTACTCGTTTCGCTCCCAGCCCCACCGGCATGCTGCACATCGGTGGGGTTCGTACCGCACTGTTCTCCTGGCTTTATGCCAAGCGTCATCGCGGCGTTTTCGTCCTTCGTGTCGAAGATACCGATCGCGAACGTTCCACGGACGAGGCGACGCAAGTCATCCTCGACGGCATGGAGTGGCTGGGCCTGCAGGCCGACGAGGGGCCGTTCTATCAAAGTCGACGGATGGAACGTTACGGCGAGGTCCTCGAACAATTCCTCGCGAACGGGCACGCCTATCGCTGCTATTGCACGAAGGAAGAGCTGGAGGCGATGCGCGGCCGACAGCTTGAAGCCAAACAGAAACCTCGTTACGACGGCACCTGCCGACATCGCACCGAGCCGAGAGCCGGTGTGGACCCGGTGATCCGATTCAAGAATCCTTTCGATGGCGCAGTCATCGTCGAAGATGAAATTCACGGCAACGTGCGCTTCGAAAACGCAGAGCTCGATGATCTGATCATTGCGCGATCCGACGGCTCACCCACCTACAACTTCTGTGTCGTGGTGGACGACATGGACATGAACATCACGCACGTGATTCGGGGCGATGACCACCTCAACAACACGCCGCGCCAGATCAACATGCTGATGGCTTTGGGGGCTAGACCTCCACGTTATGCGCACGTGCCGATGATCCTCGGCGCGGACGGTGCAAAGCTGTCGAAGCGACACGGGGCGGTGAGTGTGCTGCAGTATCGAGAAGAGGGCTTCCTGCCGGAAGCGCTGCTGAACTATCTCGTACGCCTCGGCTGGTCCCACGGAGACCAGGAAGTGTTCACGTTGACGGAAATGATCGAGCTCTTCGACACCAAGGATGTGAACAAGTCAGCATCGGCATTCAATCCGGACAAGCTGTTGTGGCTCAACCAGCAGCACATCATGCGCGCGAGCCCCGAGCGCCTAGCGATGTACTTGAAGCCGCAGCTCGCCGCGCTGGGTGTGTCTACGGACGATGATGCGAAGCTGGCGGCCGTCGCCAAGACGCAGCAAGAGCGAGCGAAGACGCTGAAGGAAATGGCGCAGAACAGCCTCTTCTTCTTCCAGGAACCCGCGCAGTACGATGAGAAAGCCGCCAAGAAAAATCTGACGCAAGAGAGCGCTGCGGTCCTGCGCGCCGTGATCGGCAAGCTCGCGGCACTTACAGACTGGGCAGCGCCAGCGATTCACCAAGCCGTGAATGATGTCGCCGCAGAATCTTCTGTGGGGTTGGGCAAGGTCGCTCAACCGATCCGTGTTGCAGTCTCAGGCACTCCGGTGTCGCCACCGATCGATGTCACTCTCCAGGTACTCGGGCGCGAGACGACTCTGCATCGATTGGAACGCGGGGTGGAATACTGCGCTCGCTCGACTTGAGTGTCGTGAATTCGCTGCCATCGTTTCACTCTAAGAGCTTGACTTGACGGGTCCAGGTTCATAGAGTGCGCGCCTCCCGCGTGGGGCTATAGCTCAGCTGGGAGAGCGCTTGCATGGCATGCAAGAGGTCGCCGGTTCGATCCCGGCTAGCTCCACCAAGCCCCGCCGCTTCAAACGTGCGTCCCCATCGTCTAGAGGCCTAGGACATCGCCCTTTCACGGCGGTAACCGGGGTTCGAATCCCCGTGGGGACGCCAATTCACGGCCAGGACAGGTCGCTGCCTCGAAAAGTACTCACGTGCGGCAGGCACATTCTCGATGCCCGGTCGGACAGCTGCGGAAGCTGCTTCACAAGAGCTAAATCCCCGCGTCGTCCAGACGCTCTCCGTCAGGTGTCGCGTTCAACTGTGACACTTCGTCGCCATACTGCGACGGGCAGAACGCTAGGTAAATCAAGCTCTTAAAGCATTGTCTACCACCACGTAGCTCTGACATGTCCGTCATTTGCGACGTGGAAGGGCTGGCCACGAGCGTTGCCAGCCGCCAGGTCGCACGTAACCCAATGCAACCGCGAACATTTTTCCACGTGGCACGAATGTTGATTGAAAGGTCGTCCAATACACGAATGTTGGAGATCCCATTGGCGAACAAGCGTTTGCACGGTGCCTCGATCCTAGCGGCAATCGCGTTAGCGATTGTTGGTTGCGGTGGTGGCGGCGGTGGCAGCGGAAGCCCTTCGACCGGAAATCAGAACGATCCTGGTGGGAGCGGGAATGCGGCGCCCACGATCCAGGGGCAGCCGGGTACAACAGTAGGTGTCTCGCAAACGTACACCTTCCGTCCATCGGCGTCCGATTCGAACGGCGATTCGCTTACGTACTCCGCGGCGAACTTGCCCGACTGGCTTTCGCTCAACGCTGCGACAGGAGCGCTTTCGGGTACGCCTACTGCGGCGGATATCGGGACCTATAGCAACATCACGATCACAGTGTCGGACGGGCGCTTATCTGCTTCCTTGCCGGCGTTCTCGATTGCGGTCACAGATCTGGGCAGCGGTTCGGCAAGCCTATCTTGGGAGCCGCCCACGCAGAATGAAGACGGCAGCCCACTGGTCAATCTGTCCGGATATCGGATCCTCTACGGTCAGGATCCGTATTCGCTCACAAATGAAGTGTCGATATCGAATCCCTCGCTCAGCAGGTACGTTGTGGAGAACCTAACGACCGGGACTTGGTACTTCGCGGTTGCCGCCGTGAACAGCGCCGGCGTTATGAGCGAGCGGAGCAATATCGGTTCCAAAACGATCAGCTGAGTCGCTGCGATCATTGTTCCATCTGGCTCTGGCTATAGTTTTCGATCCCGATTCGATCGATCAGCGAGAGCTGCGTCTCCAGCCAGTCAATATGCTCTTCCTCTGACTTGAGGATGTCCTCGAATAGTTGGCGCGAGACATAGTCGCCGACAGATTCGCACTCTGCGATCGCTTTCCGAAGCTCAGGGTGCGCCTGCATCTCGAGCTTCAGATCGCATTCCAAAGCCTCTCGCACGTTCTCGCCGATCAGCAGCTTGCCCAGATCTTGGAGATTCGGCAGGCCATCGAGGAACAGGATCCGCTCGATCAAGCGATCCGCATGCTTCATTTCGTCGATCGATTCTTTATATGTGTACTCGCCGAGGCGCTTGAGGCCCCAGTTGTTGAACATGCGCGCGTGCAGGAAATACTGATTGATCGCGGTGAGCTCGTTCTTCAACACACCGTTGAGATGACGAATGATCGAGGCACTGCCTTGCATGTCGAACTCCGCGACGAGAAAGAGAGGATCTTGGCGGAGCTGCACCGATGGAGCAACTCCCGGCCGCAGCTTCAAGCTGCGACGGGGCGAGCTGCAGATTCGAGATGGGAATCGATGACTTCGCGAGCTGTGTCTTCGCAGGTGCCGCAGCAGTTTGCGACCGGCAAGCGAGCCTGCACGTCGTTCAGGCAGGATGCGCCACGATCCACGCACTCGCGGATCTGGCGATCGCTGATTCCGTTACACAGACAAACGTACATGGGTCCTAGCGGTTTGGTGACTTGGCAGGGCGATCTAAATACAAATGCGAATGATTGTCAATTGCTCAACCCCCGATCGGAATTTTCCCGTCACTCTTTAACATTAATGCTGTGACTGTCTTCACGGGCAGTCACAGGGAAACGACTAGACTTACGTTCGCTGGTGAACCGTTGGCCGGTCCAGCTCAATAGGCTCTTCGTCCGTAGGCACGCACTACACGGGCGCAGCTCGTAGTGACGGGGCTGCTCGGTGCAGTGTTGCCTCGACCTCGAAGGGGCATGCTCAAAAACAGAATCCGAGGTTCCGTGGCGATTCGCATATTCCAGCACTACTGGCAGCTACCGCTTGCTTTACTTGCCCTGGTGGAGGCAATCGCGTTCTTTGCCTCACCTTGGATCGCTGCATTCTTGGCTCAGGCAGCTGGAGTGGCGGTCGAGCCTTCGGACGTCTCGTGGGCGAAAGGTTTCTTGTTCGCCGGTGTGCTGTTCGTCGGAATGGCGGCGACCGGTTTGTACAATGCGCGGCAGCGTTCCCGCCTTGCTGGAGTCTTGGCCCGCGTCGCAGCAAGCGTCCTCGGCGCCGCCATGCTCATCGCGATCTTGGCCTATCTGATCCCCGCTTTGAGCATCAGTCGGGCCGAACTCCTCCTGACTTGCACCATAGCGTTCGCCGCTTCGTTCATTATCAGAACGTTCTTCGACAAGCTCGTCGACGAGGATATCTTCAAGCGTCGTGTTCTCGTCTATGGGACGGGCAGACGAGCTGCGAGCATCGCCAGGCTCCGCCGCAGATCTGACCGCAGAGGATTCATTGTCGTCGGCTACGTAGCTGCAGAGGGCGATGAGCCTGCCGGCGTGCCGGTCGATCAGAAGATCACGACAGGGGCCGACTTGTTGAGGATCTGCACCGATCAGGAAGTTGACGAGATCGTAGTCGCAATGGACGATCGCAGACGGCAGTTCCCCATGGATCAGCTCCTGGAATGTCGATTGGAAGGCGTCGAGATCATCGATCTCGTGAGCTTCCTGGAACGCGAAACCGGCAAGGTTCGCTTAGACGTGCTCAATCCAAGTTGGATGATCTTTTCGGAAGGGTTTCGTCAGGGGCGCGTGCACAGCACGCTCGAGCGCACATTCGACGTGGTGGCGAGCCTGTTCCTACTCACTCTCGCGCTACCTGTCATGATCGCAACAGCCCTCGCCATCAAGATCACCGAAGGTCCGCGCGCCAGTATTTTCTATCGCCAAGTGAGGGTAGGGCAGTATGGTCGGCCATTTCGGTTGCTGAAATTCCGCAGTATGCGCGAGGATGCAGAGCGCGACGGCAAGCCGCAATGGGCGCAGAAGAACGACAGCCGCGTGACGCGGATCGGTGCGTTCATCCGGCTCACGCGCATTGACGAGCTCCCGCAGATCCTCAATGTGCTGCGAGGCGAGATGAGCTTCGTAGGTCCGCGGCCTGAGCGCCCGGAATTCGTGGAGCAGCTCAACGAACGCATTCCATACTACCGGGAACGACATTCGATCAAGCCTGGGATAACAGGTTGGGCGCAGTTGTGTTATCCCTATGGGTCATCAGAACAGGATGCGACAGAGAAGCTGCAATACGACTTGTTCTACGTCAAGAATCACAGCCTGCTCTTCTACATCGCGATCCTCGTTCAAACGGTGGAAGTCATCGTCTGGCGCAAGGGCGCGAGGTGACCGCCGACAGTCGATTGAGGGTGCTCGGCTGATGGAAGAACGACCGCTGAGTCGTCTGAAGGAACATGGTTGCAAATAGCCTCAACACGTTCGGGGCTTTGAGCTACTCGCTCGCCGCGATTGGTTCCTTCGTGCTCGTGACGCTCATGCTCGTGAGCTGGCGAGGTCAAGCCCGCGGCGTGAGCTTGATCGTTGCCACTTCGGCGATGGCGTGCTGGTCCGGTGTGCTCGCAATCCAGGCCGTCCAGGGCTTTCTTCCTGCGATGGCGATCTACTTCGTCGAAACGGTACACGACTCGGCTTGGCTCATCGCGCTCGTGGCGATCGCAGGCGGCGCGTTAGGTATCGTGCTGAAACGAGCCGCACTACTGCTTTGCGTGGGTCTCTATCTAATCGTTCCGGTTTCCTGGTGGTTGGAAGGCAAGGGGATTCTGTACCTCGATGCGACCCTGCTCTTATCTCGTACGCAGCTCGCCGCTTCGCTCTGTGGACTGATATTGCTCGAGCAGATATATCGGAACTCGACGCACGCGGGCCGCCATTCAATTAAGCATTTCGCGATCGGCGTCGGCGCACTCTTCATCTATGACCTGCTCCTCTATTCCCATGCGGAGCTCCTGCAAGCTCTATCGCTGGAAGCATGGAACGTTCGCGGACTCATAGCCGCGCTGTCGGTACCGCTCATTGCTCTGTCTGCTCAGCGTACGCGCGATTGGTCGCTCGATGTGTTCGTGTCGCGACAGGTGGTCTTTTACTCCAGTACTTTTCTTTTTGTGGGTGCCTATCTCGTCGTCATGGCGCTTGGAGGTTATTACGTACGCGAGTTCGGCGGAGAGTGGGGACGAGTCGGCCAGCTGGTGTTCTTTGCAGGTTCGGGAGTGGCGCTAGCGGGGCTCCTCGCATCCGCAACGCTACGTCGGCAGGCGGCTGTTTTCATCAATAAACATTTCTATCGCAACAAATATGACTACCGGATCGAGTGGCTGCGCTTCATCCAGACTTTATCTTCCACGGATGAGCGGGACGTGCGCCGCACGGCGATCCGAGCGATAGCACAGATCTTCTCGAGCCCCGGCGGAGTGCTTTTCCTTCGCGATGAGGATGGTCAGCAGTTCCTCCCCGCGGCCGCGTGGCCGATGTCGCTGGACGCGTTAGCTCATCTGGGCCCAGTACCCGCGCACGCAGATTTGCCGAGCTTTCTGGCCGCCAAGAAATGGATCGTCGATCTGAAGGAGTTGCGTTCGTCTCCGGACCTTTACGGCAATCTCACGCTACCCGCCTGGTTGTCCGACAACCCGGACCTGAGGATCGTCTCTCCGTTGCTGCAGCTCGATGAAGTGGTGGGATTCATCTGCCTGTACGAACCGCCTCCGCCGTTCAAGCTCACATATGAAGACCGCGACCTGCTCAAGACAGTCGGGCGGCATGTTGCCACTCACATCGCTCAAGAGGATGCGAGCCGTCGCCTGTCGGAGAGCCGCCAGTTCGAAGCGTACAATCGGCTCACGGCATTCATGATGCACGATTTGAAGAACTCGGTCGCGCAGCTCAAGCTGATCGTGGAGAACTCCGCTCGACACAAGCGCAACCCGGAATTCGTGGATGATGCGATTGCGACGATCGGCAATACCGTCGAGCGTATGTCGCGGTTGATCGAACAACTGCGCGGAAAGAGTGCGCTCGATCGAGTGGAGCCGATCGACCTGACTGCGATCGCGCGGGAGGCAGCGGCCCGATGCGGCGACCGCCGACCGCAACCGATCGTAGAGGCAGAGGAAGGCGCGATCGTGCTTGGCAATCGAGAGCGACTTGCAGCCGCGCTCGAGCACATCATCCGCAACGCGCAAGATGCAACAGGCGAAACCGGTTCGATTGCGCTGAATATCCGCTCCGACACAGATTCCGTTGCCGTTTCGGTGACGGACACCGGATCGGGTATGGAGCCCGAGTTCATTCGTGATCGCCTTTTCAGGCCGTTCGACAGCACGAAAGGTTCCAAAGGTATGGGCATCGGAGCCTATCAGGTGCGCGAGTACATTCGTTCCCTCGGCGGAAGCGTCGAGGTGCGCAGTACTCCACGGATTGGTACGGTGTTCTCGTTTATCTTGCCCCGTTCCGTTCGCTCGCGGGACGTGCCAGAGCCAGCGGCCGTGAGCCATCAGTAAGGACGAACATGCAGTCAGACGAGAAACCAAAGCTCCTCATCGTGGAGGACGATCTCGGCCTTCAGAAGCAGCTGAAGTGGTGCTTCGACGAATACGAGGTCCTTGCGGCCACGACACGCACCGAGGCGCTCGCTTTGCTGCGTCGCTTCGAGCCGCGCGTCGTACTTCAGGACCTAGGGCTGCCACCCGATGCAGAGGGTGTAGAAGAGGGGATGCACACGCTGCGTGAGATCCTTTCCTTGGCGCCGCAAACGAAAGTAATCGTCGTGACCGGGAACAACGACCGCGACAACGCCGTGCGCGCGGTTTCAAGCGGCGCCTACGATTTTTATTCGAAGCCTGTGGACACTGACGTCCTTCGGCTCATCGTCAGCCGTGCGTTCCACATTCAAGCACTCGAAGAGCAGAATCGCCAGCTGCGAGATTCGCAGTTCAATGCGCCGTTCGAAGGATTGATCGCTACGGACGAGGCGATGATCAAGGTGTGCCGAATGGTCGAGAAGGTCGGCCGCACGGACGCCTCTGTGCTCATTCTCGGCGAGAGCGGCACTGGCAAGGAATTGATCGCTCGCGCGCTGCACTCGCAGAGCCCGCGCAAAGCCGCTCGATTCGTCGCAATCAATTGCGCAGCGATTCCCGAGCAGCTTCTGGAGAGCGAGTTGTTCGGGCATGAGCGCGGTGCCTTCACCGGAGCAGTGAAGCAAACGATCGGTAAAGTGGAGCTCGCCGAGGGCGGCACGCTGTTCCTCGATGAGATTGGAGACATGCCGCTCGCGCTCCAGGCGAAGCTCCTGCGATTCCTGCAGAACCGTGTGATCGAGCGGGTCGGCGGCCGCCAGGAAATTGCGGTCGACGTCCGCGTTGTGTGCGCGACTAACAAGGACCTGCAGACGTTGATCGCAGAGCAGCAGTTTCGGCAGGATCTCTACTTCCGCATCGGCGAAGTAACGATCAATGTGCCGCCATTGCGTGAGCGCCGCGGCGGAGCGACGGTGCTCGCGCATGCAATGCTGAGGAAGTTCAGCGGTGTACAGGGCAAACCCAAACGTGGCTTCAGCGAAGATGCGCTTGCTGCCCTGGAAGCCTATAGCTGGCCCGGAAACGTGCGCGAGCTCGAGAACAAGGTGAAGACCGCCATGATCATGGCAGAAGGCGTCCTCATCACGGCCGAAGATCTCGGGTTGAAGGACGGAGCGAACGGCGAACTGCTCTTCAACCTCAAGGAGGTTCGAAGCCGCGCCGAGCGGCAGGCGATTCAACAAGCGCTCTCGATCACCGATGGAAACATCTCGCGAACTGCCGAGCTGCTGGGTGTGAGCCGGCCCACGCTCTACGACCTGTTGAATAAGTACGGGATTCAGAATTGAACGCGGGCGCCGCTCAGGTCACGCAGGCTCCGCAGGCGCCTCTGTCCAACATCGTTGCGACCGACGCAGGCGCGCGCGCGTGGGTTGCACTCACCACCATCGCGTGGGTTATAGGTGTCTTCCTCCTGTTCTGGCCCACGACGAGGTCTTTGATGGTGGGTTGGGAGAACGCCGTCGACCGCACGTACACGCACGGGTACTTGATCCTTGCTATCTGCGTGTGGCTCTTGTGGCGAGCGCGATCACGACTCGATGCAGGCGAAGCTCAGTTCTCGATCTGGGGCGCGGTCGCGCTCATTGTGGGCGCTCTCGTCTGGTTGATTGCGTGGCGGGCAGGACTGCAGATCGTGCATCAGGCACTGATTCCGCTTCTGATCTCAGCGTCCGTCCTGGCCTGCCTAGGCTGGGCAGTGATGCGAAGCGTCTGGCTGCCGATCGGTTATCTTTACTTCGCCATCCCAATCTGGGACGCAATCAATCCTGCGCTCCAATGGATTTCGGTCTTCGCGGTCCGCGGTCTGCTGCGTCTCGTGGGAATACCGGCGTACTTTGCTGAGAACACCTTTCAGATTCCCGCGGGCGCGTTCGAGATCGCTGACGGATGCAGCGGGCTGCACTTTTTCATCGTGGGAGTCGCGATCGCCATTCTCTACGGAGAGGTGAACCGCGACACGCTCCGAACTCGCGCCAAGCTTGTGGCATTCGCCGCGCTGTTGGCGATGGCGACGAATTGGGTGCGCATTCTGATCATCGTGCTCGCAGGCCATATGACCGATATGCAGCACTACCTCGTCGCCGGCGAACATTACACCTTCGGCTGGTTCATGTTCGCGGGCGCCATGCTTCTGTTCTTTCTCGTAGTGCGCCGATGGCCGCTTAGCGATACGCAGGAGGTCGGCGCGAGCGGCAGCTCGACTTTCGATCGTCCAAGGTTCTTCGGGCGCGCGCTCGCGACGCTTGCGCTGCTTGCGTTGGTCCCAACATGGAACGTGCTCGATGCGCGTGGCGCCGTGAATGCGGCTGCACATGCGATGCCGGAGGTCGAATCCTGGCGGCGCACGGATGCTCCCTCGTCGTGGAATCCGATCTTTGCCAACGCAGACGTCGAGGCGATCGCGAGATTCGAAACGGCAACTGCAAGCGTCGATCTGTACATGGCCACCTATCTCGTGCAGCGACAGGGCAAGGAGGTCTCCGGATACGGCACCTCGATCTTGGGCGGGTCATCGAGAGCCGTGTCGAGCGCTCGTCCGGTCGACAGCCGATGGAATGAGCAGCATGCACTCGACTCGCGCGGCGAAGAATGGTTGTTCAGATTCTCTTACAGAATCGACGAGCACTGGTTCACCTCTGCCTTGCGTGCGCAGCTCGCGTATGGCGTTGCTTCATTGTTCGGGGCGCCGCTGTCTTCCGTCGTCGTCATGCGTACCCCCTGCAGTGGCGATTGCGAGTCCGCGCGCGCTGTCTTAGAAGATTTTGTGCAGGCGAGCGGATCGCTAAAGGAGTTGCCGTGAACGCAATTGTAAGGACAGCGATTGCGGCGCTCGCCTGCATCTGCATCTTCTTCATTGGCGGATGCGATCTGCTGCTCAGTCCCTCTCAGAGAGTAGAGCGAGCGCGAACGCATATCGCTCAGTCCGAGTATCGAGCGGCCCTGGTCGAGCTCAAGAATGCCTTGAGCAAGGAGCCGCAGTCAGCCGAAGCACGGCTGCTGATCGCAGAAGTCGCGCTCTGGCTCGGCGATGCGTCTTCCGCCGCTCGGGAGCTCGAGCGTGTGCCGCCCGAGCACGATCCCGCGGCGGCTTCGCAGCTCAGGGCGCGCATCGATCTCGCATTAGGACGCCACAAGCAGGTGCTCGAGCAGACTGAGGACGCGGGCGGACCGATGGATCGCAAGTACGCGTTGCTCTACCGAGGGCGCGCGCTGCTCGGCTTGGGCGATCCCGTCGCTGCGCAAGCAACCCTGCGAGAAGCACTTGCGCTGGATGCGATGTTCGTTCCCGCGAGCGTCGCACTGGCAGACTCACTTGCCGCGCAAGGTCAAGTAGCAGAAGCGCTCGAGCTTTCAGGGCGTCTCGTGCGCGACCATTCGAATTCCGCCGCAGCGTGGTTCGCTCACGGCAGACTGCTCGCTCGAAGTGACGCGACAGCGGCACGCGAAGCGCTCGCGCGAGCGCGTGAGCTGAGCGCGAAACAGCTCGATGTGACAACGCAGGTGGAGCTGGTCGCCGCTTTGACTGAGCTTCAGCTCAGCGCAGGGCTCATCAAGGAAGCCCGCGAGAGCAGCAGCGCACTTGACCGACTTGCACCTGGCTCGCCCATCGCGCTGCTGATGTCGAGCCGGCTCGCTATGGCCGAGAACGACTACTCGACAGCATCCGCGGAGTTGCGGCGCGTGGTCAATGCGGCACCACGTTTTGCTCAGGCGCGCTTCTTGTTGGGTGCAGCCCTGTTCGCGCAAGGCAATCTCGAGCAAGCGAGCCAAGAGCTCTCGAGCGTCGTCGCGCAGGCGCCTGAGTTGGTCGAGGCGCGTCAATTGCTCGCTCAGGTGCGGATGCGATTGAACGACCCCGATGGAGCGCTGCGCGTCCTCGTCCCTGCGCTCGAGTCAGAACCCGACAGCGTCACGGGTGTCCACGCATTGCTCGGTGCAGCGCGCGCGCAGCTCAGCTCATCGGGCCGGGCGATCGAGGTGCTAGAACAAGAGCTCTCCAAGAATCCGAACAACTCGGCTCTGCAGGTCGAGTTGGCTGGCGCGTATCTGCAGGGCGGCGCGAGTCGCCAAGCACTGGACCTTCTTCGTACACGCGATGCACAAGACTTGGACGCACGCGGAGCTGCGATCCTGTTGCAGTCGCTCTCGGACGTGGAGGGACCCGCTGCCGCGAGATTGCGCGCAGAGAATCTGCTTTCGCTGCGAGCCAACGATCCCAGAATCGTCAGCGTCGCCTCTGCGTTCCTCGCGCACATCGGCGATGTGGAGGCGGCACGGGCTCATCTCGCGCGCGCGCTCAAGACCTCTCCAGCATCCTCGGAGTTGCGTCTGACGCTTGCGAGGTTGGAGTGGCACCTGGGGGCCCGCAATGCAGCTCGGGAGATGCTCGAGACGCTGCTGGCGCGGGACCCACAGAATGAGGACGCGCGCCTGATGCTGGCCGAGCTCAATCTCGCAATGGGTAACACGCAGGCAGGCGAGAAGGAGCTGGAGCAGTTGAGGACGGATGACGAGCGCGCGGTACAACCCCGCCTGCTGCTGGCACGAGTCGCTCTGGCCCGCAACGAGGTCAGACGCGCCGAAGGATTGATCAATGAGGTATTGCAGAAGCGCGAGCGCGATCACGTCGCACATGCGACTGCTGCCGGGCTCTATCTCGCTCATGGTCGATACGCGCAGGCGATTCCTCTATATCGTCGCGTCGTGGAGTTGAATGCGAGCGATGTGAGTAGTTGGATGCAACTCGGGCGGGCGCAACTTGCGCTCGGCGAGCATGCTGCAGCTCGCGAGTCGCTCGAGCGGGCGCGCTCGCTGCGGCCAGGCTGGCCGGCAGCAGAGGGAGCGCTCGCGTTCTTGGATCTGCAAACGGGACAGGTCGATGCTGCACTCGCGCGGGTCAAGGAGCTCAAAGCACAGCGTCCTAAGGACGCTGATGTTCTGATGCTGGAAGGCCAGGTATATGCCTCGCTCCGACGCTATGGAGAGGCGTCCGCTGCATTTGATCAAGCGATGAGCATCCGGCCTGCGCGCGCGCTCGCTCTGAGTGCGTATCAGACGCGCATCGCGGCTCAACATTCGGAGCCCGCCCAGCCTCTCGAGCGCTGGCTGACTCAGCAGCCCGACGACTTAGGCGTACGCAACTTACTCGCAGATGCGTACATGAGGGCAGGTGTCAACGATCGCGCGATCGCGCAATATGAGCTCATCCTGCAACGAGAGCCCAAGCACGCCGCGACGCTCAATAATCTCGCGTGGCTGTATCACGAGCGCAATGACAGCCGCGCCCTGCAGCTCGCGCGTCGTGCTCATGCCGCGGCGCCGAATTCGCCCGCCGTGATCGATACGCTAGGCTGGATTCTGGTCGCGACAGGTGAGTTGGATGAAGGCCTTCAGCTGCTCGAGCGAGCTTCTCAGCTTGCAAGCAACAGCCCGGAGATCGGTTATCACTACGCGTTCGCGTTGTCACGAGCGGGCTCGACACAGGACGCGCGGCAACGTCTCGAGCAATTGTTACGCGAGCATGAGGACTTTCCAACACGAACCGAGGCGGAGCGCCTGCTGTCTAGACTGACGGGCAGTGCAACGAGCGGCGTGCAGTAGAGACTGCAAAGTTTTTCGACACTTGGTTTTCTCGACACGTGGCAAACCTTAGATCTCGTCACGCTTTGCGGAGGCAATCCATGGGTTTCCGATGGTTTCTGCTAAGCTTGCGCGCGATTGGTCACAGAGTTCCCATCGCCGACGTTTGCCAGCGCAGACCGTCGAGTCGTCTATCCGATACAGGCCCTGGTTCGATGTATTTCCGTTCACGTATTTGGATCGTGCTGTTGACTGGTCTGTGGGCGTGCGCCGGCTCAGCACAAGACGCGCAGCGCCCGCCGCAGGCGCCGCCGGCAGCAGGGCCGGCCCAGGCCGAGGCTCCAGCGCAGCAGACCGTGGGTTCAAACTACCTGATCGGGCCGGGCGATACGGTGCAAGTGTTCGTGTGGAGAAATCCCGAGCTCACGGCGACGGTGCCTGTGCGGCCGGATGGCAAGATCACGACACCGCTCGTTCAAGACATGGTTGCGGTTGGCAAGACACCTTCGCAGTTGTCACGCGACATCGAAACGGTGCTCGCCGAGTTCATCCGCTCGCCCCAAGTGAATGTGATCGTCACCAATCCGGTTAGTACTTTCAGCCAAGTGAAAGTGATCGGCCAGGTGGCTAATCCTCAGTCGCTGCCATATAGAGAAGGTATGCGCGTGCTGGACGCGGTGCTCGCGGCTGGAGGTCTTGCCGAATTCGCTGCCGGAAATCGCGCGAAGATCGTGCGCAAGCAGGGCAGCAAGGAAGTGGAGCTTCGTGTCCGGCTTGCAGATCTCGTCAATCGCGGCGACATGAAGCAGAACCTAGAGCTCCAGCCCGGCGATGTGCTCGTCGTGCCCGAGTCGTTCTTCTGATCTCGAGTTGCCATGCAGGAAGTCATCGGAAAAGTTCTGGACGATCTGCGCAGTGCCTGGCGGTTCCGTCGACATGCCTTGATTGCCGCGTGGGCGGTCTGCCTGTTGGGCTGGACCGTCGTCTATCTCATCCCTGACACCTACGAAGCTTATGCGCGCGTGAACGTCGATACGCGTACGGCGCTCAGTAACGTGCTGGACGGTCAGGTGATACGGCAAGACTTCGAATCGCAACTGAACCTCATTCGTCAGGCACTCCTCGGTCGCACCAATCTTGAGCACGTGGCCGAGCAGGTGGGCGTGGACTTGACTGCGCTGCCGGCGGCAGAGAGAGACGCGATGTTGAGAGGGCTTGCTGAGAGCATCGACATCTCGTTGGAGCCGGCTACGAACCGCGATCCGCGCATTCCGAATACGCTCTATCGGATCACAATGCGCGATTCGGATCGCGCAAAAGCGCTGAAGGTCGTGGATGTGCTGTTGAATTCATTCGTTGAAGGCACGATGGGCTCGGATCGAATGGGCACGGCCACCGCGCAGCGATTCTTGCGCGAGCAACTGGCCGAATACGGTAAGCGACTTGCGGAAGCGGAAGCGCAACTAGCCGCATTCAAGAAGAATAACGTCGGTCTCGTACCGGGCGATCAGGGCGACTACTTCCAGCGGCTGAATTCGCAGATTCAGGCCGCCGAGCAGATCGAGGCGCAACTCATCGTGGCGACGAGCCGGCGCGATGAGCTGCAGCGTCAGCTGCGTGGTGAATCGCCATTCGTGCCGACTGATGCCGCCGCGGGCGCGCGTCAGGGCGGGCCAAATGCTCCGGCCGACACCGCGACTCGAATCCAAGAGGCGCAAGCTCGCTTGGACGATATGCTGCTGCGCTACACGGAGAAGCATCCGGATGTGGTCGCACTGCGCGAGACGCTGGACCAATTGCGCGAGCGGCAGCAGGAGGAGTTGGCGGCCCTGAAGCGAGGTGACGCGGGAGCTGCTGCAATCGCGCGCGCTCAGACGAATCCGGTCTACCAGAACATCCAGTTGCAACTGAATCAGGTCGAAGTCGAGATTGCAGCACTTCGCTCGCAGCTTGCCGATCGCCGCCGCAACGAGGCGGAGTTGCGCCGTCTAGTCGATACCGTGCCGGAGGTCGAAGCGCAATACGCGCGCCTCACGCGCGACTATGATGTCACGAAAGCTCAGTACAACTCGCTGCTCGAGCGCTTGGAGCGAGCTCGCTTGTCTAGCGATGCCGAGCAAACAGGCACCGTGAAGTTCAACATCGTCGATCCGCCCATCGCAGCCTTCAAACCGATCTTCCCGAACCGGCCCCTGCTCCTGTTCGCGGTCTTCTTCCTTGGGATCGCCGCCGGTGCGGGCGTGGCGTTCCTGATGCATCTTACGAGACCCGTGTTCTCGACTTCGCGCTCGCTGGCCGAGATCACGGGTCTGCCTGTTCTCGGAACCGTCACTCGCGGATGGGTGCAGCGTTATAGAGCGGACATGCGCAGCGGTGTTTGGCGCTACTCGGCGGCGTCTGCGCTGTTGTTTGTGATGTTCATCGCGGTCGTGGTGGCTCAACAACCTGTATCACGCATGCTGCGTCAGATGCTGAGCTAAGCGAGATAGCAATGAGTCTAGTAGAGCGGGCTTTGAAGAAGATGCAGGCAGCGCGTCCGGAACCAGCGCAGCCTACTGGTACGACGACGCCGGTCCGCATTCCCATCGCGCCGAAGAGCGAGCCGGCGCAGACGCCAGCTCCCACGCGCATCCTGCATATCGACCGCGATGCGCTTCGCGCAGCGGGTGTGCTGCTGCCTGCGGAAGAGGAGCATCTTTCCTCGCAGGAATACAGACAGATCAAGCGACCGTTGATCGCCAATGCGCTCGGCAGAGGTGTACCGCAGCTCGCAAATGGACACTTGATCATGCTCGCGAGTGCGTTGCCGGGAGACGGCAAGACATTCACGAGCATCAACCTGGCACTTTCCCTCGCGCTCGAGAAAGACATGAGGACGTTGCTCGTCGATGCTGATGTCGCGAAACCTCATATCAGCCGGATTCTCGGCGTGCGGGACGAACCCGGTCTGCTCGATGTGCTGCGCGACGAACGCACGGATGTCGAGTCGCTCATCTTGCCGACGGACATACCGGGGCTGAGTGTGTTGCCAGCAGGGCGGCCCTCAGACACGGCAACGGAATTGCTTGCGAGTGCGCGCATGGAAGCTCTCGTTGCGCAGATTGGCGCGCGCGATTCGAATCGCATCGTGCTCTTCGATTCACCACCGCTGCTGTTGACGACGGAGTCGCGTGCGCTCGCCGGCGTCGTGGGTCAGATCGTGTTGGTCGTGCGTGCAGGTGTGACGCCTCAGCAAGCCGTTTTCGATTCACTGGAACTTCTGGGCGATGGCAAATCCATCGGACTCGTGTTGAATCAGTCCGATGAAGGCCGTCGCTCCAGCTACTATGGATACTATGGTCAGCCCGAAGGAACGGCGAATACCGCCGCATGAGCTGACCTTCACAGTGCCCGAAGCAGCGTCCGGATCCACTATTTCGGCAGGGCGCAGTCAATAAGAACGAGAGAAATCGATGCAGTGTCTTTCGCGCATTATGCTCGGCGCGGCCACGCTATTAGCCGCCTCGTACACGCAGCCTATCGCGGCTGCTGTCGACTACGCGTTGGAAGCGGGCGTCGGCCATTCGGACAACATCAGGCGAGTAGCGGACGAAGAAATCGAGGAGACGATTGCGACGGCGGGTGTTGATCTCAGCTGGACTGAAACGCGGTCGCGCCTGACCGCCGACGTCAACGTAAACGTCGACTATTTCGAGTATCTCGACGATACCTTCGATAGCGACGTGGTTGGCACCGCGGATGGCACCTTGCTCTTCGGGATCATCCCGGAGCGATTCATCTGGCTGCTGCAAGATTCTTTTGGCCAAGTCATCTCGGACCCGTTCGCACCTGTTACACCCGAAACTCGTGAGAACGTGAACTATCTGACGACTGGACCGGACCTCACTGTACGGTTTGGGGGCACTGGTTTCGCTCGGGTTCTCGGCCGCTATTCGCTTACTGACTATGAACGCAGTCCTTTCGATAGCGAGCGTGCCGCCGGAGGCATCGGGTTCGGGCGCCGAATCTCTGCCGGGAACGAACTATCCTTGAACGGGCTCATCGAGAGCATCGACTTCGACGATCCGACGATCGTGGATTTCGACCGAGAAAACGTATTCGCCAGATATCTGCTCGAAGGCTCTCGTACCGATATCTCGATCGAGCTCGGCTACACGTGGCTCGAACGTCAAGATGGCCTCGAGTCGGATGGTGAGCTTATTCGGGTGGAGTTGAGCCGAAGGGTATCCGACGCATCGACCGTCTCGCTTACGGCGGGATCGCAGCTCACAGATGCGAGCGATGCGATGCGGACTTCGATCGAAGGACCTGCTGTCGGCGGCCACACGGGTGTGATCTCGACCGGAGAGCCCTTCGACAATCAATTTGCCACTCTCACTTGGTCGTTCACTCGCAATCGCACCAATATGGGCTTGAGCGTCAGCCTGGAGCAAGACGAATTTCAGATCAACCGAGAACTCGACCGTAGCGTCGTGATATGGGACGCCTCGTTCGATAGACGAATCTCGCGCGTGATGAGCGCGGGTTTGTTCGCTTCTCTTTCGGAAGAAGAGTTCGACACGACTGGTGCAAGCACGGAAGAGTTGCGCGCCGGAATCACATGCAGCTGGCAGTTCGGGCGTGCGACCGGCTTGCGATTGCAGCTTGAGCGGTTCGATCGCAGCGGTGACGAAAGCCTTGGCGAATTCGTCGAGCACCGAGCGTTCCTCACCCTTTTCTACAGTCCTGCCTCGTCAACTCAATGAGCGCACCTGACACGATTAACGCAATGACAGTGGACGTGGAAGATTACTTCCACGTCTCGGCGCTTGCTGAAGTGATCTCGCGGCGGGACTGGGATCGAATGGAATATCGTGCTGAAGCCAGCACCGAGCGCATCCTGCAGCTCTTCGAAAGCCGTGACGTGCGCGCCACCTTTTTCGTGCTCGGATGGGTCGCGCATCGCTCGAAGGCACTGATTCGCCGTATCCACGCTGCGGGACACGAAGTCGCGTGTCATGGTCTCACGCACGAGCTTGTCTACCATCAGACGCCGGAACAGTTTCGCAGCGAAACGGCCGAGTCGAAAGCGTTGCTCGAGGATACGATCGGCGCGCCGGTCATTGGATATCGCGCGGCGAGTTACTCCATTACTGCCCAATCGTTTTGGGCAATAGACATTCTCTGCGAACTCGGTTTCAAGTACGACTCCAGCATCTTCCCCATCGCGCACGACAGGTATGGCATTCCTGGCGCCTCGCGCGAGCCTGGTGTGCTGCGCAGTCAAGCCGATCGTTCGATCGTCGAGTTCCCGCTTTCAACGAAGAAACTCTTGGGTGCAACCGTTCCTGTTGCCGGAGGAGGCTACTTCCGTCTGCTTCCGTATTGGTTCACGAAATGGGCTCTGGGCTCGATCAACCGCGATGACGGATTGCCGTTCATCTTCTATCTACATCCATGGGAGGTCGATCCTGAGCAGCCGCGCTTCAACGCGAGCCGGTTGTCACGTTTCCGTCATTACACGAACCTGGACGTCTGCGAAAGTCGTCTATCTGCGCTCATCCGCGACTTTCGCTTCTCTACCGTACGCCACGTCCTAAGCTCCTTCCTGGAGCGACCAGCTGCCACAGCCGCACTGGCTGCGACAGTGTGATGCGCCTCACAAATGGGCGCGGGAGGCGATAGAGTTCGCCGTAGCTCGCGTACGATGCATACCGTTGGTTGAGCCGGTCGCGAAGGGCAGTTCGGCGGGATCACAATCATACAGACCCGGCCAACCGGCGTGACATGCCCGGGAGCAGTGCGCTTCGAATCGAGCTGGTCGAGCGGCATGCGGATATTCCATTATCCGCTGCGCAGTGGAATGCGCTCGTCGAGCAGAATGAAACCTCTACGGTGTTTCAGACCTACGAATGGTTCGACGCGTGGTGGTCGACATTCGGCACGCGGCATCGACTTTTCTTCCTGTTGCTGCGTCGAGGCGGCGAGATCGTCGGCTTCGCACCGCTAATGATCGTGCGCAAGAAGTGGGGTGTGCGTGAGCTCCAATTCGTTGGGACGGGAAACGCGGACTATTTAGATTTCATCATTGTCGGCGATCGGGACGATGCTCTGCGCGCGATCTGCGAGTTTCTGCGGCAGAGAACGCGCGCTTGGAATCGGTTCCGTCTCTGCAATATTCCCGATACGTGTTCTTCGCGATTCTTCTTCTCGCGCTTGGGGCGCGGGCGCAAGCTGTACGTCCTCGAGGAGTCTCGGATACGGTGTCCGGCGATGCAGATCCGGGAGACTCGAGCGTCTGCTGCGGAGCTCATTAGCCGCTACAGCATGCGTCGCCCACTGAACTGGTTCAAACGGCGAGGTCAGGTCCGCTTCCGCCATGTGCACTCGCTCGAGGAGATTCGTGCGCTTCTGCCCAGCTTCTTCGAGCAACACGAGCAACGCTGGCAAGCAGTCGGCAAGAAGAGCCTGTTCAACAATGCGCAGCAGCGGGCATTCTACGAGCGACTTGCAACTACGATGCAACCGACCGGCTGGTTGTTGTTTTCAGTCGTTGAGTTCGACGGCGCACCTATCGCGTTCCACTTCGGATTCGATTACGCCGAGAAGGTCATCTGGTACAAACCTAGCTTCGAGACCCGTTACTCGGAGCATTCCCCAGGGTTGTTGCTCATTCGATCGTTGATCGAAGATGCTTTGCAGCGCGATCGCAAGGAGATCGACTTTACGACCGGAGATGAGCAGTTCAAGGAGCGCTTCGCGAACACTCGGCGCCACAATATCTACCTGCGCGTCTACCATTCTCGCTTCCAGTGGTCCATCGCAATGGTCGTACGAACGACACGGCGCGCGGCTGGCCAGCTCATGAGGCAGTGGAATCTGCGCGAGCGACTCGCCGCGCTGATCAACGAGATGCCGGTGCGCTTGCGCCATGAGCCGAACGTAAGGTCCGAGTAGATCAGTCGTAACGGTCCGTGGCGAACTCAGTGCGCAACCTCATTGGACCGTTGTTCAGCGGCTCGTTCTGGCGCGGGAAAACTGCTTCGTGGGAAGCTCGCCGCTTCGATCGCAGGTACGGTACCGATACGCTTCGGCGCGTCGCCGTCGCGGACATGGCGGGCGTTGCGCCTGCATTGGCAAAGCACGCCGTGCATTACGAAGCGAGCGCCATCCCCAAGTTTCGTCGCGGGATGCGAGTCGTCGAACGCGTGCTCGGACCTGCACTTGCGACTTACGAATTCTTAGACGTGGGATCAGGTAAAGGTCTCGTCGTGATGCTAGCGTCGCGCTATCCGTTCACGCAGATTCACGGAGTGGAGCTGGCGGTGCAGTTGCATGAGGTTGCTCTCAGCAACCTCGATAGATTCCGTGTGCAAGAGCCTCGCGCCGCGCGCGTGACCTTGCGCAACGCGAATGTGCTCGAGACGAACCTGCCCACGGATAATCTCGTCGTCTACTTGTATAACCCATTCGATGCGGAGCTCATGGCGCAGTTCGTCGATCGGATCTGCCGTTCCTCCACCAAGCGAGACGTGATCGTGGTGTACGTCAATCCGCTGCACCAGCACGTGTTCTTCGAGCACGGTTTCATCCTGCTTGCGGACGAAGGCACGTTGAGCGTGTTGCGTCGCCGGTTCGAACCTGACGCGAATCGCGCCTGAAGAAGACCGTCGTGAAACCACTGATCAGCGTCATCATCCCCACGTACAACCGTGCACAGCTCGTTCGACAGGCCGTGGAAAGCGTCCTGCAGCAGCGCGGGGATTTCGCCTTCGACATCATCGTTATCGATGATGGCTCGACGCCCCAGACCGAGCAGGTATTGCAGCGGTTCGGGGGCTCGATCCGCTATGTGCGGCAGGCAAACGCGGGCTTGAATCCCGCCCGCAATCACGGGCTCAGATTAGCGCGCGGAGAGTTCATCGCACTTCTCGACGACGACGATGTGTGGTTGCCGTTCAAGACGTCGTCGCTGCTGGCGGCACTGCGCGCGTTCCCTCAAGCAGGCTTCGTGCACAGCAACTTCTTCATCTGGAAGCCGCAGGGCGATACGCGGCGGCCCGATGGTTTGCGTACGTGGTTCCCTAGAGCGTTCACGTGGGAGGAGATGTATCACGAGACTCGCGCGCTCGAGCTGCCGCGTAGTGGGCTCGACGCGAGCACTGAGGCCGCGACTGCCTATTTCGGAGACGTGTATTACTGGAGTCTGTTCGCGCCGATGGTGCTACCCAGCACTGCGATCATTCGCCGCGAGAGTCTGTGGGAAGGCTTCCAGTTTCCAGAGGTGGACTCGGTGGGCGACTGGGAGTTCTTTGCCCGCCTATCACACAAATGCGGGTGCGCGTTCGTGCCCGTGGAGACGACGCTCAATCGCAGCCATGAAGATGCGGTACGACTCACGCGCGTCGACCCGAGCCTGCGCCTGCGCCGGCGTATCGGGCTCATCCACCGCCTGTGGCGCGAGGATTCCGATTTCATGCGCGAGAAGGGTGAAGAGGTCGACCGTACCGAAGCTGAGTGTCTGCGCAAGCTTGCGCGACTGCGGATCTCAAACGGAAGCGGTGCGGAAGCACGTCAAGCGCTTCGTGAGTTGTCGCGACTCGAGGGGCGAGTCACGCCGGGCTCAGCGATCCTGTGGAGCCTCTCTTGCATTCCTTTTGCGAGCCAAGCGATCGAGCTCATGCGCTCGATGCGCGCTCGCGCTCAGGGCCAACGACGGGCCGCATCGTGACGGTCGCGTAGGACGCAAACAATGGCGCTGCGCGTAGAAGTGCTGGTCTCGATAGACGAGCTCACACGCCTCTGTGGCGAATGGGACGCGCTCGCCGCGCACTGTCAGCACCCGATCAACAGCTATAGTTGGTGCACGAATGCGCTCCGCCATGTGCATCGCACCTCGGACCGCCCCCACGTCCTTGCGCTGTGGAATGGTGAGCATCTCGAGGCGCTCGCACCGCTGGTCTTGGTGAAGCATTCGACGGGGTTTCGTTACGAGATCATTGGCGCGCGCGTCCTATACGAACCCATCGCAATCCTCGCTCGAACGACGGATGCGGCGCGGGAGTTGGGCGGAGCCCTCGTTAAATTGAGGCATCCGGTTGTTCTGACGCGCCTGCCCGCACAGAGTGCGTTCAACGAAGGCTTCATCGGCCGAGCTCGTCGCGCCGGGATCCTCTTCAATCCACGCGCTTCGGGATCTCAGTACGTCGATTTGCGCCGCGGCTGGGACCCCTACTACCAGGGTTTGCCCTCCCGTTTGAAGAACATCATCCGCAGAGGGCACAAGCAACTTGCCCGGATAGGAGAGGTGAGCTTCGAGTTCATCGTCGCGGAGCCAAGCAACGTTGCAGCGCTCTTGCAGCAAGCGTTCGAAGTCGAGGCGCGAAGCTGGAAGAGCCGAACGGGGTCGGCTGTTCTATTGAGGCCAGACCTACGCGAGTTCTTTTTCAGCTACGCCCTCGATGCATCTCGACGAGGCGAGCTGTTGATATCGTTCCTACGCCTCCAAGGCGCACCTGTCGCGATGCAGATCGCGAACATCGGATACGGCGCTTATTGGCAATTGAAGTTGGGGTATGACGAGTGCTATTCGAAGCAGCTCGTCGGTCTGCAGCTGCAGCTCGAGACGATCAAATGGTCGTACGACCGCGGGCTGAGCCGATATGAGTTCCTCGGGGTCGCAGAACGGTGGATCGAGGAATGGACCAGGACTGTGCACGAATACCGGACGATGCACTTCTATCCGTGCACGTTCTCGGGGCTGAGAGCGGCCCTTCAGGACAATATCGCCCGAGTGCGAGACCGGTTGGGGCGCACATTGGCGCGGCCAGCGCAAGCCGCCAATCCGCAGTCCGAGTAGCGCATCTCCTATTCAGACCGGGAACGGATCACACCCAATTGGGGGTGAGGTCTGACAAAATACGCAATCGCTTCAGCTTCCGTGACTTAGAGACCCCCTGATGTGTGGAATTGCCGGCCTGCAAAGCGCGTCGGGAGAAACGCCAGACCTCGAGCGCCTCAACAGAATGGTCGGCGCCATTGGCCATCGAGGCCCCGATGGAGTCGGTTTCCACACCGAGCAGGGCATCGGACTTGGTCATGCTCGGCTCAGCATCATCGATTTGGGGGGCGGCGCGCAGCCCATTCACAACGAAGAACGGGATATCTGGATTACGTATAACGGCGAGGTCTTCAACTACATCGAGCTGCGCAAAACGCTCGAGCAGCGGGGGCACCGGTTCTACACGAGCACCGATACCGAAGTCATCGTCCATCTCTACGAGGAGCTCGGCGATCGTTTCGTCGAAGAGCTCAACGGGCAATTCGCATTCGCATTGTGGGATCGCCGCCGTAAGCGTCTAGTGTTGGCGCGAGATCGCGCCGGCATCCTGCCGCTGTATTACGCACGCGTTCCGGGCGGCCTTGTGTTCGCCTCTGAGGTAAAGGCCATCCTCGCGAGCGGATTGATCAAACCCGAGCTCGACCCAAACGGCCTCGATGAGCTCATGACATTCTGGGCGCCGTTGGCCCCGCGCACGATCTTCCAGGGTGTGCAGCAACTGGGCCCCGGCCAGATGCTTGTCGTCGAAGGCGACAAAGCGACGTTGCGGCCGTACTGGGAATGGCGATTCCCGGAGGCGGGTGAACATCGTCGCGCTCCGCAGGAGCAATTGCAGGACGAGCTCACAAGCATTCTGGCGGATGCCACTGAGATTCGCCTGCGAGCCGACGTGCCCGTGGGTGCGTACTTGTCCGGCGGGCTCGATTCCTCATCGCTCGTGGCCTTGCTCAAGGAGCGCGTGCCGAACACGCTGCAAACCTTCTCGATTGGCTTCGACGATGCCGGCCTCGATGAGAGCTCACACCAACGTACAGTGGTCGAGTATCTACGTACCGCCCACAATCATGTCCAATGCTCATTAGCGGATATCGCGCGCGTCTTTCCGCGAACAATCAGACATTCGGAGAGTCCGGTGCTGCGGACGGCGCCTGCACCCATGCAGCTGCTGTCTCGCCTCGTGCGGCAGTCGAACGTCAAAGTGGTTTTGACGGGCGAGGGGGCTGATGAAGTGCTCGGCGGCTACGACATCTTCAAGGAAGCCAAGGTGCGCCACTTCTGGGCTCGGCAGCCGCAGTCCGCGTGGCGACCGGGGTTGCTCAAGAGGTTGTACCCCTATCTCGATCTGACGTCCGCCCAAAGCGCAGCGTATCTGAAGGAGTTCTTCGGCATCGGTCTGAACGATCCTACGGACCCGTGTTTCTCTCACTTGCCACGTTGGGCGACGACCGCCCAGTGCAAGTTGTTCTGGTCCGAGGACTTCCGCTCGCGCATCGATGGATCTGCAATCGAGCGACTGCGGGCGGCCTTGCCCCAGGACATTCGGCGCTGGCACCCATTCAACCAAGCCGAGTACATCGAATGCCGCACGCTACTGCCGAGCTATCTGCTGTCCTCTCAGGGGGACCGCATGCTCATGGCGAGCTCAGTCGAGGGGCGCTTCCCATTTCTCGATCATCGCCTCATCGAGTTCGCGAACGCGCTGCATCCGAGCTACAAGATGCGGGTTCTGCGTGAGAAGCACCTGCTCAAGGAGGCGATGCGCAAGCGCTTGCCCGCAAGTATCATCACGCGCCACAAACAACCCTACCGCGCGCCCGATGCCGCAGCGTTCCTGGGGCCTCACGCTCCCGATTATGTGAACGAATTGATGGGCAAGACGGCCTTGGCCAGCTACGGTTACTTCGATTCGGAGAAGGTCGCCAGGCTGGTGGCCAAGCTGACTCGGGCCAAGGTGCCCGCTGCGCGCGACAACATGGCGTTCGTTGGGATTCTCTCGACACAGCTTTGGCACGCGCAGCATGTGGCCGGCATCGTGCTCGATTGACCTGCGACCGATTTTTTCAATTGATGTGAGGATGACCAATCATGACTGATGCCCTGCGCGAGCAAATTCGAGCCTTCATTCTCGAGAACTACTTGTTCACAGGAGATACGAATGCGCTCGGCCTGGACGATTCGCTGCTTGGTCGCGGCATCGTCGATTCGACCGGGATGCTCGAGATCATCTTCTTCATCGAGGAGCAGCTCGGCGTCAAGGTCAAGGACGAGGAGATGATCCCGGACAATCTCGACTCCGTGAGCAAGATCGCTGCATTCGTCCAGTCGAAGCGGCAAGCGGCTTAATACTCGATCGATCATGTCGGAAGACACCCTGATCTCGTTGTTCACTGCTCGCGTGCGGGAGCAACCTGCCGCGAACGCCTTGCTATGGCGTGATACGCAGTGGACATACGCGGATCTGGCCGGTGCGTCCCGCAGCGTGTCCGATGCGCTGCGTGCCTGCGGGATTCAGCGCGGAGATCGAGTCGCCGTGCTGCTGCGCAATTCCCCGCAGTACGTCGCGGCGTACTTAGGCGTGATGAGTGCCGGGGCGGCTGTCCTAGCGCTCAACGCTCAGGAACGCGCTTCGGTGCTTGTTCGCCAGATCGATCACAGCGCTGCTCGAGTGTTGATCGGCGATCCCACGCATCCGGAGTGGAGCGTGCTCACCAACCTGCTCGCCGATAAGCAAGTGCGAGTGATGCCCGTCGATGTGACCGATGGTACCGGTGCGTTGAGTGCCTTCCTCGGGAGCGTCGGCTCGAGTACGCAGCGCGATCCTCAAGGCTCAGAAGTCAGCCACTCAGATCTAGCGCTCCTGATCTATACATCGGGTACGACTGGTCGACCGAAAGGCGTCATGCTGAGTCATGGCAACCTCGTCTCAAACGCAGTCGCGATCGCTTCGTATCTGGAGCTTGCCGCGAAGGATCGCGGCTTTTGTGTTCTGCCTTTTCATTTCTCCTACGGCAACTCGGTGCTGACGAGCCATCTCGCCGTTGGGGGAAGCGTGGTCATTGAAGATAATCTCGCGTTTCCACAACGCTCGTTGCAGCGCATGGCCCATACGCGAGCGACCGGTTTTGCCGGCGTTCCTTCGACCTTTACGTTGCTGCTCAATCGCTGCCGCTTCGATGAATTCGATCTCGGTGCTCTTCGCTATGTGACACAGGCCGGCGGCGCGATGACGCGCACTGCCATTGCACAGCTGAAGCAGGCGTTACCGAAAACGCGCGTGTTCGTGATGTATGGGCAGACCGAGGCAACGGCGCGCATCTCATATCTTCCTCCCGAGCGGTTGGAAGACAAGCTTGGTTCTGTCGGCGTCGCGGTCGCGGAGACGGCGATCGATGTCTGCGACACGAATGGAGCGAGCGTTCCTGCAGAGACCGTCGGTGAGATCCGCGTACGAGGCCCCGGGATCATGCTGGGCTACTGGCAGGATCCTGCCGCAACGAAAGAAGTCATACGCGAAGGATGGCTGTGCACGGGCGACCTCGGCCGCAAAGACGCAGAAGGTTTCCTCTACATCGAAGGGCGCGCGGTCGAGATGATCAAGGTCGGCGCGTTTCGCGTGAGTCCTTACGAGGTGGAGGAAGCGATCGGTCTTCTGCCTGACGTACAAGAAGTGGCCGTGACCGGAATGC
Source organism: Pseudomonadota bacterium (assembly GCA_023417315.1). Lineage (GTDB taxonomy): Bacteria > Pseudomonadota > Gammaproteobacteria > Steroidobacterales > Steroidobacteraceae > Steroidobacter. Next base: position 105,357 of record JAEZFW010000049.1, read on the forward strand.
CCGATGAAGTACTGGGGCAGGCGGTCAAGGCCACAGTGGTGCTGCGACAAGGTGCGAAGCTTCAGGCGATGGAAGTCAAAGCGCACTGCCGCCAGCATCTAGCCGCATACAAGATACCGAAAGTCGTGGAATTCACGACGAGCTTGCCTCGCACTGCGAGTGGCAAGGTACAACGATTGCAGTTGGCATAGACATAACAAGCAGAGATCAAACATGGCACAGAGGAAGAAGCTGGACGCGGGCGTACTCGAGATGAATGCGGACGAGGTGGTCGACAAGATCTGCTCGCGCTTGCGCGAGATCCTCGCTCGCGACCTGTCGCGACGCGGGCTCGTGGTGGCCATTTCGGGAGGCATCGATAGCTCAGTCTCCGCGACGCTCAGCGTCAAAGCGCTTGGCAAAGACCGCGTCTACGGCTTGCTGCTGCCGGAGCGCGATTCCTCTGGCTTCAGCACCGCGCGCGGTCGCCAGCTCGCCGAGCATCTCGGCATCAAGTACGAAGTGTTCGATATCGCACCCGCGCTAGAGGCGATTGGCTGCTACAGCTGGCGCGACGATGCGATTCGCAAAGTCTTTCCGCAGTACGCCGAAGGTTGGAAGAACAAGATCGTCATCAGCGGCGGGCTGGAAGGCCGCGTCAATCACTTCCAACTGGTCGTACAAACGCCAAGTGGCGAGATCAAGCAAGAGCGCTTGGGCCTGCGCGAGTACCTGCAGATCGTCGCTGCGACGAACCACAAGCAACGTATCCGCAAGACAGTCGAGTACTTCCATGCCGACCGCTTGAACTATGCTGTCGTCGGAACTCCGAACCGGCTCGAGTACGATCAAGGATTCTTCGTGAAGAACGGCGATGGCAGTGCGGACGTGAAGCCGATCGCGCATCTATACAAGACGCAGGTGTATGCGCTTGCGCGTCACCTCGGTTTGCCGGATGAGATCTGCAATGCGACGCCCACGACGGACACGTACAGCCTCGCCCAAGGACAGGACGAGTTCTACTTCGCCTTGCCGTATAAGCAGATGGACTTGGCGCTCTACGCGCTCAATCACGGTCATCCGGCGGCTGAGCTCGCTGCGGCCATCGGCATCACCGAGGAACAGGCGCAGAATGTGTACCGCGACATCGAGGCGAAGCGTCGCGCGACCCGCTACATGCACTTGAAGCCCGTGCTCGTCGAAGACGTGCCGGAGCTCGGGCTCTAACTGCTGAGGCTTCGGCTTGCGAGCGAGCACGGCGAAGCGTAGGGCGACAAAGCGTGGAAATCTTGTTCTGGATCTGCGTGGTGCTGGTCGTGTATCCGTACGCGATCTATCCCGCGGTCTTGGTTCTTTGCAACCGACTGTTGAGGCGCAGAGCTCACCGAGTGAGCGGCGAGTTCGTTCCAACGATCTCGATCATTCTGCCCGTTCACAACGAAGCGACGCGCGTCGCACGTAAGATCGAGAACATTCTGGAGCTCGACTATCCGCGCGCTAAGCTGCAAGTCCTCGTGATTGGGGACGGCTGCACGGACGACTCTCTCGAGCGTGCCGCGGAGGCTGGGCGGGACGTGGTGGTGACTGTGCCGCTCGCTGCTCGAGGGGGCAAAGCAGCCGCACTGAATGCTGGGCTCGAGCGCGCAAGCGGCGAGATCATCGTTTTTACCGACGCCGGCATCATTCTCGAGCATCAGTCGCTGCGCGCGCTCGTCGAGCACTTCGAAGATTCGCAAGTGGGTTGCGTCTCCGGTGAGGACTACATCGAAGGCGCGGAAACAGAAGGACTATACGGGCGCTTGGAGCTGTTGCTGCGGCGCGAGGAGGCGCTTCTGCATTCGATCGCTGGAGCGAGCGGCTGCTTCTATGCGCAGCGGCGCGAGTTGTGCGAACCATTCCGCGCCGGTATGGCTCCGGATTTCTTGTCTGTCCTGAACACCGTGCGTAAAGGCAAGCGAGCGCTCGCCGAGCCCCGAGCGCGAGGATCCATGACGGCAACATCGAGTCAGCGAGCCGAGTTCACGCGCAAGGTTCGCACGTTCCTGCGTGGTATCACCGCATTGTTCGGCAACGTGAGTCTGCTGAACCCGTTTCGTTATCCCGCCTTCAGCTTCATTCTGCTGTCGCACAAACTAGCGCGATGGCTTGCTCCCATGCCGATGATCGGGTGTCTCGTCACAAGCTTCATGCTGCGCCAGGACCCGCTTTATTTCGGTCTGTTCATCGTACAGATCGTGCTCTATGGCATGTCGATCGTCGGAATGCTGTCACCTGCGCTTGCATCGCGGCTGAATCTCGTTCGACTCAGCACTTTCTTTGTGCTCGTGAACGCGGCGGCCCTAAAGGCACTCGGCCTATGGATGGCGGGACAACGCTTGGAAGTGTGGCAGCCGACGCAGAGGCCGAAATGAAGACGCATGATGCACGCATAAAGGAGACGCCGTTCTTCTTCGAGCTTGGCGACGAGAAGCTGTTTGGTTTCTTGCACCAGCCCGCGACCTCGGCGATCGGTGCCATCGTCATGTGTCACGCGTTCGCCGAAGAGAAGCTCTGGTCACATCGCGTCTATGTAACGTTCGCGCGCGAGATGGCGTCGCAGGGTTACGGCGTCCTGCGCTTCGATATGCGAGGCGAGGGCGACAGCGCACGAGAATTCGAAGAGACCAGTGTCGAGACACGAGTAGAGGATACGTTGCGAGCGATCGATATCGCGCGCGAGAAGATCGGCCATCATCGAGTAGTGCTTGTGGGGCATCGGCTCGGCGGCAGCATTTCTGCTGGCGCGGCGGCGAGGGATCCAGGTCGTGTCGCCAGTGTCGTCGTCTGGGATCCAATCGTTGATGGTGCCGATTACTTCTCGACCTTGCTGCGTTCGAACATGGCGACGCAGATGGCGACCACAGGCAAGGTGACGCGCACGCGAGATGCACTCGTGGAATCGATCGTGCAAGGAGAGATCATCGTGGCCGACGGATATGGCTTAGGCGCGGCGCTTTACCGCGAGATGAGCGCGCTCCAATGGTCGACGCGCGCCGATTTCTTCCAGCGGCCGCTGCTGGTGCTCGAAGTCGCCAAAGTGAACCAAACCGAAGCCTCTAGGCACTTACAGGACATCGCGTCGGCACATCATCAGGTACGCATCGAACTCGCGAGTGAGCCACCGTTCTGGCGCGAAACTCGCCAGTTTCATCGCCGTGCCTCGAGCTTTACCGCACACACCCTTAGCTGGTTGCAGGCAACACAGGCAGTAGCAGCATGACCGAGCACATTGTCACGCTGCGCAACGCGGCCGGGCATGCGCTGCATTGCATTCTGCAGCTTCCCCCCGAGGGTGTTCCGCGCCGCGATCTCGCGTGTTTGCTCCTGTCTCCTGGAGTGAAGATGCGAGTTGCTCCGCATCGGTTGTATCGAAAGATCGCTCATGAGTTCCTCGACCGCGGCATTCCCGTGCTGCGCGTCGACTTTCACGGCCTCGGGGATTCGGAAGGAGAGTTGCCGGAAACCCAGCTTGATCAGCTGTACCGCCAAGTTCAACTTGGCCGGCACGTCCCGGATGTGCAAGCTGCGCTCGAATGGATGCGAAAGCATCATAAGATCTCGCGCTTCGTGGTCGGCGGTCTTTGCGGTGGAGCTCTCACCGGTCTGCTCGCGGCCGAGAAGGACGAGCGGATCGTCGGCTTGTATGCGCTGGGCATTCCAGTGATCCTGGACGCATCGGGCGCGCACGTGTCCGAAGTCATGACTCAAGGCCAGCTCGAGCGTATCCGCGGCATCTACCTGCGGAAAATCTTCGATGCGACTTCGTGGAGGCGATTCATCACTGCGCGCAGCGACTATCGGACTGTGTTTCGTGCGCTCGGAGCAGCGATCGGCCTGCGAGCGAAGGGCAAGCAGGCGGCGATTCACGCTGTGCCGCCGCCTGCGAAGCCTCTCGCGCCGAATCTAAATCCTCATTTCGTTCGGGCCGCGTTCCAGCTCCTGGGATCCGGTCGCCCAGCGCTGCTCGTCTTCAGCGGCGCGGACCGATTGCACTTCGAGTACGAGGAGAAGTTCGTTCAGCCCTGGTCGAGCCCGATCGCTCAGCATGCGCGGTTGCTGCGTGTGGAAATGATCCCTCAGGCCAATCACGTGTTGAGTGACCCTGCATGGATCGCTCAAGCGAGGAGCTGCACGGCCGACTGGCTGCACGCGCATTTCGGAGAAGCATGACGATGACGCGCCTCAGGTCACCCTCAGCGCCAATTCGTGTGCTACACCTGCGCGATTCTCCCTGGGTCGATGGCCCAGGGCGTACGATCCTCGAGACTGGCGCTCATCTCGATCCCAAGCGGGTCGAGTTTCACATCGGTGCGCTGGTGCCGCCCCGAGAGAGTGTGCATCCTCTTGCCGAGGCCGCTCGCGCACGCAACCTCGACATCGTCGAGTTTCGGGACACGGGAGGCATCCCGCCGAGCTTGATCGATGAGATCGTCAAGATCATCGATATGTACGACATCAACGTACTGCATTCGAGCGAGTTCAGGAGTCGCTTGATTGCGCGCATCTGCACGATGCGCCGAAGGCGCGTACATCATGTGACGACTGCCCACGGGTGGGTTGCAAATACGCTCGGGCGAAAGCTTGCGCGATTCGCGGACAAGGCGCTGCTGCGCACGGCTGAACGTGTCATCCTGGTGTCGCATGCGATGCGACGTCTGGTGCCCGAGTGGTGGCTCCCTGTCGATCGCACGGTTGTGCTGCACAATGCGCTCGTTCTGCATAAGTATGGCGCTGAGGTGCTCGCGCGCCCACGGCGTCCGGTCGACTCTCGGGCGGGCGTTACCTTGCTCAACGTGGGCCGGCTTTCGCTGGAGAAAGGGCAAGACATGCTGATCCGCGCCGTGCACCGACTGCTGCCGCGTTGGCCGGCGCTACGCCTGCGTATCGCGGGTATCGGGCCGCTGGAAGCGGAGCTGCGCAGCCTTGCGAAGCAACTGGGCATAGAATCGCGGGTCGAGTTCGTCGGCTATGTTGAGGATATGCCCACGCTCTACTACGACACGGATCTCGTGGTGCAGGCCTCGTACACCGAAGGATTGCCGAACGTCGTACTGGAATCTGCGTTTCTGAAGGCACCGATCGTAGCCACGGCCGTCGGGGGCACCGATGAAGTCGTGCGCCATGGTGAGTCGGGCTGGCTGATTCGCGCCAACTTGGACGAGCTCACCGACGGAATCGAACGATTCTTGATGAACCCGGATGAGTTCGTCCGCATGGCCGAAAAAGCGCACGAGCATGTCATGGCGAACTTCTCGTTCGATGCGCGAACGCAACGTCTCACGGAGATGTACGAGGCGCTCTTAGGGATCAAAGCCTGATGCAAACGAAGTGGCGGAAGGCAGATCCCGAGGCGCAGACGCGCTTTCTATACTGGTGGCTGCTGCTCGCCATCGTCTTCGAGTACACGCGACCGGGCGTGCACTTCCCGCCGCTCGCGGCCGTGCCGCTTAACTCGACGATTCCGCTAACGCTGTTCGTGTTCACTTTCTTCGCGAAAGGATTGCGCCCATGGGGAGAGATCTTCAGAGATCCGATGGCGAAGTGGATCACGATCTTCATGGGTTTCGTGCTCGTCTCGATGCTGTGGGCCGAGAATCGTACCCGTACACTCGATACGTTTGAGAAAGCGCTCGGCTACTTCTTCATGTTCATCATGATCGTACGGATCGTGACGACGGAGCAGCGCGTCAGAGGCGTGTTCTTCACGCTGATCCTCTGCCATTTCTTCTTGTTGATGATGAACACGCAGGTGGTGCTGGACCCAAGCGTACGCCACTACCTGCGCGGCGCGCCGTTCATGGGTGACGGGAATGACTATGCGCTCTCCGTGTGTCTATTGGTCCCGTTCGCGATTCAGGTGTCGCTTACGGCGAAAACGAAGCTCCGGCAGATCATGTGCTGGTCGATGTTCCTGCTGCTCATTCTCGCAATCGTGGGCACGCAATCGCGTGGAGCGACGCTCGGCATCGGTGCCGTATTCGGATACTTATGGCTACAGAGCTCCCGCAAGGGCGTGACGATGGTCGCGATCGGGATCGTCGCGTTCATTGCGGTCTTGTTCGCTCCCGACGTGTACTTTCAGCGGATGAGCACGATCGCGGAGTATGAGCAGGAGAGCTCGGCGCAATCCCGCATCGAAGCGTGGAAGGCGGGCACTCGCATGGCTCTGGACAATCCGCTCGGGGTGGGCTCAGGAAATTTTCCGAACAACTTCCCGAAGTATCGCGGGCCAAACGCACCAGTGCGCTGGATGACTGCGCACTCAATGTATTTCCTAGTTCTGGGGGAGCTTGGTTTCTTAGGTCTGTTGCTCTGGCTCAAGCTCGTCATAGGCAACATACGAATGCAAACTCGAATGCGGAAGGCATTGCTCGCGCGTGAGGACCTCGCGCAGACATTGAGCTATAGGCAGAACCTCTACATGCTCAGCGCGTCCTTCGTGGGGCTGGCGGTCGCCGGCGCCTTTCTTTCGGTCACCTACTATCCGCATATCTTCGTGCTGAACGGGCTCGCGCTCGCCTATCGAGCGATCGTAGTGAACAGCACAGGCATCTCGCTCGTCACGCGCAAGGAGAAGACGCCTGGCAGGCTGCAACGAAGAGTTAAGCCAGCGGCGCCGAGCGCGGAGCCGAGCCCTGCCACGCGTTAGTCGCCGCTACGAACTCGCCTCGCTAAAGACTTAAGTCTGCCCGCGCAGCCAACGCTTCGCTTGAAGCACGGCTGGACCCATGTCGTCGCGACGCTCGAGTTCGAGTCGCGTCCGGCCATTCCAGAAGTTCAGAAAGCTCGCGAGCGAGCGTAGACGGCCTGGATGCGAGGGCGGAAGATTCAAGCGCGCACGTGACTTGAAAAGGACGCCGATGAGCGAGTCCAGATCGCCGAGAAGCCAACGGGTGCGAACGCCTTCTTCGTACTTCGGAGGCAGGGACCTGCGGCCCTGCGACATCTCGATCAGCAGCGAAGGAAAGTCGACGCCCGCATCGATTGCGAGCTGCAGCGATCCCCAGAATCGGCCGTTGATCTCCATCAAGCGAAGCGTGCCATCGCGCATGTCACGCTTGAACTCGACCATCGCTACACCGCGCCAATCGAGTGCGCGGAGCAGCTTGTGCGCATGCTCGACAGCAACTGGGTCGGCCTTCGTGCTCTCACACAAGACACTCACACCGCCTGAAGGGGGTTTCTCCCGAATTCGTCGGTGAGCAAACGTCGCGATCAGTCCCTGCTCGTCACAGCAGATGAAGACACCGACGCCTGGGCCTTCGATTCGCTCCTGCAACAAAATCGGGTAAACCTGCGGCGGAATAGCCTCTAGGTGAGCGGTAAAGGTCTCAGCGTCGGGTGCGTACCGCACCGTCGTCGACAACCACTTGGTCCCCGTCCAGACGCGCGAACGAGTGGCCTTGATCACAACGGGAAAACCGATCTCACTCACTCGTGCGCGCGCTTCCTCGACGGACGCGCAGACCACTGTGCGCGGAATGGGAACACCCAGGCTCTGTGCCAGCGCGAGCACTCGCGATTTGTCCGCTGCGTCCGCGACGGCCTTTGCGCTCGGAAATGGCAGAGCCGCCGATGGAGGCAACTGATCTTGATGCGTCGTCAGCAACAGCGTTGTGATCTCCGTCATCGGCATGACCACGTTCACGTTGTGCTCGGATGCGAGCTTCGCGATGGCGGCGACGAAGCCTTGCGGATCTCGTCCGGGAGAAGGACATGGCAAGAACGCACTACAGTACTTCGAGACCGAAGTGAGCGAGGGGTGGCGCTCACCAGCAACCATGACGAAATGTCCCTTACGGCCAAGCGCACGAACGGCTGCAAGGGCGGAGCGGTTGTCGCTATCCGTCACTAGAATTCGTAGTTGCATTGATTAGAACAAACCCGCGAGTGAGGCCACGAACATAGCATCGTTGGAGGTCGCGTACTCGTGCACGTTGATGCGCCGAAGGGTTCGGGCATCGTCCCCGACCTTCACATAGCCGCGTTCCGTCGAGAACGCCAGCCGGTAGCCAGCCTGCTGCGTGAGCCTTGCTACGTCCGAGTCATAGTCGCCGTTCGGATAGGCAAGGTCGTTGGGTGTGATCCCAGTTTTCTCACGAATCGTTTCGCGTGACGTTTCGAGCTCTCGCTCGAGAGCGCTGGGATCGAGACGAACGAATGGCGTATGAGAGCAGCCGTGCGAGCCGATATACACAGGCGCCGTACGCGTGAGCTCTGTCACCTGCGCCCACGAAAGGAACCTGTCGGTGGGTGCCGGAAGCGCATCGCACCCTAAAGCGCCCAGATGTTGTTTGACCAACTCGATAATTTGAGCGATCTCTGCCGGTGTTTTCTTTTTCAAACGCGTGATGACTTCGCGAATGCCGGGGCGTACCGTCGCGTCGGAGAGCTCGAGTAATTGTGCTGCGTCCAAGGACTGCAGAAACTCGCGCGAGCGTTCGCCATTGCGACGCGCGAGAAACAGCAGATGCGAAAGATGCTCTTGCCAGAACGATCGGTTCGTGCCGATGTAGTCCGTCGCGACGAACAACAGGGCGGGCACCTCATGGCGGGCAAGAATAGGGGCGGCGTACTCCAGGTTGTCCCACCATCCATCGTCGAACGTGACGAGGCAGGCGCGTGGGGGCAGCGGCATGGACCCGTCGAGGACCTTCGCTGCCTCATCGGGAGTGAGGACGCGAAATCGTCGTCGCAGGAGCTTCATGTGCCGTTCGAAGGTGTCCGGCGTGACGATGATTCCATCGGCCGAAAACGAGCCCGCCAGCACGGAACGCGGCAGAACCCGATGGTATGTTAAGACCACGAGTCGTCCTTTGAGTCGACGGTCCAGCATCGTCCAGGAGATCCCGGACAGGTACAAAGTGCCGGCTGCGAGCCGCTTGATGAATGATTTGATTGCGCGCACGAGAACAGGGATCCGGCCTAGCCTAGGGGCGCAAGTTTGCCGACATCTCAGCGGTGCAGCAAATCGCTGCGATGGCATAGACTTGTCGACACGCCGGTTCGTCCAGTGAACATAAGCCCTATCGGCGCTCGCAACTCGTTGCGATACAAGCGAGACAGAATGCAGAACTCGACAACAGAAGCCACCTCGGTTGCAGTAACCGCAGCAGGATCCACCACGCGTGCTCATGGCACGAAGCACGCGCCTGGATCGAGGGTGCTGTTCTTGTTCCCTCATCCCATTGCCGATGAGGTTCAGAAGGTCGCGAAGGGAGAAAGTCCGACAGAGCGGCTGTACGGGGCACACGAGCTCGCAGCCCTTGGCTGGGACGTCCGCTACAGCGACTCGAGATTCTTTGGGAGCTTCGGTCGATTCCTGAAGTTCCTCCGCCAGTTCGGCGTGATAGGGGTGAGCTTCGGCACGATTGCAGATATCGCAAGGTCCGACGTCGTAGTGGTCAAGGACGATTTCTCTGCCGTTGCGGCCATCGTGACTCGGCTGCTCGGCCGCAAGCTAGTGTTTCTCGACTCCATGTTTGCGCCTCCGCAAAGGTGGTGGAAGACGGTCGGCACATGGATATCTCTGCATCTTGCGCACGAAACGATCTGCTACTCCGAACATCAGAAGCAGGTCTGGAAGCAACGCTTCGGAACACTGGCCGAGCGCATCCGCGTTTTGCCTTACACAGTCGATGTGAGTTTCTATCGCAAGCTTGCGGCGGACGAATTGAATTTGAGCTCGCGACGCGTGTTGGCCGTGGGTCGTGACGTTGGGCGCGACTATGCCTCGCTAGTCGAAGCCTTGCGCGGCACCGATCTCAAGTTGGATCTCATCACGCTCCCGTACTTGCTACGCGGCATCCCGCTCGACGGCAACGATCAAGTTATCGTTCATCAGCGCCTGAGCTACGAAGCGCTATTCGATCTATACAAGCAAGCTGCGGTCGTCGTAATCCCCCTAAAGCCTGGCATTTCGTATCCATCAGGCATTCGTGCGTTGTTCGAAGCGATGATCCTGAAGCGCCCGTTCGTCGCGACCCGGAATGAAGTGCTGCTCGAATACATGGAAGACGGAGTGCACGGATTCATGGTGCCTCCTAAGGACCCGGCTGCGTTGCGCGAGGCGATCCTCGCGTGCGTCGCTCGCGGCAAGGCGAACGAAGCTATGGTCGCGTCAGCGGCCGATCTGGTGCAGCGAGAGTATGATCAGGGAGTCTTTGCTCGGGCACTCGACGGCGTGTTGAGACGGCTGACCGGAAGATCGCCCGCAACTTCAGAGTGAAGAGACGACCTGCTCAGTGAATGAGCGGTTCGTGCGCTCGAGCGTGTACCGCTCCAGACAAATCGCGCGGGCCTGCTCACCGAGCTGTGCACACTTTTTCCGATCTTCGTATAGCGAACGCAGCGCGTGCGCCGCAGCTTGTAGGTCGCCTTTCGGATAAACGAGCCCCGACACTTCGTGCTCGACGTTCGTGCAGACCGACGCGTCATCCGGCACGACGACAGGAAGTCCAGCGCACATGAACTCGAGCAGGGCGAGCGACATCGCTTCGCCTCGCGATGGATGAAATGCCAAGTCGGCTGAAGCAAGGATCTCGCGCACGTCGCTTCGGCGTCCGAGGAAGCGGAATCGATCCGCGACATTCTCTTCCGTGGTCAGCTTCTTGAATGCTTCCAGATCCGGACCATCGCCGCAATGAACGGCGTAAATACTCGCTGTTGGATCCTGCTTGAGCACCGAGGCTAGCGCTCGAACTGCAAAATCGATCCCCTTGTAGTACGTGGCCCGGGACACGAGCACGATCAGAAACGCGTCGTTCGGGACCTGCAGCCGCGTGCGAACCCCCGCCCGAGCGGAGGTCACAGGGTCGAACGGTACGATCCCATTCTCGACCACCACGCCGAGCTTGGATGGCACGCAAGCGTTCTCTACGTGGCGTCTGCCTACATATTTTGAGACGGCAACGTACTGATCGCACGAGAACACTCGTAGCGAGAACAGAAAACGCTTGATGGCTCCACGCACACCCCGAATTGGGGGGCGCACGCCGGGGGTGTGATCGTGCATCACGATGCGTGTCACGCCGTAGAGGCGCCACAGTAGATAGCCCCAGTGCAGGTAGGGCCAATCGGTGAGATACACAGATTCGACCTTGTGATCGCGCAGGAAGCGAGCGGTCCGCAGCACGTCCTTCCAGCTTGAGCGCCCGAAGCGGAACTCTCGAATTTCAATTGGTGCATCTTGGATGATGCGCGGAATGGTGTTGATGATGGGGTAGGCGAGTACGCATTTGCGTCCTCGTGCAGCAGCTTCGAGCGCGATGACGGCCCAGAAATTCTCCATGAGCCACCATGCGTAGCCGACATCGGATTCATAGTTGGCGACCAGAGCGATTGCTCCGGAGTGTTCTCTCATCGTAGCGGTCATCGGGCGACGGACCTTGGCTGCTCATGCAGCGCGGATGGTACGGTCTCAAGCGTTTTAGAGATGCGTTTTTCGTAGCCGGAACCGCAGTATGGATGCACGGGCAACGTCACGATGTGGTCGGATACCCAGCGCGCTCCTGGAAGCGGGTCTGTAATCAAGCGGTCCTGCAACTCTTGAACGCCGTCCAGCGCTTTCGGGTACGAAATCGTGGCACCGATGCCCGCGGTTTCGAGCCGACGTATCACTTCGTCGCGTGCGCGAGGGTCGCGCATCATGACCGGAAGTCTGGTGTAGCTGGGGTGTGCCTGCGGGAGCAGTTCGATAGTATCGAAGATCGCAGACCGCTCGAGCTCCGCTCGCAAGGCATCCGCATTCCGAGCTCGCGCCGCGCTCAAGCGCGGCAAGTCGCGAAAGAGCCGAAGAGCGAACCCCGCGAGGAGCGGGTGGTACCGATGTAATGGGTAGTCTTCTTCGTAGATCGTCTTTCCGAGTCCGAGGAAAGGAAGCTTACGCACGAGCGAGTACATACGCGGCTGCAGCAGCATCGCGTATGCGGCGAGCTTGGCGACCGTAACGACAGCTTTACCCACCGATGTACGGGGAAGTGCGGCGTAGCGCTTCTCTAATGCTGCGACCAGTGAAGGTTCGCTCATTACCAGCGCTCCACCCTCCATACTCGTGATGTTCTTCCCCTTGTCGAAGCTGTATAGACCGATATCGCCGAAACCGCCGACTGGGCGTCCCGCGTAGCGCGCTCCGAGCGCCTGCGCTGCATCGTCGAGCATGGCTATACCATGTGCCCGCGCGAAACCTTCGATCTGCGTCAGCGCATTCGGCAGACCGTACAAGTTGGCGCTCACGATCGCGAGCACCTTGGAGAAGTCGCAGTTGCGAAGGCTATCGAGCTGTAACGTGAGGGTACGCGGGTCCACGTCGCACAGCCGCGGCTTGAGCCCGGCGCGCAAAACGGATGCTGCGACGGAGTAGCAGGTATATCCTGCGACGATGACTTCGGTTCGTGCGGGGTCGTTCTTCACATCGCGCAGTGCCTGCAACGCCACGACCATTGCGGCTCGGCCGGTAGAGAACAACCGGCAATGGGTGTGGCCGCTGTGCTCCGCGAGCGCGCGCGAGAGCGCATCCGCAGCGCGGCTCGAACCCAATCCCTGAATCAGTCCCGCCGCAAGCGTGAGCGGTCCGACCGGTGTACCCGCAGGTGCGATATGGGTCATGGCGCGGCGTCAAGGAATCAAGCGCGCAATGCGCGGGCCGAGCAGGCGCGTCACGAAGAGCGGCAGGCGGCGCCAAGTCGCAATTGCGGCTTGATATTTCGGATTGTTGACGTTGAGCTCTGGCATCGCTCCGCCATCTGGCCGATCGAAGTACCAGTAGAGCTGCTGCGTGTTGGCGTTCCATTTCTTCTTGAAATCTTCTGCGCCGGAATCCGCAGTCGAGCGACCGAGATGATAGCGCGAGTAGCCGCGCTCGCAGGCGTCTTTGATCATGTCCCAATACAGCGCGTAGTTCGCCTGTAGACCTCGGGCTGCATCCGTACCGCCTGCCCACATGCCTTCCACGACGCCGTTGTAGTACCCATTGAATGCCACAGCGACCGGCTCATCGCCCCGAGCGCAGACGAAGATGCGAGTGCGCTCGGGAAACGTAGACAATATCGTCTCGAAGTAGGTGCGCGCGTAGAAGGGCGTGCCTAACCTGCGCCAAGACTCCTCCATCACGCCATAGAACACATCCAGCAAATCGCTTCCGCCGGAACGAACCTCCAGACCGTTCTTGTAGCTGCGACGGATATTCGTGCGGTGCTTCGATGTGAAGGCATTGAAGAGCGTGTCGGGATTCTTATCCAATTCAATGGTCATGCTGACCTTGCGAGTGGATAGATGCATATCCGATTCGAAGGCGCTCGTACAACGGAGCTCTAAATACTTCACATGGCGCTCGCGTGCGAGTGCACGTGCTGCGCGCATCAATGCGTCGCAGGCGACAGGTTCGCCACACGGGCCGCCGTAATTCACGAAGGGTACGGAGCACAGGATGCGACCGAACCAAGGACCGCTCACGAGCGTCAGCGGCAGCACGGCCGCAATGGATTCTTGGCGCCGGGCGACTAAATAAAACGATTCATGGCCGAGGGCAGCACGATTCACGCGCGTCCAATCGAACAAGTGGTAGAAGGTCGCTCCAGGTTGATGTGCCAAAAAAGTGTCCCAACTCTCGCCCGAGTTGGGGGAACACACTGCGATCTCGTAATCGCTCATCGCGCGTGCATCATGAGGGCGAGCGGAGGCGGCATTGGCGCCCATTAGTTCTTTTCCGAGGCTTGAAGGAAGTCGAGGAATGCCAGGGCCGCGATTCTACGTCCCTGTTCGTTGAGGTGGCCACCGTCGTTAGTGTAAGTGGGCACCAGGCCCGGTACTTCGATTGCGCCCATCTTCTGAGTGCAGCGGCGCCCGTCCGGATAAGTGCACTCTAAGCCGGCGAGATCGAAGACCTTAGGGCCGTACTTTTCGCGCAAGCGCTGATTGAACCACTCTCGGGCTGCGTTGCGCTCGAGCTCCGGATGTCTGTGTCCCAACATGCGACGCGTAAGCGCGTATGGGCCGCTGGGTAAGCGGCGGATCGGCACCGAACAATGGAGCAGATTGAGCTGCGGGTAAGCGGCTGCGAGCGTGCTCATCGCATCGACGTATCGACCGAACACGCTGCGCGCTTGTTCGCTGGACGTGATATCGACGTAGCAGAACTTCATGAGTGCAGTATCGATGGATTGGCTGAGCCCGCCTTGGAGCCATGCCACAAACGCCGAAATTTTCGATGCAGCATCGCCGTTCGCACCCAGGCGAGCATGAAGGACGGCGGGCTGAGTACAACTGACCGCCCCTGTCTGTGCCAGCTCTTCGATTGGAAACGAGCCGTTGCGAGCCGTTCGAAGCGCCTGCAGCTCTTGCAAGAGGTCTGCGCCGACGGACTGATGTCCGAAGAAGACGCGCGAACGAATCAGGTGCTCACTGTGCTGCATGCGCCGAGGCTGCCCTACGGTCCAAGAAGGGAACCGCATGATAGTCGCTACTTTGAGCGCATGGTGTGACGTGCGTGCCCGGGCAGCACCAACGCAGCCGCGAAGTTCCTGCGCCACCGAAAGGGCGGCTTAGTGCCCGAGCTTTGGGCAAAAAAAGCCCGCGCTAGCGCGCGGGCCTTTCGCTGGAGCCAGAGCTCTCGAGACTGTTCAGTGCCAATTGCGGTCGAACGTCGGCCCGATGCGCACGTCAGCGTGATCGACGAGACGCGTGCCGCCGCTGGCAACGTTGCCCTGGTGATAGCCGGAGAACGTTACCCAATTGCTTGAGGTGAGCGGCGTCACTGCGCCTTGCCATTGACAGGTTGGATTGTTGTAGTCGTTGCTGTTGCGCCAGAGCTTGTATCCGGTCCACGAACCGCTATACGAAATCTCGAGCTGATAGTCCTGCCACTCGCCCACTGGCGCTCCGTCGGTCTGGCACTGCAAGCCACCGTCGATCGCAACGCGCATTGCCATGCCGCCCGACCAGCCATAGTTCTGCAGGATCGTACGCCCGCGGTTCGTCCCGCCCGGGTTCACGATCAGCAGCTTCTGCAGCTGGTTTTCGGTGTTCTGTCGCCACGAGAAGCGCACGAACACTCGATTCACAACGGGCAGGCGTTCGAAGTAGAGCTCATCGCCGAACTCCGCCAAGTTGCTGCGAATCGTCTGTCGGACGTACGGACGATTGCGAGGTCCACCGCTAGCGAAGTTGGAATAGACCACGTCGTCCGCGTTCGAACCCTGGGATCGATTGCGCCCCGTCCATCCGAAGTTCGGCGGCCGCGTCGTATCCTCAACAAACCATTCGTCTCCTACCGTGCGAGCGCCGCCACTCGCAGGGGGCGTGTAGGAAGAACCTCCCTCTACACTCAAATTCGCAGGAGCATTCGGGGCGACCTGCGCAAAAGCGAATGTAGACAAGGAGCAAAGAAGACCGGCGAGCAGAGCTTTTTTCATGCGGGAGTTTCCAGAAGAGATTGAGCTGCGCGGAAACGTACATTCAGCGCGGACGATCCTCAACCTGTAGCCAATTGGAGAATGTGAACTGGATCACAGGGGCGACGGACTGAGGTGCGGTAGTAGCCGTTTTCCGGAGTTGCCGCAAGCACTAATAAGGGCGAAATCTGAGAACTGTGTCTGAGATATTCATCCGCTCGGCGCATCGGCAGTTTAGCTGCTCTCGGGCGCCTGGAACGGGCTGGAAATCACATCGTCGTAAATGGGCGACGAATGACTCGAGTCCGAAAGCAGTGTACGAATGACACGCCTGGTGCGGAGCGATTGCTGCTCGGCACCTTGGGCCTAGGCGGATATAGCGATTTCTATCCGCATCGCATCATTTGAGGAGAACACATGTCTATGCGCTTCTTGGGCAGGAAGGTCGGATTTGCCTGCTTGCTTTGCTTCGTTGCCGCGGTCGCAATAGGGGCCAACCGACTGCCGTTCCGCAGCAGTTTCGAAACAGGCAGCTTCAGCGAGTGGAACGGCGGGCTCGAAGCGAGCATGAGCATCGTGGCGCAAGGCGCATCGCACGGTACGTATTCGACTCAATCGATCAACACACGCGGAACACCGACCGACAACTACAAGGAATATCTGTTCGGCGATCACGTTCGTGCAGGCGGCAACCGTGAGCCCGTCTCTGTGGAGCGGGGCGTTTGGTTGACGCTCGACAGCAAGTTCGACACAGGTTTTCAGTTTGGAACGAGCGCGAATCTGCACAAGATCGCTCTGATCAATCTCGAGGACGAGAATGGCCGTCGTCGCTACCAGATCCTGATCAACGTGTGGACGGCGAATCGCCAGTACTACATCGAACATCTAAAGTGGAACGCGGATCGAAGCTTCAACAGGGCGATGCCTGGCATGCTTCAGAACGTCGGTACGCCTGTCGCAGCGCGACTCGGCCAGTGGGATCGTTTGAAGCTATTCGTCAAGCCGAACAATCCTGGGCAATCGGACGGTGTCGTTCGATTCTGGGTCAACGGCGAGCTCAAAGCCGAGTACACGAACATCGCGCTGCGCGAAGACACCACCTACATGCCGAACAAGCTGCTGATGGTCAATTACGCGACGGACACGACGACCTCCGGCATTCAGAGATGGGACAACTTCTATCTAGGTGAGGCCGATCCAGACTCCGATACGGTTAGGCCCAATCCACCGGTGTTGAACCCAGTGGATTGACCTGTTGCAGACGAGACCGCGACATAGGTCTTAGACCTATCGTTCAGGTCGATTTTGTCGCACATAGGCTGCTAGGATAGTTGGCGGACTGCCCGTATTCCCTGCTGGGCAATCCCCTGAATGATCCCTGGAAGCCTTATGTCACCTCGACCTCTCATCCTGCTTGAGTTCAACGAACTGAGCCCGCCGCTGATGAACCGTTTCATCGCGGAGGGGCAGCTGCCTAACTTCGCGAGGCTGCGGGAGGAAGGGAGCACCTACATCACCGATGCCGGCGAGGATCCGCCGCGCCTGAATCCGTGGATTCAGTGGGTGACACTGCACAGCGGCAAGTCATTCGCCGAGCACGAGGTGTTCCATCTCGGCGATGCCGCGAAGAAGGGCATCCCGATGATCTGGGATCACGTGTGCAGCGCCGGCCACACGGCATGGATCTGCGGCAGCATGAACGTGGCTGTGCAACCGGGATTCAAGGGTTGGGTGTTGCCTGATCCGTGGGACGCGACGACACAGTCCGTGCCCGCGGAGTTCGACAAGTACATGAAGTTGGTGCGTGCGTATGTCTTCGAGCACACGAGCGGGCGTCGACCCGTCACGATCGAGACCATCCGCGAGTTCGCCACTTTCATGCTTCGTAACGGTTTGCGCGCGAGCACGATCGCCAAGATCTTGAAGCAGCTCGCCTCCGAACGTTTCGCCGATACGGACTGGCGGCGCGCGTCGATTCTCGATCTGCTGCAGTTCGATCTCTTCCGCAGTGTCTATCGCAAGCACAAGCCGCTGCTCTCGACATTGTTCTTCAATAGCACGGCGCATTATCAGCACGCGTTCTGGCGCAACTACCAGCCCGAACTTTTCGACATCAAGCCGAGCGAAGCGGAGCAGAAGTCCAAAGCCAATGCGATTCTGTTCGGCTATCAGGCGATGGATCGGCTGCTGGGGGATGTATTCGAAATGGCCGGAAACGATGCCGTCATCGCATTCGCCACTGCGCTCAGCCAGCAACCATGCCTCGCGTGGGAAGGATCGGGAGGCAAGACGTTCTATAAGCCCCATGATTTCCGCACGCTGTTGAGCTTCCTCGGTATCGATCCAGCTCAGTGCCGGGTCGAGCCCGTCATGTCCGAGCAATTCCACTTGCGGTTCCGAGATGGAGCGTCGGCGGCCAGCGCGAAAGAACTCCTGGACTCGGTCACTTTGGACGGAGGCCGTTCAGTGTTCAGCTCGCGTGTGGAGGGCGACAGCGTCTTCACCGGGTGCGCGATCTTCTCGGACTTGCCGGGCGGCACTTGCATTCGCACTCCAAGCCAAGAAGCGAGCTTCACGGACATCTTCTACCAGATCGAAGCGGTGAAGAGCGGCATGCACCACCGGGACGGCTTGTTGTGGATCAGAACACCCGAGCGCACGCGCGAAGAAGTGCCGGGCAAACTTCCCTTGACGTCCGTGATGTCGCTGTTACTGCGCAGCATGCAATTGGACGTGCCCGCGTCAGAAGCGGTTGCACGCACACCCTTGCGGGCGGCAGGCTAGACCACCTCATAGATCGCGAGCTCTCGGCAAACTGGCTCACCTGAGCCCCACTCATAACTGCTGACGGCATCACAGCAGGTCTGTCGTTAGGACAGTACTGTGCGCCGCTTATTGCGAGTAAAAACAAGCGTCACAATGGCCAAGCGCGTCCTCTATATCGAAGGCAACACCGATGGCACGGTGGGGGGCTCGTACTTCCTCATGCTCGACCTGGTCAACAGACTGGATCGCACGCAGTACGAACCGATCGTCGGCTTTCACCGCGATAACTATCTCATCGAGCGCTTCCGTGCTGCGGGGATCGAAGTCATCGTTTTTCCACGGGCGAATCCGCTCAACTTCGGCTCGAAATGGCTGAACGTGCTGCTCGCGCCCGTCAAGAAGGCGATCAATATCTATCGAGGGCTCATCGGGCCCGCACGAGCTCACGCTCGATTCTTGCGCGAGCGCAAGATCGATCTGATCAATCTCAACAATTCGATCACTCGCAACCATCCATGGATGCTGGCGGCGATGCTCACGAACACCCCGTGCATCACGCATGAGATGGGATTGAACAACAGCTTCTCGCGAACGTCGCGCTTCTTCGGTCGCCGTTTGCAGCGAGTGATCTGCTTATCGCATGCCATCCATAACGCGATGAAGAAGTGCGGCATCGACTACCCGAACATCGAAGTCATCCATTGCGGTATCGACCTCGGCCGCTATGAGCTCCGCGAGACGCCAGAGATGTTGCGGAAGAAGCATGGCATTCCGCCCGACTCTCCCGTCATCGGCGTGGTGGGCAACATCAGAGGCTGGAAAGGGCAGGAGACCCTGGTCCGGGCCACCGCGCACTTGAAACGGGACTACCCGAACATCCGCTGCCTCCTGGTCGGCGATTGCGGAGAGGCAGACCGCACATACGGCGATAAGCTGCATGGGCTCTGCAAAGAATTCGATATCGTCGACAACGTCATCTTCACAGGGTTCCAGCGCAACGCGATCGACTACATGGAGTTGATGGACGTCGTGACGCACACCTCCATCCATCCCGAGCCGTTCGGCATCGTGACGTTGGAAGCGATGTCACGCTGCAAACCATTGGTTTCCACGACGATTGGCGGACCGGCCGAGGTTGTCATCAACGGAGAGACGGGCTTGCTGGTCGATCCTGGCAAGCCGGAGCTGCTGGCCAACGCTGTTAAGACCTTCCTCGACGATCGAGCCCGTGCCGCGGAAATGGCGCGGCGTGGCTTCGAGCGTCTGAAGAGCCACTTCAGCATGCAGCAGAATATCGACAAGACGATGCGCGTGTACGCGGAGGTGCTTGGTGCCAACGCTGCGTCCCGCGAACACGTTCAACCTCAGCGGGCCTGATCCATGACTTCATATAAGAGAAAGCGCGTTCTGGTAACGGGCGGTGCCGGCTTCCTAGGCTCGCATTTGTGCGAGAAGCTGGTCGCTTCCGGTTGCGACGTTCTGTGCGTCGACAACTTCTATACCGGTACCAAGGACAACATTTCTCATCTGCTGAATCATCCAAACTTCGAGCTCGTGCGGCACGACGTGACCTTCCCGCTCTATGTGGAGGTGGACGAGATCTACAACTTGGCCTGCCCGGCCTCTCCGATTCACTACCAGTACGATCCCGTGCAGACGACGAAGACGAGCGTGCACGGTGCAATTAATATGCTCGGGCTCGCCAAGCGCGTGCGCGCAAAGATCCTTCAGGCGTCGACTTCCGAAGTGTACGGGGATCCGGCGATCCATCCGCAGGTCGAAGAGTATTGGGGAAACGTCAATCCGATCGGACCGCGTTCGTGCTATGACGAGGGCAAGCGCTGCGCCGAAACTCTATTCTTCGACTACTACCGGCAACACCGTTTGCGCATCAAGGTCGTTCGTATCTTCAACACGTACGGCCCGAGAATGCATCCCAATGATGGCCGTGTCGTTTCGAATTTCATCGTGCAGGCGTTGCTGGGTAAGCCCATCACGATCTACGGAGATGGCTCGCAGACACGCTCGTTCTGCTATGTCGATGACATGATTGATGCGTTCGTCGCCATGATGAATACCGCGGACAACGTAACCGGCCCGGTCAACGTTGGGAATCCCGGCGAGTTCACGATGCTCGAGCTTGCTGAGTCCGTCATCGCGGCCACCGGCTCGAAGTCCAAAATCGAGTTCATGCCACTACCGCAGGACGATCCGAAGCAGCGGCAGCCGGACATCAGCAAGGCGCGCGAACTGCTGGGTTGGGCGCCGAAGATTGCGCTAGCGGAAGGCTTGCGTCGGACGGTGGAGTATTTCGATCGCTTGCTCAAGCAAGCCTGAAGAGCTCTCTTGCCGCTTCGGTGAGAGATCGAACTCTTCGAAAAGGAGGGTAATCGATCGCCGCCCGTCGCGCTCCTCCTCCCTAGACACCATAGCGCTGCTTGAGCTGTTCGATGAGCGAGTTCGGGTGGTACGTGGCGTCCTTGTTCCAGTTGAAGTAACGCTTCCCCACCTCATTCCAAAGGTGGATCGCTTTTGTGCGCTTGAAGAAGCGGCCGTCGTCGGCGAACGTGTCGTCGAACATGCTCCAGAATTGAGTGTGGTAGACGGGGTAGAACACCGTGTACGGCTGACCGAATCGCGTCAGGTTGTGGGACTTGATCACGGCTCGAAAGCCGTTGGGACCGCCGGCTTCAGCCCAGCTAATCCGGGCGCGAGAGTTACCAAGGAGCTTGCGTACTAGCTTCTTGAGCTTGCGGGGCTTTGAATCGTCGGAGCGAATCCTGTTCGGATGCATCGACCGATCCACCATCTCGTCGAGGGCGGGATGCGATGCTGGGAAACGCAGTACGCCCGTCGCGGAGACATTGTCTTGCTGCCAGCCGAAGATGACTGGCTCACTGAAATCGAAAGGTGCAAGACACACCATGTCCATGTCGACCCAATAGCCTCCCTTCTTGCGTAGTAGCTCCCATCTGAACCAATCCGCGAAGTTGGCGATGTTGCCGCGTTCGATAAAGGGCCGCGACTCGGACTCAGGAATCACCTCGTTCGCGTTACGCACCTCCGTACCGGACGGTACGTCAGCGATTGCGCCGTACGTGTAGAGTACGAATTTGTGACCGTGAGATTGGAAAGAGCGGATACAGAGTCGCTCGACGGTTGAGAGTCTCGAACCTATCCACAAGCCTGCAATTTCGGGGAGCATCGGTGATCTTCTTGGCCCACTCTCTTGGCGGGCGCGCGTTCTGTCTTCTTGTCTCGTCAGGTTCTCGATTGCGCTCGCTGTCGTCGAAGAGTCGCACTGCTCGAGTTGCCGCGCCCCCAATCGCTGATGAGCTTCTTCAAGTGCACGGCTTGCTCGTCCCAGTTCCTCGCGAAACGAGGTTTCTCATCGGCCGCTGCGCGTACAAGTTCGCCATGTCTGCCCCGGCATGCGCGAACTGCTTCGGCAATAGCTTTCGCAGTATGGCTAGCTGGAAAAACCGCGACACGCCCGAACAAGGCGACCGTCGCTTCGTTGTCGCTCAGAATCATGGGCCTGAGTAGTGCAAGGCCTTCGTACGCACCGCAAACGAGGCAGTTGGGCTTGAGCGTGAAGTCGAGCACCGCGTGGTTCTCATTCATCAGCACCCAATAGTCGTGCTCCGAAAGAAATCCAGTTTGGATGACATTGCGGGGCAAGCGTGCGCGTTGTTCTGCAGGGAGCTTCGTCTCTCTTCCTGTGATTCGAAACTCGTACTCGGAACCGAGCAGTCGTGCGGCCTCGATGATCTCGGCAATGGGCTCGTCGGCAGCATAGGTTGCGACGACCATGACTCGGAACGGCGTGAGCGCCTCAGGAAAAGATGCGTGCTCGATCGGTGTAGCCGGTAAGCGGTCTGGCAACACGAACGCCTGGCCACCGATCTTGTCTATGACTGCCACCAGAGCAGGATTCGTGACGATCGTTAGATCCGCCGAGCGAATCGTGAAGCGATGCAATTGCGGCACCGGCCATTGCGTGTACGTATACGGGGTGACCGCTTCATTGTGGGCATCCATGATGATGCGGTAGCGTCCGCAGAAGGGCCGCAGTAGCACCGCGATCATTGCGAGCGCAACCGACGGTGTTTGCAGAAATAGAACGGCAGGCCGTGCGCGCAGCAGAAGCTGAACCGTCGAAAGACCCAAACGGATATAGCGCATCCAGCGATTGCCGCCAAAGGCGAGAACGTGCAGCGGCAACTGCAGACCATCGCACAACTCGCGGGTGCGACGATGGTCTTCCCAGGTGATTGCAAGCGTGCGCATCGGCGACGCGTTCGGAGCGACATCCATAAGTGAAATGAGGTTGGATCTGTGCTTGGGCGCTGGACTCGAGGCTTCGAGTTAGGCGACCCCGTGTTGCCGTTTCAGGCGTTCGATGAGCGAGTCAGGATGGAACGATGCATTCTTGTCCCATTTGAAGTACTGGTGACCTACTTCATTCCACAGATGAACAGCGCGTGTCGCCGCGAACAGCGTCTCATCGCGAGCGAGCGTGTCATCGAACATGCTCCAGAACTGCGTGTTGTGGATGGGGTAGAAGACCGTGAACGGCAAACCATGCTTCAGAAGGTCACGCCGAGTCGCAACGTGTCTGAAGCCGATCGGACCGCCGCCATCGGCCCAGGCGATCTTGGCGCGTGAAGCGCCTGCCATCCGCCGCATAGCCTTCTTCACCCTGCGACGCAACGGATCCTCGGGTCGAGCGCTATGGGGGTTGATAGAGCGATCGATGAGCTCTGCGACGGCAGGATGGTTGGGCGGAAATCTCAGCACCGCTTGATTCGGGATATTGTCTTGTTGGTAGCCGAACACGATCTCTGCAGTGAAGTCGAACGGCGCCAGACACACCATATCCATATCGACCCAATAGCCGCCGTGGCGGTGGAGCAGAGTCCAGCGGAACCAATCCGAAAAGCCTGCGAGCGTACCTTGCTGCTTGAACTCATTCATCTCCGACGTTGGAATGAGCTCTGACGCATCCCTGACATCGGTTCCCGGAGGAACGTTGTCAAGAGCATCATAGACGTACA
This sequence comes from Pseudomonadota bacterium, assembly GCA_023417315.1. Classification (GTDB taxonomy): domain Bacteria; phylum Pseudomonadota; class Gammaproteobacteria; order Steroidobacterales; family Steroidobacteraceae; genus Steroidobacter. Next base: position 128,587 of record JAEZFW010000049.1, read on the forward strand.
ATACAAACCGATGCCCATGGTCTTGGAATGATCTGATGCAGAGCTGCTCGATCTTCGACAAGTTCGAGCCAATCCATAGTCCGGATACCTCTGGCAGAGTCATTCCTATCGCACCTCTATTCTTTGTTCGTTCGCCGTCTTGTAACGTTCGTTCGCGAGACTCGGCGTTCGGCGTCGAAGTACTTCTCGGGAATTTTCACCTTACACCATCCGCAGCCTGCAGAACTATGGAATGTGTCGACGTTCCGCAGTGTCACGCCGGGATCCGTGTGCTTCGCCCGTGAGATCGGGGCGCCGGTTCCGGTCCGCCTCGTCAACGAGAAGATCCGTGACGTCGGACGCGGCATCTTCCATCGGAACGGATGCTTCCACTGACTCGATTGCCGGAGCAGCCTCACTCAGTCGGTCGTCACTGGCGTCGCCCGTGTCGGACCCGCTCAAGATCGACGAGATCACGACTAGCGACAGCAACGTCGATGTCAGGGCGCACGTGCCGACAAAGTGAGCTGTCGAACCGATGGCACTGGCATTCGTGGGCATACCGCGTTGGACTCCAATGAGCTTGGCGTTCCGTAGACGGGTTAGCTGATGCGACATCCAATGCGAAACCCGTAGCAGCGCATTGCGCCACACGTCCTTACGTCCCTCCGTCCACGGCGCGATCAGAAGCACGACCGCGGCTGTGCCGACCACGAGTATCGCCAGGTGCAAAGGATGGCCCTTCGGAAGAGGCGACAAGGCCGACAGACAGAGCAGGACTGGGAAGTGAAACAGGTAGATCGAGAACGTGTAGCCGGCTGCGCGATGAATGAAGCTGCCTGTGGAGCGGGAATGTGCTGTCCGCGAAAGGCACAGGCTATGGACACCGAATAGGTGCACAGCTACGAGCGCACCCACGATGTAGTCGTGAAGGAAGAAGCGTGCCTTATGCAGATAGTAGAGGTCTCCGGTGAGGGCAAGAACCCAACGATCCGTAAGCGCCGTCAGCTGTTCTTCGAGGCCCGAAGGTCGGTACAAAGCGTACACCACGACGGGAACCAACGAGCACAGCCATGCCCACGAGCGAGGCAACGTGCGTCGCCTTGTCTGCTGATACATCCACACGCCGAGCCACCACACCGGCAGCAGCAGCAGAATGCAGGGACCGACCACCACCGTCCACAGCGTCAGGAGCAGCCACTTTGCCTTTTCTCTGGCGAAAAAGACGCAGGCGAAGAGCACGTAATACCAGAACTCGTAGCTGATGGACCAATACGGCACATTGCTCTGGAACCGGACATCGAAGCTCCAGAGCTGATTCGAGAACGCCAAGCTGATGAGCGTCTTAAGTACATTCGGATCGGTGTTGAAGCCACCTGCATAGACGGTCGGGTCCGCTGCTTTACCGATCCAATCCGCAATGACGGTGAGCAGCAACGCCGGCACGACTACAGAGTAGAGCCGCGAGAGGCGATTGATTGCGTAACTCTGGAGGTTTCGATCGCGCTCGCCCACGTACGCAATCACGTAACCGGACAGCACGAAGAACACCATCACCGCATCTTCGCCTGCGCGGCCCACCGGATCGAATGTACCGCCGCTGATTTGCGGTAGACCGAGATGATGCAGAACGACGACGACGGCAGCGGAGAAGCGGGCGAAGTCCAGGTAGGTCGAAAAAGCTGGATTCATCGATCGGATTCCTTCCCTGCTTCGCGAGAGGCGCTTGTGAGTGGGCTGCAGTGCATCTCGGTATTCTTTGCGATCTACGCCGCGTTGTGCGCCCGCCGGAAGGGAAGCATTCTTCTTAACGCCTCACGCTCATCATTTCGAAGGGCGACGAGATAAACCACTGCCGCATACACGACGCACAAGGCCGACACCTGTGCGAAGAACTCGATGAGGTTGTGAGCCACGTAATAACGTTTGATCGTCAACGCGCCACCGAAGTACACCGCGCCGGCAATGGCGAGTCGTCCATAGATTCCGACGAAGTAGCGCATGACCGGCATGCCGAGCTTCGAGCAAATGAGTATGGGGAGCAGAATCATCGCGAGCACGACGTGCGGGATCGCCGTTCCGATCGCAACGCCTATGATTCCGAGTTTCTGTACGAGCACGATGCTCAGTATCAACTTGATGCATGCCTCGCCGATACGTAGCCAGCCGATCGTGTCGTGCTGACTCATGCCATAGAGCACGCTGGAGATCACGTAATGCGGTGCGGAGATAATCTGTACGATTCCGAGGATCAAGAGCACTTCACCAGCCGAGACCATCCACTCTGGTCCCATCCATAGGCCGACAAACACGTCACCCAGCACTGCGTACGTGATCGCGATTGGCATGGTCACCATGACCGCAAGCTTTGCGCCCTTGATGAGCAGTTGGCCCAATTCTTCTTTCCTGCGTTGCGTGTGCAGCTGGCTCGAAAGCGGGTTGAATACTTGCGCGGTGGAAATAATGAAAGTGCGCAGGTAGTCGATGAGGCTTCCGGCGATCGCGTAAGGAGTGACCCAGGAGACCGGCATGAACAAGCCGATCACGATTGCATCGGACGCAAAGTTGATCTTCTGCGCGATATTGTTGATGAGCACGAAGAATCCATATCCAAACACCTTGCGCCCGAGGGCGACCAGAGATCGGCGTGGCGGGATCCCGAATCGCAATGGGGTGTCAGCGCGGCGGAGCAGCCGCGCGGCTGCGAATGCACCCGCGAAGCCGCCGAGCATTCCGATGGAGAACTGGATTGCGGCAAGTGCGACGAGCTTGTAGCCAGCCATGAGCGCCGCAACGATCAAGCCAGTGCGGACGAACGTGAGGACTAGGCCGATGACATTCGAGATATCGAAGCGGTGCAGTCCCTGCAGGATGCCGGTGAACACGTTGAATAGGAACGTCTGCGCAATGGTCAACCCGACGAAGAGGACAGCCCATCGCGCTTCCGTCGCATGCGTTTCGGGTATGTCGAACCAGCGCGGCACGCCCCATACGCACAGTGCAGTCAGCGCGATGCAGAATAGCGTTATTGGAACGTACAGCAAGATGGCGGTGCTCAGGACCTTGTTGAGCCGGCTACCTTGTTTGCGCGCAACGTATTTTGAGGTGTAGCGAATGACCGATTCGCGGACGCCGAAGTCGAGGAGATAAAGATATCCGGTGAACTGAAGCGCGATTGCCCAGATGCCGTAGTACACGCTTCCGAGCTTGTTCACGATGAACGGCGACATGAAGAACGAGATGCCGATGTTCAGCGCCAGGAGCACCCAATTGCTACTGATGTTGCGCGCGGTTTTCTTTTGAGTTGACATGAGCTGTTGGCAGTCTACGCGTCGGCTGGCGAGTTCGAGGCCGATTCGATCGAATGAGATTGTGAATGTCGGGTGCCGATCAGCTCGCGATAGAGTTTCTCGTGTTCGCCTATCATTCGCTCAACGGTGAAGTGTTGTTCGAAGCGGCTTCTAGCGGCCGTGCTGAACGAGGTCCGCAACGACTCATCCTTCAGGAGCTTTCCGAGTGTCTCCGCGAGCGCCTGTGGCTGCCGCGGCGGGACCACGAAGCCGCTGATGCCGTTCTCGACGACGTGCGCATTCTCGCCGACTGCGGTCGTCACGATGGGTTTACCCGCCGCCATGGCCTCCAAGAGGACGACGGACATTGCTTCCCAAAGCGAGCTCTGTACGAAAATGTCGCAGACTGGGAGTGCCCGCTTGGAGGCCTCCGGCACCCAGCCGAGGAACTTGATTTCACGCTCGAGGCCCGCTTGCTTGGCCTGCGCCTCCAGTGTCGGGCGTAGCACGCCTTCACCGGCGATCATGAGCAGGAAGCGGTGTCCTTCGGCTTTGAGCAAGCGCGCCGCTTCGATGAGATATTCCAAACCCTTCTGCTTGATCAGTGTGCTCACGCTGCCGATCACTGGCACGCTCGCGTCCGCGACGAGTTGACGGATGTCCTCCGGTACCGCTGCCGGCTCCGGCGCGATGCCGTTCCAGATCACCCGTATGCGGTCTCGAGGGATTCCGTAGAAGCTTGCGATCGCTGCAGCTTGCATATTGCCGACCGCGACCAAGGCATCGGGTCGACGCCAGAGCATGCCTTCGATGCGCGCATAGCGCGGCTCGCGCTCAGGGTAGTTGCCGAAGTGAAAGGTATGGACATGGCGAAGGCTCGGCATGAGGGTTCGGCATACCGCGCCGTCGATGAGCCCATGCATGTCGTGCGTATGGACGAGTTGGATGCTTCGTTGTCGGATCAGCTTGAGCAGCTTCAGAGACGTGAAATAGTCGCGCGCCGGCTTGAGTCCCGGTATGGGCACTAAGTCCACACCATGCTCGAGCATTTGTCGGCCGACGATCCCGTTCTGCTTCAAGTAGCACGCAGTCACATCGAAGGAGGCTCGGTTCAAGTACCGCCCAAGGTTCGCGACGACCTGTTCCGCCCCGCCGATGTGCAGGGTCGAAGCCGCAATCAAGACTCGCAGGCTTTCGTTCGCAGCGCCTGGTTCGGATTGGCATGGTTCAGGCGTGACGGCCCCTTCACTCGGGTGGGGTCGCTGAGCTGTTAGGGTCATGAGCTAAAGGCCAATAGGAGGGTGCGGCTCAAATCACCAATCATATTGCTGCGGCCCGTGCGTACCTGTGACGCATCTCTCTTTGACGGCGTTAAAAGATGCGCGCACTTGTGAGCTCGGAGCGCTGCGTCGCAGAATCTTAGTACGAAAGCGCGGATAATCGCAGGCTCGGTGCACTGAAGTACAAGTCGGTCTCGAACTTCACCTCAGAATGACTGCAGGACTGATCAGCGAGCTTGTACAATGCGCCGCGACGACCCGCTGCCATGACGAAAGCCCTCCACGACTTGTTCAGTACGCCGAATGCACCTCCGGTGCGCCGATTCTATTGGGTCGACGTTGTCCGAGGCTGTGCTGCGCTTGCCATTCTCGTATGGCATTACCAGCACTTCTATTTCCAGACGGCGGGGAGGAACCCGATTGTCTACGACCGCGACGTGCAACCCCTCCATTCGCTGCTCTGGATTTTTTATGAGGAGGGTTACTTTGCGGTCCAGTTGTTCTGGGTCATCTCGGGTTTCGTATTCGCGAGTGTGTATGCGGCCAAGCCAGCGTCTGGGCGGGAGTTCTTCCTCAATCGCTTCGCGCGCCTTTATCCGTTGCATTTCGCAACGCTGCTGATCGTAGCAGGGCTGCAGACCTTAAGCTTCCTGTTACAAAACGAATACCAGATCTACCCGAACAACGATGCCTATCATTTCGTGCTGAATCTTTTCTTCGTCTCGCATTGGGGCTTCGAGGAAGGGGATAGCTTCAACGCACCGATCTGGTCGGTGTCAGTCGAAGTGTTCATCTATATCGTGTTCTGGCTCGTGCATCGTTGGCTGTTCAAGCGCGGCATGCTCGGACCGGCTCTGCTGACAGCCGCGTTTGGACTCTTGTTCGTTCTCAAGATCCCGGGTCGGTTCTGGGAGTGCGGCTTCTTGTTCTTCCTGGGCACGATGACGTACGTCTGGATCGCTCACATACGCGACCGTGGGTATCTCAGCAGCGGCCCAGCGCTCGTTGCGCTAGTTTTGAGCTCCTACATTCTGATTCGCGAAGTGGAGGGGCTGGGGGACATCACGAGAGCGATATTTTTTGTCTCCCTCATCGTGTTCGCCGCGGCATTGGATTTGCGGGACTCGAGACAACATGGCTCGAAGGTGTCTTGGGTCGGAGACATCACTTATAGCCTCTACCTGCTTCATGTACCGGTGCAGATCGCAGTGTTGCTGATGATGGACGGTTTCGGTATTAATCGATCCATCGTTGCAAGTCCCGTGTTCTTGTTGACGTTCATCGTTTCCATGATCCTCATCGCACAGGCATCGTACCGTTGGTTCGAGCTGCCGATGCGTCAATGGATTCGGCAGAGCTTCAAACGAAAGTCGGAGCCTCTTTCCTGGCAGCGCGTGGAGCTGAGCAAGGACTGACGCGCGATGACTCTGCTGCACGACCTCCTGGACCGAAAGGTGCAGCGTCTGGAGATGCGCCCCGCCGTGCGCTTCAAAGGCGCATCGATTTCGTACTCCGACCTCCACGAAAGAAGCAAGCGCATCGCTGGTGGGCTGAGCGCGCGAGGAGTCAGTCGCGGCGACCGTGTCGTCATTTATCTGAACAACCAGCCTGCGGTCGTTGAACTGGCCATGGCTTGCAGTCGCATCGGCGCCATCTTCGTGCCCGTCAGTGCGGCGCTGAAGGTGCGTCAACTCCAGCACATCCTGAAGGATTCGGGAGCACGAATGCTGGTCGGCTCGATCGTGCGCAACGAGTGGCCAACTGCGCAGGATTTCGCGGGCCACATCGTGGTTTGCGATATGCCGGCCCTGGAAAGATTCGAGTGGCCCGGTGAGTACTCGCGCTATGAGGAGTTGGCCGAAGGTCCACCACTTGAAGTGGCGCCGCCACAGATCGATCAGGATGCCGCAGCGATCCTGTACACCTCAGGAAGCACAGGCGCTGCGAAAGGCGTGGTCGTATCGCATCGCAACCTGGTCTCCGGCGCCGAATCCGTTGCTCGTTATCTGGAGAATACCGGTAGCGATCGTATTCTCGCGGCGCTGCCACTCAGCTTCGACTACGGTTTGAGTCAGGTGACGACGGCCTTCGCAGTTGGAGCGTGTGCCGTCCTTACGAACTTCACTCTCGCGGGCGCGATGGTCCAGGAGATCGTAGCGGAACAGGTGACTGGCCTCGCGGGTGTTCCAACGATGTGGGCACATCTAGCGAACTGCGAGTGGCCACACGCGGCAACCCGATCCCTTCGCTACATCACGAACTCTGGCGGCGCGTTTTCGCCCGCGCTCATCCGCAGGCTGCGCTCGAGTCTCCCGAACACGAGCATCTTCTGCATGTACGGGCTCACAGAGGCGTTCCGCTCGACGTACCTGCCTCCTGAGGAGCTCGAGCGACGCATGGGATCGATCGGTAAGGCGATTCCGAATCAGGAGGTGTTCGTGCTGCGTGCAGACGGCTCGCCGTGTGCCCCTGGAGAGGTTGGCGAGCTGGTTCATCGCGGGTCGCTCGTATCAATGGGGTATTGGAACGATCCTGACCTGACCGCTGCACGGTTCAAGCCCTTACAGATCCTCGACGGCAAAGTGCGATCTGAGCTGGCGGTGTGGTCGGGCGACCAAGTGCGCATGGACGATGACGGCTTCCTGTACTTCGTAGGTCGCAAGGACGGACTCATCAAGACTTCCGGTTACCGCGTGAGCCCGAACGAGATCGAAGAGGTCATTTACGAAATGGCGCAGATCGTCGAATGCTGCGCGGTCGGCCTACTCGATCCGATCCTGGGTCAAGCGATTGCAGTGGCGGTAGTGGCAAGGCCGGGCGCCGACGCGTCCAGCCTGCTCGAGCACATCCAGATGCGCTGCCGAGCGTTGTTGCCTACCTACATGATCCCGGCCACCGTCCGATTGGTGGACGCGATCCCGCGCAACCCGAATGGGAAGCACGATCGTGCTGCAATTGCCCGATTGTTCGAGCTTGATGCTGATGTTTCGGGCGCGGAGCGATCCACTCTCCCGCGGCAAGGATCATGAATCCGGTGTCGATCATCAAGCGCGCAGGTCGTGCGGTGCTGCGCCGCGCCTCGGCCTCTATTGCACTGTTGAACGCCCGACGGAACTCGCACCGCAGGCTTGCGCGCGGCGAGATCCGGCGCATTCTCGTCGTCTGCTACGGCAACATCTATCGCAGTGCATTTGTCGGCGAGATACTTCGTACAGCGCTCCGCGGGCGCATCGAGGTACGAAGCGCCGGATTCCATCCGGTCGCTGAGCGCTGTTCGCCAGAGGCGCACGTGCGGATGTGCGCAGGACTCAACGTCGATCTCTCTACGCATCGCTCCTCGGTCGTCAGCGCCGAAGACATTCAGTGGGCCGACACGATCATCCTGATGGATCGACACAACTGGACCGCCTTGCGAGCGCTGGGAGCACCGCAGGACAAGTTGGTGTGGCTCGGGACTCTGATCCCCGGTCCAGTGGAGATCCGCGATCCATATGGAATGAACGAAGCAGCGGCCCGCGACGTGGTCGGGCGCTTACATGGCGCCACACAGATGCTGCTTACGCGGCATTTGTGCTGAGGGAGGAGTCTCTGGCCTACCTACCTGCAGCCCCTGAGCGTTGCGAGAACGCACGCTGAGCATAGCGAGTCAGCGCTTCGTATCCGGCGGGGCTGATGTGGCTGCCGTCTTCTTGTGAATACTCCTCACGGCGACTGCCGGTGCCACCATCGACGGCTCGTTCGAAGTCAAGGAGCATCAAGTTGTGCTCGGCCGCATACGAGCGCAGCCACGCGTTCACATCCTTGACGTGATTGTTGATGGTAACGCGGTAGTTCTCACGTCCTCGCAACTTGCCGATGAACGCGCGAATCTCGTCCAGCCAAGAGTCACCGATGGTAAGTGTCACCTCAGTCGCGAGGATCGTCTCGATTCCGGCCGCTGCAGCTTGCTCGTGCATCTGTCGATAATTTGCTCGTGCCCGTTCCTTCGCGCGATCGAGCTGATCGCGCGGAGCGCGGAACATGTCGTTGATATGTCCCCAGATCAGAACCGTGTTCGGTCGATGAGCGAGTACATCGCGCTCGAACCGCGCGAGAACTTGGGACGACTCCTCTCCGCCGACTCCTTTGTTGACGATGCGATAGCGGCTAAGCGGGGGTTGACCCCAATCAGCGGCATAGGATGCCCCGATGATGATCAAGATGTCGTCGTTCGAGCGCTTGTCCGTCGTGTTCATCTCAGCAGAATGTGCAAAATCAGCGCCGATGGAGGCCGAGGCGCAGAGAGTCACAGTGAGAAGCAGCGTACGCATCGCAACTTGTTCGCGGAAGAATAGACAGGAGCGATTCTAGCGCATGACGCAGGTCGATAAGAATGCGTCGAAAACTTTGACAGTGATCGTCTGCGACGCGCCTGAAATTCCCAGTGTTATTGTCCAGTAGTACAAGTTCAGCTAAGGTCAAACTCGCTACAATAAAAATGCGTCAATAACATTCGCGCTGCACCGTGCAGTGCGATAACGATATCGACTCGGAGCTCCGCACGATGCGTGATCTTCTCTCCGAGGAGCAGCTTAAGCTGCAGGAAGCAGCGTATGAATTCGCGCGGCGAGTGCCTGCCGACGTCGTCGAGCGCGATCGTGCTGCGATATTCGATCACAATGCTTGGAAGCAATGTGCAGAATTCGGTGTGCTGGGTATGCCGATTCCTCAGGAGCACGGTGGCGTCGGACTCGGGCTCTCCGAGCTGCTCGCTGTCATGGAAGGCCTGGGCCGAGGCATGCGCGATCAAGGATTGCTGTTCTCGCTGAACGCGCATCTTTGGACGAATTCAATCCCGATTCTTCTCTATGGGACCGAATGGCAGAAGGGTCGTTATCTCCCCGGCCTTTGCGATGGAACGCTCATCGGCGCGAACGCCGCATCGGAACCCGACTCTGGATCGGACATCTTCAGTATGCGCACGCGCGCGCGCCGCGAAGGTGACTACTATGTCCTGAGCGGCACAAAAACGTTCGTGACGAATGCGCCGGTCGCGGATCTGTTCGTTGCCTACGCAACAGTCAATCCCGCACTCGGGCCGACCGGGATCACGGCCTTCATCGTGGAGCGGGATACGCCTGGGCTCATGATCGACCGCAAGCTGGACAAGATGGGTCTGCGCACCTCGCCCATGGCGCAAGTCGTCTTCGATGGCTGCCGAATTCCCGTCACGCAGCGTCTGGGCAGAGAAGGGCGCGGGGTTCTCATCTTCGAGTGTTCGATGGAGTGGGAGCGCGGCTGCATTCTAGCGAGCTGCTTGGGAGTCATGCACCGCCAGCTCGAGCAATGCATCGAGTACGCGCAAACCCGTAAGCAGTTCGGCAAGCCGATCGGTAAATTCCAGTCGGTGGCGAATCGCATCGTCGATATGAAGGTACGACTCGATGCGTGCCGACCGCTCGTCTATCGCATCGGCGCGCTCAAGGACGCAAATGAGGACGCCACGATGGAAGCGGCGCTCGCCAAGTTGTTCGTGTCCGAAAGCTTCGTCAAATCCTGCCTGGATGCAATTCAGGTGTTCGGTGGCTATGGCTACATGACCGAGATGCAGCTCGAACGAGATCTGCGCGATTCGGTCGGCAGCACGCTGTACTCCGGCACTACCGAGATTCAACGCAACATCATCGCGCGAGGCTTGGGGCTATGAAGGCCGAAGCTGCGGTCGCCGTTCCAGCATTCGGGTTTGCCGCGTATGCACGCCATTGGAGGGTGATCGCGCAGCTCGCGATGATCGTCCTGGTCGTGGAGCTATATCAGCTCGAAGGCAGCGCGTTCACCAAGGCGCTCTGGCTCGCGTCGATCGGCTTCCTGGTGAGTATCGCGTTGCCGATTTCGTATCGATTACCGCTTTTCACTGGCTTGTCGATTGCAGGCGTGCTCCTGATCTTCGGCCTGGCGGATGGGGCGTGGCTGATGGCGCTCGGATTGACGCTGATTGGTATATGCCACCTACCAGTGCCGGTTGCGGCGCGCGTGTCGTTGTTGATCCTCGTCGGTGCTGGGCTTGCGTTGCTGCGCATGGGTACGGCGGCGTCACCCTGGTCGGCTGCTATCTGGCCAATCTTCGGCTCGATGTTCATGTTCCGCCTGATTCTCTACGTGCGTGCGATGAAGAACGAGCCGCGCGAGCGCAAGTGGTGGTCCGCGCTTGCGTACTTCTTCATGCTGCCGAACGTTGCCTTTCCGCTCTATCCCGTCGTCGACTATCAGACGTTTCGTCGCACCTACTTCGACACGGACGAGAGATCGATCTACGAGCAGGGGATCCTCTGGATCAGCAGAGGTCTCGTTCATCTGGTCGTGTATCGGTTCGTGTACCACAACGTCCTCAACGATCCGGCGGACGTGGATGGTCTCGGCGATCTGGTCCAGCTCATGCTGGGAACCTTCCTGCTTTATCTCAAGGTTTCCGGCCAGTTTCACATCATCGTCGGTCTTCTTCATCTGTTCGGCTTCCGCCTGCCGGAGACTCACAAGCTCTACTACCTTGCACATTCGTTCACCGAGCTTTGGCGCAGGATCAATATCTATTGGACGGAATTCATGATGAAAACCGTCTTCTATCCGATGTACTTCCGCGTCAAGCGCTTTGGTCCTGCTTCAGCGGTCGCTCTTTCAACGGCTGCGGTCTTTGTAACCACATGGTTGCTGCATTCGTATCAGTGGTTTTGGCTCCGCGGTGGGTTCCCATTGACATGGCCCGATGCGTTGTTTTGGGGAATCCTCGGTGCGCTCGTCGTACGCGGAGCGCTGAAAGAACTGCGTGCTTCGAAGGCGACGAGACGCGCGAGCTCGCGGTGGAACTCGACGCAAGCGATGCGCGCGGCCCTGACGTTCTGCGTGTTCTGCGTTCTGTGGTCACTCTGGAGCACCGAGTCGATCTCGCAATGGGTATGGATGCTTAGTGCTGCCGCATCGGTCGACGTACGCGGTGTGTTGCTGGTGCTCACCACCATCGTCGTCGTGGGTGGTCTGGGCGGATTCGATTGGGAAGCGAAGGAATCCGCGTTACCGTACTGGCTCGCCCCCGCGCGTCGTCCTGTTGTGCGCAGCATCGGCTCTCTGCTGTTTCTTCTAGTTCTCTCCTTGCCGTTCGTTCGCGGGCTCGCGCCCGACTCATTGGGCGAGGCGCTTGCTTCGCTTCATCACACTGGATTGAACGTGAGAGATGCGGCAAACCAGCACCGTGGCTATTACGAGCAACTCGACGTTCGCCGGCAGATCGACGCCGCGCTCGGCCAAGGAAAAGGCGATCGAGCCAATTGGATCGATGCCACTCAGGCTGGGATCATCCGGCAGCGGGACGACGCTCTGGAACGCGACCTGCACCCATCGCTGAATCTGATGTGGAATGGTTCGACATTCACGACGAACAGCTTCGGGATGCGCGACAGGGAATATACGCTTGAGAAGTCACCGGGTACCTATCGCATTGCGCTGCTCGGCCCGTCCCACATCATGGGCAACGGCGTCGGCGATAGCGAGACATTCGAACAGCTCGTGGAGAACCGCCTGAATGCGCAGCGCATGCAGCGCTCGCAAGAAGCGAGAATCGAGATCCTCAATTTCGCAGTCGATGGATTCACGCTGCCGCAACAGCTCGCAATGCTTGAGGAGCGCGTGCTGCGATTCGATCCAGACTTGGTCATCGTGAATCATTATCACCGAGGCCGCGCGATGACGGAGCGCTATCTCGGCAAGGTCGTATGGAAGGACATTCCGATACACGATGAGCTCCGAGGCATTCTCGCGCAAGCGGGGCTCGACAACGTGGGCGACGGGCGGTGGCCTATACCCACCGAGGCCGGACGATCGTTGGTGCGCAAGTTCGGGTTGGAAACCAGAATGCCTCAAGGAGAATTCGACGCGCGCGTGCGCCGCATCTCCGATGACGTGAACGAGTGGGCTTTACGACGAATCGCAGCGGTCGCGCGTGAAGCGGGCGCGGAGCCCCTCGTGCTCGCGCTCAACGCGGTCATAGAGGACGCGCCCGCGCGGATTCCGAACATCGATACGATTCAAGAAACAGGGATGCCTGTGATCGATCTGTTCGATGTGTTCCCGGCAGAGCAACGTGCGGACCTGCGTGTTGCGCCAGATGACGATCATCCGAATGCTCTAGGGCACAAGCTGATCGCCGAAGCACTCTTCGCGAAGCTGAGCCCGTTGCTTCCAACCGCGGAGTCTGACGATCGTTCCAACAGCAACTGAATGAGGGGAGGGGTAGATGGAGAACATCCGCGAGACGGTCCGCAGCTTTATCCTCGACAATTTCCTACCTGGGGAGGACAGGGGCAATCTCACCGACACGACGGAGCTCAAGGAGAGCGGCATCCTGGATTCGCTATCCACGTTGAAGCTCGTCACGTTTCTGGAGGAGCAGTACAAGGTCGAGTTCGAAGCCGACGATCTCGATCCCGGCAACCTATCGACGGTCGACAGCATCGCGAAGCTCGTGGCAGCTAAGCGGTCGGGGTAGTCCTATGAGCACCGCGCAATCTCTGGCTGACTTGTTGGAGGCTTCAGCACGCAAGGACCCGCAGAAGATTGCTGTGACGGTGCCCGGCGGACGCAGCATCACGTATGCGCAGTTGTCGACGCTATCCGATCTGCTGCGCGATCGCTTGATGCATATGGGCGTTCGTCGCGGAGATCGGGTGGGTCTGCGTCTGCACAAATGCATCGAGTCGGTTGCCACCATCTTTGGTGTCCTGAAGGCGGGCGCGGCCTATGTGCCGGTCGATGCGGAATCGCCAGCGAGTCGCGGTGCATACATCTTGAACGATTGCTCCGTGCGAGTCCTGGTGACGGAGCGCGAGATAGCAGACGAGATCGAGGGCGAGCTCAGCAAGCTGCACGCTGCGCCCAGGATCTTGGCTCTCGATTCGACTGCCTCTCAACCGCTCCAAGCGTTGCTCGGTTCGTTGCAAGTTGCCGATCCTGCTTATTCGCACGACTCCTCCGTGCCGGTGGAGAGAGACGACATTGCTTACATCCTGTACACGTCGGGATCAACGGGGAACCCGAAGGGTGTCGTGCTTACGCATGGGAACGCCTTGAGTTTCATCGATTGGTGTAGCGACACGTTCGAGCCCTCAGCGCACGATCGCTTCTCGTCGCACGCACCTTTTCATTTCGATCTCTCGATCCTGGATCTCTACGTCTCCCTCAAGCACGGCGCGACGCTGGTGCTCATTGGAGAGACACTCGGAAAGGATCCGCTGAAGCTCGCTGCCACGATCGCCAGCGAGCGAATTAGCGTGTGGTACTCGACGCCATCGATCCTGAGCCTGCTTGCGAACTACGGAAAGTTGGCGAAGTACGACTTCAGCGCGCTGCGTATGGTGTTCTTCGCTGGCGAGGTATTTCCGATTGCACAGTACCGCGCGCTGTGCACATTCTGGAAGAGCCCGCGCTATTTCAATCTCTACGGACCCACAGAGACGAATGTATGTACGTGGTTCGAAGTGCCTGGTGACTCTGACATCGAGCGAATGTCCACGTTCCCGATCGGACACATGTGTGCGCCGAATCGTGGGCTCGTAGTGAATGAGCAGGGAAGTCCAGTTGCCCCAGGTGAACCTGGCGAGCTTCTGGTTTCCGGGCCCAACGTCATGCGTGGCTACTGGAATTTACCCGAGCAGAACGCCCGCGCGTTCTTCGTGGATGACATCGGAAGCCGGTGGTATCGCACCGGCGACATCGTGTGCGAAGAGACGGAAGTCGGGTATCGCTATATCAGTCGACGCGACCGAATGGTCAAACGTCGAGGCTACCGTGTGGAGCTGGGGGAAATCGAAGTCGCCATGCTTCGACATCCCGACATCAGGGAGGCCGCTGTGATCGCTGCGCCAGATCCAGAATCGGGAGTACGCGTGTTCGCGTTCGTCGCCTGCCGAGAACACAAGACCCTCACCAAGATCGCCTTGAAGGTGCACGGTGCCCAGACGTTGCCGCCCTACATGATCCCGGATGTGTTCGAGGTGCTCGAGGCCTTGCCACGAACCTCGACGGACAAGATCGACTATCAGAGCTTGAAGCGGCTCGTGACCTGACGCGCGCAGGTCAACCTGTACCGCGCATGGCGTACCAGAGACGGCCGAGATACTCGTGAACGGCCAGATCGGAGACGGCGAGCGACTCGGGGCGCGGTTGCCATTCTGCGTCGCGCCAGCTCTTAGGTCCTTGGTGATCGGTCGGTACCGGAATCGCGCGCAGCCCGAAGCTTGCCATCGCTGCAAGCGCTCGGGGCATGTGACCTCCAGAGGTCACCAGCAGGAAGTCGTCCTTCCCAACCAGCGCTCGAATGTGCTCGGCGCTCTGCGCGGTTGACTTGGACTTCGATTCAATCTTGATGCGCTCGGAAGGGACGCCCAGTTGCGCCATGACCGCGGCCATGACATCTGCAGCGACCGCTTCACCCGTGACGATGACGTCGCAGTCGGGTCGCTGCCGAAAGAGCTCGAGCCCCATGAGCACGCGATACGCGGACGATGCATTCATTCGACCGCTGAGTGGCATATTGGAATCGTGCGAAGCCCAACCTGTGAGCACGACGATATGTTTCGCGTTCGGATACTGCCGGCCGTCGTGAACGGTTGCCGATGAATATTCGAGCGGGCTCATTAGGAGAGTCGCGACCTTGCCTGAAGAGAACACGAGTAAGATGAAACCCGAGAGCGCGAGCAACGGCCATGATGCCGCGCGAGTGCGGGTCCATGTGCGTGCGAGAATGCCTAGCACAAAGAGTGCAAAGGCAAAGCCGGACGGCAACACCAAGCTGGTCAGCGACATCTGTTCTTCTCTGAGTTGTTACTAGGAATTGCTACTGGTGCGGGTTACGAGATGCTACACAGTCGACGTGATTCTTGTTTGTTGAAGACGGTCCTGGTTCTCTCGAGCGTGTCGTGGTTCGCGTGCGCGACCGCAGCGCAATCGCATGCCGTTCGTACCGAGACAGTGGCCGAGGGACTCGAGCATCCCTGGAGTCTCGCCTTCCTTCCCAACGGAAATATGTTGGTGACCGAGCGCCCTGGCCGCCTGCGCCGCGTCGATGCGAACGGACGCGTATCCAAGCCGTTTGACGGCGTTCCCGAAGTGGCCGCTGTTGGACAAGGCGGGCTGCTCGACGTCGCGATTGCGCCTGATTTCGAAACGTCGCGGCTCATCTATTTTTCGTATTCGGAGCCGCGCGACGGCGGTAACGGGACCGCGGTCGCGCGTGCGCGGCTCAACGAAGACCGCCTCGAAGATCTTTCGGTGGTATTTCGCCAGCAGCCTGCTGTCGATAGCCCCGCTCATTTCGGTTCGCGTCTCGTGTTCTCGAAGGGGTCGCTGTTCGTGACGCTAGGCGAACGCGGGCACAAGCATTTCACTATTCGTGCGCAAGATCTCGAGACGCACTTCGGAAAGATCGTCCGAATCGGTCTCGATGGGAGCGTGCCGGCGGACAATCCCTTCGTGAACGTTCCTGGCGCGCGGCCCGAGGTGTGGTCGTACGGGCATCGCAACGTACAAGGCGCTGCTCTGCACCCCGAAACAGGAGAGTTGTGGATCACGGAGCATGGGCCGAAGGGGGGCGATGAGCTTAACTTCGTTCGCGCAGGTGCGAATTATGGTTGGCCACTGGTCACATACGGGATTGCGTATAACGGCGAGCGAATAGGAGTAGGCGAGGAGCGCGTCGGTATCGAGAAACCAATCAAGCACTGGGTGCCTTCGATCGGCACGAGCGGTCTCGCGTTCTATAGCGGTGAGCGATTCCCGAGGTGGAGAGGCAATCTGTTCGTAGGCGGGTTGTATGGCGTGCTCGTCCGCTTGCAGCTCGAGCAGCAACGTGTCGTCAGCGAGGAGATCTTGCTGCGCGATCTCAAGGAGCGCATTCGCGATGTTCGCGAAGGTCCGGATGGCTACCTGTACGTGCTCACGGATAGTCCGCGTGGGCGCGTCATTCGTTTGACGCCGGAAAGCCCTCGGTCCTGACTGTCGAGAACCCTAACAGGATCGTGGACTCGACTAGGCGAGCTGTAAGTAAGTAACTGAACTTAGAGAAGATTGTGGGCGTGGCATGGATGCTGCTTGCTTTGCAGCACAACTTACGTCGCCGAAGAAGGTCGAGACAATGCTCCGAACACTGACAGCCGCAGCTCTTTTGATCTGCTCGCTGGCCGCACACGCGGTCCCCGTGAATTTCAATCTTGCCTCAGGGCCGACGTCCTGGGTTTCCGTGTCCGAGAGCTGCGATACACGCTCCTGCGACCTCAATGCCGCTCTGAACCCGAACCTCGGGAATCTCAGCGCTACATTGAATCCGGGCCAGTCATGGAGCTTCGACTTCTTCGACCTGAGCTTCTCGGGTAGCGGCTCAGGAACGGTCCAAGCATCGCTCGGCTTCGATGCCCCAACGGGTTCGCCGAACGCCGGCGGGGGTGGATCTGGCAGCTTCTGGACCTTCCTCGGGATCTTCTCGGGTGGTGACTTGGTCTGGAACACCCAGCCCGATCCGGTTTCCTTGCTCGATGGCACGCTCTTCACCGTCCGCTTCTCGGATCTGCACGGCCTGACTTGGGGTTCGGCTGCTACAGTGCGCGGCACGATCACATTGGTTCAGGGACCGGGCTCGGTCTCAGTGCCGGAGCCGGGCACGATGGGTCTGCTCGGGCTGGGCTTGCTTGGCATCGGGCTCGGCGCTCGCCGTCGCAAGCAGCGCGCCTGAGCGAACCGATCGCATACGAAAAAGCCCCGCGTAAGCGGGGCTTTTCTTTTGGGCGACCTATAAGTGTGCCGTCTCACCTCTGCTTGAAATCCTCCGGCGTCAACTGATGCCGAGCAAGCAGCTTGTAGAAGTCCGTTCGGTTTCGTTTCGCCAGCCGCGCCGCCTGACTCACGTTGCCGCCGGTGATCTGCAGGATCTGCGACAGATAGTTGCGAGTGAATTCGTCGCGAGCCTCATCGAATGAGGGGAGACGGCTCGGCCCGCCGCCGAGCGCGGCTTGGACGAGCTCGGCGCTGATGATCGGGCTCGTCGCGAGGGCGACGTTCTGACGTACGACGTTTTCGAGCTGGCGCACATTGCCGGGCCACTCGGCGCTCACTAGGAGCTCCACAGCTTCAGGGGCGTAGATGTGGCGAGGTTGTCCCGTCTCTTGCGCCACCTTCTCCAAGAAGTGCGAGATCAATAGCGGCACATCTTCCCGACGCTTCGCGAGCGAGGGCATTTCGATGTGCACGACATTCAGTCGATAGTAGAGATCCTCGCGGAAATGCCCGCCCATGATGAGCTGCTTCAGATCGCGGTGCGTCGCCGAGATGATTCGGACGTTGACCGTCGTCGCTTCAGTGCTGCCAACCGGGCGCACTTGATTTTCCTGTAGCACGCGCAGCAGCTTCACCTGCAGGCGCATCGGCATATCGCCGATCTCATCGAGCATCAGCGTGCCGCCATCGGCCGCTTGGAACAGGCCGCGATGCTCGCGAATGGCGCCGGTGAATGCGCCCTTCACGTGGCCGAACAGCTCACTCTCGAGCAGATTCTCCGCCATCGCACTGCAGTTGATGGCCACGAAGGGGCGATTGCGACGGGGGCTTGCTTTGTGGATCGCACGGGCGAGCAGCTCTTTACCGGTCCCGCTTTCGCCTGTGATCATCACGCGTGCATCGGTACCGGCGACCATATGCGCCTGGGCAAGACGCTCTTCCATGATCGTGCTGCGGGTGACGATCTCGCTGCGCCAATCTTCTGTCGTGTCTGCGAAACCTGAAACCTTCAGCGCCTTTTGCACCTGATCGAGCAACTCTTGTTTATCGACCGGCTTGGTGAGGAACGCGAACGCTCCGCTCTGAGTCGCTTGAACGGCATCCGGAATGGTGCCGTGTGCAGTCAGGATGATGACGCGCAGACCAGGCGCGCGGCTCTGGATCTCTTTGAGCAGCCCAATGCCGTCCATTTGATCCATCCGCAAATCCGTGATCACCAGATCCGGACGGACGCGCGAAAGTGCTGCGAGCGCAGCAGCCGCGCTCTCGACAGCTTCTACGTCGTAATTTTCGGCGCGAAGACGAATCGTGAGCAGCCGCAGCAGCCCAGGATCATCGTCAACGACCAGCAGTCGGGCCTTGCGTTTCACTTGGGAGGGCGGAGGAGTCACGATTGCCAGGGGGCGTGGGACTGCGTTCAATGATGGACCTCTCGATTTCTTTGATCGCATCCAGCTTTTGCTGGGCCTCGGCGAGGGCGCGGCGAAGTCGAGCGTTCTCCTCGAGTTGTGCCTGCACGCGTCTATCCGAGTTTGCCTGCGACCGGCTGCGGTCGTCGAGTGTCGCCAGCAGCCGACGATTCTCAGCCTCTAGTTTCAAGCGAACATCTGTCTCATGCAACAAAACAGAAGCGAACGTGCGCTCTTCTTGCGTCATTCGCTCGGGTGTCGCGAGGAGCGTTTCAAGTAGGCGTTTGCCTTCACTCGGGCTCGCAGCCGGATGCGCCGGTGTCACGAGTGCGACGGCATAACGCAGCGTGCTTGCCGTGGTCGGCGCCCGCGTGAATTCTTGCTCGACTTCGTAGAAAACATCGGCTTGGCGCGCAGGGTCTGCACTTGCGAGCCCGTTCATCGTTTCGAGATAGGCACGGATCGAGCTGTCCGTTGTGTGCACAACGGTGGGCGGTGCGGGCGGGGGCGCTTCGCTCAACCGCTCAACTAACTGACAACCCGACGACATCAGCACCAACGTAACGACGATGACGGCGAACGCGCGATTCGCCAGTCCTCCTCGTCGATCGTTATGCCTCATGTCGTTCATCATGCTGGTTCTGCTTCCATGCTTGGCGCGAGCGGCAATCGAATACGGAAATGCGCGCCCGGGTACACGCCGTCCAAGATCTCAATGGACCCGCCGTGCGCCTGCACGAACTCGTTTACCACTGACAACCCGATGCCTGTGCCTTTCAAATGACCCGCTATCGGCGCGCGCCCTGAATAGAAAGCTTCGAATATGGCGCCACGCTCTTCTTTACTGATGCCCGGCCCGGTGTCCGCCACATCAAGCACGAGCACGTCGTTCTCCGAGTGCGCGTGGATGTAGATCGTCCCGCCGCGAGGGCTGTATTTGAGCGCATTCGACAGCAGGTTGTCCAAGATAAGCTTCAATTTCGCGCGATCTGCTCGCAGTTCGACGTCCTGGACCTTCAAATCGAGATGGACGCGCTGTGCGAGCAGCGTGAGCTGATGCGTCTCGAGCGCGGACTTGATCAGAGGCCGCAGCCGGAACTCGCTGATTTCGAGTCCGGAGTGACGCGCCTGCCAGGCGCTGAAGGAGAGCAGGTTCTCGATGAGCTGCTGTAGCTTGATGCCGTTGTCGCGCAAGATCGTCGTAACTTCGCGTTGAGCGCTGTCGAGCTCGCCGACTGCGCCGTCCATCAATAACTCCGTGCCTTCGCGAATGCTCGCAAGCGGTGTCTTGAGCTCGTGCGACATGTGACGCAGGAACCGGTTGCGCTCCTGCGCAAGCTCGAGCAATCGAATTCGAAGCCATTCGAGCTGACGGCCCAGGTCTTCCAGGTCGGTCGGGCCTCGGACGGCAATGGGTTTGGAGAACGTACCCTTGCCGAGCTGACTGATCGCGTTGTCGATTTGGCGAATCGGCCTCAGCAGGACGAATGTGAACAATGTGACGAGCGCGGCCGTGAGAAGGATGACGGCGGCCGACTGCCAGAATAGGTACTGCTGTGTTTCTGCCGTAGCCGCTTGCAGCCCAGAGAGTCCGGATTCGACTTGTTCGTTCGTTGCAGCAGAAAGCTGGAATGCTGCCGCCCACATCGAATCGAATGCATCGACGGCATCGGCGATCGCTTCGGGCGTTTGTGGCACGCGAGCCATGAGCGCGGCATCGACGCGACGCAACGCACCGCGCATAGCGCTGACGTGCGTGGTTCGGAATGGATCGTCCGCGACGGCCTCGATGGTTTCGAGCGTGACCAGCAATCGCTCGCGACCTTCGCGGTACACCTGCAGCAACGCGGGATCGTTGAGGACCTGATACAGCTTCGCGCTGCGTTCCATCGGCGCGATCTGCTGGAAGAGTTGCTGAGTGTAGTGCGTCGTCTCGACGCCGCTTCTTACGAGCGTTTCACTCTGACGCGCGAGATCTCGCACTTTCGTCGCGCCGATCACGACCGCGAGCAACAGCGGCACGGTGACGAGTGCGAAGCCTGTGAGCAGCAGGCTGTTGAGCGATTTGGGCCGTGGCCAGCGCATGCGTGTTTAGGCCGCTTCTAATTCCTTTGCAGCTCCGGCTCTGCCATCAACCGTTGCTCCCATTGCAATTGCGAGCGCACGATCGTTTCCAAGTCGTCATGCTTCGGCGCCCACCCCAGGGTCGAGCGAATTCGGTCGGCCTTCGCGACGAGCGTCGGCGGGTCACCGGCGCGCCGCGGCTTCTCTTCAGTCCGGATCGGCTGCCCGTGAAGGCGGTTCACCATCGATACAACTTCGCGAACGCTATAGCCGTGACCGTACCCGCAGTTCAAGGTGACGGAAGTGCCGGACTGCCGCAGATAGTCGAGCGCCTTCACGTGGGCATCGGCCAAGTCCTCCACATGAATATAGTCGCGCACGCCAGTACCATCCGGGGTGTCGTAGTCGGTCCCAAAGATGTACAGGCGCTCGCGCTTGCCCACGGCCACTTCACAAGCAACCTTGGTCAGAAGGGTGGCATTGATGGTGCTTTGGCCGATTCGCCCGCCTGGATCGCTGCCGGCCACGTTGAAGTAGCGTAGGACGACATAGCGCAGCCCACTCGCAGCGGCGAGGTCGCGAAGCATCCACTCGCTCATGAGCTTCGACATACCGTACGGATTGATCGGCGACGTAGCGCTGTCTTCCGCCGCAGCGCCACTGGCGGGAATGCCGTAGACAGCCGCCGTGGACGAGAAGACGAAGTGCTTCACGTTCGCTTCCTGGCAGCACTGCAGAAGGCTTCTCGTGGAGCACGTGTTGTTGCCGTAGTACTTGAGCGGATTTGAAACCGATTCCGGCACGATCGTGTGTGCGGCGAAATGCATGACCGTTTCGACTCGATGCTCGCGCAGGATCTGGTTCACGAGATCCTTGTCACCGGTGTCCCCGACGACGAGCGGCGCACCCACGACTGCCGAGCGAAATCCGGTCGAGAGATTGTCCAGGACGATGACTTTTTCGTTGCGCTCGCGCAGTTGGCGAACGACGTGACTACCTATGTATCCGGCGCCGCCGGTGACGAGAATGCTCATGCAATGTAAAGATCTTGATGAAGGAAGTTGGGAGTCGAAAGGCGGAAGATTAGCCTGGATAGCGTCGCTTCGGGAGAGAATCTGACATGTTCCCAGGGCCGCTCGCACGTAACATGACGCCCCCGTGGATAGGCCGCTTCGCTTCAGTTCTCAGTGAATACTCGCGACACGTAAGCATTACCCTTCCTAATGGCAAACCCGCATCCCTACGACCGTTTGACGCCAGATGTGATCATTGCCGCGGTCGAAGCCGTCGGCTGGATCTCGGATCGTCGCATCCTCGCGCTCAACAGCTATGAAAATCGCGTCTACCAAGTGGGTGTCGAGCAATCGCAGCCCGTTGTCGTGAAATTCTACCGACCAGGACGTTGGAGCGATGCCGCGATCCAAGAAGAGCATGGGTTCGCGTTGGAATTGGCAGCGGCCGAAGTCCCGGTTGTGCCGCCATTGGTAGTTCAGGGGAAGACGCTGTTCGAATACGAAGGCTTCCGGTATGCGATGTTCGAGCGCCGGGGCGGGCGCTGGCCGGAGCTCGGTACGCGCACCGAACGCGAGTGGATGGGACGCTTTCTGGGTCGCATCCATGTCATCGGACGTCGGCAGCGCTTTCGGCATCGCGAACGGCTGGATATCGAACGCATGGGCGCGCAAGCGCGCGAGTATCTACTCGACGAAGGATGGATACCGGCGCACTTGGAATCCGCGTACGAATCGCTGACCTCCGATCTGGTGCAAGAGATACGGCATGCCTTCGAATCGGCGCGCGGATTTGCAGAGCTTCGACTGCACGGCGATTGTCACCGCGGCAACGTTCTTTGGACGGACACTGGACCTCACTTCGTGGATCTCGACGATTGCATCACCGGCCCTGCGATTCAGGACCTGTGGATGCTGCTCTCCGGTAGTCGCAACGAAATGGGTGAGCAACTCGCGCAATTACTCGAGGGCTACACGCAATTCGGCGATTTCGATCCTCGTGAGCTCATCCTTATCGAAAGCTTGCGTACGTTGCGCATGATGAATTATTCCGCGTGGCTCGCGCGCCGCTGGGCCGATCCCGCGTTTCCAGCGGCCTTCCCTTGGTTCACTGAACCGCGGTATTGGGAAAACCAAGTGCTCGCATTACGCGAGCAGCTGGCCGCGATTGCCGAGGGTCCCATCCAACTTCGGTGACATCCGCGCCGCTAGGCCTGAACGGGGCGTGAACCGCGCAGTCGTTCGCAACGCGTGCACCCGGCAATTCTCGGCCTTGCCGCTGTGTGATAGCGTCGGCGTCTTCATGGACTGCCCTCACGGGCATAGAACAGATGAATTCAATTCGAACCCACGCACTGCGTCTGCTCTTGATCGTCGGTTGCGCCTTCACGCTCTCGGGTTGCGGAGGCGGCGGTGGCGGTGACGACACGCCCCCGCCCTCAGGGGGTGACGTAACGATTTCCGGCCGCATCTCATTCGATCGACCGCCCTTCAACACCGAGCTCGAGACCGGACTGAATATGGCGAGTCCGGTCGAGATGCCGGCGCGTGACGTTGTCGTCGAGATCATCGATGCGGGTTCCTCTGCGGTGCTCGGCTCCACCACGACGAATGCGTCTGGAGATTACAGCGTCGCTGTACCTGCAAATCGCAGTGCCTTCGTTCGAGCGAAGGCGCAGATGCTGAGAAACAGCGGCACGCCAAACTGGAATTTTCGTGTGCTGAACAACACGAACAGCGATGCCTTGTATGCGCTCGATGGCAGCGCGTTCAACACGGGCACGGCCGCCAGCACTCGTAACCTGCGCGCAGCGACAGGATGGGGGACGAATAGCTATACGGGCACGCGGGCTGCGGCGCCGTTCGCGATTCTCGATACCGTGTATCGCGCCAAGGAGCTCATTCTTACCGCGGATCCAAACGCGGCGTTCGCGAATCTCGACTTCTTTTGGAGCCCGGACAATCGAGCGACCGTCAATCGATTCTGCCCGGACACGGGCGACATCGGAACCACGTTCTATCAGGTCTCCGGTACCAGCGACGAATGTGCAACACCTGCCGAGTTGCCGGCTGGCATCTATGTGCTCGGATCCTTCGACAGCGGTTCAGGCGACACCGACGAATTCGATCAGCACGTGATCGCGCACGAGTTCGGCCATTATTTCGAGGATCGCTTCTCTCGATCGGATTCGCTGGGCGGCTCTCACAATGGCACGGATCGTTTGGATCTTCGCGTCGCCTTCGGAGAAGGGTGGGGCAACGCGTTCGCAGGGATGTCCGTCCAGGATCCGCAGTATCGAGATTCGATGAGCGGCGTCGATTTCGATTTTGGCCTGAACCTGGAGAGCGATGATCCGCGCGCCGAAGGTTGGTTCTCAGAGCTTTCAGTCGGCGAGATCATCTGGGACATTTACGACTCGGTTGCAGAACCTCATGACACGATCGCGCTCGGTTTCACGCCTATCTTCCAGACGATGACGGGCCCGCAGGTCACGACGGATGCGCTCACGAGCATCTTCTCTTTCGCAACGGGCATGCGCCAGACCAGCTCGGCGGATGCAGCCGCGATCAACGCACTGCTCACGGCGGAGAACATCGCGACGACAGATGAGTTCGCAACAGCCGAAGGTAACGATGGCGGCAATGCGGACGTTCTGCCGATTTACCGACCTTCGCCCGACGGGATGCAGGTACCCGTCTGCGTGTCTGCGACCTCGACCTCGGGTACCTCCGACAACAACAAGCTTGGCAATCGCAAGTTCTTCCGTTTCGTGAATCAAAGTGCCAGATTGGTGACGATAACGGCGAGGGGTGCAGTGAATCAGGAAGTGCCGAACAGTGTTGCGGCGACGGATCCGGACATTTTCCTCTTCCGCCGCGGTGCTATCGTCGCGGCCGGGATCACGGATGGAGATTCAACGGAGACGCTCGATCAGATCGCGGTCGCAGCAGGTACACACATCATCGAAGTCTATGACTTCGATCTTCAGTTCAACGCGTCCACGACGCGGTGCATGACGCTCTCGATCACAGGCAACTGATCGGATCCAACGAAAATTGAACGTGCAGGGGTAACTCAGGATGAATCGGCTAGCGTTCTTCGGTTTGGTTCTTGGCTTCGCGATGACGATCGCTGGGTGTGGTTCGGAGCCGGAGCCCGATGCTACTCAGGCTGCAGCACCAGCGCCCCAGCCTGCAGCTGCGCCAGTTCAGCAGGCAGACGATCCGACAGCGCGCATGGCACGCGCAGTTGGGGACGGTAAGCCGGGCGCGGCGGTCGATCTACGCTATGACATCACTGCTAAACCCGAAGTTGGTGTGCCCACCGAGGTCGCCATCGCGTTCGTGCCTCGAGCCGGCGTGGACGCCCTCGATGCGACGATCACGGGGATGGAGGGCATTACCGTCGCGGGCGATTTGAAAGCGCATTTCGACAAAGTCCAGGCGGGGAATGCGTACGAGCACAAGATTTCACTTCTCCCGGAGAGAACGGGCGTCTACTACATCACCGTCGAGGTCATCACGACGCTCGGTGGGGCAGCGGTGGGGCGCACGTATTCAATCCCGTTCGTCGTGGGTTCGCCTTCAGCGCAACGCAAGGCAGATCCACCCCAAGACGCATCGGGGCAGCCGATCGAGTCGATGAAGGCGCGGGAAAGCGGCGGCTGACCGTCGCGAACTGCTCAGGGCAGGGCAGACCTGCGCAAAATTGCAGTCCGGAGGGTGTTTTAGGGCTTTAGAGGCAGCTTCAGGGATCCTCGTACGCCTTTTTCGCGTCTGACGACCCCCTACCCCCTAATCATTACCCCCTACTTCCGATACCATGCGCGACCTTTTTCCCCGTAAGCCGCGCCCGTGTCCACCTCGAAGCTCCGCAATATCGCCATCATCGCGCACGTCGATCATGGCAAGACGACCCTCGTCGATCAGCTCCTGAAGCAGTCGGGCACGCTCGATGCGCGCAAGGCCACGCCCGAGCGAGTCATGGATTCGAACGCGCTCGAGCGTGAGCGCGGCATCACGATCCTCGCGAAGAACACCGCCATTCGCTGGCGCGACTATCGCATCAACATCGTGGACACACCGGGTCACGCGGACTTCGGCGGTGAGGTCGAGCGTGTGTTGTCGATGGTCGATTGCGTCCTGCTCCTCGTCGACGCCGTCGACGGACCGATGCCACAAACGCGCTTCGTGACGCAGAAGGCCTTCAGTCACGGACTGCGTCCGATCGTCGTCATCAACAAGATCGATCGTGACGAGGCGCGCCCGAGCTGGGTGCTCGATCAAACGTTCGATCTGTTCGACAAGCTCGGTGCGAGTGAGGAGCAGCTCGATTTTCCCGTCGTCTATGCGTCCGCGTTGCGTGGCTTCGCCGGCAACGACCCAAAACAACTCGCATCGGATATGACGCCGTTGTTCGAAGCGATCGTGAAGCACTGCCCGCCGCCGAGCGTAGATGAGGAAGGACCTCTGCAATTGCAGGTGAGTCAGCTCGATTACTCGAGCTATGTCGGGGCGATCGGCATTGGCCGCATCAAGCGCGGCAAGATTCGCCGCAACAGCCCCGTTGCGGTCGTCGACCGCGACGGCAATGTGCGTAACGAGCGCATCATTCAGGTCCTGGGTTTTCTCGGCCTCGATCGCGTCGAAGTGGAGGAAGCATCGGCAGGCGACATCGTCGCGTTCGCCGGTATCGAGCGGCCCCAGATCTCCGACACGATCTGTGACCCTGCACGTCCGGAAGGACTGACGCCGCTCGTGGTCGACGAACCCACGATCAGCATGACATTCGAGGTGAACACATCGCCGTTCTGCGGTCGCGAGGGCAAGTACGTCACGAGCCGTCAGATTCGCGAGCGCCTGATGCGCGAGGTCATGCACAACGTCGCGCTGCGCGTCGAGGAAACCGACGATCCGGATAAGTTTCGAGTGTACGGTCGCGGCGAGCTGCACCTAGGCGTGTTGCTCGAGAACATGCGTCGCGAAGGATACGAGCTAGCGGTCTCGCGTCCCCGCGTAGTCGTGAAGGAGATCGACGGAAGGCCGTGCGAGCCATTCGAAACGCTCGCGATCGATCTGGACGAGAGCTCGCAAGGCGCAGTGATGCAGGCGCTAGGCGAGCGCGGCGGGCAGCTCACGGGCATGCAACCCGACGGCAAGGGCCGCGTGCGGCTCGACTACATGATTCCGTCGCGCGGGCTGATCGGCTTTCAAACCGATTTCCGCACGTTGACATCGGGCACAGGCCTCATGCACCACATCTTCGACCACTTCGGTCCGGTGCTGGACCGTGAGATCGGCCAACGTCAAAACGGCGTGCTCATCTCGAACGGGCAGGGCAAGGCGCTCGCATATGCACTGTTCAACCTGCAGGAGCGCGGTCGCTTGATGGTCGCGCACGGCGATGATGTGTACGAAGGACAGGTCATCGGCATCCACAGTCGCGACAACGATCTCGTCGTGAACCCGCTCAAGGCGAAGAAGCTAACGAACATTCGTGCAGCAGGGCGCGATGAGAACATCATTCTCACGCCCCCGATCCGCTTCACGCTGGAGCAGGCAATGGAGTTCATCGCCGACGACGAGCTCGTCGAAGTCACTCCTGGCCAGATCCGTCTTCGCAAGCGCCAGCTCAAGGAGCACGAGCGCAAGCGGGCCGGCCGGGCGGAAGAGATGGACGAGGCGTCCTGACGTTCCTAGGAGCGTGCTGAAGCGTTCTCCCTGGTGCGCGGATGAGCGGAGGCAGTCGAGCCGATTCGACATAAACACTCGCGCCTGTTCACAATTTTCTGCGCTCGTTCGGCCCAAAACGCGAGCTGCTTCACACTCGGCTTGCCTGTGCAGCGCCTAGCATCCGGCATTCGCTCACATATGTATAAGGCAACCCACGGAAACGTTGGGCCGCGACCAAACGATGCATCGGCTGCTCGACAGGCAGGTCTCAGACGCGACCGGCTCGGACGGCGAGTTCGACCTCGCCAAGTTCCTTGCCTCAGTCGAGCGCACCTATAACCGGGCCGAGGACGAACGACGCGGCATCGTGCGATCGATGCAGCTCATGTCCGAGGAAGCGACCGCGCTCACCCGGGAAGTCAGAGAGAGCACAGGCTCGCAATTACAAGCGGTCCTCGATCACGTCAAAGACGTGATCATGACGATCGACGGCGAAGGGCACATCGCCTCGCTCAACATGACCGGCGAGCGCGTGTTCGGCCACACAGAATCCGAAGCGATCGGCCGCCCGCTCGCGTTCTTGTTGCCGCGCCTCGCCATCGATCAGTCCGTCTGCGAGGTGCTCGATCAGCTCGCCGCACGGCTCGAAGACACTCAAGTCGATCTAGCAGCGCACGAGACGATGGGCCAGCATGCGAACGGCGCGTTCTTCCCTGCTGAAATGGCAGTGAGCAAGACGATGCTCAATCGGCGCGTCGCGTATGTCGTCTGCCTTCGCGATACGACCGAGCGCAAGCGCGCGGAACTGATGGCCGCTGGCGAGCGGCGCGTCTTCGAAAGACTTGCCGCCAACGTCGATCTACCCATTGCGCTCGAAGCGATCACCGATCTAGTCGAGCAAGTCGCGCCGGACTCGGTGTGCGCGATCCGCATGCTCGATCCCAGCGGTCAGCGACTACAGCATTGCGCAGGATCAGATTTGCCTGCCGCGTATGTCGCTGCGATGGAAGGCGTGCTCGTTGACGCCCGCAATGGCTCGTGCGCGGCTGCCATATTTCTGCAAAGGCAGGTCATCGTCGCCGACACCGAACGGGATGCACTCTGGGAGAACTGCCGCGGGGCAGTGCGCGCAGCCGGGTTCGTGAGCGCGTGGTCGACGCTCATTCATGCGTCGGACGGGAGAGTGCTCGGCACTTTGGCATTGTACTTCCGCACCTCGCGCAGTCCGGCGCGCCGCGATTTCGAGCTCATGGCGCGGATGACGCAGCTCGCGGGTATCGCGATCGAGCGCCGGCTCGCCGAAAACGCGCTGCGCGCGAGCGAAGCGCGCTATCGAAGGCTTTTCGACAACGTTCTCGAAGGCGTCTACAGCTCAACGAGAGACGGCAAGTTTGTGTCGGTCAATCCCGCGTTGGCGCGTATGGTCGGGTTGTCACCGGCCGAGTTGCTGTCCATGCCAACCTCGACGATCTATCACTCGCCAAAGGATCGCGAAACGATCATCGCGGTGCTCGAGCGCGACGGCGAGGTGCGCAATGCCGAATTCCAGCTGCGCCGCGTGGACGGGACTGTGCTCACGGTCGTGGAAAGTGCGCGTGCCGTGCGCGACGAGCAGGGCGCGGTCATCGGCTACGAAGGAACGATCTCGGACATCAGCGAGCGCAAGCGCGCCGAGACTGCGATCTTCGAGGAAAAGGAGAAAGCGCAAGTCACCCTGCAATCGATCGGCGATGCAGTGATCACGACTGACGCCGACGGGCGGATCGAATACCTGAATCCGGTAGCCGAGGATCTGATTGGGTGGGATACGCGCGAGGTGAGTGGGAAGGCCTTACCCGAGGTGTTCACGATCCTGAATGAGGCAACGCGCGAGCCGCTGGAGGATCCGGTATCGCGATCCCTGCGTGAAGGTCGCGTGGTCACAGACGCTGACAATACTGTGCTCGTGAATCGTCGTGGACAGGAGATCGCAATTCAAGATTCGGCGGCGCCCATTCGTGACCGCGCGGGCCGCATCATCGGCGTCGTGATGGTGTTCCACGATGTGAGCAAGGAGCGCCGCTTGCGACGAGCTCTTGCCTATCAAGCAAGTCACGATGTGCTCACGGGATTGATCAACCGTCGCGAGTTCGAGAATCGGCTCAACGAGGCGCTTCTGACAGCGCGTTCCGACCCGGGCGTCGCGCACGTGCTCCTCTACTTGGATCTAGATCAGTTCAAGCTCGTAAACGACACTTGCGGCCACCAGGCGGGCGATCGTCTGCTTAAAGAGATCACAGGGATTTTGCAGACGCGTGTGCGTGCGAAAGACACGATTGCGCGTCTGGGCGGCGATGAGTTCGGGATTCTCCTGCAGGACTGCACCGCTGATCGTGCCGCCAAGATCGCAGACGTGCTGCGACAGGCGATCCGCGAGTACCGTTTCGAGTGGCACGACGGCGCGATGAACGTCGGCGTGAGCATCGGCATCGTCGAGATCAACAGCACGAGCGAAAGCATCACGAACCTCATGAGCGCAGCGGACGTTGCGTGCTACGCAGCGAAAGATTCCGGCCGCAATCGAGTGCACCGCTATGAGCACGGCGCTGCGCCGGAACGCCATCGTGAGATGCAATGGGTGTCCCGCCTGACGCGTGCGTGTGAAGAGAATCGGCTCGAGCTGTACTACCAGCCGATCGTGCCGATCGGCGCGAACCGCGATTCGCGGGGACACTACGAGTTGCTGCTGCGGATGCGTGGGGAAAATGGCCAGCTCGTGCAGCCCGCTGAGTTCATCCCGGCAGCCGAACGCTACAACATCATGCCGATGATCGATAGATGGGTCGTGAGTCAGGCGCTCGGCGCACTCGCGCACTATCGAGGCGATGGCGATTTCCGAACCGGCTACACGCTTGCGATCAACCTCTCGGGCACCTCGCTCAATGACGACCGCTTCCTCGAGTTCTTGATCAATGAGCTGCAGACGCACGATTTGAGCCCCGGCGCTGTTTGTTTCGAGATCACAGAGACAGCGGCAATCTCGAACTTGCCTAACGTCGTGCACTTCATGCGCGAGTTCCGGGCGCGAGGGTGCCAGTTCTCGCTCGATGATTTCGGCAGCGGACTGTCTTCGTTCATGTATCTGAAGAATCTTCCAGTCGACTATCTCAAGATCGACGGCCAGTTCATTCAGAACGTCACCACGGATCATGTCGATCGCAGCATGGTCGAGGCGATCACCCAGGTCGGGCATGCCATGGGAATCAAGACGATCGCCGAACGCGTGGAAAGCGCAGAGGTGCTGGCGTGCTTGGCCGATATCGGCGTCGAGTACGCACAAGGTATTTATATCGCGGTGCCCGAGTCGGTCGAATCGCTCAATCGCATCACGCGTACGAGCCCCCATCCGAAGCTGAGGCTGGTGCACTCGGCGTGAGGAGAATGGCACTGGGCTCTGGGCGCTGGGCTCTGGCCAGATAAGAACGCGCGGCGTTCTCTTCAGTCTAGAAGACACATGTTGATTCGCGCGGCAGCGCGCCAGCATTCTTGCCAGAGCCCAGCGCCCAGAGCCCAGAGCCCTCACTGCGGTTAGAATGCGGCCCGCCATGATCGATGCCGCTCTACCTCTTGCTCGCGCCCACAGGGCGCTCGACCGCCGCATCAACGTCGCTCCGATGATGGACTACACGGATCGACACTGTCGGTATTTCCTGCGGCTCTTGAGCCCTAGCGCGCTGCTCTACACTGAAATGATCACTGCACCGGCGATCGTGCGCGGCGATCGCAAAAGGTTGCTTCAATTTGATCCGTTCGAGCATCCCGTCGCCCTGCAACTCGGCGGCAGCGATCCCCAGGAGCTTGCGATCGCTGCTCGTGCAGGCGAAGAGCAGGGCTATGACGAGATCAATCTCAATTGCGGTTGTCCGAGCGATCGCGTGCAGAGCGGGCGGTTCGGTGCGTGCCTCATGGCGGAGCCATCGTTGGTGGCGGATTGTGTGCGGACGATGCGCGAAAGCGTGCATGTCCCAGTGACCGTCAAGTGCCGAATCGCGATCGAGCCGATGCCGAGCGACGATGAGAACGAGTACGAGTTCTTGAAGCGCTTCATCCAAACCGTCGCCGTGGCCGGCTGCAATGTCTTCATCGTGCATGCGAGACGCGCAGTGCTGAAGGGCCTGAGCCCGAAAGAGAATCGAGAGATCCCACCGCTCCGATACGATATCGCACGAAGACTTCGCGCTGTTTTTCCTGGGCTCACCTTCATTCTCAACGGCGGCCTGCGAACGTTGGAGCAGATTGCGGAGGAGTGGCCGCACTTCGACGGAGTGATGATCGGCCGCGAGGCGTATCACAACCCGTATTTTCTCGCGCATCTTCACCAGCGGTTCATCGATCCAAATTGGGCGCTCCCCTCGCGCGAAGAGGTCATCGAGAAGTTCGTGCCGTACGTGCGCGCACAGATTGCAGAAGGCCACTCCCTTCGTGCAATCCTGCGGCACGTGCAAGGACTCTACGCGGGGCTGCCCAACGTCCGGGCCTGGCGTCGCTTCCTATCTGAGCAGGCCGCCCAGGATGTGAAAGATGCGGACGTGCTCCTCGATTCGTTGCGCATCGTTCGCGCTGCTTGAGAACAAGAAACTCTCGCCAAGCGCGCCAAGGAAGACTCAAGTCTAATCTTCTTCCGATCTCCGCGTCTCTGCGGCTCTGCGAGCGTTATTCTTCGCGGCCGCGCGGCACGGAACGATTATTCTCGCAGAGCCGCAGAGACGCGGAGGTAAGAATGCAGAATATTGATTCTTCGTGTTGCGGGCTTGGCGTGCTTGGCGAGAGTTTCTTCCATCTTTTACTCCCCAGAACTTGGAAGCCTCCCGAAGTCGCCTTCCTTCGTCGCCGCCAGGTAAGCGGCTGCGGCATAAGCCGCAACGGACTGATCCAGGATTTTCGGGTCGATCTTGAGCAGCGTGTCGTTCACGGTGTGGTGCACGTCGAAGTACGACGAGGCATCGAGCGATAGATCGAGGACTGGAACGCCCATCGTTCTCAGTGGACCGACGTCCGCGCCGCCGGTTGCGTCATTACCGCCGAGCTCCACGTTGAGCGGCTCCAGGACCGATTGAATCGCAGCGATTGCGGGGAGCATTTCCTGCGTCACTTGGGAGCGGAGCCGCCACACGGGACCTTGGCCCACGTCAGCCTCCATCGCGATCACATGGCGGCCGACCTCATCACCGATCTGTTTCGCGTACTCGCGCGCACCCGATAGCCCGAATTCCTCATTCGCGAACAACACCACCCGAATCGTCCGGTTCGGTTTGCGGTCCAGACGGCTGATCAAGCGGGCCGCTTCGACGACGATCGCAACACCAGCGCCGTCATCAAGCGCGCCATGCCCCAGATCCCACGAATCAAGGTGTGCACCCAAGAGGACGATTTCACTTGCGCGCTCTCGCCCAGGGATCTCGCCGATCACATTCGCGGACCACACGGGCGGCAGCTCGCGGGCGCTCGACTTCAACCGCAGCCGCACCGGCTTGCCGGCCGCTACTTGTCGGGCCAGCAAATCTGCATCGGGGTTGGCGAGCGCGAATGCTGGGATTCGGGGCGCGTCGATCGCGTATACGAGCGAGCCAGTATGCGCGATTCGATCGTCTGAGGTACCTACCGAACGAATCACGAGCGCGATGGCGCCGAGCTTCGCGGCCACACTCGGCCCCTGCACGCGGCCGCGAACGACGCTGGAGTACGCGCTACCTGCTCGGCTGCGCTCCATGCGATGGTCGATGAAGACGATCTTGTTCGCCGCTGCATTCGCGGGCAGATTCTGCAGCTGATCGAAGGACTCGACGCGCAGAACGACGCCTTCCAGGCCTGCATCCGAAGTACCTACGCTTCCCCCGAGAGAAACGCCGGTCAATTCGATCGGCACTTTCCCGAGTAGGGTCAGCTCGGCATTGCCCCGGATCCAGCGCGGCACGAGCACGTCTTGGCTGCGCACGTTCGTGAAACCTAAGTTGCCCAATCGATTCAACGCCCAACGAACTCCGGCAGCATCGCCCTCGGTACCGGCGAACCGCGGGCCGACTTCAGTGACGAGCGACTCGACATGATCGAAAGCCTGAGTGCCGGATGAGATCGCACGATCGCGCAACGCTGCGGCAGCCGCCAGGTCCTGCTCGGTCCAATCGGCGGCGAATGCGCCTGTGGCCCAAGAGCAGACGGCAAAAGAAAGCAGCGCGCTAAGGGCCGCCCGTGTTATGAACATACTGGAGAGCTCCTCGGGATCCTGCTGACCCGGTTATGTTGCGTACTGATATGTATAATGCCAGCGCGCCCGGCCACTTGGGCGCAGCGGGTGAGGTGAATTCTGGGTGATACTCTAGCCTCGATATGGGAAAGGACATCGAATTAGCCATCTTGTTCGCCGATGTCGTCGGCAGCACGCGCATTTATGAGGTCATGGGCGATCTGCGTGCTCGGGACATGGTGCTCACCTGCGTCGAGATCATGCGATCCGCGACCGAGCAGAACCATGGCACCGTGATCAAGACGATCGGCGATGAAATCATGGCCACTTTTCCAACCGCGAACGATGCTTTGAACGCCGCTAGCCGCATGCAGCACGACATTCGCATGCATGCGGAGCTCAAGGTCGAAGGCCAACCGATTGCGATCCGAATCGGAGGCCATTTCGGCCCAGTCGTGCTCGAGAACCGAGACATCTTCGGCGCCGCCGTGCATACCGCGAATCGCATGACGAGCCAGGCCAAAGCAGGGCAGATCATGGTCACGAGCGCGATCGTAGAGCGGCTCGCACCGGAGTGGCAGTCCGCCGTCCGGCAGATCGACGTGGCCACGTTGAAGGGTAAGACGAGCGAAGACGAGCTATACGAGGTGCTGTGGCAGAAGGAAGATGCGACCAGCATGCTGCCGGCCATCGCGTTGGGCGCGGCGGCCTCGCGCGAAAAGAAGCAGCACCCGCGGCGTCTGCGCATCCGTTTTCAAGGCCAAGAGATGCTGCTGGACGATGCGCGCACGAGCATCACGATCGGCCGCGCGGAAGAAAACGACGTCGTCATCAAGGGGAACTTGATCTCGCGCTTGCACGCGAAGATCGAGCTCAACCGCAGCAAATTCGTGCTCGTCGATCAGAGCACCAACGGTACCTTCGTCACGACTCGCGAAGGCGAGGAAGCTTTCGTTCGTCGCGACAGCATGCAGCTCAAGGGCGAGGGCATGATCGGCTTCGGACGAGTACCCGAGAATGGCTCAGCACTGACGATCAAGTACGTGTGCGAGGAGTAGAAAGAAGGAAGTAGTCAGTGATTAGTGATAGTGGTTAGTTCAGAGTCAAAGCTCAGGCACACATTCCGAACTAGCCACTTAACCACTTCTCTCTTTGCTAGTCGCTGAGCTTTGCCGCCATCTCTCTGAGCTCATCGCGAAGCTCGTCCGGAGCTCGATCTCTGAACTGGTCCAGATATTTGAGAATTGCCTCGATCTCCTTGCGCCACGCCGGCGTATCGACTGCGAGCAGTGCGTCGAGCGTAGCTGCATCGATTTTCAAGCCCGACGTATCGAGGTCTTCCCTCCGCGGAACGAATCCGATCGCAGTCTCTCGCGCACCCCCGCGGCCCTCGCAGCGATCCATGATCCACTGGAGCACGCGTAAGTTGTCGCCGAAGCCCGGCCACATGAATCGCCGATTGTTGTCCTGTCGGAACCAGTTCACGTGGAAGATACGGGGGAGCTTGTCGCTTCTCTTTGCGAACGACAGCCAATGCTTCCAGTAGTCGCCGAAGTTGTAGCCGCAGAATGGCTTCATGGCCATTGGATCGCGGCGTACCACGCCGACTTGGCCAGTGGCTGCTGCGGTGGTTTCGGACGCCATGCCCGCGCCGATTACAACGCCATGCGCCCAGTTGCGAGCCTCATAGATCAAGGGAGCAACTTCGCGGCGACGACCGCCGAACAAGATCGCAGAGATCGGCACGCCTTCGGGCGCATCGGACAGTTTCGAGTAGCTGGGGTTGCGCTTCGCAGAGACGGTGAAACGAGAATTCGGATGCGCCGCCGGACCGGTGCCCGGGTTGTAGGGCTTGCCCTGCCAGTCAATGGATGGCGTCCCATCTTCGAGCCCTTCCCACCAAGGCTGGTTATCTGCCGTGACTGCGACATTCGTGAAGATCGTATCGGAGCGAATCATCTCGTCCGCGTTGCGATTCGTCTTCGCGTTGGTGCCGGGCACGACACCGAAGTAACCGGCCTCGGGGTTGATCGCGCGCAACTCACCATTCGGCCCCACGTGCATCCAGCAAATATCATCGCCGATCGTCCAGACCTTCCAGCCGGGCATCGAATCGGGCGGTACGAGCATCGCGAGATTCGTCTTGCCGCACGACGATGGAAACGCCGCCGCGATGTAGTGCGTGCGACCTTCAGGATTCTGAATGCCCATGATGAGCATGTGCTCGGCAAGCCATCCCTCGTCGCGGGCCTGCCAACTCGCAATGCGCAGTGCGTGACATTTCTTGCCGAGCAGCGCATTACCGCCATATCCGGAGCCGACACTCTTGATCGACAATTCCTCCGGGAAGTGCATGATGAAGCGACGCGCAGGATCGAGATCGCCGATGGAGTGGAGGCCTTTGACGAAGCGCTCTTCGCGCTCGATTCGGCGCAACGCGGGTGTTCCCATGCGCGTCATCACACGCATGTTCGCCACTACGTACGGGCTATCCGTGACCTCGACTCCGCAACGCGAGTAGGGCGATTCGATCGGACCCATGCAGTAAGGGATGACGTACATCGTGCGCCCGCGCATTGCGCCTTCGAACAGCGCATCGATCTTGCGGTGAGCTTCGTCGGGCGACATCCAATTGTTGTTGGGGCCAGCGTCGTCGCGCGAGCGCGTGCACACATACGTGAGATGTTCGACACGCGCGACATCCGAAGGATGCGATCGGTGCAGAAAGCAGTTCGGATGGGTCGTGGGATTCAGCTTGATAAGATCGCCGCTTTCCAACATCTGTGCGACGAGGCGCTCGTGCTCGGCGTCAGACCCCGTACACCAACGAACTGAATCAGGTTTGGTGAGTCGTGCTACTTCGTCGATCCAGCGTGCAAGCGACGCATTCGATGTGCTCATTTAAAAGAAGAACCTCTGATACCGGCGCGGGGCGCTCTACGCGTCGATGCAAGCACGAGCTCTTCGTGCTGCCGTTTGCGGTCGCATCGAGAACGAGAGCACAAATTATACCGACCGCGTTCGCACTCGCTGCAGCAAATCTCCTGCACCGTATACGTGCGCGCTCATTGCATACACATGCGTGGAACACATTCGCTGCCGCGATGCATCGCGAATGCACGCGCATAACGCAGCTGAGGTGTGCGAAGTTGCCTACGATTTGTTTGTTCCTGGCGATGAGCGTCATGGCTTTCGATCTGACAGCGCAAGACATCAAGCAGATCGAAACGGAATTGATCGCAGAAGTTCGCCTCGATCCCGTGGCCAGTCCAATTCCGCACGCTGCTCGATTTGCACCGGCCAAAGTGGTCGAGCAAGGGGACGTTGTGTACTACACGGTGCGCATTCGCAATGTTTCTTCGGACTACGCGCGCGATGTCATGGTGATTCAGCGCATTCCCGCGAACACAGTGTATGTGCGTGACTCCGCTGCTGCACCTGGCGCTGAAGTTTCGTTCTCGATCGATGGCGGGCAGACATTCGCGCCGGCAGGGGAATTGCGAATCGCCGATCCGACCGGCGTCGCGCGTGCCGCGCCACTCGAGCAGTACACGCATATCCGGTGGCGCTTGCGCAATCCGCTCGCTCCAGGTGCAGTTGCGCTCGCACGCTTCAGAGCCATCTTCCAATGATGGACTACGAAGAGATCTTCGGAGCGGAAGGGCCGCTCGCGCGAACGCTGCCGGGCTTCGCCACGCGAGCCGAGCAGATTGCGATGGCGCAACAGGTCGACCGAGCACTGCGCACCAGCGGCAAACTCATCGTCGAAGCGGGCACGGGGACTGGTAAGACGTTCGCGTATCTTGCTCCGGCGTTGCACTCCGGGCGCCGCGTCATCGTCTCGACCGGAACGCGCACGCTTCAAGATCAGCTCTTTCATCGCGACCTGCCCACGATCGCAAAGGCCCTGGGTCGACCCGTACGTGTGGCACTGCTGAAGGGGCGAGCGAACTATCTTTGCATCCATCGTCTGAATCTCGCGGAGCAACAGGCGATCAGTCGCGGACTGCGCCGCGACGTAGCGACGGCATTGCCGAAAGTGCGTGCGTGGAGCGGCGTCACACGCAGCGGCGACATCGCAGAGGCGAGACACCTGAGCGATGAGCATCCCGTTTGGTCCTGGGTTACTTCCACGCGCGACAATTGCCTCGGCGCGGACTGCGAGGCGTTCGAGCGGTGCCACGTCGTTCACGCGCGGCGCGAAGCACAAGCCGCGGATGTGATCGTGGTGAATCATCATCTGTTACTGGCGGATCTGGTGTTGAAGGAGGAAGGGTTTGGCGATCTGTTGCCGGGCGCGGATGCGGTCATCATCGACGAGGCTCACCAGTTTGCGGATGTCGCTTCGAACTTTCTCGGCTTCACCGTCTCCGCGCGACAGCTACAGGCGCTGGCACGCGATCTGAACGCGGAGCTGCTGACGTACAACTCGCGAATCGAAGTCTCATCTGCTCTGACGCAAACCTTAGAGCGTCAGCTCGTCGACCTTCAGGACGCGCTGAGCACTCGCCAGGGACGCAGCGAGTTCGCTGATTGGTCTGCTGCAGTGATCGAGGCCATCGAACATATTCACGCGTCAATCGATGAGCTTACGCGCGCACTCGAGCAACCTGCGAAGGATCAACCGGGGCTTGCGGCTTTGCGCAGACGCAGTGTAGAGATTGGAACACGTCTCGCTACTTTGTTGGACTCGGAGTCGCGCAGCGAGCCAGCAAGCGTGCGTTGGGCGCAATCCGGTGCGCACGGAGTGAGTTTGCACTACGTGCCGATCGATGTAGCGAACCAACTCGGAGCGTTGATCGAGGCGCATGCGAGCGCATGGATCTTTACCTCCGCGACGCTCGCGGTCGGCGAGGCATTCTCGCATTTCGAGAATCGCATCGGCGTTCACGACGCGCAGACCGCTCGATTCGGCAGCCCGTTCGACTACGCGAAGCAAACTTTGCTCTACTTGCCGCAGCAGTTTGCGGACCCATCTTCTCCTAAGTACACCGAGCAGGTCATCGCGACTGCGCTGCGCATTCTGGAGGCGAGTGGGGGACGCGCCTTTCTTTTGTTCACGAGCCATCGCGCATTGCGCGAAGGCGCCGACGTTCTGTTCAAGATGCTCGGCGCGCAGCTTCCGTATCCGATCTTCGTACAAGGTGACGCTCCGCGAGATGCGCTGCTCACGAAGTTCCGTCAGGCGGGCAATGGGGTGCTGCTCGGCACGAGTACGTTCTGGGAAGGCGTTGATGTGAAGGGCACTGCGCTGACGGTCGTCATCATCGATAAGCTGCCGTTCGCGGTGCCAGACGATCCGGTGTTGAAAGCGCGCTTGGATGCGATCGAGCGACGCGGAGGCAATCCGTTCTTCGAAGAGCAAGTGCCGCAAGCTGTGATCGCGTTGAAGCAGGGCGTGGGTCGCTTGATCCGCGATCCTGAGGATTTCGGCGTGGTCGTCCTCTGCGACCCGCGCCTCCGCACACGCGGCTACGGCCGCATCTTCCTAGACAGCCTCCCGGCTATGCCGAGGACGAGCACGTTGCAGGATGTGGCAGAGTTTCTACGCACACGCCTGGCCCAGTCAGCTCCCAAAGCGGCGGATGGACGCTGAGCCTCTTGATTTTCTTCGCCGCGATCGCCGCGTTCGCCGCGAGAGTATTTGATCTCTCGTTCTTGCTGCCGGACTCTTATGCCGGGCGGAAATAACTCTCGCGGCGACCGCGGCGACCGCGGCGAGTACATTTCGAACTCGTTAATCGTCGGCCGTGTCGCGCATTGGAAAGTCGTTGCTTCCATTTACGACTCGAATCATGCCATCGCGTAGTGTCGTGACGCTGAAGTTAAGGAAATAGCCGAGAGGCCGGTTGCTCAGGCGTAGGTACGTCAATAGCTGCTTACGGTGAGCGTTGTGCAATCTCTCGACGCACTTTACCTCTACAATTACCTTATCCTCGATGATTAGGTCAGCGCGGAATCCTTCTTCGAAGGTCAAGCTCTTGTAGGAGATGGTCACGGGAATCTGGCGCTTTACAATCAGGCTGCGGCTGCGGAGTTCGTGTGCGAGCACAATCTCGTATACGGATTCCAGCAATCCTGGACCGAGTTCACTATGTAGTTCGAAAGCGACGTCGAGAAGGATGGTGCCGATGTCGTTCTCGTCCATGGGTAGGAGCCTCAGTTGATTTAGTGCTTTCCTACTTGTTCATACTACTTTGCTGCTGCGCTAAGCAGCATTGAAGAAACTCTGCGAACATGAAGATTCTCGCGATCGATACCGCCACCGAACGTTGCTCTGTGGCTTTGTGCGTCGATGGGCAGTGCTTTGAGCGGGCGGTCGATACGCAGCGCGGTCATGCGGAGATCGTGTTGCCCATGGTCGATGAGGTGCTGCGTGAGGCCGGTGTGGCGCTCGCAGACCTCGACGGCATTGCTTATGGCCGCGGGCCTGGCGCCTTTACCGGTGTACGCATCGCGATCGGCGTCGTGCAAGGACTCGCGTTCGGCGCGCGATTGCCGACCGTCGGCATCTCCGATCTCGCCGCCGTCGCTCAGCAGGTCGCGGCTCCGAATGGGCGCGTCCTCGTGTGCATGGACGCGCGGATGTCGGAGGTTTATTGGGCGTTGTTCGAGACAAGTACGGACGGCGCAGTGAATGCAGCGAGTGAGGAGCGCGTAACGACGCCGACCGACGTTGCTGCGGAAGGTGTAACAACGCTTGCTGGCACTGGATTCTCCGCCCACCCGGACCTGCGCGCCCGCTGGCCCGAAGCTCTCGTTCACGACCGCGTGTTACCGCGCGCACGTGAGATCGCGCAGCTCGGGGCATTCGCACTGCGTGCAGGCCAAGGTCAGCCTGCCGCGCACGCCCAGCCCGTATACTTGAGGGATCAGGTGACTTTCGTGAAAGGCGTGTGACAAACCTCGGTTTAATCGAACTGTCACATTCCATTGTTCTAATGTTGCCAACGAGTTAAGGCAACTTCGTCGATTGTTCACATGGCAGCGAAGCAGATTCTGATCGTTGAGGACGAGCGACCCATCCGGGAGATGATTGCTTTCGGGTTACGGCGGGGTGGATTCGAAGTGCGCGAGGCCGCCGATGTCGGCGAAGCGCGCACGAGCATCGCGAACCAACGCCCTGACCTAGTCCTCATCGATTGGATGCTACCGGACATGAGCGGCCTCGAGCTCACGCGCTCGCTCAAGCGCGACAAGGACACGCAGGATGTCCCCGTGATCATGCTCACCGCCCGTGCGGAAGAGCAGGACAAGGTCATGGGCTTAGACAGCGGCGCGGACGATTACGTCACCAAGCCTTTCTCGCCCCGAGAGCTCCTCGCCCGCATCAACGCGGTGCTGCGTCGTGCAACGGCCGGGAATGGTGAGGATGTCGTCGAGGCCGAAGGTCTCGTGCTCGATGCTGCGAGTCATCGTGTAATGGCCGGCGATCAGACCGTGCAACTCGGACCCACCGAGTATCGTTTATTGTCGTTCTTCATGACGCATGCGGAGCGGGTGTACAGTCGCGCTCAGTTGTTGGATCGCGTATGGGGCGGCAACGTTTATGTGGAAGAGCGAACGGTCGATGTGCACATCAGACGCCTGCGTAAGGCGCTCGAAGAGTTCAACTACGATCGCTTCATTCAAACGGTGCGCGGTTCCGGATATCGCTTCTCCACGCGCGCGGAGTAGCCGATGAAACTGCCGGCCGGGCTGTCCACGATCGGCTGGCAGGCGGCGTATCGGCTCGCGGCAGCGCTGCTGCTCGCTTTGCTGCTCGGGCTCATCACTGGCCGCATGGCCCTCTCCTTCGCGATCGTGCTGGGGATTTACGCATTCGTACAGAACTGGAACTTGTCGCGGCTGGAACGATGGTTGCGCTTTCGGCGCACGCAGCCGCCACCCGACATCAGTGGACCCTGGGGTGACGTCGTGGCGATCGTGAGCCGCATCTATAGGCGCAAGCAGTACCACCGTTCACGCGTCATCGAACTGTTACGCGAGTTTCGTCGTCTCACGACCGCAATGCCGGAAGGCGCCGTGCTGCTGGGTCCGGAGAACGAGATCCTGTGGTTCAACGGTCGAGCGGGGGAATGGCTCGGACTGCGGCGTAAGCGCGATTTCGGCATTCGTATCGAAAATCTCGTCCGTCACCCTGCCTTCATCCACTATCTCCACACAGGCACGCCGGTTCAGGGCGTCGTCATCCAGGAGACCGGTCACGGCGGCAGCCGCTGGCTATCGTTCAACGTCGTGCGTAGCGATACCGGTGTGCGGCAGTTGTTGATCGTGCGTGACGTGAGTCGTGAGCAGCAGCTCGAGTCGATGCGCAAAGATTTCGTCGCCAATGCTTCACACGAGCTCAGATCGCCATTGACGGTCATCAGCGGTTATCTGGATGCGCTTGCCGATGATGAGAAACTCGATGCGACCTGGAGCTCTCCGGTGCTCGAGATGCGTCGCCAGGCGGAGCGCATGAGCACGATCATCAATGAGCTGCTGGAGCTGTCGAAGCTCGAATCGAGCGACAATCCCAAGGACGATCAGCCTGTCGACATCGCCGGCTTGCTTGCGTTGTTACGTAGAGAGGTGATGCAGCTCGAGGTGCGTCCTAAGCACATCGATGTCAAGATCGAAACCGATGCACTGCTGCTCGGCTCAGAGTCGGAACTGCACTCCATCGTTTCCAACCTCCTGTCCAATGCTGTGAAATACACCTCGGCCGATGGCGAAGTGCAGCTGCGTTGGTGGACCGACGAGGCAGGGGCACACATCTCCGTGCGTGACACGGGCATTGGGATCGCAGCCGAGCACATCCCGCGGCTCACCGAACGTTTCTACCGTGTGGATCCAGGTCGCGCCCGATCGATGGGCGGAGCCGGCTTGGGACTTGCGATTGTGAAACATGCTTTGCAGCGTCATGACGCAACGCTGCGCATCAAGAGTAGAGAAGGCGCCGGCAGCACCTTCACCTGCGATTTTCCGCCGCAGCGGATCGTTCCCCGCCAGCAAGAGGCGGCGACTGTCTAATCAGCTCGTCGACGCCGACCGTTCTGGCCGGCACGTGTTGCACGCTGTCACGCGACTGTCATACCGCTGTCGCTGATCTGTCATTCATCCCGCCTACCTTTCCCCACGTCAAACAGAACGTCTAACGGGGCTGCGCGTTTGCGCGGATTTGTATTTCCAGTGTGTCGTCTTCGGGAGCGACTTAATGAGAACTTCTCAGTGGATCATTGCGGGTGCGGTGGCTTTGGCGTTGGCAGGCTGCGGGTCAGACGAAATTTCGTCGGCAGGTGCCGGCAACGTCACGATCAATAACCCGCCTCCGGTGAATCAGAATCCAGATCCGAATCCGAATCCGGATCCGCAACAGCCCGATCTCGTCGAGCCAGCCACCGGCTGTCCCACGATTACGGATCCGGCAGGCCTGCGCGATGACGGAACCATCACTGGACCGACGGGTACGTATCGAGTTTGCGCGCTGCCGAATCAACTCACTCGCAGTGTGACGCTGGCTCGAGTTCCCGGCTTGCTCTACGCGCTCGATGGCCGCGTCGATGTCGGTCCTGACCGAGGGGCCGCACCGACAGCGGATGCGCCGGTTGTTTTGACGATCGACCCCGGGGTCGTGATCTTCGCGCAGACGGGTGTTTCATGGCTCGCAGTCAACCGCGGTAATCAGATCAATGCGGTCGGCACGGCGGAACAGCCGATCGTCTTCACGAGCCGTGACAACGTCCTCGGACTCGCAACCGACGACTCGCAAGGTCAGTGGGGTGGTGTGGTGTTGCTCGGACGCGCACCGATCACGGACTGCACTGTGGCTCCCGCGGCAACACCGGGGTCGGTGAATTGCGAGCGACAGACGGAAGGTGCGGTGGATCCGGCGTACTTCGGCGGAGCGACGCCTGAAGACAACAGCGGCACGCTTCGATACGTTCAGATTCGCTATTCGGGCTACGTCTTGTCTGGCAACAACGAGCTGCAATCGCTCACGCTCGGCGGCGTGGGAAGTGGTACCACGATCGAGTATTTCCAATCTCACAACAGCTCGGATGACGGCTTCGAGAATTTCGGCGGTCGTGTGCACATGCGCCGAGTGGTGATCACCGGCGCGGATGACGACAGCATCGATCTCGACACGGGCTACAAAGGCACGCTTCAGTACGTCATCGCGGTTCAAAAGAACTCGGGCGCTGCCGATTCGATCATCGAGCTCGATTCCGCGAACGCGCTCGAGGATCAAACGCCTCGCACGCACATGAAGGTTGCGAACTTCACGTTCGTCCATCGCAATCCGGCCACGGGCAACAATGCAGCCATGCTGTTCCGAGGAAAGGCCGATGTGACGATGGTGAATGGCGTCGTTACGAGCCCGATGGCGTGTCTGCGCTTGAATGGCAGCAACATCCTTACGACGGATGCAGCAACTGACAAAATTGGGCCGCCGT
The DNA here is from genome assembly GCA_023417315.1 of Pseudomonadota bacterium. Lineage (GTDB taxonomy): Bacteria > Pseudomonadota > Gammaproteobacteria > Steroidobacterales > Steroidobacteraceae > Steroidobacter. The sequence continues at coordinate 172,749 of JAEZFW010000049.1, forward strand.
CATTCCAGTCAGTCGCCATGCAGTGTGCTGTCGATGCGTTCGTCGGTTCGGGCGGCTTGACGGCTCAGCAGGTGGCCGATGCCTTCAACGCTGGCGCGAACAACAACGCCGCTTTCACGGCGACTCTCGCTGATACGTTCGTGAACGGTGCGAACGAAACGGCAGTCGTGGCGACGGATCCGCAGACACTGGACGCGGCGTTCGATGCTACGAGCTACGTCGGCGCGGTGAGAGATGCCAATGACACGTGGTTCGCGGGCTGGACGTGCAATTCTGCCACTGCGAGCTTCGGCGCGACCAGCGCAGCGTGTACCTCACTGCCGTCGCTTGCCGACTGATCGTCAGCGAAGAGATCGGGTGGATCGCGAAGTGAGTCGCGATCCGCCTTCTTGAGTTTGAATCCGATAAAGAAATCGATAGGAATACACATGGCCATATCGCGCACCTGGGGCATGTTGCTCGCTGCCACCGCATTGACTACCCCAGCCTTTGCTCAAGCGCCCATCGAAGTCGATGCGGCCGAGCAGGCTGACAGCAGCACTAGCGCGTCACCTCAAGAGACCGATGCCGGTGAGGCGATCGATGTTTCGATGGCGGGAGGCATTCCAACCGTCACGGTCGAGGGTCGCCGCGAGCGCAACGTGCAACGCGAAACGACTCAAGTCATCACAGTGCTGTCGAACGAAGACATCGCGAGAACCGGCGAAGGCGACATCGCGGGGGCGCTCGGTCGCGTGACCGGCTTGAGCGTCGTCGGCAGCGGATTTGTCTATGTGCGCGGCTTGGGCGATCGGTACTCGCTGGCTCTCTTGAACGGGTCTCCCTTGCCAAGTCCAGAACCGCTGCGTCGCGCCGTGCCGCTCGATCTATTCCCGACGGACTTGATGGCTTCGTCTTTGGTGCAGAAAACTTACTCGCCTAACTTCCCAGGCGAGTTTGGCGGCGGCGTGATCAACCTGACCACGCTCGCCATTCCCACGCATCCCTTCTTGGATGTGAGCGTCGGCATCAGCGGCGACACCGAGACGACGGGGCAGGTGGGCTACGACTATTATGGCAACGAGTACGATTGGACCGGCTATGGCAACCGCGACCTCCCGCCCGCACTCGCAAGCTTCTTTGCGAGCGGCGAGCGTCTGAGCGCAGGCAATATCGATTCCGGTGCGATCGCAAGTCAGCTCGTGAGCCGCAACAACGGGTTGGTTCAGAAGATCGATGAGATACCGCCGAACTACTCGGGCACCATCACTGGCGGCAATACATGGTTGATCGGCGACTCGGAGCTCGGCGTCATTGCGACGGCAGGATTTAACAACGGCTGGAGAACGCGGGACAACGTCGAGCAAACGCCCGCGAGCTTCGATCTTTCGGTCATCGACAAGGATTACCGCAGCGTCGCGACAGAGAATCGCGCGGTCGCGAACGCGCTCGTTGGGTTAGGGTATGGCTTCGGCGAAGGTCACACGCTGCGATGGACCAACCTCTATATCCACGACACATTGAAACGAACGAGTCTCGCGGAAGGCAAGCAAAACAGTCAGCGCCCGGGCGTCGACTTCTTCGATCAAACGACGGCGCTGTATGAGCGCGAGTTGCTGAGCACGCAGCTCACCGGCGAGTTCAAGCTCGAACCTCTGACCGTAAGCACGCGCGCCTCTTACTCGACCTCCGAGCGTGAAGCACCCTACGAGCTCGGCATCGGCTACGTGCGTACGAATCAGGCTGCAAGTCCCTATGGTGCGTACTTCATCAATCGCTTGGACAACGGTCAAAGCGGCTATGCGGACATCGCGTTCTCTCACTTGGAAGAGGACTTGTGGTCGGCGGGTGTCGATCTGACCGCGCAGGTGCTGCCTCGTCTTGCGGTGTCGGGCGGTCTCGAGATTGCCGATACGCAACGCGACTCCATTCGCCGTGCGTTCCAGATCGTCGCGCCCTCGAGCTTCCCGAGCGGCGTCGCCATGCTGCGGCCCGATTTTCTGTTGAGCCCCGCGGTCATCGACTTCTACGACATCGGCTTGATCGAGACCACGGAGACCGATCCTGCCTTCACTGCTCAGCTGCGCACCGAGTCAGCGTACGCACAGATGCAGGCGGAGGTCGCCGATGGCGTGGAGCTGAGCGCTGGCGCGCGGTTCGAGCGCGGTGAACAGGACGTTCGTCCTCTGCAGGTCTTCAATACGTTGACCAACTCTGGCGCATCGACCCGCATCGAGGAGGACTATTGGCTGCCCACGGCCACCTTCACATACAAGTTCCTCGACACCATGCAGGTGCGCTTCAATGCATCGAAGACGATCGCGCGGCCTCAGTTCCGCGAGCTGATGTTCCAGGTGTACTACGATCCGGAAGCGAACCGTCAGTATCGCGGCAATCCTTTGCTGACCGATAGCGAGTTCCTGAATGCGGAAGTGCGCTACGAATGGTATTTCGCGCCTGAGCAGCGCTTCTCGGTGGCAGCCTTCTACAAGGATATCGATAGGCCGATCGAAGCGTTCACCGGATTCAACGACAACAGACCCGAAACGAGCTTCGCCAATGCGCCGCAGGCAGTGCTCTACGGTGCAGAGATGGAAGTGCAGAAGTACTTCCCGCTGGCTGAGTGGTTCGACGGCGAGTTCCTGAGCTCACGCCGAGCCGTCATCATCGGCAACTATACGTACACGGACTCTGAGATCAACGTCGATGACGATGATACCGTCAGTGTGTTCGGCACGACGACGCAGCCGGCGAGCAACTTCTTCGCGGACGGCAGTCAGCTCACGGGACAGTCGGATCATCTCGTCAACCTGCAGTTCGGTCTCGAGAGCGAAAGCGGCTTGTCGCAACAGACGATCCTACTTTCGTACGCGAGCGATCGCGTGACGAGCCGCGGGCCGGCGGGTTTGCCGGATATCTACGAGTCGCCTGGCTTACGGGTGGATTTCGTGGCGCGCCAAGCACTGAACCTGTTCAACACCGACTTGGAAGCCAAGCTCGAGATCAGAAGTATCTTCGGCGAGGACTACAAAGAGTTTCAGGAGCGTGCGGGCAACACGGTGTACTACAACCGCTACGACGTAGGCACCGCAATTTCCGCTTCAGTCACGATGAATTTCTGATCGTGATCGAATCAAGGTCGATAGGGTAAGCGCAAGGATGCGCTTGGGCTGTGCGGTTCGCAGCTCCTGTAAGACAGCCACTCCATCGAAGCGCCTTCACTTGCGCAGGGCACATTGGCGCCACGCGGTTATCGCGCTCTTGGGGTGCGCGATGCACATCGCTGCAAGCGCCGCTGCATCAGATGACGTTCGAGACTACGCGCGAGCCCCCGCATTTGGATTGCCAGCGCTCTCGCCGACGGGTGCGCTGCTCAGCTATGTCGAGCAAAGCGACGAACGTCAGAGCGTTCTAGTTCGCAGGTTGGAGGACGGTACGGCGCGCACGATACTGAGCGTCGAATCCAGGCGCGAACGCGTTCGTTGGTGCGATTGGCCGACTGAGGACACTCTGCTGTGTGGGACCCTCGTGCCAGTCCGTGCGCCCGATCGCATCATCGAAACGACACGCCTCTACGCAATCGATCTCGCCACAGGGCGTGTGCGCGAGTTGAATCGCCATCTGCACGATGCGAACCGTGATCACGTCGTCGACCTGGTTGCCGCTGATCGCCCCGGACAGATTCTCCTGCAACACGATACGACGGGGCGAGGCTACCCTCAGGTCTCGTCACTCGATATCAGAACGGGCGAGTTGAGCACCGTGGTTCGTGCACATCCGCCTGTGCGCAGGTGGATGAGCGATGCCCGTGGCGTCGTGCGCCTTGGATTTGCGTACGCCGACGGAGACGGCAGCCTGTTCATCCTCGGCGATGAACCCGAGAGTTGGAAGCTGCTGTTGAAGCAGTCGCTCGATGACATCGGGGCCGTTGGTCCGCTTGCATTTGGCGCAACGCAAACCGAGTTGTTCGCACTCAAGCATCGCCATGGACGAAGCGCTCTGTTTCGCTGGGACCTTGAGCGTCCCGATCAGCTTGCACTGCTTCTTGCCGACGATGTCTTCGATGTTTCAGGTCCTGTCATTCTGCATCCGCAATCGCGCGCGTTGTTGGCTGTCCAGTACGCCGCGGACGCGGAGCGTCGTCATTACTTCGATCCAGCAGAGGCGGCGACTGCCGCCTGGCTCGACGAACAGCTGCCGGACGCAGTCAACCTTGTGATTGATCGTAGTCAGGATAATCGGCGACAACTCGTTCTATCGGGCGGCGACGTCGAGGCCCCGAGCCTTTATCTATTCGATGCCGAGCGGAAGAGCTTGGCGTTAATCGGGCACAACTATCCGGAGTTGGAAGATCGCCCGCTCGCGAGGATGCAGTCGATCACGTACGCCGCGCGCGACGGCCAGCGTATTCCTGCCTTTCTGACGTTGCCCCAGAAGGCTTCAGCGAAGGTGCCTGCGATCGTTCTTCCTCACGGAGGACCGGAAGCACGCACGGTCAAAGGCTTCGATCCACTCGTTCAGTTCCTGGCAGCGCAAGGCTACGCCGTCCTCCAGATGAACTTCCGAGGATCCCTCGGCTACGGCGCTCGATTTGCTGCGGCGGGCGTGGGTCAATGGGGTGGTGTCATTCACAACGACATCACCGATGGTGCGCGATGGCTGATCGAGCAGAACATTGCCGATCCCGTGCGGGTGTGCATCGTCGGCAGCAGTTTCGGCGGCTATGCAGCCTTGCTCGGCGCGACTCGCGAGTCGCAATGGTATGCGTGCGCTGCAAGCTTCGGGGGCGTGTCAGATCTGCTTGCGATGTCGCAATACACCGAGCGATTGCGAGATGCGGATGTATGGCGACGACGCTTTGGCGGCAGCTCCCGAGCCCTGTGGCAGATGTCGCCGATGGCGCGCGTTCAAGCGACCGAAACGCCGGTGCTGCTAATGCATGGTCGACACGACGCTGTCGTACCGATCAGCCAATCGAAACGCTTCGCCCGAGTGCTACGTAAAGCGGGTAAGTCCCACCGAATCTTCGAACGAGCTGACTGCGATCACGAAATGACGCTGCAAAGTTGTCGACTCGCTTTCTTCACCGAGTTGAAAGAATTCGTGTCGGATGCAATCGACTGAAAGGAGCCGAGGCGCGATTGCGAGGCTCGTGAGAATTCGCGCTTCGTCTTCGAACTGTCATAGTTTGGCTTCGCTCGCTGCCTCCTGAAATGTTTCTGTAACAAACGCGCCGTATAAAGCCGCCTACAAGAAGGGCGGCGACGTACGCAGGCCTTTGCTACCAGGCCATTCAGGAGTGAGCCAACGTGAAGAATGTCTTGCTGTCGGCTGCGATCGCGACGCTTCTATCGAGCACGGCAATCAGCGCAAGTGCCGCCGAGGGTGACGAGATCGCGGAGATTCGTGACGAGCTCCGCGCGCTCATGGAACGGGTCGATCGCCTCGAAACGGAGAACACCGCGCTCAAGTCGGAGAACGAGAAACTCAAGGAACAAGATGAGTATCTGCGCGCCGAGACACGCGGTCTGCGCAAGGAATCCGCGGTGCACGCCTCCGAGGTCGCAAAGGTCAAGGGTGCGGATTGGGCGGGACGCGTCGCGCTCAAGGGCGATATGCGTTATCGATACGAGATGATCAGCGATGAAACGTTGAACAGCTCGGGCGTTCAGAGCACAGCGGATCGCTACCGAGATCGCATTCGCGCACGTCTCAGCGCCGAGATCAAGGCGACCGACAGCATCAATCTGGGGATCGGCTTTGCGACGACTGAAGGCGGCGATCCACGCTCATCCAATCAGACGCTCTCGGGCGTGTTCTCGCGCAAAGCGCTCGATCTCGACTTCGCGTACTTCGATTGGAAGTTCGCAACGTGGGGAAATTTGATCGGCGGCAAGATGAAGCAGCCGTTCTTCAAGCCCGGTCAGAGCTTGTTCTGGGACAGCGACGTGAATCCCGAAGGCTTGGCAGTTAGCTTCTCACGCGGCAGCTATTTCGGGACGGCGTACAACTATTGGATCAACGAGGTCTCGGGTGCGGAAAGTGCGGTCACTGCCGACACGATGCTCTATGGCGCACAACTCGGAACTCGCTTGCCGGTCGGTGGCTCGACGCTCACGCTGGCAGCGCACTATTACGACCTGAGTGCGGGCGAGGGCAGGGCGCCGTTCTACAACAACAACTCGAACGGCAACACGACGATCACGATACCTTCCGGCACGGGCACCGTCGCGGTGCTCGCAAACGACTATCGTGTCATCAACGTCGGTGCTGAGCTCGCCTCGACTGTCGGGTCTGTGCCGCTCACCCTTTGGGCCGATGTTGCACAAAACCAAGATGCGGAGGACTTCGATACGGCTTGGGGCGCGGGTGTGCTCCTTGGCAAGGCGGGTAACTATCGAACATGGGAGCTGGGAGCGAGCTATCAGGTAATCGAAAAGGATGCCTTGTTCGCACAACTCATCGATTCCGATTTTGGCGGTGGACTTTCCGACAGTGAAGGCTTCGTCCTGCGAGCAGGCTACGCGCCCGTGCGTAATTGGGTGCTGAATGCCACGTACTTCATCAACGAGCGGAACGCAGACGTTGCGAATGCCGTTGGGCAAACCGGTGTGGACTACGATCGCCTGCAGCTGGACTTCAACGTGAAGTTCTAGGGCCTGCACTGCAGCCCGTGTAAAGTGTCATGTGTAACGTGTAGAGTGAGCGCACCGCCTCTGACGTACACTTGACACCTCACACGACGTACCCGCCGCAAGGGCAGCCATGGAAAAGTCCGATCTCTCGCACCACATCCTGAGCCGCTACAACGATGACTTGGAGCGGGTTCGCACCAACGTTCTACAGATGGGCGGCTTCGTCGAGGAGCAGCTCAGCCAAGCCGTCGAAGCGCTCGTGCAGGGCGACAGCCGCCTGGGCGAACAGGTTGCTCTCGGGGATGCCAAGGTCAATGCGATGGAAGTCGCGATCGATGATGACTGCAGCCGCATCCTCGCGACGCGCAGTCCAGCCGCCTCCGATCTGCGACTCATCGTTGCCGTCATCAAGACGATCACGGACCTCGAGCGCATCGGCGATGAAGCCGAGAAGATCGGCTACATCGGTTCGCGCCTCGCAGCCGTGGAGCGGCCTGCGGATCGTTATCGCGAGCTCAAGCATCTCGGTCGGATCGTCGGCGATATCTTGCATGAAGCTCTCGATGCCTTCGCTCGACTCGATCCCGAAGCCGCCGTCGCAGTCGCCAAGAAGGACAGGCTCGTCGACGAGGAATACGAGGCGATCCAGCGGCAGTGCATCACGTTCATGATGGAAGATCCGCGTCAGATTCGACGCGCGCTCGATGTTCTGTGGGTCGCGCGAGCGCTGGAGCGCATCGGCGATCACGCGAAGAACGTCTGCGAGTACGTCGTCTACATGGTGCACGGCAAGGACATTCGACACCTCTCGATGGAGGACGTCGAGAAACATCTCCAGAGCAGAGCACAGCGGTCGCAGGGCGCACGATAAGCCATGTTGGTCGCGCTCAATCGCCGGCTTGGCAACGGGCTCGGCTTCCTCGCCTGTGCCGCTTTGATCGGTTACGCACTGTATGCCGAGCACGTACTCGGACTGGCACCATGCCCCCTATGCATCTTCCAGCGCGTTGCCGTGATCGCGATCGGAATGGTGTTTCTTCTCGCGACGCTGCATAACCCTGCGCGCACGGGCGCACGGGTCTATGGCGGGCTCATTGCGATCGCCGCGCTAGGTGGTATCGCGATCGCCGCGCGCCACATCTGGATTCAGGCGCAACCGCCGGGGACCATCGCCGCCTGCGGTGCCGATCTCGATTACATGATGGAAATTCTGCCGCTGCAGGAAGTCATCGCGAAGGTGCTGACCGGCTCCGGCGAATGCGGCACGGTCGATTGGACTCTGCTCGGGCTGTCCATGCCTTGGTGGGTCCTATTCGCGCTCGTTGGATTGATGGCGTGGGGAGTGGCCGTCAACTGGCTGCGCGTGACGCGTCACGAGTGACGCGCGCTCTTCGATCTTGCTCGTCACCCGTCACTGCTGCGTGAGCAGCAGCTCCATCACCCGCTCATACGTCTCCGACAGCGTATCGATATCGGCGACTCGCACGCTCTCGTTCACCTTGTGGATGCTCGCGTTGATCACGCCGAGCTCGACGACTTGAGCACCCGTCGGGGCGATGAATCGTCCGTCGGACGTGCCGCCGGTCGTGGAGAGCTCGGGCACTCTGCCGGTTTTTTCTTTCACCGCAGAGATGACCGCGCTCGACAACTCGCCCGGCGGCGTGAAGAACGGCAGTCCCGAGACGAACCACTCGAGCGTGTAGTTCACCTTGTGACGATTCAGGATCTCCGTGATCGTCTGCTGCAGCTTCTCGACCGTCTGCTCGGTCGAGAAACGAATGTTGAAGCGCGCTTTGAGCTCGCCTGGAATGACGTTCGGAGCGCCTGTGCCGGCGCTGATGTTCGAGATCTGAAACGTCGTCGGCTGAAAGAATTCGTTGCCTTTGTCCCAGACGCGGCTCGCAAGCTCCGCTAATGCCGGGGCCGCTGCATGCACAGGATTGTCGGCCAAGTGCGGATAGGCAACGTGACCTTGTACGCCGTGCACCGTGAGCTTGCCGGACAATGAGCCGCGGCGTCCGATCTTGACCATGTCGCCGAGCGCGTTAGTGCTCGTCGGCTCGCCGACTACGCACCACGTGATCTTCTCGCCGCGCGCCTCCAGCACTTCCATGACGCGGCGTGTGCCGTCGATCGATGGTCCTTCTTCATCGCTCGTGAGCAAGAACGCGAGCGTGCCCGAATGTTTTGGGTGTCGCGCGATGAAGCGCTCCGTCGCAGTGATCATTGCGGCGAGACCGCTCTTCATATCTGCAGCACCGCGGCCGAATAGCATTCCATCGCGTACCACGGGCTCGAAAGGATCCGTCTGCCATTCTTCTCGCGGACCACTCGGAACGACGTCCGTGTGTCCAGCAAAGCAGAGAATCGGCGCGCCATTACCGTGTAACGCCCACAGATTCTCCACTGGGCCGAACGGCATGCGCTCCAGGCGAAAGCCGAGCGCGCCCAAACGTTCCCCAATGATCTGCAAGCAACCCTGGTCCTCCGGACTGACGGACGGTCGGCGAATGAGCTCTTGGGTGAGCGCGAGAGCAGGCGAGGAGGGGCTGGACAAGGTGGGCTCCGAAAGGGGCACGAACAGGCGAAAAGTCGCGGACTTATAGCGAACGCGTTCCCTCGCGGCAAGCGATCATGACGCTCGCGTGACAAGAAATTTCCACGGCCCGCAGCAAAGCCAGGCTCCAGCTGGTCCACGTAACAGAACTGTCATGAAAGATTGGCAGACTTGCGCGCGTCGAGAGGCATACGTCCGTTCGTAAGCCCTAAATCAGCACGACGAGGTTCAGCGCATGAATTTGTGGCACAAAGTTAGCGCACCGGCAGCGATCCTGATTGCAAGCTCTGTTGCGAGTCTCGCCGCTCCTCAGGTTTCGGTGGCGCAGAGTCAGGTCAAGATCGACGGCTCGAGCACGGTGTTCCCGATCGCAGAGGCTGTGGCAGAGGAGTTCCAAATCTCGAAGCGCGGCAAGGTGCGCGTGACGGTCGGCATTTCGGGGACGGGCGGCGGCTTTAAGCGTTTCTGCAGAGGCGAAACGGACGTCTCAAACGCCTCGCGGCCCATCCTGAAAGAGGAAATGGAGGCATGCCGCAAGGCAGGCATCAAGTACCTGGAGCTGCCGGTCGCATTCGATGCGCTCACGGTCGTCGTCAATCCCAAGAACACTTGGGTGAAGAGCTTGACGGTCGCCGATCTGAAGAAGATGTGGGAGCCGAGCGCGCAGGGGCGCATCTCGCGTTGGAACCAAGTACGCCCTGAATGGCCGGCCGAGCCGCTTGCGCTCTTCGGGCCAGGAGCAGATTCCGGCACCTTCGACTACTTCACCGAAGCGGTCACAGGCAAGGCGAAGGCAAGCCGCGGCGACTTCGCCGCGAGCGAGGACGACAACGTCATCGTCCAAGGGGTCGAGAGCAACAAGAACGCCTTGGGCTATTTCGGGTATGCCTACTACATCGAGAACAAGGAGCGGATTCGCGCAGTGCCGGTCGTGAACAAGGCGGGTAAGGCAGTGATGCCGAGTCTCGAAGCGGTCGTCGATGGCAGCTACGAGCCATTATCTCGCCCGTTGTTCATCTACGTGAGCGAGGCCGCCACGCAGCGTCCGGAAGTGAGAGAGTTCATCGAGTTCTACCTGACGGACGGTGCTGAGCTCGCCAAGGAAGTGGGTTACGTGCCGCTGCCCGAGACGGCCTATCAGCTCGCGCGCAAGCATTTCAAGGAGAAAAAGCTTGGCACGGTGTTCGGCGGAACGCCCGAGGTCGGCGTGACGATCGATGACTTGCTTGCTCGCGAGGGCAAACTGTAATCAGAGGCGATATCCGTGAGTCGAGCGACCGGTTCGACTCGCGGGGTCGACTCAGAACGCGGCACGAAGTAAAGTGCGCCCGCCGACGCGCCAGCCACACAGCTGCGTCGGTTTTCCGGCGCACACTGTAAGTTACGAATTTGAACGCCACGAACTTCACACCCGGCCTCTCCCGGAACGCGCTGCGCTACCGCAAGATGAGAGACCGAGTCGTCGAGTTGCTGCTGCTCGCCGCGGGTCTGGTCGCGGTGTTCACGACGCTCGCGATCGTAGCCATCCTCTTGATCGAGTCGAGCGCCTTCTTCGAGCACGTCTCGATCCGCGAGTTCCTGACCGGGACCATGTGGACGCCACTGTTCGCGGATGCACGTTACGGGATTCTGCCGTTGGTAGCAGGAACGCTCACGACCACGATCGTCGCGCTCCTCGTCGCGGTGCCGCTCGGCACGTTGATCGCGATCTACTTGAGCGAGTTCGCACCTCATAAGGTGCGCGAAACGGTAAAGCCGATTCTCGAGCTCCTTGGCGCTGTGCCGACGGTTGTCTACGGCTACTTCGCTTTGACGATGGTCACGCCGGCGCTGCAATGGCTGATGCCCGATTTGCCTGGCTTCAATATGTTGAGCGCGGGCCTCGTCATCGGCCTCATGATCGTGCCGTACGTGAGCTCGCTGAGCGAAGATGCAATGCGCGCCGTTCCTCGCTACATGCGCGAGGGTTCCTATGCGATGGGCGCGACGCGACTGCAGACGGCGTTGCGCGTAGTCGTACCGGGTGCGTTCTCTGGACTTGCTGCTGCGTTCATTCTCGGCATCTCGCGTGCGGTCGGAGAAACGATGGTCGTCGCGATCGCCGCCGGCATGCAGCCGAATTTCACCTTCGATCCGCGCGAACCGGCGGCGACGATCACCGCATACATCGTGCAGGTGAGCCTGGGTGATCTGCCTCACGGCAGCATCGGTTACCAGAGCATCTTCGCCGCCGGCTTGGTATTGATGTTCCTGACGCTGATTTTCAATGTCGTCGGCTTCTCGCTCACTCGACGTTTCAGAGAGGCATATTGATGAGCGCGAATCACTCGGTCGCGCCGTTCTTGGATCCCGCGCTCGTGCGGCAATCGCTGTCGCGCCGCAAGCTCATGGATCAGATCTTCGTCATCGTCGGGCTCATCGTCATGCTCGCGTGCTTGGCGATCCTCGCGGTACTCTTCATCGACCTCGTGCGCGACGGCTCTGAGCGCTTCAGTTGGGATTTCTTCACGAACTTCGCCTCGCGAAAGGCAGAGCGCGCCGGCATTTTGGCTGCATGGGTGGGCACGACCCTCATCATGATCGTGACGGCAGTGTGCGCCGTGCCGGTCGGTGTCGCCGCTGCGATTTATCTAGAGGAGTACGCGCCGAAGAACTGGTTCACGGCGATCATCGAGATCAACGTCACGAATCTCGCAGGCGTACCTTCGATCGTCTACGGCTTGCTGGCGCTCGGATTGTTCGTTTACCAATTCGATCTAGGGCAGAGCATCGCCGCCGCCGGGCTCACGTTGGCTCTTCTGATATTGCCGATCGTGATCGTTGCGACGCGCGAATCCATTCGCTCCGTCCCGAAAGCGATCCGAGAAGCTGCATATGGCCTAGGTGCAACGCGCTGGGAAGTCACGAAGGACCACGTGCTGCCTTATTCGACGGGCGGCATTCTCACCGGCATGATCTTGGGCCTCTCGCGCGCGATCGGCGAGACGGCGCCGATCATCACCATCGGTGCGTTGAGCTTCATCGCATTCTTACCGGAGTCGCCGTTCAAGAGCGAATTCCCGTTCATCTCATTCGGGTGGTTGAACGATCCGTTCACCGCGATGCCGATTCAAATGTTCAACTGGGTTTCACGGCCGGATCCGGCTTTTCAGGCAAACGCGGCCGCCGCTGGAGCGATTCTCCTCGGCATGACGTTATTGATGAACGGCCTTGCGATCTGGATCCGCTACCGGTTCCGCAAGAAGATCAATTGGTAAGCTCATTCACGAGTCACGTTTGCAGGTCTCGATTCGACGGGTAACCATGATGGATTCGACCACAAGCGCTCGGACACAATCTCCGCGTACTCGGCACGCGCCTGAGGAGCAGTCAGTGCGAAACGATCAATCTTCGTCTCAGGCCGGTGCGGATGCGCGCGGGGGAGCGCCGCGCATTTCGATCGCCGTCGACGATACGCGTAAGGTGCGCACGCTCAACGTCAAGGCGGCGGTCGATAATCTGAGCTTCTACTACGGCCAGCATCGCGCGCTGAAGAACCTGACGATTCCAATCGCCGATCGCCAGGTGACCGCGCTCATCGGTCCGTCTGGATGCGGCAAGAGCACGTTTCTGCGCTGCTTCAATCGTATGCATGACTTGCAGCCGGACACGCGTTACGAGGGCAGCATCACGTTACACCCGGACAATCTGAATCTCGTGGGGCAGGGCGTCGACCCGATCGAAGTGCGGATGCGGATCGGCATGGTGTTCCAGAAACCCAATCCGTTCCCGAAGTCGGTGTTCGAGAATGTCGCCTACGGCTTGCGCCTGCGCGGCGTGCGCAATCGAGCTACGCTCGCCGAGGAAGTCGAGAAGGCGTTGCGAGGCGCAGCATTGTGGGATGAGGTGAAAGATCGCTTGCAGGACTCGGCACTCGCTCTGTCCGGCGGTCAGATGCAGCGATTGTGCATCGCGCGTGCGCTCGCGACGACCCCGGAGATCCTGCTGTTCGACGAACCGACCTCGGCGCTCGATCCGATCGCGACTGCGAAGATCGAAGAATTGATCTCGACGCTCCGCGATCAAGTGACAGTCCTCATCGTCACTCACAACATGCAGCAGGCCGCGCGCGTGTCCGACTACACGGCTTTCATGTATCTCGGCGAGCTCATCGAGTTCGATGAGGCGGCAAAGATCTTCACGAATCCAAGCAAGAAGGCGACGGAAGATTACATTACTGGGCGCTATGGATAGCACTCGGCCAAGTGACGGAGTGATGAGGTGACAGAGTGACGAAGTCAGAATGGCTCGCACTCTCACGAACCTCCAAGGCATAGCATCGCGCTACTGTCCTAGCTTCTGACTTTGTCACCTCGTCACTCCGTCGCTTCGTGACTTCACCATGACGGATCCCCTCGAAGGCCACACGGCAAAAACGCTCGACGGGCTACTCGGCGAATTGCGCCTGAGTGCGGTGTCGATGGGCGGGCTCGTCATCGATCAAGTTGCAAGCTCGATCAATTCACTGCTCGAGGGCGATGCGGCGCTCGCTGAGCTCGTCTTGTCGCGCGAGGTGCAAGTGAACGATCTCGAACGCACCGTCGATCGAGAGGCCTTTCGACTCATCGCGCTCCATCAGCCAGTCGCTGGCGATCTTCGGATGGCGAAGGCAGTCTCGCGCATTACCGTCGAGCTCGAGCGTGCCGGCGATGAGGCGAAGAAGATCGCCAAGTTCGCGGTGCGGCTCGCGTCCGGTGAGCCGCAAGGGCCAGTGCGCGCCGTCGCTCGTTATCTGCGACATATGGCCGAGCTCACGACGGGCATGCTTCGAGATGCAGTCCGTGCGCTCGATGAATCCGACGCATCGATGGCTCAGACCGTAGCCGCGCGCGATTCGGAATTAGATGCCGAGTTCGCAGCCGCGCTGCGACAGGTCCTTACGCTCGCGATGCAGGATCAGCGCTTCCTAGGTGCCACGATCGACACAGTGTTCGCACTCAAGGGTCTCGAGCGCATCGGCGATCACGCAAAGAATATCGCCGAGCAGGTGGTGTTCGTGACGAGCGGGGAGGACGTGAGGCACCGCAGGCGCTCTGCGGGAGTGACGAAGTGACTCGCCATTGCGCGAGCTATTCGCGCAGCAGCGCATTGATACCGACTTTCGCCTTCGTCTGCGCATCCACGCGCTTCACGATCACTGCGCAGTAGAGACTGTACTTGCCGTTCGCCGCCGGGAGATTTCCCGAGACGACGACTGCGCCCGCGGGCACGCGCCCATACGTGACTTCGTCACGCTCGCGATCGTAGATGCGGGTGCTGGCGCCGATGTACACACCCATCGAGATGACGGCGCCTTCCTCCACGACGACGCCTTCGACGATCTCCGAACGCGCGCCGATGAAGCAGTTGTCTTCGATGATCGTCGGGTTCGCCTGGAGTGGCTCGAGCACGCCGCCGATGCCGACACCGCCCGACAAGTGCACGTTGCGACCGATTTGCGCACAGGACCCGACGGTCGCCCAGGTATCGACCATCGTGCCTTCGCCGACGTAGGCACCGATGTTGACGTATGAGGGCATGAGCACGGTATTCGCTGCGACGAAGGCACCACGACGCACGATCGCGTGGGGGACCACCCGTACACCCTCCGACCGCAGTTGCGCTTCATCGTAGCTCGCGTACTTAAGCGGAACCTTGTCGAAGAAGCGCGTGTAACCCGCATCCATCGGAACGTTGTCGTTCAAGCGAAATGACAGCAACACCGCCTTCTTCAGCCATTGATTGACGCGCCACTCGCCCTCGACCTTCTCGGCGACGCGAGCTTTGCCGCCATCCAGCAGCGAGATAGCTTCATCCACCGCCCGCTTCACATCAGTAGGTGCATTCTTAGGACTGAGCTCGGCGCGACGTTCGAAGGCGGAATCGATGAGAGATGGCAGAGACATAGTGACGAGGTGACGAAGTGACGAGGTGACGAAGTCAGAGTTTAGCGGCTCGGAGCCGCCAGACATAGTGACGAAGTGACGCGGTGACCGACGAAGTCCGAGTTAGCGATTGCTCCCGCAGTGACGAAAGTAAAGGGGCGAGTTTCTGATCTGACCTCGTCACTGCGTTACTTCGTCACCCTGTCACTTGGCTAACACGTAATCGCGAATCCTCTCCGCTGCCTCGATGCACTCGGGCACGCTGGCGACTAACGAGATGCGTACTCGGCCGACGCCGGGATTGCCGTAGGGTGTTTCGCGCGCGAGATAGCGGCCCGGGAGCAGGGTGACGTGCTTGCGCTCGAAAAGCTCGCGCGCGAATCGTTCGTCGTCGCTCACCTGAGGCCAGAGATAGAAACTCGCTTCGGGCGCGGTGACGTCTAAAGCTTCCCGGAGGATTGGGAGCACCGCTTCGAACTTTTCGCGATAGAGGCGGCGATTCTCGATGACGTGCGCTTCATCGTCCCAAGCCGGAATGCTCGTAAGTTGCGTGTGCACTGGCATCGCACAGCCGTGATAGGTTCGATACAGCAGGAAGGATTTGATCACCTTCGGGTCGCCCGCGACGAACCCTGAGCGCAAGCCCGGAACACTCGATCGCTTGGACAAGCTGTGAAATACGATGCAGCGCTCGAAGGAGGTGTGACCCGCCGCGATGGCTGCCTGCAAGAGGCCCGCTGGCGGACGCGCTTCGTCGAGATAGATCTCGCTGTAACACTCATCGGCTGCGACGATGAAGTCATAACGCTCGGCGAGCTCGAGTGCACGACGCAGATAGGCAAGGCTCGCGACCGCGCCCGTCGGATTTCCGGGTGAGCAGAGGAACAGCAACTGACAGCGACGCCAAACGCTTTCCGGAACGCGCTCGAGGTCCGGCAAGAAGCGATGCTGCTCATCGTGCTCCATGAAGTGAGGCTCGGCGCCCGCGAGCAGCGTTGCACCTTCATAGATCTGATAGAACGGATTCGGCATCGCCACGAGCGGGGAGCGCGTCGGGTCGATGACGGCTTGGGTGAACGCGAAGAGCGCTTCGCGCGTGCCGTTCACAGGCAGAACCATCGTTTCCGAATCGATGCTGCCGACGGGCAGGGCGAAGCGTCGCATCAGCCATCGGCCCACCGCAGCTCGAAACTGAGCCAGACCCGCTGTCGCCGGATAATTGCCGAGCGTCTCGAGATTCTTTGTGAACGCATCCAGCACGACCTCAGGAGGTGCATGCCGCGGCTCACCGATCGACATCGATATGTGTGGAAGCGAGGAGGGCGGTGCGGCGCCCGCCAACAACGCACGCAGACGCTCGAACGGATAGGGCCGCAGCTTCCCGAGGAATGGGTTCATGCGCGGCGATCGAGGGTTTCGGTGAGTCGTTGCGCGAGCCGTTCCCGTCTTTCGCTGCTCAATGGGCGTCCGGTCGAATCCGAGACATAGAAAACGTCCTCGGCGCGCTCGCCGACGGTCATGATCTTCGAGGTGTAGATATCGATGCCTTCGCTCATGAAGATCTTTGCGACTTCAGACAAAAGTCCAGGTCGATCGCCCGCGATGAGCTCGACGATCGTGCGTTGATTCACGGGGTCTTCGCTGAACTCGATCTGCGTCGGTGTCGAGAACATCCGCACCTGTCGTGGGGCGCGGCGGGTGACGGTCACTGTTGCATCATCCGGTCGCGACAGCGCGTGGGCGAGCTGCTGTTGAATGTCGCGGATACGCACGGCGTCGGCGATCTCCGCGCCCGTGTCTTCCAGTACGTGATAGACATCGAGGCTGTAGCCGTCCGCTGTCGGCGTGATGCGTGCATCGACGATGTTGAGCCCGAGCTGATCGAGCAGAGCGGTGGTTCGCGCAAAGCTGTGTTGTGTCTGTGGTGTATAGGTCGAGATGCCCGTACCGCCACGTCCCGAACGCTGATGCACGGACACGAGCGAAGAGGGATCGCGTACGTCGCGATCGATGAGCATCTGTGTATGCCATGTGATCTCTTCGGGGGTGTGCCGCAGGAAATACGCGTCTGTGAAGCGGCTCCACACGCGATCCACCCTCTCATCCGGCAAGCCAGCGCGCAGCACGAGCTCTCGTGATTGCGACTGCGTTTCGGCGATCAGCTGCTCTTTGTCGATAGGCGTTTCGAGTCCTCGCCGCAGCGCTTGCTTCGTGCGCTGATAGAACTCCGCGAATAGCGAAGCTTTCCAGTTATTCCAAAGCTTCGGGTTCGTGCCGCGGACATCGGCGACGGTGAGCACATACAGATAGTCCAAGTGCGTCTGATCGCCGACGTGCTTCGCGAACTCGTGGATGACCTTAGGATCGGAGATATCCTTTTTCTGCGCGGTGACCGAAAGCACCAAATGGTTGCGGACCAGCCACGCGACGAGTCTGGCGTCGTAGCGCGAGAGGCCTTGTTCTAGGCAAAAGGCTTCTGCGTCGACCGAGCCGAGCTCGGAGTGATCGCCGCCTCGTCCTTTCGCGATATCGTGGAAGAGGGCCGCGAGGTAGGCGACTTCCTGCTTCGGCAACGACTGCATGATGCGCGACAACTCGGGCAGCTCGTGGTCGTACTTCGGCATCGCGAGTCGGCGCAGGTTGCTCAAGACGAAGAGCGTGTGAGCATCGACCGTATAAGCGTGGAACAAGTCGTATTGCATGCGACCGACGATGCGGCCGAACGCGGGAATGTAGCGACCGAGCACCCCGTACAAGTTCATGCGACGTAGCTCGTGCGTCACGCCGATGGGCGCGCGCAGGATTTCGAAGAACAAGCGATGGTTGCGCGGGTGCTGCCGGAACTCTTCGTCGATGAGCCACAAGTGTCGCGTCAGCTGCCGGATCGTCGAGGCACGCACGCCGCGTATTTCCGGATGCTGTTGCAGTACGACGAAGATCTCGAGCAGCGCGGAAGGATACCGATCGAATACATCGTCATTCGTGAGCTCGAGATAATCGTTGCGGATCTGAAAGCGCGGGTTGATCGGCGCCGGCTCGCTCGATGAATCGAAGAGGATCGCCTCGCGGAAGAGTTGCAGCAGCATCTCGTTGAGCAGACTCACGTCCATCGCCGTACGATAATAGCGCTGCATGAACTGCTCGACTGCGAGCGTGTAGGTGGCATCCTCGTAGCCGAACATCTTCGCGAGCCTGATCTGATGATCGAATAGCAGACGATCCTCGCGGCGCTTCGTCAGCACGTGTAAAGCGAACCGGATCTTCCACAAGTACGCCTGAGCGGTCTTGAGCTTGCGCAGCTCGCTCTTCGTGAGAAAGCCGTGATCGACGAGCTGATCGAGCGACTCGGCGCCGAAGTGGCGCTTCGCGACCCAGCCGATCGTTTGAATATCGCGCAAACCGCCTGGACTCGATTTGACGTTCGGCTCGAGGTTGTACGCCGTATCGTGATAGCGGTGATGCCGTGCAGTCTGTTCGGCAACTTTGGCTTCGAAGAACTCACGTGTCGGCCACACGCGCTCGGGTGCAAGCGCGCGGCGCATCGCTTCGAACAGCGACTCTGGGCCCGTGAGCAGGCGCGACTCGATGAGCGTCGTCGCAACGCTGACATCGGCGGCACTCTCGCGTTGGCAATCATCGATGGTTCGTACGCTGTGACCCACCTCGAGCCCGATGTCCCACATGAACGTGAGAAATTGCTCGAGATGCGATTGCCAAGGTGTCGCTTCGCTCTTCGGTAGGAGAATCAGGATATCGATATCGGAGCAGAGGTTGAGCTCGCCTCGTCCGTACCCCCCGACGGCGATCAATGCGATCTCGCGGGCGTGATCGCCCACGTGCGTGCGCCAGGCACTCTCGAGGAGGATGTCGACGAGTCGCGCGCGGTCGCGCACTAGACGCTCTACAGGTTCGTCATCGAGGAAACGCTGCTGAAGCCTCGAGTCGCCTTCGGAGAGTGCACTTCGAAAGGCGGCGATGTCGTATCGATTCGCAGCTAGAGAGGCTTGCAGAACACTGAGGTAATCCCAACCCGGGTCGCTCACGACCGGGGTGAGCTCTTCCATGTCGTCCGGTGTGATGACGGGCATGCGCGGGTGCTCAGCGCTCGGCTGCGCCGAGCGTGAGCACTTCGCAGCCGGCGTCGGTCACGAGCACGGTGTGCTCCCACTGCGCCGACAACGAGTGGTCCTTAGTGATGACCGTCCAGCCGTCAGCCAGGAGTCGAACATGGCGCTTTCCGGCATTCACCATCGGCTCGACGGTGAACGTCATTCCGGGCAGGAGCTCCATGCCGCGACCGCGCTCTCCGTAGTGGAGGATCTGCGGGTCCTCGTGAAAAACGCGCCCGATCCCGTGTCCGCAATACTCGCGCACGACGCTCAAGTGCAGCGGTTCGACGAACGCCTGAATCGCTGCACCGATGTCGCCCACGTGGGCACCCGGACGGACCTCGCGAATGCCGATCCACATCGCTTCGCGCGTGATATCGATGAGCCGTTGCGCGGCCGGGGGAATCTTGCCGACGGCGTACATCCGACTCGTATCGCCGTGCCAGCCGTCCTTGATGACGGTCACATCAACATTCACGATATCGCCCTGCTTCAGTCGCTTGTCGGCGCTCGGAATGCCGTGACAGACGACATGGTTGACGGACGTGCAGATCGACTTCGGGAACCCGCGGTAGTTGAGGGGCGCAGGAATGGCCTGCTGCTCGTTGACGATGTACTCGTGGCAACGCGCATTGAGCTCCTCCGTCGTCACGCCAGGTACGATGTGCGGCTCGATCATGTCGAGCACGTCGGCGGCAAGCCGGCCTGCCACGCGCATGGCTTCTTGTTCAGCGGGGTTCTTGATCGTGACCTGCATATGTCTGGAAGGGCCCTGCGAGGTCATCGACTGACCGGCTCGTGGCGCTGCCCTGAGATTAAGAGTGTGCAGTAGGCTGCGCATCGGGAAGGGATTTTCGCTTAAACAAACGCGAGGGAGAAAGTTCGCGACCATCGTTGGACCATGGTCGAGTTTATGGTATAAAGCGCGCGTTTTTTTGGCAACGAATCTCTTCACTTAACGACTCACACTCGACCGGCACATACGACGGGGTGCTTACGAACCGCAAGCGGTGCGTAGGTCGTCGTATGGGGCGAGTGGAGGCTTAACCCCTTAGGAGACTTGATCATGACCAGCGTGTCCATGCGACAGATGCTGGAAGCGGGCGTTCATTTCGGACATCAAACCCGTTTCTGGAACCCCAAGATGGCGCAATTCATCTTCGGGGAGCGTAATCGAATCCACATCATCAACCTGGAAAAGACCCTTCCGCTCTATAACGAGGCGGCGGGTTTCGTTCGTCAGGTAGTTGCCGACGGCGGACGTGTGTTGTTCGTCGGCACGAAGCGATCCGCCCGCGAGGCGGTCAAAGTGGCGGCCGCGCGATGCGGCATGCCTCATGTCAGTCACCGCTGGCTCGGCGGCATGTTGACGAATTTCAAGACCGTTCGTCAGTCCATCAAGCGTCTGATGGCGCTCGATGAGATGGCTCAGAACGGCACGCTCGAGCAACACAGCAAGCGCGAAGCGCAGGGGCTGCGCCGCGAGCGCGAGAAGCTCGAGCGCAGCTTGGGCGGCATCAAAGAGATGGAGTCGTTGCCCGATGTGCTGTTCGTGATCGACGTCGGTCACGAGCGCATTGCCATTCACGAGGCCAAGAAGCTGGGCATTCCCGTCGTGGCAGTGGTCGATACCAACTGCGCGCCCGATGACGTCGATTACGTCATTCCGGGCAATGACGACGCGATGCGCGCGATTGCGCTGTATGCCGAAGGCGTGGCCGATGCAGTGCTGGAAGGTCGCTCTGCGATTCCGGAAGTGCCCGCCGGCGAAGATGAGTTCGTCGAGCTCGACGAGGAAGGCAAGCCGAAGCCCAAGACCGGTGCGCCTCAACCGCGACGCGGCAAGACGGCTGCAGTCAAGAAGAAAGCACCGTCGCGTCGTCGCGTACCGGAGAAGGTCGAAGATGACCGCGTGGAAGATGTGGTCGCGGCCGAGGTGGACGATGTCGAAGCGGACGTCTCCCCGGAAGAGTTCATGGCACGGCGACGCGCAGCGCTCGCGAAGCGCAAGCCCACTGCCACGGATAAGCCGACCACCGAGATGCCGACCACCGAGACGCCGGCCACTGAGACGCCGACCACCGAGACGCCCGCGGAGTAGTTCATGGCCGTTACAGCTGAAGCAGTGAAGTTGCTCCGGGAGCGTACCGGGGCAGGGATGATGGAGTGCAAGAAGGCGCTCGTTGAGACCAATGGCGATCTCGATGCCGCCGCCGAGCTCATGCGTAAGGCCGGTCTTGCGAAAGCGGATAAAAAGGCCGCTCGTGTCGCCGCCGAAGGCGTGATCGTGATCGAGCGCAGCGCGGACGGCAAACGTGCCGCAATTGCCGAGATCAATTGCGAAACGGACTTCGTGGCGCGCGAGCAGGATTTCCAAGCTTTCGCGACGAACGTTGCGAAGCTTGCGCTCGAGCACCGCCCAGCATCGTTGGATGCGTTGATGGCGCTGAGCTTACCGAATGGTTCTTCGGTCGAGGAGACGCGCCGTGTGCTGATCGCGAAGATCGGAGAGAACGTCGGCGTGCGTCGTTTCGCATCACTCGAGGCGCCTGCCGTCATCGGCAGCTATCTGCACGGCACCCGGATCGGCGCGCTCGTGGCAATGAAGTCTGGTGATGAGGCGGTCGCGAAAGATATCGCGATGCACGTCGCCGCGATCAATCCTGCACGCGTCTCCGCAGCAGAGGTCCCGGCGGACGATGTCGAAAAGGAGCGATCGATTTTCGTCGAGCAGGCGAAGAGCGATCCGAAGACCGCCGGTAAGCCACAGGAGATCGTCGACAAGATCGTGGACGGAAAGGTCCGCAAATGGCTCGGCGAGATCACGCTCCTGGGGCAGCCGTTCGTGAAGGACGACAAGCAGACTGTCGAGCAGTATCTGAAGAAGGCGGGCGGCGAGGTCGTTTCGATTCTCCGTTACGAAGTCGGCGCCGGCATCGAGAAGAAGCAAGAGGACTTCGCAGCCGAAGTCATGAAACAAGTGCGTGGGCAGTGACGCCCCCTCTCGAATGCACGTCAGTAGAACCCCGCTTCGGCGGGGTTCTTTATAATAGTGTGCCCAAAACACAGTCGCGCTTGCCTGCCGTCGGCGGGAGAAGATCGTAAACAAAGGTCGCCGGTGCTACTGTTCGGGTAGGTTCGAGTTCTTCGTCTTATATCGATTCGAGAAGGCATTCATGACGGCGAGCACAGGGGCGGGCGAAAGATTGCATGGCGATCCTGCAGGGCATGGCCTGCGTCGCATCCTCTTGAAGCTCTCCGGCGAAGCGTTGATGGGCGAGGAGGACTACGGCATCGATCCCAGGATGCTGAAGCGCGTCGCCAACGAGATCCGCGAGGTGATGAGCCTCGGCATGCAAGTCGCAGTGGTCATCGGCGGCGGGAACATCTTCCGTGGCGCGGGTCTTGCGCGCGCAGGCATGGACCGGGTGACGGGCGATCACATGGGCATGCTCGCGACGGTGATGAACTCGCTGGCGATGCAGGATGCGCTCGAAGCCCTCGGGTTGTACGCGCGTGTCATGTCTGCGATCCGTATCAACGAAGTGTGTGAAGAGTACATACGGCGTCGGGCCGTGCGTCACCTCGAGAAAGGGCGCGTCGTGATACTCGCCGCCGGGACGGGCAACCCGTTCTTCACGACCGATACGGCAGCGAGCTTGCGCGCGATCGAGATCGGGGCCGACATCTTGTTGAAGGCAACGAAGGTCAACGGAATCTACACTGACGACCCGATGCGCAACCCGAATGCGACGCGCTATTCGAAGCTGACCTTCGACAAGGTTTTGATGGATCGGCTCAATGTCATGGACGCCACTGCTATTGTCATGTGCCGCGACAACAATCTGCCGCTCCGTGTATTCGATCTCACGGTACCGGGCGAGTTGTTGCGGATCGTGCGTGGCGAGGACGTCGGCACGTTGGTGGTAAATGGATGAAGTGCAGAAGGCGTAGGGGATAGCGCATGGGGGATAGTCAGATCACGAATGCACGGCTAGGCATTGCTATCCGCTATCCGCTATCCGCTATCCTCTTCGGAGACGAGTCATGATTAACGACCTCAAGAAAGATGCTACCGAGCGCATGCAGAAGTGCGTGCTGTCGCTCAAGAATGAGCTGAAGAAGCTGCGTACGGGCCGCGCACACACGAGCTTGCTCGATCACATCAAAGTCGACTACTACGGCTCGGAAGTGCCGCTGCAGCAAGTCGCGAGCGTCGCGCTCGAGGATGCGCGCACGATCACCGTGACGCCGTGGGAAAAGACGATGGTCGGCGCGATCGAAAAGGCGATCATGAAATCGGAGCTCGGCCTGACGCCGAACACTGCCGGCACCGTCATCCGCGTGCCGATGCCGCCGCTCACCGAGGAGCGCCGCCGCGATCTCACGAAGGTGGTGCGGCACGAAGCCGAGAATGCTCGAGTTGCTGTTCGCAACGTACGTCGCGATGTCATGAACGACTTGAAGGACATGCTCAAGGAAAAACTCGTGTCACAGGACGACGATCGGCGCGCGCAGGATGAGATTCAAAAGCTCACGGACAAGCACGTCGCAGAGATCGATCAAGTGCTGGCCGAGAAAGAAAAAGAACTGATGCAGGTCTAAACGACCCAAGCGCAGACGTTGCATCGAAGGTGAGGCGCGTGCAATCGGCGGATCTTCGCACCATGAATACGCAGCTGACGGCGGACACGCGCTCGCTCGTGGAGCGCGGCACACACAGCTACGGCCGCGACCCATGACGGTCGACTCAAGCGATACGCCTTTCCGCTTGCCGCGACACATTGCCGTCATCATGGACGGCAACGGACGCTGGGCGGCCTCACGAGCCTTGCCGCGACCCGCGGGTCACAGCATGGGCGTCCGATCGGTCAAGCAGATCGTCGAGAATTGCGCGAAGCGCGGTGTGGAAGTCCTCACCCTCTTCGCGTTCTCGAGCGAGAACTGGAAGCGACCGAAGGACGAAGTCTCCATGCTCATGGGGCGGTTTCTCGAAGCGCTCGACAACGAGGTCGGCAAGCTGCACGAAAATGGCATCCGCTTGCGCTTCGTCGGCAATCTGCAGCAGCTCTCCGAGCCGTTACGACAGCGGATGCAAGCAGCGGTCGAGCTGACGAAGCGTAACGACCGCATGACGCTCGTCGTGGCCATCGCATACGGCGGGCGATGGGATATCGCTCAGGCAGCCCAAGCGCTTGCCCGCAAATGCTCGCTCGGCGAGGTGCGCGCGGACGATATCGATGAGGACCTGTTCGCGACGCATCTGGCGCTCTCCGATCTGCCGGACCCCGACCTGCTCATCCGAACCGGGGGCGAACAGCGCATCAGCAACTTCTTGTTGTGGAATCTGGCATACACCGAGCTGTACTTCTGCGATGTGCTCTGGCCCGACTTCGGCGAAACGGAACTTGTGGCCGCGATCGAGCACTTTGGTCGGCGGCAGCGTCGTTTCGGGCTAGCGCCCGGGCAGGCGGGAGTGCGCTGATGCTGCGGCAGCGTGTCATCACGGCAGCGGCGCTCGCGGTCATCGCGTTGCTCGCAATCTTCTTTCTCCCGCACACGGCCATGATGGTGGTCCTGGGCTTGCTCGTGCTCGCAGGCGCATGGGAGTGGTCGGTGTTTCCGGGGTTCACCAGCCATTCAGCGCGCCTCGCGTATGTGGCGCTCGTGGCTGTAGGCGTCGGAGTCGTATGGTTCTTCGCTCGCAATGGCGCCGAGATAGATGCGGTGCTCTATGTCGCGATCGCATGGTGGGTCGTTGCGCTCATCTGGGTGATCGCCGTACCGGGCAACGTAAACGGGGCCACGGCCGGCATCGCCGGCTTGTTCGTGTTGATTCCCCCTTGGCTTGCCTTCGTGAAACTGCATGCGCACGGGCCGACATTGATGCTCTTCCTAGTGATACTCGTGGTCGCAGCAGATGTGGGCGCGTATTTCTCGGGGCGTCGTTTCGGCCGCAACAAGCTCGCGCCTCGGGTGAGCCCGGGAAAGACTTGGGAAGGGGTCATCGGTGGGTTCATCGGCGCCACAGTCATCGCGGTCATCGGCGTGTTCTGGTTCGATGTGCCCGCCGCGCCGTTCATCGTGCTGTCATTGGTGGCCGTCATGGCCTCGATTGTGGGCGACCTCACGGAAAGTTTGTTCAAGCGACACGCGGGCGTGAAGGACAGCGGCAGTCTTCTGCCCGGTCACGGCGGCGTGCTGGACCGAGTCGATAGCATGACTGCGGCCGCGCCTATTTTTATCGTCGGTCTGGAACGTCTCGGGTTGTTTCGATGAGCGGGCGCATGCGAGTTGCGGTGCTCGGATCGACAGGCAGCATCGGTCTCAATACGCTCGACGTTTTGGGCAGGCACCCGGAGCGATTCGAGGTGTTCGCCCTTGCGGCGCGTCATAACGTGACCGTGCTGCTTGATCAGTGCGCGCGATTCAAACCGCGCTATGCAGTCGTTGTCGATTCTGCAGCCGGTACGAAGCTGCGTGGTGAGCTGATTCAGGCCGGGATACGGACTCAAGTGCTGGTCGGCGCCGGCTCGTTGGCGGACGTTGCCGCACATCCGGAAGTGGATGCTGTAATGGCCGCTGTCGTCGGTGCGGCAGGGTTGCGATCCACGCTCGCAGCAGCGTGCGCAGGCAAGCGGGTCATGCTCGCGAATAAGGAAGCTCTCGTGATGTCGGGTCCCTTGTTCATGCAAGCGGTTCGCGAAGGCGGCGCTACGCTCGTACCGGTCGACAGCGAGCACAATGCCATCTTCCAGTGCATGGGTGGCGATCAGGCCCGCGGCGTACGGCGCGTGCTTCTTACGGCCTCGGGCGGACCGTTCTTGCGCTCGCCGGCGCAAGCTCTTCGCGGTGTGACGCCCGAACAGGCCTGCGCTCACCCTCGCTGGGCGATGGGACGAAAAATCTCCGTGGATTCCGCGACCTTGATGAACAAGGGGTTGGAGCTCATCGAAGCCTGTTTGTTGTTCGGACTGGCACCTTCTCGCGTCGACGTGGTCGTACATCCTCAAAGCATCGTACATTCGCTCGTGGAGTACCTGGACGGTTCGATGTTGGCGCAGCTCGGCAACCCCGACATGCGTACGCCAATTGCCCACGCGCTCGGATGGCCGGAGCGGCTGACCTCCGGTGTAGAATCGCTGGATATCATCCGGACCGCTCGATTGGACTTCGAAGCACCCGACGTCGGGCGCTTTCCGTGCCTGCGGCTCGCAAGGAGCGCGGCGGAGGCGGGCGGAACCTCACCGGCGGTATTGAATGCAGCTAACGAGATCGCGGTGGAGGCGTTCCTGGAACGACGGTTGGCGTTCGTGGATATTCCCGCGGTGATCGAGAACGTTCTGGCGCAGCATCGCAGCACGCCGATCGCTTCTCTGGATGATGTACTGAGTGCCGATGAATGGGCGCGCCGCGAGGCGCACTCTGCGGTCGCGCTCGTCGGAGCCTGCGCATGATTTCACCTGAGACGCCTCTTCAGTTTCTGACGATGATCGTCGCGTTCATCGTCGCCATCGGCATTCTCGTTGCCGTCCACGAGTTCGGACATTTCTGGGTCGCACGCCGGCTTGGAATTCGGGTGCTGCGTTATTCGATTGGCTTCGGCAAGGCAATCTGGAGCCGCACCAGCAAGAAGGACGGCGTGGAATATGTGATTGCATCGCTCCCGCTTGGCGGCTACGTCAAGCTGCTGGATGAGCGCGAAGGGAACGTGCCTGCCAGCGAAGCTCATCGTGCATTCAACCGTCAGCCCGTGTGGAAGCGCATCGCCGTGCTGCTCGCGGGGCCTGCGTTCAACTTGATCTTCGCCGTGCTCGTCTACTGGGTGTTGTTCGTCGCTGGCGTTCCCGCCTTGAAGCCCTTCATCGGCGAAGTCACTGCTGACTCCATCGCAGCCGATGCGGGCATGCGTCGCGGCGACCAGATCGTCGGCGTTGCCGGCACGCGTGTCGAAACGCTCGAAGCAGCGACGCTCGGCATCCTCGAAGATCTCGTCGATGACGGCACCATCGCGATGCGCGTTCGTGGAACGGATGGCGCCGAGCGCGACCTCGATCTCGTCGTGGGTCAACGCGCGCGCGAGCTGACGGAACCGGAGAAATTGTTTCCCGGTCTCGGATTCCAGATCGGCCGCCCGCGCGTACCGGCAATCGTCGCCAAAGTGCGGGAGGGAAGTGCCGGTGAGCGAGCGGGTCTCAAGGCAGGCGATGAGATCGTTCGCTTCGACGATCAGGCAATCGAAGACTTCTCGCAGCTCGTGCAACTCGTGCAGCCCAAGGCCGATCAACAGGCCATCGTGCAAGTGAAGCGAGATGGACGACTCATCGAGCTGCCGATTACGTTGGGCGGCGATGAAGTGGACGGCAAGCGCGTCGGCCTCATAGGCGTGGAAGCAAACATGGAGCAGCTGTTTGCACTGCAGAAGTACGGGATCGTGCCCGCGGTCGGGCAAGCCGCTGCGAAGACCTGGGACATGTCGGTATTCACGTTGCAGATCGTCGGGCGCATCGTGACCGGCGATGTGTCGTTGAAAGCGATTTCAGGCCCGATCAGTATCGCCGAAACAACGGGCTTCGCAGCGCGGCAAGGATGGCGCACGTTCCTCAGCACGCTCGCCATCATCAGCATCAGCCTCGGCATTCTAAACTTGCTTCCGATTCCGATTCTGGACGGCGGGCAAGTTGTCTATCAGCTCGCGGAACTGGTCAAGGGGAGACCGGTCTCAGAACGTGCACTGCTGGTGGGTCAACAGATCGGCATCGCGATGCTGCTCTTGATGATGACGGTCGCTTTCTATAACGACATCGCTCGACACTTGAACTGACTTCATGCACCTGAGATCCATCATTCACGCGACGCTGGCGCTCGCGGCGGTCGGCATGGTCGACCCACAGAATACGGCCAGTGCGCAAGCGCTCGGCGGCGACCAAACCTTCACGGTGGGCGACATTCGCATCGAAGGGCTGCAGCGCATCTCGGAAGGCACCGTCTACAACTATCTTCCCGTGAACATCGGCGATCGCCTCGACGATCGGCGAATTGCCGAAGCGCTGCGAGCACTGTTCGCGACGGGATTCTTCCGCGACGTCGAGCTGCGCCGCGATGGCGGGACGCTCGTCGTGGCAGTCCTCGAGCGACCCTCGATCGAGAGCTTCGAGATCAAGGGCAACAAGGACATCAAGACGCCGGACCTGCAGCGCTCGATGCGCAACGTCGGGCTCGCACCAGGCAAGACATTCGATCAATCGACGCTCGACGAAGTGCGTCAGTACCTGACCGATCAGTACTTCGCGCGCGGTAAGTATGGCGTGCGCGTCGATACCCAGGTCGAGGAAGTGCCCGGCAACAAGGTCAAGCTCACGATCGACATCAAGGAAGGCAAGCGTGCCCGCATTCGCCAGATCAATGTCGCGGGCAACACAGCCTTCACGGAAGAGGAGCTGCTCGAGGGCTTCGAGCTGCGTACGCCGAACTGGCTGTCGTGGTATCGACAAGACGATCGCTACGGACGCGAAGCGCTCTCTGGTGACTTGGAGAAGCTGCGTTCTTACTACATGGATCGCGGTTACGCGAATTTCGCCGTGACCTCGACACAGGTGGCGATCGCGCCCGAGAAGGACGACATCTTCATCACGATCAACGTCGATGAAGGCGATGTCTACAAGGTCTCCGAGCTGAAGATGGCCGGGAACATGGTCGTGCCTGAAGCGCAGTTGCGTCAGTTCATCACCTTGCAGCCAGGCGACACCTATTCGCTTCGCCGCATCACGCAATCGACGGATGCCATGAAGCTGCGGCTCGGCTTGAGCGGTTATGCATTCGCGACGATCGATCCCGTTCCGCAAGTGAACGAGGAGACAAAGGAAATCGCGATCACGTTCGTCGTCGATCCGAAGAACCGCGTCTATGTTCGCCGCATCAATTTCAACGGCACCTCGGGCGTCAACGACGAGGTGTTCCGTCGCGAGATGCGCCAGCTCGAGGGCGCATATCTTTCGAATGCAGCCGTCGATCGCTCGAAAGAGCGAGTGCAGCGCTTGCCCTTCATCGAAAGCGTGGAGGTCGAAACGAATCAGGTGCCGGGCGCGGCCGATCTCGTCGACGTCGATTTCGAGATCAAGGAAGGATTGCCTGGGCAGTTCGGTGGCGGCATCGGCTATTCGGAATCTCAGTCCGTGATCCTGAATGGCAACTTCATCCATTCGAATTTCATGGGCACGGGCAATCGCGTGGCCGCCGAGATCAACTCCGGCCGCTACACAAAGGCCTTCAGCTTCACGCACACCGATCCGTATACGACGATCGACGGTGTGCAGCGGACCGTGTCGGTCGGCTATCGCGACATAACACAGCTCACGTCTGCGACCTCGGATATCGATACGGAAACGATTTCCGCCGGTATCAACTATGACTTCCCGCTGTCGGAGTATCAGTACTTTGGCGTCGGCGTCTCGGCGCAGCGAGCGGAGCTGCTCGGGACAGAGAGCGGCAGCGCAGAGCAGGTCCTCGAATGGTTGCGCAATAACGGCGACTCCCGCGTTCGCTGCTTCCAAGTCGTCCCCGATGACGACTGCACGGATCAGTTCGAAACCGACATCGTCAGCAGCTCCTTCACGACCTACGAGCTCAACTTGGGTTGGCGTTACGACTCGCGGAATCGAGCGCTGTTCGCCGATCGTGGCATGCGTCATCGCTTCAATATGGGTTACACCTTGCCCGGAAGCGATGTCGAGTTCTGGAATGCCTCGTACGACTATCTGCAGTTCATTCCGATCTGGCGCAGCTTCACGCTCATGGTGAACGTGGAGCTTGCTTATGGGCGCGCGCTCGGCGATACGACAGCCGTGCCGCCGTACCGACAGTACTTCGCGGGCGGCCCGGACTCGGTCCGTGGCTTCCGAGAAAGCCGCCTGGGCCCGAAGGACAACTTCGGCCGTCCTTACGGCGGCAACATCAAGACCGTCGCCCAGACGGAGCTGCTGCTGCCCATGCCTGAGAAATGGCGTAACAGCGCGCGCTTTAGCTTGTTCTACGACATCGGCAATGTCTTCAACGATCAAGATATTGCGTTCTTCGGCCCCAGGCTGCCCGGAGAGCAGGTCGTGCCGGTCGAATACGACTTCAGCTATGATGAACTGAAACAGTCGGTCGGCGTCGCCGTGCAATGGCTTGCGCCCCTTGGTGTCTTCCGCTTCAGCTATGCGCTGCCGCTGAACGAGGACCGCGAGGACCGACCAGGGCGGTGGGGTGATGAGACCGAAGGCTTCCAGTTTTCTATCGGTCAAGCCTTCTAGGTCGTTTACTATTGCCTGACGAACCAGTGCCCCCTCCAGGCTCAGCATGTTCGGGCCGGCATCTACCATAGCGATAATTCGAGGTCGATCTCATGACACGTTCGAGTCTTACCGGTTGGATCGCACTAGCTGCGCTTGCTTTCGCCGCACCGTTCAGCGCTCAAGCACAGAACAAGATCGCGGTCGTCAATATCCCGAAGCTGCTGGAAGAAGCGCCCCAGGCGAAGTCAGCCATGCAGGCCTTGCAGGATGAGTTCGCGCCGCGCCAACGCGAGATCGTCGCGGCCCAGAACGACCTGAAGGCAAAGGAAGAGAAGCTGCAACGCGACGGGGCCGTGATGGCCGAGAATGAGCGCCGCGCCGCTGAGAAGGAGCTTCGCGATGGACAACGCGAGCTCGCGCGCAAGCAGAACGAGTACGTCGAAGACTTGAACCTGCGGCGCAACGAGGAGATCGGCAAGCTGCAGCGTTCCCTGCTGCAGGAAGTCCAGACGTTCGCGCGCGGTGCGAACTACGATCTCGTCGTCGGCGACGGGGTGCTGTACGTGAACGAATCGCTCGATATCACACCGCAAGTACTGAGCGCCTTACAGTCGCGCGCGAAGACCTCCGGCACCAAGGCGCCCACGCCCGCTAAGCCTGCACCCAAGCCCTGAGCGCACGCGCGAGTCATACCGGGAGCGCCACACATGGCGACTGGCATGACCTTGGGCGAGCTTGCGGTCCGGTTCGGTTTGGTGCTCCAAGGCGAACCGGACACTCGCGTGTCTCGCGTCGCAACGCTTGAAGGCGCCGGTCCAGACGGCATCACGTTCCTCGCCAATCCGCGTTACAAGCGTTTCCTCGCCACGACTCGAGCGGGTGCAGTGATTCTGGACCCGAAGCTCGCAGGAGAATGCCCCGTCTCTGCGTTGCTCGCGAAGAATCCCTATGCTGCCTACGCGCGCATTGCAGCGCTCCTGCATCCAACGCAAGAAGCGGCTCCGGGCAGACACCCGAGTGCGGTGCTCGAGAGCACCGCGCAGGTCGATGCGTCTGCCTCCATTGGCGCGAATGTTTACATCGCAGCGAACGTAAAGCTCGGTCCGAGAGTGGTCGTGGGGCCCGGCTGCGTCCTAGCGGAAGGGGTTAGCGTCGGTGCAGATACACGGCTCGTTGCCAACGTGAGCGTCTGCAAGGGAGTCATCATCGGGGAACGATGTCTCGTTCATCCGGGAGCGGTGCTCGGTGCCGATGGCTTTGGGCTTGCCCCGGACCGTGGGCAGTGGATCAAAGTGCCGCAAGTCGGCAGTGTGCGCATCGGGAATGATGTAGAAATCGGTGCGAACACGACGATCGATCGGGGCGCGATCGAAGACACCGTCGTAGGCGATGGGGTCAAGCTCGACAACCAGATTCAGATCGCCCATAACGTCCAGGTAGGTGCACACACCGTGATCGCCGGTTGCACGGGGATCTCTGGAAGCACGACGATCGGCCAACGTTGCATGATTGGGGGGCAGGTGGGCATCGCCGGTCATCTCACCATTTGCGATGATGTCGTGCTCACGGGACGCGCGTTCGTGTCGAGCAACATCAATAAGCCTGGTACGTACTCGAGCGGATTGCCGGTCGAGGAGGCGAGCCGCTTTCGCAAGAACGCGGCACGCTTCTATCAGTTGGACGAGTTCATGCGCTCCGTGCGCAAGGACCGCAAAGGCGCTGGCGCTCGCGATCCGGACGATGGATCATCTTCGAGCGATTGAGAGGAAGACGGAGTGGAAGAACAACACACAGGCGACGGTCTGACGATGGACATCAATGAGGTGATGCGACGCCTCCCACATCGCTATCCTTTCTTGCTCGTCGATCGCGTGCTCGAATGTCATGCAGGCAAGTCCATTCGCGCGCTCAAGAACGTGACCGTGAACGAGCCGTTCTTCCCGGGGCATTTTCCGCATCGTCCCGTGTTACCCGGCGTCATCATCCTCGAGGCTCTCGCGCAGACGGCGGGCATTCTTGCTTTCGTGACTGCGGGTGTGTATCCGGATGAGCACCGGCAGTTGTATTTCGTGGGCATCGACAAGGCACGTTTCAGACGACCTGTGCTGCCGGGAGATCAATTGATCTTAAAGGCGACGCTCGAGCGTTCTTTACGCGGAATCTGGAAGTTCTCGACGATCGCCGAAGTCGATGGTGAAGAAGCGACGAGCGCCGAGATGATGGTCGCGCCGGGCGAGACGAAGGGGATAGGGGATAGGGGATAGGGGATGGGCAGAACTAAGACGCGGCAGGAATCCATGGGTCGGCCCACGTCGCTGGCGATCCCGCGGCCCCTTACTATCCGCTATCGCCTATCCGCCATCGCCTTCTCAGCGTGACGCATGGCGATCCATCCCACCGCACTCATCGACCGCACGGCGAGCATCGACAACGACGTCGAGGTCGGCGCCTATACGGTGATCGGTCCCGATGTGACGATCGCCTCTGGCTGTATAGTCGGGCCGCACGTGGTGATTGAAGGGCCCACGACGATCGGCCGCGACAATCACATCTTCCAATTCGCCTCGATCGGCGCTGCGCCACAAGATCTGAAGTACCAAGGGGAGCCCACGCGCCTCGAGATCGGCGAGCGCAATTCGTTTCGTGAAAATTGCACGATCAATCGCGGCACGACGAAAGACCAGCTCGTCACCCGCATCGCGAACGACAATCTGTTCATGGCGGGCTCGCATGTCGGCCACGATTGTGTGATCGGTTCTCATTGCGTGTTCGCGAACTACGCGACCCTCGGGGGTCACGTCGAGCTCGGCGACTGGGTGCATATGGGGGGCTTCTCCGGCATCCACCAATTCTGCAAGGTCGGTGCGCACGCATTCATTGCGAACAACACTGCTGTGACTCGCGATGTACCGCCCTATGTGATGGCCGTCGGCCGTCCCGCCGAGCCGCACAGTGTGAACGCCGAAGGCTTGAAAAGACGCGGCTTCACCGCCGAACAGATCCGTAACATACGCGATGCTTACAAAGTGCTGTATCGGTCGGGTCTAAAGTTGGCCGAAGCGCTCGAACAACTCGAGCAGCGCGCCTCGGCCCAACCCGAGCTCGCTGCATTCGTCGCATTCCTGAACGACTCGAGCCCCAGACGGGAACGAGTGGGGATCGTAAGGTGAGCGTGCGCAGCCAACTGGCCACTGGTAAGAGGGTTGATCACGCCAGTTTCTGGCAAGTAGCCAGTGGCCAGTAGCCAATCGCCTCTCTTCGTTCTCGTCGCTGGCGAGACTTCCGGCGACAATCTGGGGGCCCAACTGATCGAAGCGCTGCGCGCACGTGTGCCGCAGGCGCGGTTCGCAGGAATAGCGGGTCCACGGATGATCGCTGCGGGCTGTGAGGCGTGGGAGCACGCGGAGAGCCTCGCGGTCATGGGCTTGTTCGAGATCATTCCCCATCTTCCGCGCCTGCTCGCCATCCGGAATCGGCTCGTCGAACGCGTGTTGGCCGAGCGCCCAGCAGCGTACATCGGTGTCGATGCGAAAGAGTTCAATCTGCGACTTGCTCCAACGATCAAAGCGGCGGGCATTCGCACGATCCAGTACGTCAGCCCGCAGATCTGGGCGTGGCGGCAGGGTCGCGTGCGAACGATCGGCAATGCCGTGGACCTCGTGCTCTGTCTTCTGCCATTCGAGAAGCAGTTCTACGACGCGCACGGCGTCCGTGCGGAGTTCGTCGGCCATCCGCTAGCGGATCGCATTCCCCTGCACCTCGATCGCATGGAAGCGCGTCGCGCGCTCAGCCTTCCCATAGACGGGCAATACGTCGCGCTGCTGCCCGGGAGCCGCGGGGGTGAGGTCACGCGTCTTGGACCAGACTTCGCCCGTACAGTGGCTTGGCTCGCGGAGCGCAGAAAGGACCTGAGCTTCGTCGCGGCGCTCGCAACGCAACGCGCACGCGAGGTATTCGCTCGATCGCTCGAGCAAGCCGGTGTCAAGGAGCGCGTGACGCTGATCGACGGTCAGGCGCAGCAAGTGATGGCAGCCTCCGACGTCGTGCTGCTCGCTTCCGGAACGGCGACCTTGGAAGCACTTCTAGTGAAACGTCCGATGGTCGTGGCCTATCGCTTAGGCGCGCTCACAAGTTTCTTGCTCAAGCACCTGAAACTCTTCAAGGCACCGTACTTCGCCCAACCAAATCTGCTCGCAGGACGTCAGGTTGTCCCTGAATTCTTCAACGTCGATGTCACTGCGGAGGTTCTTGGACCCGCGGTGCTCGGCCAACTGGAGCGTGCGGATCGCGATGAGCTGGTGCAAACTTTCGCGTCGATACACGAGTCGTTGCGGCGAGACGCGAGCGCTCGCGCCGCCGAAGCGATCCTCGATCTGATGACAACAAAGCGCTAGTCGCGCGTGGGAGCTCGTTCATCCGGGTGATGGCGAGTTGGGTAGGCGTTTGGTCTTGTGCCCTCTTGAGGGCGCGCGAGCCGAGAGCGCCGACAAGAACGAGCAGAGTCAATCGAACAGCGAAGAATGAGCGCGCATCCGGTACATCTCAGCTTGCCGCTCGCAGCCGCGGGACTGACCGCGGGAGTCGATGAAGCAGGAAGAGGGCCGCTTGCAGGTCCGGTCGTGGCGGCGGCTGTGATCCTGGATCCGCGAAAGCGCATTCGCGGCGTGCGCGATTCGAAAGTCATCGAGCCGGAAGAGCGCGTTGAGCTTGCCGCCAAAATCCGTCGCAGTGCGATCGCGTGGTCCGTTGCGTGGGCCGACGTCGAGGAGATCGACACTCACAATATTCTCGAAGCCACGTACTTGGCGATGCGCCGGGCCCTGATCGGCCTCCGTGTGCACCCGGCTCATGTGCAGATCGACGGGAATCGATGCCCATCCTTCGCCGAACTGCCGCTCAAGTGCAGCTTCGAAGCGATCATCGATGGCGATGCTCGGCGCGTCTGCATCGGCGCGGCATCGATCCTCGCAAAGGTCACGCGCGACGAAATGATGACCCGCCTCGATGCGATCTATCCTCAATACGGATTCGCATCACACAAGGGTTACAGTACCCCGCAGCACTACGAAGCGCTGGATCGACACGGACCATGTCCAATCCATCGCAAGAGCTTCGAGCCCGTGCGGCTGTCCGCGATGAATGGTGAACGGCGAAGCGCGACCGGTACGAGCATCAAGAAGATGTACGCGTCGCGCGCAACCGCTAGCGCGTGCAACGACGAATGAGCCGATACTCGACAAACGACATGGCTTTTCTTCGTCCACCATTCGCCGCTCGCTGATCACCGTACACGATGTTCGTCCACCTTCACCTGCACACGGAATACTCGCTGATCGATAGCGTGGTGCGCATTCAAAGCGAGGCTGCGGGCATTCCAGGTCTCATGGATTCCGTCGCTGCGGCGGGCATGCCAGCGGTGGCGCTGACGGATCAGAATAATTTGTTTGCGATGGTGAAGTTCTACAAGGCAGCGCAAGCGGCCGGCATCAAGCCCATTATCGGCGTGGACTTACTGGTGCGCGAGGTCGGGGAGCGCGTCCAGCCCTCACGCATCGTCCTGCTCTGTCAGAGCACGATCGGCTACTTGAATCTTTCGCGGCTCGTGAGTCGCGCGTATCGCGAAGGTCAAGCGAAGGGATTCGCGATGATCGATCGTGCATGGCTGGACAAGCAAACCGTCGACGGCCTCATCGCGCTTTCCGGTGCGAAAGAGGGAGATGTCGGACGAGCGCTGCTGCACGGACGGGAAGAGGAGGCGAGTGCTGCGCTCGATTTCTGGCTCGAGCTCTTCGCGGATCGCTATTACCTCGAGTTGCAGCGCACCGGCCGTCAAGGCGAGGAGACGTACCTGAATGCAGCGCTGCACGTCGCTTATGCGCGCGGTGTCCCGGTCGTCGCAACGAACGATGTGAGATTCATTCGGCCCGAAGATTTCGAAGCGCATGAGGCGCGCGTGTGCATTCACGATGGCGCGCTGCTCGATGATCCGAAGCGACCGCGACGCTACAGCCCGCAGCAATATCTGAAATCGCCGCACGAGATGGCGCAGCTCTTTCGAGATGTGCCGGAGGCGATCGAGAATTCCGTTGAGATCGCGCGGCGCTGCAGTCTGGAGCTGAAACTCGGCAAGTCCGTGCTGCCTCCTTACCCCGTGCCCTCGGGACTGTCGACAGAGGATTTTCTGCGCGAGGAGGCGAAGCGCGGCTTGCAGCAGCGGCTCGCACGCATCACCGCGCGCAGCGACGGTAAGCGCGTGCGGATGATTCCCCACGAAGAATACGAAAGTCGGCTCGAGATCGAGTTGGGCGTCATTTGCCAGATGGGTTTCGCCGGGTACTTCTTGATCGTCGCCGATTTCATCCGATGGGCACGCGATAACGGTGTGCCGGTCGGCCCTGGGCGCGGTTCGGGCGCAGGCTCCCTCGTCGCCTATGCAATCGGCATTACCGACCTCGACCCGCTGCAATACGACTTGCTCTTCGAGCGCTTCTTGAACCCCGAGCGCGTCTCCATGCCGGACTTCGACGTGGACTTTTGCATGGATGGACGCGACCGGGTGATCGAGTACGTCGCGGATCGTTACGGCCGCGAACGCGTCTCACAGATCATCACGTACGGCACGATGGCGGCGAAGGCCGTCGTGCGCGACGTAGCGCGCGTATTCGGTCAGAGTTACGGCTTTGCGGACTCGATCGCGAAGCTCATTCCGTTCGAGCTCGGGATCACACTCAAGGACGCGCTCGAGAAAGAACCCGAGCTGCAGCGGCGCTACAAGAACGAAGAAGAAACACGTTCGCTGATCGATATGGCGATGTCGCTCGAGGGTCTCGTTCGCAACGCGGGTATGCACGCGGGTGGCGTCGTCATTGCGCCGTCCGTACTGACGGATTTCGCACCTCTCTTCTGCGACGAATCCGGTGGCAGTGTCGTCACCCAGTTCGATAAGGATGACGTCGAGCAGGCGGGTCTCGTGAAGTTCGACTTCCTGGGATTGCGCACGCTCACGATCATCGATTGGGCAGTCAAGATCATCAATAACGATCGCGAGCGCAAGGGCGAGCCGGCGCTCGACATCACGGATCTGCCGATGGACGATTCGGCAACATACGATTTGTTGAAGCGCTGCGAGACTACTGCGGTATTCCAGCTGGAATCGCGCGGCATGAAAGATCTGATCCGCCGTCTGCAGCCCGATTGCTTCGAAGATATCGTCGCGCTGGTCGCGTTGTTCAGACCGGGCCCGCTGCAATCGGGCATGGTCGATGACTTCATCGCGCGCAAGCACGGCAAGATCACTGGCCCGATCGACTATCTTCACCCTGATCTGAAACCCGTGCTGTTTCCGACGTACGGAGTGATCCTGTATCAGGAGCAAGTGATGCAGATCGCCCAGGTCCTTGCGGGCTACACGCTTGGTGGCGCGGATCTGCTGCGCCGTGCGATGGGCAAGAAAAAGCCCGAAGAGATGGCGAAGCAGCGTTCGATCTTCGTCGAGGGCGCGACGAAGCGCGGCGTCGATCACGACACCGCCGCGCACATTTTCGACCTGATGGAGAAGTTCGCAGGCTACGGCTTCAACAAGTCGCACTCCGCGGCGTACGCGCTGCTTTCGTATCAGACAGCGTGGCTGAAGACGCATTATCCGGCGGCGTTCATGTCGGCGGTGCTGTCCTCGGATATGGACAAGACCGACAAGGTCGTCGCCCTCAAATACGAGTGCGACCAGATGGGGCTCACAGTCGAGCCGCCCGACGTCAATCATTCGCAATACATGTTCACCGTCTCGGGCGAGCGCACGATTCGATATGGTCTGGGCGCGATCAAGGGCGTCGGGCAATCCGTGGTGGAGAGTCTCGTCGCCGAGCGACAGGCGCATGGAGCGTATCGAGATCTTGCGGATCTATGCCGACGCAGCGATACGAATCGCATGAATCGTCGCGTGCTCGAAGCGCTCATCCGTTCCGGCGCTGCGGACTCGCTCGGTGCCAACCGAGCGACGCTCATGCACGCGTTGCCATCGGCCATGCAACTGGCGGATCAGACGATCCGCGCGCGTGTGGTCGGGCAGGACGATATGTTCGGCTTGTTGGACCCGAGTCCGGCCGTCAGCACGGCACTCGAGACGGAAGCACTTCCGGAGTGGAGTCGACGCGTTCGCCTGGAAGGCGAGCGTGACACTTTGGGCCTCTATCTCACGGGGCATCCGTTCGAAGAATTCGAAGCCGAGATCCGTCCCATCGTGAGCGGACGCATCGCGGATGTGACGGGCGACAGGCCGACGCCGTCTCAAAACGAAGGCTTCAGATTCCAAGGCAAACCCGTGACGGTTGCCGGAATGGTTTTCGATGTCGGCAAGCGAGGAGGGCGCGTCATCTTCACGCTCGACGATCGCAGTGCACGCCTGGAAGCGTCGATGTTCGAGGAAGCATGGCAGCAGTATCGCAATCTCATTGCCAAGAGCGCGATCCTCGTCGTCGAAGGATCGCTGCGCTTCGATGAGTACATCGAAGGTTGGCGCTTGAATGCCAAACGGGTGATCGACATCGATCACGCACGCGAACAGCATGCGCGCCGTTTGTTTCTGCGATGGCCGCAAGGCGCAGACCGTCACTTCGTCGAGACTCTCGAGACCACATTGCGACCGTTCAGAGGCGGCCGCTGCGCAGTCGTGATTCGCTATCACCGAAGCGAAGCGCGCGCCGATCTCGTCTTGTCCGAAGAATGGTCGGTGAAACCGTCGCGAGAGCTCACCGAGAAGCTCTCGCAGCTGTGCGGAAACGATGGGTTCAGGCTCGTTTACGCGCCCAAGCTCGATTCCTGAGCGCAGACGAATGATCGTCACGCTCGAGAAGGCCTGACTTCATCGGCGGGTGGGCCTAACTGTCGTCGCCGTGTAGGCCTATCGGCGAGGAGGCCTTGCGGCGAGTCAGAAGTTAGTTGCTGCGTGTTCTTTTCTGGCCCGCCGATAGGCCTACTCGCCGACGAAGTCAGGCCTACTCGCCGCTAGGCCCACCCGCCGATGAAGTCAGGCCTACTTAGCCTCCGGCTTTCTTCGCCTTGAACCCGCGTCGTGTGAGCTCTTCGACGAGACGGTCGCGATGATCGCCTTGAATCTCGATGCGCCCTTCTACGACGGAGCCGCCCGATCCGCACTTCTTTTTGAGCTCGGTTGCGAGCACATCCAACTCGCTCGCGGGCAGGCCCAATCCCGTGACGATCGAAACTCCCTTACCTTTGCGGCCTTGCGTCTCGCGGCTGACGCGCACGATTCCATCGCTCGCTCGTTTGCCGGGGGTGCCTTTCTTGCAGACGCATTCGCGGATGGGACGCAGACAGTTCGGGCAGCGCTCACCGATGCCTGTCGAGTACACGATGCCACCGCCATCCGTCGTGCGTGAGCGAGAAGAGTTGGACATCGCACTAGTGTAGCAGCGGGACGTAGTCGTCTTGAGCTTCTCCTGAGGTGATCGTGGACCATGCGCAAACGAAGACGGGGCGACGCCGTGGGGGGGGCGCCGAGG
>JAEZFW010000054.1 GCA_023417315.1 Pseudomonadota bacterium
GGGCCGGCGCTTGCAGCTCCGGGCCGCGGCCGCGCCCCGCGACGACGCTATCCAGAATGTCCTTCTCCGCAGCCACAGCCCCTCTGACCGTGTTGACGAGATTGGGCACCAAATCCGCGCGCCGTTGGTACTGGTTCAGCACCTCCGACCAAGCGGATTTCACCTGCTCGTCTTGCTGCTGCAGCGTGTTATAGCCGCAACCGCCAAGCAGAGCACTGCACAGCAATAGTGCAATAACACGCAAAGCGTACATGGAAGGTCCCTTCAGGTGTGGTTCGTTTGTCTACGGTCGCTCCCATCCGTGCATGCGGACGGCGACAGTGGAATCAACCAGAAGGGGTGCGAGTTCCGCCGACGGGCGCGAAGCGACCGCGGGCGGGTGATGGAAGTGACGTAGGTGACGGAGGTGATGAAGGCCGGATAAGAGGCGAACCCTCTGGCCTACGTCACTCCCATCACTTACATCACCTGCATCACTGGAGCGCCGTCCGGATCACCAGATCCGAACCCGCTCCCCAGGGGGCCGATACATTTTGTCTCCCGGCTTCGTGTCGAACGCTTTGTGGAACTCATCGACGTTCATCACGACAGCGTTCGTGCGGTATTCGCTCGGGCTGTGCGGGTCGGTGAGGATGCGTTTACGCAGCTCGTCCTCGCGATACTTGCGAGCCCAACCTTGTGCCCAGCCGATGAAGAAGCGTTGATCGCCGGTGAGGCCATCGATCACAGGTGCTTCCTTGCCGTTGAGCGAAAGCTTGTACGCGCGATAGGCCATCGCCAATCCCGCGAGATCCGCGATGTTCTCGCCCATCGTGAGATCCGGGTTCACGTTCATCCCCGGTATGGGACTGAGCGCTGCGTACTGGGCGCCGAGTAGCTGCGCGCGTCGAGTGAACTCCTCGTTATCCGCGGGCTCCCACCAGTCGTTCAAATTGCCATCGCCATCGTAGCGCCGGCCCTGATC
This sequence comes from Pseudomonadota bacterium, assembly GCA_023417315.1. Taxonomy (GTDB): domain Bacteria; phylum Pseudomonadota; class Gammaproteobacteria; order Steroidobacterales; family Steroidobacteraceae; genus Steroidobacter. The sequence continues at coordinate 965 of JAEZFW010000054.1, forward strand.
GTCGAAGCCGTGACTGATTTCGTGACCGATGACGCCACCAATCGCACCGTAATTGACGGCATCGTCGGCCGCTACATCGAAGAACGGCGGCTGCAGGATGGCGGCCGGAAAGACGATCTCGTTAGCGGGCGGATAGTAGTAGGCATTCACGGTCTGGGGCGACATGAGCCATTCCGTTTCGTCGATCGGACCGCCGAGCTTCTCGATGTCGCGATCGAAGGCGACCGCAGCCGCGCGCATGTCATTACCCACGATGTCGTCGCGCCGAACCTCGAGCGCCGACCAATCCTTCCATTTTTCGGGATAGCCGATCTTCGTCGTAAATTTTGCGAGCTTCGCGTGCGCCTTCTGCTTTGTCGCGGGCGTCATCCACTCGAGATTGTCGATGCCATGCGAGTACGCCGCGACGAGGTTCGCGACGAGCTGATCCATGCGCTCCTTCGCGTCGTGACTGAAGTGACGCTCCACATAGACTTTGCCGGCGAGATCGCCGATCGCATTCTCGACCGTATCCACGCCGCGTTTCCAGCGTGGCTTCAGATCGGGAATCCCGGAAACCGTGCGGTTGTTGAATTCGAAGTGCAGCTTCACGAACGGCGAAGAGAGATCCGGCGCATAGGTATTCAATAGCTTGAACTTCATGTACGCGCGCCAGTGCTCGATCGGCGTGCTCGCAATTTCGCGATCCAGCGCGGAGAAATAGCTCGGCTGATTGACGACGACCGCTTCGACTTTCTCGAGCGGCACCTGCGCACCTGCGAAGAATGCATTCCAGTCGAACGTCGGCGTGAGCGCCTTTAAGCCGGCGCGATCTTGACGGTTGTACGTCTTTTCCGCGTCGCGATTTTCAACGCGCGTCCAATGCGCCTTGGCGAGCTTCGTCTCGAGCGCAAAGATGTTCTCCGCCGCTTTGGCCGCATCACGGATCCCTGCGAGCGCGAGCATGTCCTTGATGTAGACCCGATACTGCTCTCGCACGCTCTTCAAGCGCTCATCGTCCGAGAGATAGTAATCGCGGTCGGGCATGCCGAGCCCAGATTGATAGAGATTGCCGATGTACTGCGTCGAGTTCTTATCGTCGATGCCGACATAGAACACGCACGGGTGGCTGACGTAGATGCGTTGTGCCCGACCGATGTGCTCGGCGAGGTGAGTCGTCGTCTGCAACTTATCGATGCGGGCAAGTTCTGCCTCGAGTGGCTTGAGTCCCGCCGCTTCGATCGCGCCCTCGTCCATGAAGCTCGCATAGAAATCGCCAACCTTCTGCGCATCGCTTCCCTTCGGAGCGCCCGCGGCCGCCGCCTCATCGAGGATGGCCTTCAGATTCTGCTCTGCACCGTCCTGCAACAATGTGAACGTGCCGTAGTTGGAGCGGTCGGCCGGAATCTCGGTCGCGGCAAGCCAATTGCCGTTCACGAAACGATAGAAATCGTCCTGGGGGCGGACCGACTTATCCATGTTCTGCAGCAGCACACCTGAGCGCATCGCTGTTGGCGCAGCCTCGGCAACGGAGTTGTCGCTCGAATCGGTATTGCTTGCGCAGCCTACGACGACCGCCGTACAGGCGAGCATGGAGAACAAGGGTTGGATCTTCATGGAGAGCATCTTCCGTAACTACGAGGAAGGACTTGAGCTGCGTGGAGTATCGATGCCGTACTCACGTCATGCAATTGCGGACACCTGTTTAGCCTGGGATCGGACGCGATCGGACACGGGCGGACACATGGACTAGGAGCGCGGGCGGGAAGTTCCCGCGGCGCACGTGACGGGTGACGAGTGACGGGGTGACGAGCAAGAGGGCCAGTGATCTGACCGACGTGGGGGCTCAAAGATGAGGCAGAGGGTTCCGTCTTATCTCGCCCGTCACGCGCCACCCGTCACTCGTCACTCTTTTTGCACGCGCAATGCGCGGGGCAAAAAAAACCCCGAGCTTTTGGCTCGGGGCAGAGAAGCGGACTTTCTGAAGGGTAGTAAAGCCCGCTAGGGGATCGCAGCGAAATCGTCAGTGCAGTCTCGACCACTGCAGAACCTTGATATCCTTCGACTCGCATTCGAAGTTCTTCGCGAGGACCGACGCAGCTTCCTTCAGGTCGCCGCGCGAGAGCACTCTGCTCACTTCGACGACGCCGCGAAATTCGCTCATGCCCTTGGGCGAGCGTTCCTGGAGAAGAAAGTGCGTGTAGTACTTGATGCTCATGGAGCGTGAGACTAGAGAGCGGCCGCTGTACGTACCGTGAAAGACTCCACATTTTCTCGGGCTTTTAGCGGTATCAGGCGTTGTCTTAGTGCGCATTAACGAACCAGATCACGGAAGCCATAAGTGCGATACCGACCGCCTCAGCCGAAGGGCTCGAAATTCATTACACCCGAAGGTGCAGAACGATTGAGAAGCGAGCTCGATCACTTATGGCGCGTGCTGCGACCGCAAGTGACACAGGCGGTCCAGGAAGCTGCTGCCCAGGGAGATCGGTCCGAGAACGCCGAGTACATCTACGGCAAGCGCCAGCTCCGGGAGATCGATCGCCGCGTTCGCTTTTTGCGACAGCGCCTCGATGGCATGGTCGTCGTCGACCAGGCGCCTTCGGATCCTTCCCGCGTGTTCTTCGGCGCCTGGATCACCGTAGAGGACGACAGCGGCGCGCAGTTCGAGTATCGAATCGTCGGTCCCGACGAGTTCGATGCCGCACCCGGCTACATCAGCATGGATTCCCCGCTCGGCCGCGCGCTGCTACGCAAGACGGTTGATGACGAAGTGCGAGTGGAAGTGCCGGGAGGAACTAAGACGTACTTTGTGGTCGACGTACGGTACGACGATGACGAGAAGTGATGGAGGTGACGTAAGTGATGAAGTGATGTAGGCCACAAGCGCGGGCTCGCGCATCCCCCCTGAGCTTCGTCACCTACTGACTTACATCACTTCCATCACTTGTTCGGGCTCATAGCCCGAACAACGAAAACAACTTCCTCACCGCCCCACCCGCTCGCTCGAGATCGCGCTTGCGGCGTTCGTGCATGCGGGTTTGAAGCGCTGTGCGTCGCTGTTGAAAGGCGGACTCGCGAGCGGCGGGGTCATGCTTGCGATGCTTGCGAGGATAGGACTCTCTGAACTTCCAGAAATCTCGATAAGCAGCGAGGTCGTGCTCGAGATCGCGACTGACGAGCTCGACGAGGATCGCATGATCGAGGACGCTCGCTGGCGACGCCTCATTCGTCGGTGCACTGAAACAGGCCAGCGCATTCAATATGCGCTGACGATCGTCTCCTTCGATTCTCCATTCCGCATCGCTCAACATGTCGATCATCGCGCTCAAGCGCGAATAGCGTTCTTTCACGAACTCTGCGGAGTTGGATTGGGCACCGCGCTCGAGCACGATTCGCGCAGCAGCTACGATCGAGTCGGGCGCCTGCGTGCGCGCAAGCGCCTGCGTCTGTTGAGCGACCTGCTCGAAATGCTGCAGGTCGCCATCGCCAAGTTCGAAGCTAAGGCGTAAGGGCATGGAGAAGGCGATAGGCGATAGCGGATAGGCGATTGTAGGAACCCGACGCCCGTAATAACGCGACGCACTCGGCATTCGCGAACATCCGGTCCGCCCCTATCCCCTATCCCGGATCCCCTATCCCCGATCCCCCATCCCC
>JAEZFW010000085.1 GCA_023417315.1 Pseudomonadota bacterium
CCTTCAAGCCCGCCTCGACACTCTAGACACTATCCGCCGATCCGTTTTCAATGCGCCCATGGCACGACTTACGATTCTTGAATTTCCCGACCCGCGCCTGCGCACGCGTGCGCAGCCTGTGGAAGCCGTCGACACGAGCCTTCGTAAGCTGATCGACGACATGTTCGAGACCATGTATGCGGCGCCCGGCATTGGGCTTGCCGCGACCCAGGTCAACGTTCACAAGCGCGTGATCGTCATCGACATCAGCGAAACGCGCGATCGCCCGCTGGTGCTGATCAATCCTGAGATTCTCGAGCGTCAGGGTGTCGAGGAGATGGAGGAAGGCTGCTTGTCCGTCCCCGGTATTTACGACAAGGTCACTCGTGCCGAGCGCATTCGCGTGCGCACGCTCGATCGCGAAGGCAAATCAGTTGAACTCGGCGCCGACGGTCTGCTCGCCGTGTGTATTCAACACGAGATCGATCATCTAGACGGCAAGCTGTTCGTCGACTATCTCTCCGATCTCAAGCGCACACGTATCCGCAAGAAGCTCGAGAAGGAGCGGAAAGATCGCGTTACGACCCCGCGCACGAAAGAGAGCACGCCGGCGATTTGATGCGCGAATGCGCAAGCGCGCGGTGCCGGGCACTGGGTGATCGGGTATCGGGTACTGGCCAGAAGGTTTGAAGGCGACTCGACGTCGCAGGCTACTCTGGTCAGCACCCAGTACCCAACCACCCAGCACCCTTTAGCCGCTGCTACGATGCGCACCCCTTGTTACCACGATCGTAGTCGCTCGTGCCCGCTGCTTATTCCATTCTGTTCGCTGGTACGCCGGAGTTCTCGGTACCCGTATTCGAAGCATTGCTTCGGTCGCCTCACCGCGTCCTTGCCGCGTACACCCAGCCAGACCGCCCCGCGGGGCGTGGTCGGCAGCTCTCTGCGAGTCCGGTCAAACGTGTCGCGCTCGAACATGGAATTCCAATCGAGCAACCCGTCGCGCTGAAAGATGCCGCGGCCCTTGAACGGCTCGCCTCATTCGGCGCCGATCTGATGATCGTGGTTGCCTATGGCCTGCTCTTGCCTAAATCCGTACTCAGCACGCCGAAGCTTGGGTGCATCAATGTGCACGCGTCGCTCCTACCCCGGTGGCGCGGTGCGGCTCCCATCCATCGTGCCCTTCTCGCGGGCGATGAGACGACAGGCATCACGATCATGCAGATGGATGCCGGGCTCGATACCGGTCCGATGCTGCTGAAGCGATCGATGCCGATCGCTGCGATCGATACCTCCTCCACGCTGCACGATCGACTCGCTCAGCTTGGTGCCGAAGCATTGCTCGAGGCCCTCGAGCAGTTACCGAGCATTCGCCCCCAGCCCCAGCCACTTGAGGGGGTCACGTACGCGAGCAAGATTCGCAAGGAAGAGGCGCGCGTCGATTGGTCGCGTTCTGCAATCGAGCTCGATCGCATGGTGCGTGCATTCAATCCTTGGCCCGTGGCCGAAACGATCTGGCAAGGTCAGCAACTTCGCATCTGGGAAGCCGTGCCGACCAGCGTGGCGGACGATGCTGCGCCGGGAACCGTCGTTCGTTGCGATCACGATGGCATTGCAGTCGCGACGGGCGCGGGCGCGCTCGTGCTCAAGCGTGTGCAGCTCGCGGGCCGAAGCGCTATGTCCGCCGCAGAGTTCTTGAACGCACATCGCTTGCAGCACGCGGTGCTCGGAACGTGAGCGCGTCCGCGGCGGTGCGAGCGGAAGCTGCGCGCGTCGTTGCGGCAGTCGTGCAAGGACGTTCGCTCGACACAACGTTGCGAATCGATCCAGCGATGAGTGCGCAGGAGCGGGGCTTATTGCGGACACTCGCTTTCGACAGCGTGCGCTGGTATCTGCGACTCGACGCGATTCTTGCGCTCTTGCTGTCTCGACCTGGACAGACGATGCGCCCGGATATCCGCGCACTCGCGATCGTAGGCCTGTACCAACTGCTATACACCGATATTCCGACGCATGCAGCCGTCAACGAAACCGTCAGTGCGGCGCGCGTGCTTCGTCATCCCAAGGCTGCCGCGGTGATCAATGCGGTCATGCGGCGGTGCCTGCGCGAGCGCGATGCGCTGATCGCGCGGGTCGATCACGACCTCGCAATCCGCACCGCGCATCCGCGATGGCTGGTCGAGCGACTCGCGACTGATTGGCCCGATCGCCATCGTCAAATATTAGATGCGAACAACGAGCGTCCGCCCTTTTGGATTCGCGTCAATCGCCTCAAGACCTCGGGCAGCGAGTATCGTCAGGCACTCGAAGCGGCCGGGTGGCGCATCGTTGCAAGCATGTTCTCGGACGAGGCACTGCAGCTCGATAGAGCGGTCGAGGTGTCCGAACTCCCGAAGTTCGCAGATGGGTTCGTTTCGATTCAGGACGCGGCGGCGCAGCTCGCCGCGCGGGTGCTGCAGCCGGAGCGGGGCGATCGAGTGCTGGACGCTTGTGCCGCGCCCGGCGGCAAGACCGGACACGTGTTGGAGCTGCAACCTGAACTTGGGGAGATGCTCGCGGTCGATGTCTCTGCAGAGCGGCTCGTGCGCGTGGAGGACAACATACGACGCTTGGGGCTGCGTGCGCGTACCCTGCAAGCGGATGTGGCCGATCCAGCGTCGTGGTGGAATGGCCAGCCATTCGATCGCATCTTGCTTGACGTGCCGTGCTCTGCGACCGGCGTCATTCGCCGGCATCCCGACATCAAGCTCTTGCGTAGGGCCGCAGACATCGAGGCGCTCGCGATCAAGCAAGCGCAGCTCCTGGGTGCCTGTTGGACGATGCTTCGACCTGGCGGACGGCTCGTATATGCAAGCTGCTCCGCACTACGCGCCGAAACCACCCGTGTGGTCGAAGCGTTCCTCGCGGGGTGCGCAGATGCGCGCGAGGTGACTGAAAGCGCCTTTCGCGCCTTGGACTTGGCCTCTGGCCCGGGTCCGGGGGCGCGGATTGCGGCAGGAACAGCCGGGATGGACGGCTTCTATTATGCTTGCCTCGAGAAAGGAAGTGGTTAGTGGTTAGTGGTTAGTCAGAGAAGATGCCCGCCGGGAGCTCATCGTTAATGCGCTCGTGGATTGGCTTCTGACTAACCACTAACCACTGACAACTAGCCACTTCTGCTCGGAGCGAGTGAAGACAGAAGGATAATGAGTGGGAGCGAGCCTGCACTTTTGGCGCAACTTAAGGTCACGGTACTTCGCGAACGCGAGTCGGACGGTCGTGTTGATTGCCATCATGGTGTTTCCCGCGGCGGTCTGGGCCCAGGCCCGCTTCGACATCCGTTCGGCTTACGTGGAGCCAGCCGAAGGCGTGTACGAGTTGAACGCGACCCTCAACTTCGACTTGCCGGAGGGCGCTCGCGCAGTCATTCGCGAAGGCGTGCCGCTCACGTTGCGCCTCGAGATCGTCGTGCGCCGTCAACGCAATTACTGGGTGGACTACACCGTCGCGACGCTCGATCAGCAGTACGAGCTCGTCTACCACGCCCTCAGCGAACGCTATCTCGTTCGTAATCTCAACAGCGGCGAGCAGGATTCGTTCGCCACGCTCGATGCAGCGCTCGACGGACTGCGGGTCATCACCGATTTGCCCATCCTCGATCAATCCTTGGTCGAGCGTGGTCGGCGGCACGAGATCAGCGTCCGTGCGAGTCTCGATGTGCACACGATGCCGGATGCGTTGCGGTTCGTCTTGTTCTGGGCGGATGACTGGCGGCAGCGCAGCGAGTGGTACACGTGGTCGCCGCAACTGTAAAGCGCACGATCGTCAGCGTTCTCGTCCTCATCGGCTCGGGGTTGTGGGTGGCTGCGCTGTTGATGATGGCGCAAACGGTCGAGCAGTCGGCGCACTTCAGCGACTTGCATCCGTTCATCGTCGGCGTCAATGCGGCCGGACTCATCGTCCTGCTCATCTTGATCGGCGGGCGCCTTGCGCAGCTCGTGCGCGACTGGCGCAAGCGCGTCGTCGGATCGCGGTTAGAGGCGCGCATGGTATGGATGTCGGCGACGCTCGCGCTCGCGCCGCTCTTGCTCGTCTTTTATTTCTCGGTCGTCTTCTTGAACCGCGGCATCGACAGCTGGTTCCACGTCGAGGTGCGTCAGGGGCTCGAGGATGCGCTCAAGCTCTCGCGCGCAGCGCTCGACTTACGCATCAGAGAGCATCTGGATCGCACGCACGAGAGCGCACAGCAACTCGCCGCGAGCCCGCTCAACATGATCGATGCGCTCAACGAGCTGCGTCGCGAGACCGGGGCAGCGGAGCTCACGCTTCTCGGCGCCAGTAGTCGAATCATCGCGACGAGCTCGGAGGCGATCGGTGACGTGCCGTCTGCCGCGACCGACGAAGTCATGATGCAGGTCCGCCAAGGGCGCGATTACTTTGCGCTCGAGCCCCTCGCGCGTGGCGGCTATGTGGTGCGCACCGCTGTGCTGGTGCCGATCACGATCCCTGGAGAAGAAGAACGCGTCTTGCGCGCGATCTATCCCATCGAGCGCCGTCTGGGCGAGCTGGCGGATACGGTCGAAACCGCGTATCAGCGCTATGGCGAGAAAGCGCGGCTGCGCGAGCCGTTGAAAACGAGCTTTACGCTCACGCTCACCCTGGTGTTGCTGTTGTCATTGTTCGCAGCTCTGTATGGCGCCTTCTGGTCCGCGCGCCGACTCGTCCGGCCGATTCAGGATCTCGTTGCAGGAACGCGCGCCGTGGCGAAAGGCGATTTCGATATGCGCCTGCCGCTCACCTCGCACGATGAGATGGGCATTCTCGTGCATTCCTTCAACGACATGACCAAGCGGCTGGCACGGGCACGCGTCGAGATGCGGCGCAGTCAGCAGGCGGCCGAGGCAGAGCGCGCGAACCTGGCGGTCATCCTCGCGCGCTTGTCGACGGGTGTGATCTCGCTCGAGCCAGATCGGACGATTCGCACGGCGAACCAAGCGGCAAGCTCGATTCTCGGTTTGGATGTCGAAGGGCTCATCGGCAAGCCGCTGCAAACGAGTGACGGCGACTCCTTGTTCGATCAGTTTCAGGGCGCATGCAGCGCGCATCTGGATGCGGGCGAAACGGAATGGCGCGAGCAAATCATCCTGCAAACCGAATCGAGCCGCCGAGTTCTCATGTGCGCGTGTACCCCGCTCTCCGGCGAGGAAAGCTCAGGCGGCTACGTCATCGTGTTCGACGATATCACCGCGCTCCTGCAGGCCCAACGCGATGCCGCGTGGGGCGAGGTGGCCCGCCGCTTGGCCCACGAGATCAAGAACCCGCTCACCCCAATCCAGTTATCGGCCGAGCGTTTGCGCCATAAGCTGCTAGGCTCGATGAAAGAAACGGACGCCGCGGTGCTCGACCGCGCGACGCATACGATCGTGCAGCAGGTCGAGGCGATGAAAGAGATGGTGAATGCGTTCAGCGAGTACGCGCGCGCCCCGGCATTGAATCTGACGCGCTTCGACCTCAACCAACTCATAGGCGAGGTCGCCGAGATGTATAAAGGTCCCGGACGAGTCGTTCGACCGCAGTTGGACTTGGATGCCGACCTCAAGGAGATCGAAGCCGATCGAGGCCGCATGCGGCAGATCATTCACAATCTGATCGTGAACGCGATCGAGGCGTTGGAAGGGTTCGAGAAGCCGAACGTGCGGGTCGCGACTCGATCGCTCGAGCGCGGCGATCAATCTTGCGTGGAGCTCGTCGTTGAGGACAACGGGCCCGGCTTCCGGCCAGATGTCATCGGGCAGGTGTTTGACCCGTATGTCACCACGAAACCGAAAGGGACTGGCCTTGGACTGGCTATTGTGAAGAAAATTGTCGAAGAACACGGCGGCAAGATCGAAGCCGACAACGCTCGTAGCGGCGGCGCTCGCGTGCGGATCGAACTGCCGCTAGCTGCGACGACTTGGACGAGCGGTCCGATTCGTGAGCGGCGTACCGGACCGAGGAGGGAACGTGCATGAGCGCAGCGCGCATATTGGTGGTCGATGACGAATCGGAGATCCGCGGACTCTTGAAGGAGATCCTGGCGGACGAAGGTTACGAGGTCGATGTCGCGGCCGATGCGGCCGAAGCGCGTGCGATCCGCGCCGAACACGATCCGGATCTGGTCCTGCTCGACATATGGATGCCCGATTCGGACGGCATCACGCTCTTGCGGGAGTGGGCGCAGCCGAACGGCAGCACTTCCTGCCCGGTCGTGATGATGTCCGGTCATGGAACGGTGGAAACCGCGGTCGAGGCGACGCGCCTGGGCGCATTCGATTTCGTCGAGAAGCCGCTATCGCTCGCAAAGTTATTGCGAACGGTCGAACGCGCGCTCGATTCCGCGCGCCACAAGCGACAACCCGGGCGCTCACTCGTCCCTCCGTTCTTGGCGCCCGTCGGCCGCAGCCGCGTGATGCATGCGCTTCGCGAACAAGTGCAGCAGATCGCGCCTCACGATACGCCTGTGCTGATCGTGGGTGAGCCCGGCACTGGGCGCGAAGCTTTCGCCCGTTACATTCATTCCTTGAGTCCGCGAGCGAACGGTCCATTCGTACAACTCGTCGCTACGGGCGTGAGCGATGAAGGCGCCGCGACTGCCCTCCACGGTGCTGAAGACACTAATGGCGTTCATGCAGGCGTGTTCGAGCAGGCCGCCGGCGGTGTGTTGTTCATCAACGGCATCGAAGATTTGCCGCTCAAGGCGCAAGGCATGGTCGTGGCAGCGCTCGAGACACAATCGTTCACCCGCGTCGGCGGTGCGACGCCTGTGAAGGCGAACGTGCGTATCATCGCTTCGGCGACGTCGCGATTCCTCAATCCGGACAACGGCGGCGCAGTGCGTGCCGATCTACTGTCACGATTGAACGTCATCACATTGCACGTGCCGCCCTTGCGCGACTATGCGCAGGACGTTCCCGATCTGCTCAGGCACTACGTCGATCGCCTCGTCGATGAACAGCAGCTCCCGTTTCGACGCTTCGGCGTCGCTGCGCAGAATCGCCTGCGCAACTATCCTTGGCCGGGCAACATTCGCGAGCTGAAGAACCTCGTGCAGCGGCTCCTGATTCTCGGTGGCGAAGAAGAGATCAAGCTGGATGAGATCGAACGCGAGCTCGCGACCCATGCGCCCACGACCGAGCCGCTCGTGAAGCAAGATCTGCTCGCCCTGCCGCTGCGCGAAGCCCGCGAGCACTTCGAACGAGCCTACCTGCAGCAACAGCTCATTCTCTGCAACGGCAAAGTCGGCCAGCTCGCGAAGCGAGTCGGCATGGAGCGCACGCACTTGTATCGGAAGCTGCGGAGCTTGGGAGTCGATTTCAGGCAGCTGGCGGAAGATTAGCGAGCTGCAGTGACAATGTGACGGAGTGACGAGTCAGAAGCGCCCCCTCTCCCAAAGGGAGAGGGCCGGGGTGAGGGTTTCTGACTTCGTCACCTCCTCACTCGAGCGAGCTCATTCGCCGACGCGAATGACCAGCGCATCCACCCGCGCCTGCCGCAACTTGCTGCGCGTTTCTTCGAGCTTCTGCAGGTTGGTAATCGGTCCGATGCGGACGCGATGCCAGGTGTCTTTGTCGATCGTGACTTTCTGAATCTTCGACTCTACGCCCTGCATCGCGATCAGAGCGCGCATGCGATCGGCGTCGGCATGATTGCGGAACGAGCCTGCTTGCAGGATGTAGGCGCCGGGCTTTTGCACCGGCCCAGCGCCGGCGCCGCCGCTTGCTGGCTCTTGCACTCTGCCATCTTGCTCAGGAATCACGACCTCGAACTTCGGCAACATCTCGTAGAAGTCGTATTGGGTCTCCGCCTGTTGCGACGCCGGTGCCGGTTCCTGCGGCGCGGGAGCTTCTTCGGTCGCGATAGGGGGTGTCTGCTGCGCCATGCGCGCGGCGGGCCTGCGGTCGTAAAGGTAAACCGCGAGCGCGACGCTCAATCCGAGCGCGAGACCGACGACGAATCCGGCGAATCCCGAGATTCCCGAGCCGGAAGAGCGGCGTTTTGCGTGTTTGTAATCGCGAGGCATGTCAATCTTGGCCGACTGGCGAACTGGCCACTGGCCACTGGCCGGAGTAGTAAGAGGAGTTGCGTGTCACTGGCTGTTGGACAGAGTAGCCGAAGAAATGTGCGTGCATAGAGAGTGCGTCGGGCAAATCCAGATCTCTAGCCCCGTCGTGAATGATGTGCATGCTTGCGCGTTCTAGCCAGCTGCCAGTGGCCAGTTTGCCCGTTGGCCATCCGTCTACATCTTCTCCGGGGCGCTCACACCGAGGATCTTGAGTCCGTTCTCGAGCACCTGACGAGTTGCGGCGACGAGATTGAGGCGCGCGTTACGCAGGCTCACATCGTCCACGATGAACGTGTGCGCGTTGTAGTAGGTGTGAAAATCCCCCGCCAGCTCCCGCAGGTAGTGCGCGAGCTGATGCGGTTCGTTGGCCGCCGCTGCCGACTCCAGCACGTCAGGATAAGAGGTGACCTTGCGGATCAACGCCTTCTCGTGCGGCTCGGTGAGACGCCCGATGTGGAGCTCGCCGACCTCGCGCTCGTGCGTAAATCCCTTCTCTTGCAGCTGGCGGAAGACGCTGCACACGCGAGCATGCGCATACTGGACGTAATAAACGGGATTCTCTTCGGTCTGCGCGAGTGCAAGATCGATATCGAACACGAATTCCGAATCAGCCTTGCGCGAGACGAGGAAGAAACGCACGGCATCGCGTCCGACCCATTCGATCAGATCGCGCACCGTGACGTATGAGCCGGCGCGCTTTGAGATCTTGACCTCCTCGCCGCCCCGCATGACGCGCACCATCTTGTGCAGCACGTAAGCGGGATAGTTTTTCGGGATTCCCATGTCGAGCGCTTGCAGTCCGGCGCGTACGCGCGCGATCGTGCCGTGGTGGTCGCTGCCTTGCACATTGATCGCGTGCAGGAACCCGCGTTCCCACTTCGTCACGTGGTATGCGACGTCGGGGACGAAATACGTATACGTGCCGTCGGACTTGCGCATGACGCGGTCTTTGTCATCTCCATACTCGGTGGTGCGCAACCACAACGCGCCGTCCTTCTCGTAAGTTTTGCCGCTCGCGATGAGCGCATCCACGGTCCGCTCGACCTTGCCGTCCGTATAGAGGCTCGACTCCAGATAGTAGACATCAAAGCGCACGCCGAACTTCTGCAGATCGATGTCCTGCTCGTGACGCAAATAGGCGACCGCAAATTTACGGATCGCTTCCAGATCGTCAGGCTTGCCATTTGCTTTGACCGCTTCGCCGTCCATCGCATGCACGGTTTTCTTCGCGAGAAAATCATCCGCGATGTCTTGAATGTATTCGCCGTTGTAGGCGGCATCTGGCCAATCCAAATCTCCGGGCTTGAAGCCGCGAGCACGCGCCTGCACCGAGAGTGCGAGGTTTTGAATCTGCACGCCGGCATCGTTGTAATAGAACTCGCGCGAGACTTCGTAGCCTTGCGTCTGTAGCAACGCAGCCAGCGCATCGCCCAAGGCTGCCTGACGTCCATGACCCACGTGGAGCGGTCCAGTCGGGTTCGCAGATACGAATTCGACGACCGTGCGCTCTCCCGCCGCGCGCTTCGAATAACCGTATGTGGGACCGAGGTCGAAAATGCGCGCGAGCTCAGCCTGATAGGCCTCGGCGGAAAAATGGAAATTGATGAATCCCGGGCCGGCGACGTCGACTTTGCTGATCAGATCGCTCGGCGCCAATGCGTCCACGATCGCTTGGGCAAGCTGGCGAGGATTGCGACGCGCCGGTTTCGCAAGTTGGAGCGCGATATTGGTGGCGAAATCCCCATGCGCAGGATCGCGAGTACGCTCGACGTCTACCGTCGGTTGGATGTCCGTCGGAAGAATATCGGGCGGCAACGTCGCGAGTGCCGCTTGGACGAGTCGTTCAACTTGGTACTTCACAGCGAAAATGGTGGGGATCGAGAAAGTGTGCAGTGTAGCAGTCTGCAAAGAAGTGGTTAGTGGCTAGTGGTCAGTTGCGGTAGGCGCCGTCTCTCTCAACTCATCACTAGCCAACAACCACTAGCCGCTCCTTCGAATCCTCAAGCCACTAACCACTTCGAAACCTCAGAACAGCTCCACCGGATCCACATCGATCGACCAGCGCACGCGGCTGGCGATCGGTAGCTGCTCGAGCACGGGAATCCAGGCGTGTAGGAACTGGTGCAATGGCGCATGGGAGGGTGCATGCACCAATAGTTGGGCACGATGCCGCCCGGCGCGACGTTCCATCACGGCCGGTGCCGGCCCGAGCAAACGCACATCGCCGCTTGCCTGTTTGCGGCCGAGCTTCAGAGCGGCCTGCAAGAAGGTCATCGGCGTCGCGGCGGTGGTCGCTTCGGCTCGCAAGAGTGCGAGCCGTGCGAACGGCGGCCACTGACATTCGGCACGCTCCTGAATTGCGCCTTCGGCGAAAGCGTCGTACCCGCCTTGCAGGAGCAACCTCAGTAACGGATGGTCGGGATAGTCCGTTTGAATCAGTACCTCGCCCGGCCGCTCTGCTCGTCCCGCGCGGCCGGCGACCTGCACGATCGTCTGGGCGAGCCGTTCGCTCGCGCGAAAATCGGTACTAAAGAGCCCCTGATCCGCATTGAGCACCGCGACGAGCGTGACGTTCGGAAAGTCGTGTCCCTTCGCGAGCATCTGTGTGCCCACCAAGATGTCGATCTCGCGTTGGTTGATACGTTCGAACATGGCCTCCAACTCGCCGCGACGTCTGATGCTGTCGCGATCGAGGCGCGCGATCGAGGCTTTCGGAAAGGATTCCGCGATCGTTTCTTCGATGCGCTCGGTGCCCTGACCGACTGGCTTCGTCGGTGAGAAGCAATCGGGACACGCATCGATGCGCGGATGCTGGGCACCGCAGTGATGGCAGAGCAGCGCGTCTTGGCGTCCATGAAGCGTGAGATGGGCATCGCAGCGCTTGCAGTGCGCGGACCATCCACAGCTCGGACAGAACAGCACCGGCGCGTAGCCGCGCCGATTCAAGAACAACATGATCTGACCGCCCGCATCGAGGTGACGATGCATCGCGAGCAGTGTCGGAGTGGCGATTCCCTGCGTTTGCGCGTTCTTGCGCAAATCGACCAGCGACCAGTGCGGCTGCGTCGCTTGCGCGGCAGCTCGCTCGGGAAGTTTCGACAGCCACTCGGGGCGCTGTCGGGCTCGATGCAGAGATTCCAACGAGGGTGTGGCCGAGCCGAGCACGATCGGTCGTTGATAGCGTTGCGCGCGCACGATAGCTAGATCGCGCGCTGAATACCGAAAACCTTCGTGCTGTTTGAACGACGCGTCGTGCTCTTCGTCGACCACGATCAACCCGAGCTGCGGTAGCGGGCAGAACACGGCCGAGCGTGTGCCGATTACGATGCGAGCGGCGCCCTCACGGGCCGCGCGCCAGGCCTCCAGCCGTTCGGTGTCGTTCAACGCCGAATGCATGACTGCAATCGGAATAGGGAAGCGTGCTTGGAAGCGCGCGACGAGTTGCGGCGTGAGCGCAATTTCAGGAACGAGCACCAACGCCTGCTCGCCGCGTGCGAGCACGCGCGCGATGAGCTGCAGATACACTTCCGTTTTGCCGCTCCCCGTCACCCCATAGAGCAGGTGCGAGGCGAACGAGCCGAACGATTTCTCGATGCGCTCGAGCGCTTCGCGTTGCGCATCGTTGAGCGCGGGGCCGACGCTGGGGCGGATGTCGAGCTCAGGATTGTGGGTCGCAATGCTCATTCGTTCGACGAAACCGCGCGCTGCGAGCGTTCGCAATGCATCCGCAGTTCCGCCGGATGCAGTCAGGAGAGTCTGCGCATCGACGGGCTCGTGCCGGAGCAGGTATTCGATGATGTTTCTCTGTCGCGCTGCACGCGCCGAGAGCTCGGCGAGCGCGGTGGATCGACCGCTTTCGGTGAGTTGCCATGCGAAGCGTTCTGCTCGCATGGGTGCCCCTTCTCTCAGCGCCACCGGCAGCGCCGCGGACAGGACTTCGCCGATCGGATGGCGGTAGTAGTCCGCCGCCCACCGCAACAACTGCAGCAGTCTTTCATCGAACGCGGGCTCGAGGTCGAGCACCGCTTGAATGCTCCGCAGCTTCGACGTGGGCACGTCCGTGCGCTCCAGGTGCTCTAGCACGACGCCTACCACCTGGCGTCGGCCGAACGGCACGCGCACACGCGCGCCGATCCCGGGCATCGCGTCTGCTCCGGTTTGAACCCGGTAGTCGAACGTCCTGCGCAAAGGGGTGTCGATCGCGACCGAAAGGAACATCGTCAGGAGAGGCCGAGCGTCAGCGAACGACGGAACTGGGTACTGGGTGTTGGCCAGACCCGACCAGAGACGTAGGCAGATCGATGGACACCGACTCGAAGATGTGTGCGAACAATGACTTGCAATTGAAAAGGCGCTGGGGGATCCCGACTCGGGTCAACCCATCTTGTCTTCGTGCGTTGGAGTCTGGAGTGGTGCCCACGTGGGGTGTCTCGGGTGGAGTCGCGTGTCTGATACCCTAAATATCGTAACGACAATTGCAATGCGCCTGGACGATGCGCCGGCGTCGAAGGAGCACATTCTGGAGCAGACGCGTGAGCTCGATCGCTTTCTCTCGAGCGTGGAGAAGCGCGCGTTCCGCATCGCTCGAATCGTCGTGCGCAACGACGATGATGCGCTCGATATCGTACAGGATGCGATGTTGCAGCTCGCTCGCAGCTATGGCGAACGTCCTGAGGACGAGTGGCGGCCGCTGTTCTATCGCATCTTGCAGAATCGTATTCGCGATTTTCAGCGCCGCGGCAAAGTGCGAGCGAAGATCATGAGTTGGCTGCCCGGTCGGGGCGGTGAGTCCGAAGCGGCGGGCGATCCATTGGAGAGCGTGCCGGATACGGGCCCATTGCTGCTCGACCAGCTGTCGAACGAGCACGCGATGCGGGTTATCGAGCGTGCGATCGCAGAGCTGCCGCAACGACAACAAGAAGCGTTCTTGTTGCGCAATTTCGAAGGGTTGAACGTGGCCGAGACGGCGAGCGCGATGGGCTGTACCGAAGGCAGCGTGAAGACGCATTATTCTCGAGCGGTTCATGGCTTGCGTGCGCAGCTCGAAGCGTCGGGCATCGTCGCGTGCGAATGAGAGGTAAGCCATCGTGAAGCACGATTCCGATAACGAGAGAACTGCGTTCGAGGAGAGCTCGCGCGCGCATTTCGAGGCGAGTGTCGAGTCCATCGATGGCAGGACGCGCTCGCGCCTCAATCAAGCTCGGCAAGCTGCGCTCAGCGAGCTGCGGGCGAGGCGGGCGCATCCGTGGCGGAACGCATGGATGCCGCTGAGCGGCGTTGCGGTCGCAGCGGTGCTCGCCGTTTGGATGACGCTCGGCCAAGGGATGAAGACGGGTCCGCTCGACAATGGTCTACCGGTCGAGGATATCGAGATCTTCGCTGATGCGCCGAGCCTCGATCTGCTTCAGGACGTGGAGTTCTACGCGTGGGTCGCAGAAGAGACTGCGAACGCAGCGAATGAGAATAGCGGCTAGCTAGGATGCGAACGGTGAACCGCGGACGGCGAACGGCGATTTGGCGCTTGGCGCCATGAGGAGCGGGTGGGCATGACTTCATGTGCTCCAACTCTGTGGCGGCCGCTCGCGCTCGCCCTGCGTGTGTTCGCGGCCTGCCTCCTGGTGTTCGCGAGTGTAAGCGCCGTGGCAGAGGAGGAGGTCGGCGGTGTGCGCTGGCAGGAACTCACGCCGGCCCAGCAGGAGGTTCTGCAACGCTTCGAATCTCGATGGGATCAGCTTCCGCTCGCGCGTCAGCGTGCGCTTGTCCGCGGCGCAGAACACTGGGCGTCCTTGACGCCGGAGCAGCGCGCGGAAGCGAAGGAACGCTGGCGTTCCCTGGATCCTGACGAGCGCCGGAAAATGCGGGAGCGCTTCCGCGAGTTCAAGTCGCTGCCACCCGAGGAACAAGCTCGTATTCGCAAGCACTATGAGCACTTCCAGTCGCTGCCTCCGGAGAAGCGCCGCGAGCTGAGGGAGCGGTTCCATAAACTATCCCCCGAGGAGCGCCAGCGCTTGCGCGACAGGATCCGGTCGGGAGAGATGGATCTGGGCGAGCACGATCCTTCGCAGCAGGAACCTTCGGAACAGAAAGCGGCGGATGAGGAGAGGGACACTCGATCTCCAAACTGACACCCTCCCTTGGAATGCAGGCTCGGGAGGGCTCGCGAGTAAGACCTTGCCTGAAGGAGGTCCGATGACGCCGGCGGAATCAGTGCGCAAAATGGATTGCGCAAGATGAAATCGCTTGGGGGTGCTATTAAACTGCGGGCCGTCGACTAGATTAGGCGCGTCGGCTCGTCCGAAAATTACAAGCCCCGGCAGCGACTATCCCCAAGATGACGGAAGCGCTCTTCAATCCTTGTGCGGTGATCCCCGTGTACAACCACGAGCGGACCGTCGCGACTGTCGTTGCCAGAGTGCGCGAGCAAGGGCTTCCGGTCGTGCTGGTCGACGATGGGTGCAGCGATGCTTGCGCGAAAGAGCTCCAAAGGCTGAGCGCGCTGCCGCAGATCTCGCTCCTGAAGCATCCCGTGAATCGCGGCAAAGGTGCCGCCGTGCGCACCGGCTTGCTCGCAGCCGCGGAACACGGCTACACCCATGCTCTGCAGATCGACGCCGATGGCCAGCACTCACTCGATGACATTCGCATCTTCATCGAAGATGCCCGCAATCATCCGGGTAACGTGATCTGCGGTCGGCCCGTCTTCGATGAGACGATTCCACGTTCGCGCCTCTACGGCCGCTATTGCTCCCACATTTTCGTGTGGACCTGGACGCTATCGTTCGACATCGTCGATTCGATGTGCGGCTTTCGCGTCTATCCGTTGAAAGAGACCGTGCCGCTGCTGAAGAACGCGCACGTGCGATCACGAATGGATTTCGATACCGAGATCCTGGTGCGACTGCATTGGCGGGACGTCCCGATGCGCTGGCTCAAGACTCGAGTCCACTACCCGCGCGATGGTGTTTCGCACTTCCGTCTTGGACTCGACAACGTGCTGATGGTGACGCTGCACGCGCGCTTGCTGTGCGGCATGCTGATTCGCTTGCCGCTCTTGTTGTCGCGGAAATTCCGCGGCGGCCCCCCTAATTCTCGGACGACCATCGCAAAGGACAATGCGGCGGACGTCCATCGCAGATGACGCGGAGTCATTACGACGTCGTCGTGATCGGTGCCGGCCCCTCGGGATCGATCGCAGCTGCGCTCTTGAAGCGGCGCGGATGGCGAGTGCTCGTGCTCGAGGCGCAGCAGTTTCCGCGTTTCGTCGTTGGCGAAAGTCTTCTCGCCCATTGTCTAGACTTCCTCGCCGAAGCCGACATGCTCGAGGCGGTGGAGCGCGCCGGCTTCCAGTACAAAGACGGCGCGGCTTTCGTGCGCGGGCCCGACTACGCCGATGTCAGTTTCAAAGAGCAGTTTTCCAAAGGCTACGACCACGCCTTCGAGGTGGATCGTGCCACCTTCGACAAGCTACTCGCCGATGAGGCGGAGAAACAAGGCGTCGAGATCCGCTATCGACATCGTGTCGTCGCGTTCGAAGATGTCGAAGGTGGCGCGCGCTTGACGGTTGAGAACGCCGAAGGCCTGTCGTCGCATATCGAGGCGCGTTTCGTGCTCGATGCGAGCGGCTTCGGGCGCGCGCTAGCGAAACTTCTGGCGCTCGAAACGCCTGCAGATTTTCCGACGCGCTTAGCCACAGTGACGCATGTAACCGATGAGGTCGCCGAGGACGCGTTCGATCGCGCCAAAGTGCAAGTCATCGTTCATCCGCGGCACGCCGATGTGTGGTATTGGGTCATTCCGTTTCCGCGCCACCGCAATTCGATCGGTTGCGTGGCGAGCCGCGAGTTCCTGGCGAGCTATCCAACGGATCCAAAGGAGCGACTGCGCGCGCTGATTGAAGAAGAGCCATTCCTCTCTCGAATCACCGCGAACGCCGACTGGCACACGCCTGTGCGCGAGCTCGGAGGGTACTCGGCGAGCGTGCGCACGATGCATGGCCCTGCGTTCGCTCTGCTCGGCAACGCCGCGGAGTTTCTCGATCCGGTCTTCTCTTCCGGTCTTGCAATCGCAATGCGTTCATCGAGCCTTGCAGCAGCATTGCTCGATCGGCAACTTCGAGGCGAGCAGGTGGACTGGTCGAAGGAATTCGAAATCCCGCTGCGCAAGGGTGTCAGCACCTTTCGTGTCTACGTCGACGCCTGGTACGACGGTCGCTTTCAGCGCGTCATGTTCGCGAAGAACAAGACACCAGGCATACGCAAGATGATCTCCTCAGTCTTGGCCGGCTACGCGTGGGATGACTCCAATCCCTTCGTCGCCGATGCCGAGCGACGGTTGGGGATGCTAGCGGAGTTGTGCCGATGAGCGAGACGGGTGGCTGGGTTTTCGGGTTTCGGGTACTGGCCAGAGGTCCGATAGCAGCGCGCCAACCATTCTGGCCAGTACCCAGTACCCAGTAACCCAGAACCCATGAAGGAAACCATCCTCGTCACCGGCTCCAGTCGCGGCATCGGTCGGGCGATTGCATTGCGCGCCGCAGCCGATGGCTACGATGTGATCGTGCACTGCCGCTCGCGGCGTGAAGACGCGGACCGAGTCGCTGCGGAGATTGCAGCGCTCGGGAGGCAAGCGCGTGTGCTGCAGTTCGACGTCGCCGATCGACAGGCATGCCTGGGCGCGCTCTCCGCCGACGTCAAAGCGCACGGTGCCTACTATGGCGTCGTCTGCAACGCTGGTGTCACGGCAGATGTTGTGTTTCCCGCGATGAGCGATGCGCAGTGGGATGGCGTCATGCGCTCCAACCTCGATTCGTTCTATAACGTTTTGCATCCGCTCATCATGCCGATGGTGAAACGTCGCGCGCCGGGGCGAATCGTGACGCTCGCATCGGTGTCAGGATTGATCGGCAATCGTGGGCAAGTGAATTACAGCGCTGCCAAGGCGGGGATCATCGGGGCAACCAAAGCGCTGGCGCTCGAGCTTGCGAGCAGGCAGATCACCGTGAACTGCGTTGCGCCGGGATTGATTCAGACCGATATGGCGAGCGAGCACGCGCCGGTGGAAGAAATCCTGAAAGCCATTCCGGCGCAGCGCGCGGGCACGCCGGAAGAAGTCGCGGCGGTCGTTGCGTTCTTGTTGTCGCCCGAGGCTGCGTACGTGACCCGGCAAGTCATCGCGGTGAACGGCGGGTTGTGCTGACTGCGACGCATCCCGTGCTGCCTCTGCTCACAGGTGAAGACTCGCGGCCGATCGCTTGGCGTCAAGGTCGGGCGATTTCGCTTGCCGAGTTCAAGCGCGACATCGCGTCCATCGCGCGCGAGCTGCCTGCGAGCGGACCCATCATCAATCTCTGTGAGGATCGCTACCACTTCTTAGCGAGCTTCGCTGCCGCGTTGAGCGTGCAACGCACGTCGTTGTTGCCGCCATCCCGAGTGGAGCGGGTGGTTGCAGAGGTCGAGCTGGCGAACTCGGGGAGCTGCCGTATCGACGACGAGAACATCGCGCGTGCTTTGCAAGGAGCTGCTACGGCATCGAGCAGCGCGCTGCTCGATGATCGATTTGTGGCCATGATCGGCTACACCTCCGGCAGCACCGGGCAGCCGAAAGCGAACGTGAAGCGCTGGCGAGCTGTGCATGGAACGAACGCCTGCAATGCCGCTGCGATTCGCAGCGAGCTGCGTCTCTCACCACAAGAGGCAGCATGGATCGCCGCGACCGTGCCGCCTCAACACATGTACGGCATGGAGCTCAGCGTTCTGCTACCGCTCATCGGCAATATGGCCGTCCATGCGGGCAGGCCACTGTTTCCCGCAGATGTAGCAGCCACGCTCGCTGAGCTGCCCGAGCCGCGAATTCTCGTGAGCACGCCCGTCCACCTGCGAGCGATCGTCGAATCATCGCAGCCGTTTCCGCGCGCTTCGCTCGTGATCTCGGCAACCGCCCCGCTCAGTCGTGCGCTCGCTGAGGCCGTGGAGGCGAAGCTCGGGGGGGCGTTGTTGGAGATGTTCGGATCGACGGAGACGTGCGTGATTGCAGCGCGGCGTACCGCGCTCGCAGATGCGTGGCAGTTGTATGACGGTATCGTGCTCGAGCCGATGGCAGAGACCACGCGTGTGAACGCGCCTTGGTTCGCCGGAAGCGTGATACTTCAGGATCGCGTTGAGCTCCACGGCTCGCATTCCTTCGCCGTCTTGGGCCGGCATTCGGACATGATCGAGGTCGCCGGCAAGCGCGCTTCGATCGCCGATCTCACGAGTCGGCTCCTCGCGATCGAAGGCGTGCGCGATGCGGCGGTGATTCAGCCGGAAACGGGCAACTCGGGAGGCATCGCGCGGGTCGCGGCGCTCGTTGTAGCCCCCACGCTGAGTGCGCAGCACATCTTGAGCGCGCTTGCGACGAGCGTGGATTCTGCTTTCTTGCCGCGCCCGCTCGTGCTCGTCGACTCGTTGCCGCGCAATGAGCTCGGCAAACTACCACGAGAGACGCTCGTTGCGATCTTGAGAAGTAGCAGAAGTGGCTAGTGGCTAGTGGTTAGTTCAGAGCGCTACACGCGCTTGTCTGGACTCATCATTGACCACTAACCACTGACAACTTCCTTCCTCTGCACTACGCACTCGATTTCGAGCAGCAACTCGCGCCGGCAAATATCCGCCGCCATGAAGATGGCTTGAGCTTGAGGCAGGTCGTTTCTGATGCGCGCGATCACCGCGTCCGCGTGTTCGGGGTTGCGGATGTACACGGTGAGTAGGAGCTCGGCATTCGCATCTACCGAGGCGCGATGCTGGTGCGCGTGCACGATGAGCGCATCGAGGTTGCGCAAGGTTTCCCCAAGCTGCGCTTGCGCATCGTTCGGATGCTGCGAAGCGTGGCCGACGATGCTTGCCGTGCCCGAGATCAAGAGCGTGCCATCGGGCATGATCGTGGCGCGGGAGAAGCTGGGGCTGACTGGACCATGCGCGCGCGGGTAGCGATAAGCGCTGACCTGGCGAGGGTTCTCGACCGCAGTGCCGGGCGTTTTCCCGGCAATCCAGAATACCTGCAATAAACCGTTGCGTTGCTGCCGACCGATGGCGGTCGCCGCCGGGTAGCCGTTTCGCGCCGACTCGCCGAATCCTTCCGCTCGACCGATGCAGAATTGACGATAGCGCTCCGCATCGCCGTCGCCTTCGTTGATGGCATCCAGGAAGTTCCACATCCGCAGCAGGTGAGGAAACGACGAAGTGCGACGAAACTCATTGATCGTTGCATACACCGCTGCGGCTGCGGCGCGGATATCAGCGTGGTCCGCCTCGTGCTCCTCGATCGCACCGAACAGAAACTCGCCGTCGTGGGTATACCGAATACGTCCACGACGAGCGGAGGTCACTGGCCCGGCACCGTACCAGATCGCATCGGGCAGGATTTCGCCGACCGCATCCAGTCCTACATTGATGGCGAGCGAGTCTGCGCTCGCCTGCGGTCCGGAGCCGAAGCGGACGATGGCCAGCGCGTTGTCGATAGAGCCGTTCTGCGAGACGCTGCGATATTCGATTCGCGGCGATCGCGGCAGGCTCGTCTCCGGCACGCGTTGACGATGATCGTTCTGCATCAGCTGCCTGCTGCTACCGATCGCGTAGAGCGCTTGCCAGAGCGTGCGCTGCCGGCGGTGCCGGCCTGTGGAATGAGCGATGTCATCGTGAGCAAGCGCTTCGGTAGGTGGCTGAAAGGATCGTTGCGCAAACCCTCGAGCGTCGTATTTTCTTACGTTTCGAGCGCGCCGCGGAGGGCCCGCGTAGGGTTTTTTCGCTGGGATTCACGGCTGCGAATGTGGGATGCATGCTGCAGATTCGTTCGGCGCGGATGATACACTTCGCCGCCATGCTGGGTCACAGGCATTCTCGGGTGACCTGCATGAGCCGGGTGACTCAAACGTGATTCGAGGCGAGCCGCGCGAGAAGGCGGCCTCGACCGCCAACCACCGGAAGCTGGGCAGTCAGGTCTTGGGCAAGACCGAGTACACAGAATCGATCAATCATGGCAGCGTCGTTGCAATCCGCTTACGAGCAAGAGCTCGCAGAACTCATCGTCAGTTCACTCAACCTTGAAGGCGTCCAGCCGGCGGACATCGATCCGGAAGCGCCGCTCTTCAAGGCGGGCCTCGGGCTCGATTCGATCGATGCCTTGGAGCTTTCGCTCGAAATCTCGAAGCGGTACGGCTTTCAGATGCGCTCCGACGACGAGAACAACGTGCGCATCTTCAGCTCCTTACGTTCGCTCGCCGCGCATGTCGAGCAGAACAAAGTGAAATAAGCGAATGTTTCGAACGCGCGAGCTCGCCTTCGACGCTCGCCTCGAGCGCTCGCGCTACCGAGACCGACGTCCTTGAAGCCGCTCAGAATCACCGCCTACACCTTGTGTTCAGCGGCTGGCGAAGGACGAGCACAGACGCTCGCCTCCCTGCGCGAGCGGCGCACAGGACTCACCCGCAACGATTTCGGTCCAACTCCATTGCCGACGTGGATCGGGCGTGTGCGCGGCTTGGAGGCGCAGCCGCTTCCGTCGGCGTTCGCAGAATGGGACTGCCGCAATAACCGGCTCGCCTGGCGCGGACTGAATGAGGACGGCTTCATCGAGCACGCGCTGGCCGCCCGTCATCGCTATGGTGCCGGGCGAATCGCAGTGATCGTCGGCACCTCGACCTCGAGTATCGGCGCGAGCGAAGATGCTTATCGGCGCCTCGATCCCGATGGCAGTTATCCTGCGGACCTGCGTCGACCGATCATTCACACGCCTCATTCGCTCGGCGATTTCGTGCAGCACGCGCTCGGTCTCACTGGCATCAGCATGACCGTGGCGACTGCGTGCTCATCGAGCGCGAAGGTCTTTGCGCAAGCGCAACGGATCATGGAAGTCGGTCTCGCCGATGCGGTGCTGGTCGGCGGCGTCGATACGCTGTGCGATAGCGTGTTGTTCGGCTTCAACTCGTTAGAGCTGATCTCGGCCGATCCGTGTCGACCGTTCGATCGCGACCGCAAGGGCATCAACATCGGTGAAGCCGCCGGCTTTGCGCTCTTGGAGCGCGCATCCGAGCGCGGCGCCTGGCTCCTCGGTTGCGGCGAGTCGAGCGATGCGCATCACATGTCGACACCGCATCCGGAAGGCTTGGGCGCGCGTCTCGCGCTGGAACAGGCGCTGCAGCGCGCGCACCTGGCGCCAAGTCAGATCGATTACATCAATCTGCACGGCACGGCGACGCGCAAGAACGACGAAGTGGAAGCGGGCGCAATTGCTGCGTTCTTTCCGAGCACGACATTCGCGAGCTCGACCAAGGGATGGATGGGGCACACGCTCGGCGCCGCCGGCATCGTGGAGGCAGCGATCAGCTTGATCGCCCTCGAACAAGGCTTCCTGCCTGGCACACTCAATTGCGAGCAGCGGGATGAAACCTGCGGCCCCCAGATTCGGTGCGAGAGCGAAAGCAAAAGCAAGGCCGCAGCCTATGCACTCAGCTTGTCGTTCGGTTTCGGGGGCAGCAATTGCGTGCTCGCGCTCGCGCGCGAGGATGCGAGGGTGTCGGCGTGAGCGTCGATCGCTTGCCGCCGCTGTACCTTGAAGGGTTCTCTCTGTGGACCCCGAGAATGCCCGGGTGGGACATGGCGAGGAGCGTCATTCGTGGCGAGCGCGAGCCGCAAGAGACCCCTTCGCCTCGGCCCAGCACGACGCTTCTTGCACCCACCGAGCGGCGCCGAATCCCTGACACGGTTGCGATCGCGCTCGAAGTGGCAGCGCGTGCGTGCGAAATGTCGAAGCGCGATCCCGCGCAGTTGCCGTGCGTGTTCGCCTCGGGTCACGGCGATACGCCGATCAGCGACTACATGTGCTCGACGCTCGCGTCGACACCGACGCTGATCTCACCGACGAAGTTTCATAACTCCGTGCACAATGCCGCCGCAGGCTATTGGACGATCGCTGTGCGCTGTCACGCGCCGTACACTTCGCTCAGCGTGTATGAGAATACGTTTGCCGCAGGTTTGCTCGAAGCGTCCATGCAAGCGGTGTGCGACGACACCCCGGTGCTGTATGTCGTGTATGACATCGAGGCGGTCGGTCCACTCGCTCCGATGTCGCGCTGCTCAGGATTGTTCGGTGTCGGCATGGTGATCTCACCTCGTCCATCGCAGTCGGCTGTTCCGATGCATCTTCGAGTTCGCCTCGCGCAGCAAGGCACCGACGTGACGCCGACGCGTGCGCAAACGCGAGCCGCACAGGTGGTTGCGGGCAACGCGTTGGCCTCCGGATTCGCGTTCGTCGAGCTCCTCGCAGCGGATGCGCCCGGCGAAGTGTCGCTTGCGCTGAGCGAGGGCTGCGCACTCGAGGTCGCACTCCATCGATGACTGATCGCACGACGCAGCTCGCAGTTCTCGGCGGAGGGCTCGCAGGCCTTTCGCTTGCGATCCAGCTGCGTCGTGAGCTGCCCGATATCGATATCGTCGTGCTCGAGCGTCGCGCGCACCCTGTGCCCGAAGCTGCGCACAAGGTCGGCGAATCGACTGTCGAGATCGGTGCTCACTACTTCGACTCGGTTCTCGGGCTGAAGGAACACCTGATCACGCGGCAGCTCAAGAAGTTCGGATTTCGATTCTTTTTCTCCGATGAGCGCGAGGACATCGATCAGACGCTCGAGCTCGGTGCGAGTCGCTATCTATCCACGCCTGCCTATCAGCTCGATCGCGGCATCTTCGAGAATTTCTTGGGCGAGCATGCTCGCTCACTGGGAATTCATTTCATCGACGGAGCGATCGTTCGACGTGTCGAGACGGCGAGCGACTCGAAGATGCACCAGGTCACTTACGAGCACGATGGGAAGTCCCATTCGCTCAGCGCCCCCTGGTTGGTGGACGCGACAGGCCGCGCCGGCTTACTGAAGCGCAAGCTCGAGCTTCACGCCGACAATGATCATGACGTCAACGCGGTCTGGTTCCGAATCGCCTCTCGCATCGACATCGATGAATGGTCGACGCGGAGCGAATGGCGTCAGCGATGCGATCCGCCGAATCGTTGGTTATCGACGAATCATCTGTGCGGAGAGGGTTACTGGGCTTGGTTGATCCCGCTCGCTTCGGGATCGCACTCGGTCGGCATCGTCTGCGATGCGAAGACCCATCCTCTCGAGGAGATGAATACCTTCGATAAGGCGCTCGCCTGGTTGCGTGTGCATCAGCCGCGACTTGGGATCGAGATCGAGTCGAAGCGCTCGCTGTTACAAGACTTTGCCTTCCTGCGCGACTTCTCTTATGGCTGCAAACAGGTGTTCTCCGCGGAGCGCTGGGCGCTTACTGGCGAGGCCGGCCTGTTTCTCGATCCCTTCTATTCGCCCGGCAGCGACTTCATCGCGATCTCGAACACGTACATCACCGATCTCTTCAAGCGAGATCTGCGTGAAGAGCCTTTCGCGGGCCGAGCGCATGTCTACCAACAGCTCTATTTCTCGTTCTACGAAAGCACACTCGCGTTATATCAAGACCAGTACGCCATGTTCGGCGACCCCGAAGTGTTCCCAACGAAAGTGATCTGGGACTACGCCTACTACTGGGGAATCTTGTGCCAATTGTTCTTCCAGCGTCGGCTGACGGATGTCGCGAGCATTTCGCGACTCTCCGAAGAGCTCAATCGATGCAAAGCCTTGAACGCGGCCATGCAGCCGTTCATGCGCGAGTGGTCAGCGAAAAGCGGAAAGCGTAATGCACCCGTGATGCTCGACCAAGCGGCACTGCCGTGGTTCGCGGAGCTCAACCGCAGCCTGCAGGATCAACTCGACGATGAAGGGTTCCGTGCGCGCATCAAGCAGAACACGACGCTGCTCGAGGATCTTGCCGCTCAGATCGTGGCCCGAGCGCGCGAGCAGGTGCCGAGCATCGAGGCGAGTGCAGTTGAAGCAGTTCTTGGTCGCGTCGCCTCATCTGGACCAGGGCTGTTGTTCGATCTCGCGGTCTGAGCGTCCGAAGCGCGAAGACAAGAAACTCTCGCAAAGCCCGCAAAGCTGGCAAAGGCAGATCTGGTTTCTAGATCTCTCCGAGAGTCTCATCTCCATCCATTATCGGTCTTTCTTGGCTTTGCGGGCTCTGCGTGCTTGGCGAGATTTTCTTTCGGTCACGTTGAGCGCAGCACGACGGCAGCTCTACCCCCTGCGAGCAGTTGCTCTTCATGTGTGATGCGGAAGGTGTATTGCAGGCTCGTCGCGGATGCCTGCAAGCACTCGGCCTCAATCACTAGCGAGCCTGGCAGGTCCTCGATGTAGTCGCGTGTGAGCTGTACGCCACGCAACGAAACCAGCATTCCAGGCGCGGCTTGCGCACCTTCGGCGCGTGAGCGCAGCGCGCCGTGAACCGCCATTGCCTGTGCGCCGTATTCGCAAAGATGAATCGATCGTAGCCGACCGTCGCGGCGCAATGGATTCTCGAGCGAGCGATGCGTCGTGCTCTCTAAGCGAATGCGGCTGGCATCCCATTCCACTACGCGTTCGAGCAGACACATCGTACCGGAGTGGGGGATGAGGTCTGCGACGGATAAGTCTGGGCTCTGGGCTCTGGGCACTGGGCTCTGGCCAGAGGTAGCGCGCTCGCGCGCATCTTCATTTGAGCTTTCGTGGTGAATCGTATGCTCTTGCAGAGACGATTCGGTGGAACGTACTTGCTCCTTCTGGCCAGAGCCCAGCGCCCAGAGCCCAGCAGCCCTCCGCCGCGTCAGCATCAGCGCCAGCATAAAATTCGACACCACTCCCAGCGATACCGTCACCCCAATTGCACGCAATACCGGGATCGTAGACATCGCGAGCAGCGCGAATACGAACAGTGTCGAGAGGGAGCAGACGAGCACCGCATGCAAAGTACGGCGTTGTTCGAGCGGATCGTCGGCGGCGTGCTCGAAGAAGAGCGCGTAGTCGAGACCGAGCCCCGCAGCGAGCATGAGCGCAATCAAGTGGAACAGGTTGAGCGAGGTGCCGCTTGCCTGCAGTATCGCGAGGATCACGAACGTCGTCAGTGCCATCGGTGCGAGCACCCGGACGACACGTTCCGGTGCGCGTAACGCGAAAGAGACCACGACGATGAGCAGAAACGCGGCCGCAACGAGGCTCCAAAGAATGTGCGTTCGCTGTTTGGCAACGAGCGACTCAGATGCACCCTTGAGGTCGAGTAACAGCACGCCGGGTTGCGCTTGGATGAGCTCGCGGATCGCAGCGGGATCTCGGACGTTGTTGAGCGTCACGAGCGTGCGGGTGCGAGTCGTATCGCGCGTGAACAGCAGGTCGAGATTGGCGCCGAGCGATGTGCCCGCGAGGTCTTCGGGGGTCAATGGCGCCAGGCTCTTCGCTGTGAGCACATCCTCGACGAAGGGCTCGAACACACTTGCGCGAAAACCGCTTCCGGATTGTGCGGCGCGCAGAGAATCCCGCAGCACGTCCTCGTCAGGTAACGCGCGTTGCCGTTCGAGCTGCGTTCGCGCGGATGGAATATAGCGAGCCGCGTGATCGAATCCAGATATTGCACCGCGTGCGATCAGTGACTCCAAAGAGGGGGCGAGATCCTCCAGCCGTTCGAGTGCGCGCTGCGTATTCTCGGCTGTCACGACGAGCATATAGCGCACGTCGGCAGCTCCGAGTGCCCCGCGCAGCGCTTGATCCTGCATCAGCAGCTCAGTCGGCACGGGCGTGAGCTTGCTGAGATCGTCCTCCCAGAACGGCGTCTTGTCCGTCGTGATCGTGAGCAGTGCGCCCACGATCAGAACGATCGGGATCCAGCGCAATCGAGGCAACGCATCGATCGCTGCAGAAAGTCGCATGAGCGCGCGCGAATCGCCGTAGTCTCGTCCGCCCGGCCCCATCAATCGCGGCAGCAAGAACCGAGTCGTGAGGCTCGCGGCGGCGAGGCCTGCGATCGTGAAGCAGGCGAGCTGACGCAGGCCCGTGACACCTGAGAACGCAAACGTGAGATATGCGATGCACGTGCTCGCAACACCTGTCGCCAGCGTGGGCCACAGCGCGCGTACGCTGTCGAGCGTCGAGCGTGCAGCGCGCCAGTGGCTCAATACATGCACCGGATAGTCTTGCGCGACGCCGATCAGCGTGAACCCGAACGCGAGCGTGATGCCGTGCACCGTGCCGAACAGCATGCTCACCGCAGCCAAGCCTGTAAGGCCCGCCGTTGCGAGCGGCAGCGCGCTGTAGAAGATTGCGCTCACGCGTCGATACGCGAGGAGGACCAACACGATCATCCCGATCGTCGCTGCAATACCGAGGGTTTCGGCTTCGCCCCGCGTGCGTTCTTCCATGAGGACGGTGAACTGCCCTGCGCCGCTGATCGTGAGCTCGTATTGCTTGTTCTGATTCACATCGTGGTGTGCTGCACGCAAAGCCGAAATGGCCGCGCGTTGTCGATCGGAATCGAATGCAGGTGCCACCGTCTCCGCGAGCAACAGCGCGCGCTCTCCGGCCGCATCGAACCAAACATCGTAAAGCTTGTTCGGCTCTTGCGCCGGTTGCCAGCGCTCGAGAACTTTGAGGAGCTCGAGCGTGGGATCGCTCGGTAACCAGGACTCGAGGAACGCCCCTGCGGGAGAGGCTAGATCGTGCGCCCGGGCCTGGATCTCGCTGTGCAGGTACGAGCTGTCGAGCGAATGCTCATCGAGCGTGTTCGACAGCAGATAACGATAGGGAAGCAAAGATTCTGGCAAGGCATCGAACGACATCTCGCCATTCGCCACAAAGCGGAACAACGGGTTTCCATCCAGTGCCGCACTTA
This sequence comes from Pseudomonadota bacterium, assembly GCA_023417315.1. Taxonomy (GTDB): domain Bacteria; phylum Pseudomonadota; class Gammaproteobacteria; order Steroidobacterales; family Steroidobacteraceae; genus Steroidobacter. Next base: position 26,833 of record JAEZFW010000085.1, read on the forward strand.
GATCGCGCGATGCATCGGCGAGCGCTTCGGGTGTACCGCCGCTAAGTGCCAGCACCAAGACTCGCGAGCCCGCACCTTCACCGACTTCTTCGAGCAGTAGCCGTTCTTCTGCAGTCGTCGGATTCGGCAGAAACAAACGCAGATCGGTGCCGATCTCGAGACGCTGCTGCACGAAAAAGCCGAACACCGCGAGCGCCGCGATCCAGGCACCGAAGAGCCATATTCGAAAGCCCGGCCGCATCGCGCTCACTTCAGACCGATCAGACCGATCTTGCAGAGGTTCTCGAGGCGTTCGACAGAGGTATCGGCATCGATCGCGCGATCCGCCAGTGCCCCAAGCAGCATCACGCTGTGCGCGCCGCCAGCGCCATGCATGAGCAAGCAAGACGGTTCATCGCTCGTTCCGATCATCGTGAGTCCCTGCATCTGCTTGCGGGCTCGCGCATCGAGGGGCGTCAGCTCGAGCGACCAACGATCCTGATTGCCCACAGCGGTGATCTCGAAATGTCGTTCGACGCTCGCGGCCTCACCTGTCAGCAGGCCCGAGAATGCGAGCAACAGCCCTTTGAGCTCGGGCGCACGATTCAAGGAGAACGTGCGCAACTTCTCGCCATGACGTTCCACTCGAACCGACTCGCCGCGAATGATCGTGCGTTCTTTGTACGGATCGGCGACGAAGCGCTCGAGATGATCGGCGGCGAGATACTTGAGCTCGCCGCGAGCGACGAGCGGTTGCTCGAGCAGAGCCGAGAAGCGGATCTCCGTGAACGGCATCGAAGCCGGAGCCGGGCGCTTGAGCGAAGCGATGATCTCGCGCGCATCGAGCTCAGCGGTCAGGCTCGGAGTCGCGCTCGCGAGCCACATCGCCAGCGAGCCGAGCAGGATCCTTCGGAGGATGCATTTGCCAAAAATCATAGAGGTTGAACCAATTGTACGGTGCGCTGCGCACGTGGTGTGCGAGCCGTTCGACGAAACGTTCGATCAGCGCTCTCAACGCGGCTTCCCGGTTCTTGCGATCGAGCGCTACGGTATCTTCGAAAACCTCGAAGTGCAGGTCGTAGCGCGTGCCTCCCATGTAGAGGCCGAAGCACAGGACGACCGGCACTTTCAGCGCGGCTGCGAGTTGCCAAGGCGCGGTCGGAAACGGCGCGGGTTCGCCCAGGAAATCGACATTCATCACGGTGTTGCCCGGTCGCGCGCGATCCACGAGCAGAGTCACGATCGAGCGCTCATCGAGCGCCTCTTTGATCGCGAGCGCGGTCGTCGTGCCTTCCTGGCGTGCGTTGATGATCGACGCTGCAAGCTTTGGGTTGAGCGTGTTGAGCACGCGCGAAAGCGCGGGATTCTGTTCCAGATCGAGCACGACCCGCAGCGTGACATCCTGCCGCAACGTGGCCATGGCGCGCAGCGCATCGAAACTGCCGACGTGAGCGCCGAACACGAGCACGCCACGACCCCAGCGCCAGCGTTCGCGCAAGCCATCGATGCCGATCATGCGCACATCGAAGCGTTCGTGCTTGCCTGAGAGAAAGAACACGCGATCGAGAATGACGGTCGCGAACGTATAGAAGTGTTTGGCCACTTCCCACGACGTGGCTTTTCGGCCGAGCACGCGATCTAAGTAGGCACGCGATGCACGCCGTTCAGGCCCACGCCGGATGAGGAAGTACAGCGCGATGGGATACAGGGCAACACGTCCTGCCGTGCGCCCGAAAAACAGTGTGAACGAGCGAATGAGCTTGAGCCCAACTAGCGACCCGCCCTCGGGACGCTCGATCCACTCCTGTTTCACTCGCCCGAGCCCGCGTCCAACTTGAACGCGCCTTGCGCCACGCGCGCCTCACCAAGGGAGATCTCGAACTTGAGCTCATCGCTCGCGAGCGCGAGCGACACCGTGGCGGACTGGTCCGGGAGCAGCGGCTGAACGAACTTCGCGTGCTGCAAGGATGTCACGCGCAGCGCCCGTGCGAGCCGACGTTCCGCGCCGGCGATCACCTGATCGAGCAACACCACACCGGGCACGACAGGCCGGCCGGGGAAATGCCCCGGCAACGTCGGATGGTCCGCTCCGATGCGCAGCTCGAATACGTGCGTTGCAGCCTCGTTCATCGTGTCGTCGTCAGTGGAGTGCTATTCGCGGCTTCTCAAGAGTCGCGGCATCACAGCCCCGACTTGTCTCAAGAAGTCGTACAGATTTCGAAAGGGCTGCTGGGGGAAGCGCCGCCTGCGGTAAGCGTACTCAATTACGAAGAACGCTGCGACCAGCAGATAGCCGATGATGTTCGCGAACAGCGACCACCAATACTGCGGGACCGAGATCGGCGGACGCAGACCCGCGGCGCGCAGCAAGCCTTCCGGCTCGGCGAGCGCCGCCAAGAGCAGATTCGTGCTGGCGAGCGCCATGAAGAAGATCGTCCAAGCGCGTGTGAGGGCGCGCGCATAGGGCCACACCTCAGGTTCCGGGGGTTCCCGATCGCGATGAACGAGATGGATCATCTGCGCGATGAAGGGCGTTCGATCGCCGACGAGTGTGTGCCCGAAGAACCACGCAAGGAATGACGGAACCAGCACCGGCGGGACGTATAGGAGCAGCGCCGGCGTGGCGATGCGCGCCAGCCACCAGCACGCAAGGGCGAGAATCGCTGCGCAGAGCCACGCGAGCGCTCGACCGCGCAGCAGCGCAGGGCCGAGAACGGCGGCAGAGAGCAGTGCGACGGCGGCGATTGTCCAGGAAGCGCTGCCGCGGGCGATGGCCGTGTGCGCGACGATCGGGTAAACGCAAGCGAAAATCCCGGCAATCCGCCGCGCGGCGGGAGAATCGGCCATCGAGCCTCACGCGAAGAAATTTCGCGCAAGCATGCGCGTGTTGCCGAGAGCGAACAAGCCACGGACAATGGCGGGCTAGAAGAAGCGGGAAGGGGCCTGCACGGAGCGGATAGAAGTAAGCGGTGGGCGCTGCCTGCCGCGACAACCAGCCGCTGCTCGTGCACCCCGAGGTACCGCGTCGTCATTTTCCACGGGAGAGCGTGTGCCTTTGAAGATTGCTGTATTGAAGGAAACGCGGCCGCACGAGCGTCGCGTTGCCATGGTGCCCGCAGTCGCGGACAAGCTGACGAAGCTCGGCGCCGAGATCCACATGGAATCCGGTGCAGGCACGGCGGTGAAGCTCGCCGACCGCGCCTTCAAGAACGTGACGTTCTCGACCGATCGGATTGCGCTCGTACGCGAGGCCGACGTCGTGCTCAGCGTGCAGCCGCCGGACGCCGCTGTCATCGAGGCGATGAAAGAGTCCTCGATTCTCGTGTCATTCATCTACGCGCACAAGGAACCGGAGCTCACGAAGCGTCTGCGCGACAAGAAGATCACGTGCTTTGCGATGGAGCTCGTGCCGCGCATTACGCGTGCGCAAGCGATGGACGCTTTGTCTAGCCAAGCTGCGCTGGCCGGCTACTACGCGGCGCTCCTCGGCGCGACGAACCTCGCGCGCCTCTTGCCGATGATGACCACTGCAGTGGGATCGATTCGTCCTGCAAAAACGCTCGTGATGGGTCTTGGGGTGGCCGGCCTGCAGGCCCTTGCAACCGCGCGACGCTTGGGCGCGATGACAGAAGGCTACGACGTTCGACCCGAAACGAAGGAGCAGGCCGAATCGCTCGGCGCGAAGTTCGTCGACACGGGCGTCGATGCTCGCGGCGCGGGCGGCTATGCCCGCGAGCTCACGCCAGAAGAAAAGGATCGCATCGCGTCCGTCGTGACCAAGCATATCCAAGCGGCCGACATGATCATCACGACGGCCGCCATCCCTGGCCGGCCATCTCCGAAGCTGATCAGCAAGGCGCAAGTGGATGGGATGAAGGCCGGCAGCGTCATCGTCGATCTCGCCGCCGAAGGCGGAGGCAACTGCGAATACACCGTGCCGGGTGAAACGGTGCGCGTGGGAGATGTCACGATCTTGGGCCCGCTCAATGTGCCGAGCATGCTGGGCGAGCACGCGAGCGAGCTCTACTCCAAGAATCAGTACAACCTGCTCGAGCTCTTCATCAAAGACAAGGCGATCGCGCTCGATTGGAATGACGAGGTCATCGCGAAGACCGCGCTCACTCACGCAGGAGAGATCAAGAACGAGACAGCCCGCAAGGCTGTCGAGGGCGCGTAATGCGCTATGCCGTCGTGTGGACGTGCAGACGTGTAGGCGTGGGGACGTCAAAAACACGCTTCGCGAGCACGGCTTTCTCGGCGGCCAGAGCAGGATCTAACCAATTGCATACGTCTACACGTCCACGCCTCTACACGCCTACACGATAGATACATCATGGACCTCACGACCACCCTGACGGGCTTCGTCGCCCTGTATATCTTCATGCTCGCAGCGTTCACCGGCTACGAGATCATCGGCCGCGTCCCCGCGATTTTGCACACGCCGCTCATGTCGGGGTCGAATTTCGTGCACGGCATCGTCGTGGTCGGCGCCATGTATGCACTGCTCAATGCCACCTCGCTCGTCGAGCAGGTGATCGGATTCTTAGGCGTGTTGCTTGGGGCGGGCAATGCCGCGGGCGGTTACGTCGTGACCGAACGCATGCTCGAGATGTTCAAGCCGAGCTCGAAGCGCGAGGGCGGCAAGTAATATGCGCGTGCAACCTCAATTGATCATCGATGCGAGCTATTTCGCGGCCGCATTTCTGTTCATCTATGGCTTGAAGCGCATGTCCTCGCCGGTAACGGCGCGCTCGGGCATCCTCGTGGCAGGCGTTGGTATGCTCGTCGCGACGCTCGCTAGCTTCCTGTACTACTTCGGCGTCAATGAGGCCGCGCAACCGCATCTCGGCACGAACGTCGTGCTCGCGGCCATCGCGCTTTCGCTCGGAACGATCTGGGCGTGGTGGAGCGGTAAGCGCGTCGCGATGACAGCGATGCCGCAGATGGTGGCGCTCTACAACGGTATGGGTGGCGGCGCCGCGGCGGCCATTGCAGCGGTCGAGTTGCTTCGCACGAATGCCGTTCACCAGACGGTGCCGCTCGTGCTTGCGGTGCTGGGTGCGCTGATCGGATCGATTTCGCTGTCTGGCTCCTTGATCGCTTGGGCGAAGCTTGACGGTCGCATCAATGGCACATGGCGCTATGCCGGCCAGCAGATCATCAACGGTGCGCTGTTCCTCGTCACGCTGGCGATGGGTGTGTACATCGTGTTCGTCGCGGATGGCCACGCGCCGGTGGCGCTCGTCGCAGCTTTCTTCATCGGTGCGCTGATCTTCGGCGTGCTGATGACGATGCCGATCGGCGGGGCGGACATGCCGGTCGTGATCTCTCTGTACAACGCTTTCACCGGGCTGGCGGTAGGGTTCGAGGGGTACGTGCTCCAGAATCCCGCGTTGATGATCGCCGGCATGGTCGTTGGGTCGGCCGGTACGTTGCTGACGCTCTTGATGGCGAAGGCGATGAACCGCAGCGTCTCGAACGTCATCTTCTCGAACTTCGGTGCCGCGGATGGCGAGCAGCAAGGCGAGATCAAAGGCAGCCAGAAGCCGGCCGAGGCCAGCGATGCCGCAGTCCAGATGCGTTATGCGAACAAAGTCATCATCGCGCCGGGTTACGGATTGGCGGTGGCGCAGGCTCAGCACAAGCTTTACGAGCTCGTGAAGCTCCTCGTCGATGCAGGCGTGGAAGTGAAGTTCGCGATTCATCCGGTCGCGGGCCGCATGCCCGGCCATATGAACGTGCTGCTCGCCGAAGCAGGCGTGCCGTATGACATGATCTACGATCTCGAAGACATCAACGGCGAGTTCAAAGAGGCCGATGTCGCGATCGTGATCGGCGCGAACGATACGGTGAATCCCGCGGCGCGTACGAACAAGTCGAGTCCGATCTACGGAATGCCGATTCTCAACGTCGATCAGGCGAAGCAGGTCTACGTAGTCAAGCGCGGGCAAGGAAAGGGCTATTCCGGTGTCGAGAACGAGCTGTTCTTTGCGGACAATACGAACCTCGTCTACGGCGATGCCCAGAAGGTGATGGTTGCGATGATTCAGGCGGTGAAGTCGCTGGAAGGCGGCGGTCACTGAGGCTTAGAAGCGGTTAGCGGTTAGGGGTTAGCGGTTAGTAAGAGCCTAGATCGATCTCCGCGTGCATCATCCGCTCCCCTACATGAGGTTCAGCTATCCCGATGAGGGATGCGGCTCTCTTGAGCTAACCGCTAACCGCTAACCCCTAACCGCTTCTCGGCGTGGCCAGCACGCGACAGCTTTTCTGCTGCGGCCGTTGAATAGTTGCATGTCGCTCGCGTATCTTACCGGCGGCTTTGAAGCGAAGGTTCGGCCACCTCGGGCCGGCCATGCCGTACCATCGAGTCGTGCAACCGCTGTACAACTTGAGCCAAGAGATCCTGCGCACGGATGTCTCAGGAATGCCCCTGGAGTGGATCGACTACCGGGACGCGGTACGGCTTTATCACACGGATCAGGTGGCATACACGTGCGGGACGCGCTTGTATCGCTTGTTCGGCGGCACGAATGCACGCACGGGACTGCGCACGGTCGTCGACGTGAATTCGATCGTTGCAACGATCGGGCACACCCACAATCCGGGCAATCTCCGCAAGGACTATACGCCGCCGCTGAATAACCAGACGTTATTCAAACGCGATGCGCATCTGTGCATGTACTGCGGAATGCGCTTCCCGGCCAATCAGCTTTCTCGCGACCACATTCGACCTCTGAGTCAGGGCGGCCGCGATACATGGACGAATGTCGTCACGGCGTGCAGGCGTTGCAACAACCTGAAAGCTTGGCGGACACCGGAGCAAGCGGGTTTGCAGTTGATCGCCGTACCCTTCACGCCGACCTACGCCGAATACATTTACCTCAAAGGGCGTCGCGTCCTCGCCGATCAGATGGAGTATCTGCTGGCGCATTTCCCGCGGACGAGTCCCTTACATGCGCGGCTCAAAAGCGCCGTGCCTGAAGCGCTTGCGTCCTAGGAGGAAGTGGTTAGTGGTTAGTGGTTAGAAGGATGGTCGCGGCGCGGCGCTTGGGCCAGAATCGTAGCGTCTATTCCAGCGCGCTCTTCGCTCTTCCTAACCACTAAGCACTAGCCACTAACCACTTTTCGACACACTGTGCTCCACGCCACTGCCTCACCGTTCCCAAGCGTTCCGAGCTCCGTGCCCGCGCCCGACGCGCTCTATCTGATTGACGCGTCGGTATTCGTCTTTCGGGCTTACCACTCGGTGCCGATTTCGCTGACCGATGTCGATGGCAATCCGGTCAATGCACTCCATGGATTCGGGCGGTTCTTGGGCGATCTCATCGAGCGTGTGAGGCCGGAGCACATCGCAGTCGCCTTCGATGCGACGCTCGTGACTTCGTTTCGGAATCGTCTATTTCCGGCCTACAAGGCCAATCGAGAGCCTGCCCCCGAGGATCTGAAGCGCCAATTCGCGCTCTGTCGTCGGTTGTGCGAAGGGTTGGGTGTTGCAAGCTTCGCGAGTAATGAATTCGAAGCGGACGACATCGTCGGTACGCTCGCCACGAAGATGCGCGCGGCGGGCAAGACGGTCGTCGTGGTGAGCCGCGACAAGGATCTCGCGCAGCTCGTGCGCCCGGGAGATGAGTACTGGGACTACATCGGCGATGAGCGTTTCGTGTACGACAAGATTGCGGAGCGGTTCGGTGTCTTGCCCGAGCGCATGCCGTGCTTCCTGGCGCTCATGGGGGACGCGGTGGACAACATCCCGGGCGTGCCTGGAATCGGCCGGAAGACCGCATCGCTGCTCTTTCGGCATTTCGAATCTCTCATGCACCTCTACGAGGACCTGGATCGGGTTCTCAAGATCAAGATCCGCAACGCCGGCTTCGTTGCAGGCCAACTTCGCGAACACCGAGAGCGTGCATTCCTGGCACGACAGCTCGCGACGATAGCCTGCGACATGCCGCTCGATGTCGACTTGGAGATGCTCGAGCGCCGTGTGCCGAACATGGATGCACTCAACGAGCTCTACGACACGGTCGGCTTCGGTCGGCTGTTGCGCAATCAGGCGGAGCGCATCGCGGCGCTGAAATGCATGTGATGAAGGTGATGTGAGTGATGTAACTGATGGAGGCGTCCGCTCCGCGGACGGACTGGACGCTTTCTCTTCCAAAGTTTCATCGTCATCTCGTTTCTCTTCAAATCGCGACAAATTCCAAGCATTCGCCTCGCGAAGCTGCCGCATCCTCCGCGTGCAAGGAGGCACACATGCACGTCTTACCCCGCGCAGCTTCGGTCTGCATCGTCTTGTATCTGTTCGCAGCGCCCTTCGCGCAAGCGGCCGCGACCACGATCTATCGGTGCATCGAGCACGATGCTGTCACGTATTCGGACCGGCCGTGCGGGTCCACAGCGACCGAGTATGAAGCCAACGAAGCGCGCATCAGCATCTTAGAGGTCGCGCCGCCTGCGATTGCGAAGCGGATGCGGACGACGGCTAAGCAAGTACGGTCGCAGGATGGCTCGATCGCGATCGCGCAGGCGAAGCGCAGCGAGCAGTGCTCGAAGCTCGAGCGCTCGCTACGCGAGATTCGCTCGAAGATGCGCGCGGGCTACGACGCGAAAGAAGGCGAGCGCCTCAAGGAGCGCCAACGCAAGCTCACGGCACAGCAGCGCGACCTCAAGTGCTGACGAGGGAAGAAGAACTTTCGCTAAGCACGCAAATCCCGCAACGTAAGAATAGATCAGATCTGAAGTCGGACTGCCGCCCTCTGACTGAGCTTTTCAACATGACGTCCAAGAGGATCAACGTCGCGGAGCCGTCGAGACGAGCGGCTTGGATCAATCTATACCGTTTCTTTCCTTGCGGGGCTTTGCGTGCTTGGCGAGAGTTTCCGAATCTTCAAGGCGCTCGATCGACGCGCAGCACCGGGTACAAGTTGAACTGCTCGTCCCACGACGGATGACGGCGGTAGAAGAAGTCGAGGCGCGCGGCTGGGTCTTTTGCGAATGCCGGCTCCTCAGCCAGCCTGCGCTCGAACTCGCGCCGCACCTCAGGATCCTTCTTCAGCATGTCCTGAGCGACTTGTTCTGCGACGTACGCTTCCATGTACTCCTTGCGCTCGAACGCGGCGTTGAAGAAGCCCCAACGCACGAACGAATCCGGATCTTTCGGTTCGAGCAGCGTCATCACCAATCGCGCCTTCGGCTGCGCGATCGGGACGAACAAAGCGCCCGGCGCGACATTGCGCTGCTCCTTGCGCCAGTCGCCCTTGAGTGTCAGCAGCGTGCGGCCTTCGAATGAGGAAGACGCGGGCTGCGCCTCTTCGGCGCGGAAGACCTCGACTGGTGCGTTCGCGAGTGGATCGGCCATCTTCTCGAACTGAATCCCATGTATCGAGAGTTTCTCGCTCATCCACGCGGCGTGAGCGGCCGGGATCACGTAGCCGCCGCGCGGCGCAGTGACGGTATCCAGCGGCTTCACTTCGTCCTTGAGCGGGATGTGCCAGATCTGCGGACGACGTCCGTCATATCTCGTCGCGAGCGCGCCCGAGATCGCCGACGGCGCGCGCGTGTACTCGTAGCCACGGAAGTCGATCATGCGGACGTGATCTGTGTTTTCGTACGTGAGCGTGACGCTTGTACCTCCGATTCGCCGTGCCTGCTCGTCGGCTTCAGCGGCGAGGCGCAACCATTCCGACCCTCGCTGCGCCGCCATCTCCATTAGCGCGACGATGGTATTACGAGTCACGCGGACGCGTGTCGGATAGTCCTTCCAGGAATGCGTTTCGACAAGCACACCGAATCGATTGCGACGTGCCCAATACGCTTGTGAGAAGCGCGCAGGTCCAACGGAGACGGCGAAGCCCGACTGCGGATCGTCATCGCGCACGAGCGCTGGATAAAAATCGATCGGCAGCGAGCCCTGTGCCGTCATTCTCTTCAGCAGCTCGTCTTTGAGCGCTTCGCCCGCGCTGCGCAGCGGCTCCTCGCCCGCGAGCGCCGGCGCCACGAGATACGACACGTCGTGCTCGAAGTTCGCGCCGTTCGTCACGTGTAAATCGACGTACAAGATCGGATCCCACTGCTCGAGCAATCGCAGCAGCGCGTGCATTTCCGGAGCGTCGGCCTTCGCGTAGTCGCGATTGAGGTTGAGATTCTGCGCATTCGTGCGCCAACCCATCTCTTCGGGCCCGACCTGGTTGGGTCGATTCCAACGCCCGAACCGCTCATGCCCATCGACGTTGAATACTGGAATGAAGACCAGCGTCACACGATCGAGAACGCCTTTCGCCGCTCGGCCCTCGAGCATCTCGCGTAGGGCCAGAAAGCCCGCATCCTTGCCGTCCGATTCTCCGGCGTGAATCGCACCCTGCATCACGACGACGGGGCGATGCGACTGTCTCGTCTGCTTCGCATCGAGCGCACCGTTCGTCGAAGCGACGAGGGCGTACATCGGCCTGCCTTCAGGTGTGCGGCCGAACTCCATGCAGCGAACTGCCTCCGGCCAACGCGATTCAAAGGCCGCGCAGAGCCTGACAACTTCCTCATACCTGCCCGTGCGCTGGAACTTGGATTGCTCAGCCAGGGTGGTCAGTGCTGGTGCAGCCGCGAAGGCGTGGCCGATCAGCGAGCATGCGACCAAAGTCATCAGCCGTCCGAGATGAAGCATTCGACGCGTCTCCCTTGTAGGTTTCATCCGCCATGACGAGCCTACTTCAGGCACCTGCCACGGGATGTCACGGTTTTGTGACGAGTGTCTGTAGGAGTGAGTGGAACCCCGATGACCCCGCAACCGAAAGCGGTCTACAGTTCCACGCTCGGCTGGCGGATCATTGCGGCGGTGTGAACGCTCCCAGAGTTTTCGCTGTGCAGAGGGCGTTCAATAACAAGATCCAACTCTAAGAATATCTCTTGAAGTCAGTGACGTCCTCCTACCGGCAACCGCGCGCCCGCAGCCTCAGGCACAGCATCCTCGCGGCGCTTGCGATCGGCTTCTTGTTGCTGAGCGCGGCTCAGTATTACGTGGCGGGCGAGTTCGTCGAGCGTCAGTTGAGCGAGATCGAATCCAAGGATGCGTTCTATCGGTTGACGAGCCTTCACCATGCGCTCGATGTCATGCAGGAGGACCTCACTTCGACGGTCGCAGATTGGGCTCAGTGGGACGACACTTACGCTTTCGCTCATGGCCGCGCGCCCGATTACGAGCTCAAGAATCTCACGGCCGAAACGTTCTTGCGGTTGCGCTTGAGCCTGATCGTGATCGTGGATGCCGAGGGTCGCGTTCTATTTGCAAAGAGCGTAGCTGCTGCGGGTGATCAGCTGGAGGATGCCCCGGCGGACGTCGTTGGGCTCGCCGCGGCCGATGGACCTCTCGGTGCTCCGGCGAGCGCCTCCAAGAAGCTTACGGGTCTGATTGCGAGCGATGCCGGTGTGTTCCTACTGAGCTCTCAGCCGATCGAGAACTCGCTGCAGAATTCACCGCCGGCTGGCCGGCTCATCATGGCTCGTTCTCTTGCGGAGATCGTGGCGCCGGCGCTGGCTCGGATGACGGGGCAATCGCTCCACGTTGCAGATCCGGCGACGATGACGAGTCATGGTGTCGATCAGTGGCAAGCGCGCGATACGCTGAGTGTGCGCGGCGCTGAGATCGACGCCACGACCCCGCTCGACGATCTATGGGGTCAGGAAATCGCGCGGCTGCATCTGCTGATGGAGCGTCCGATACAGAGCATGCTCGGCGAGGCCCGCACGTATTTGCTCGGCGCCACCCTCGTCATCGGATTCTTCTTCCTGCTCGCCGGTCTCGCAGTGATCCGTGCACGTGTCATCATGCCGCTCGAGCGTCTGGCCGAAACCGTCACCGCGATCGGCGAGCAAGGCCATCCGACTGCCCGGCTCGAAGTCGAGCGCGGAGCTCGCGAATTCCGCACGCTGAGCGCCTCGATCAACGAGATGCTGCATCAACTCGAGCAGCAGCAAGTGATGCGGCGCGATCGCGATGCCGCCGTCGAGGCGAATCGGCTGAAGTCCGAATTCCTCGCAACGATGAGTCACGAGATCCGCACGCCTATGAATGGTGTGCTGGGCATGTGCGAGCTGCTGATGAGAACCGAGCTCGATGCGCGCCAGCGTCATCTCGCCGAAACGATCCTGCGTTCGGGCCGTTCGCTGCTCGACATTCTCAACGACATTCTCGACTTCTCGAAGATCGAAGCAGGCAAGCTCGAGCTCGACACGAGCCCGTTCTCACCGGCGGACGTCGTACATACCGTCGCCGCTCCGTTCGCTGCAGCAGCTCAGGCGAAGGGATTGGAGTTCGTCGTTCGCATCGAATCCGGCGTACCGGCGCAGCTCATGGGCGATGCCGTACGGTTGCGCCAGATTCTGAACAATCTCTTGAGCAACGCGGTCAAGTTCACGGAGAAGGGCTCGATCTGTCTGTCGTGCGCGTTAGTTCACGCGGAAGGCGACAAGGCGCAGCTGCGTTTCACGGTGTCCGATACGGGGATCGGCGTGCCTGCTGTGTCGCGGGAGAAGATCTTCGAGCCGTTCGCCCAAGCGGAATCGAACACGACACGTCGCTTCGGCGGCACGGGCTTGGGCCTTGCGATCGTGCGGCGGCTGGTCACGTTGATGGGTGGCAGCATCGATGTCACGAGCGAGCCCGACATCGGTTCGACGTTTACGTTCACGGTCCTGCTGCAGCGCTCGCCTGAGCAAGCGCAACAACGCTCACTGCTGTCGGAGGGCGCCACGGGCCCACGCATCTCGCTCGCGCTCGCTCCCTCGGTGCTCCTTGCCGAGGACAATGCCGTCAATCGTGAAGTACTGACCGAGATGCTGCAGCACATCGGCTGTCATGTCACCGCAGTGGAAAACGGTGCGCAAGCGCTCGCCGCCGTCGCGACGCGTTCGTTCGAGGCGATCCTCATGGATTGCCAGATGCCGGTGATGGACGGACACACCGCGGCGCGCGAGTTGCGGGCGCTGGAGCGCGCAACACATCAAGAACCGACCTTCATCATCGCTATCACCGCGGACGCGACTGCAGAGAATCGGCGCCGTTGTTTCGATGCGGGCATGGATACAGTCGTCACGAAGCCCATTACACACGCGCGCCTGCGCGAGCTCATTTTGCAAGTCGTGCGTCCGGCCGCGTCCGCCGATTCACCTTCACGCAGCAGCGGCTGAGCGCGGTTTACGTCAAGGGCGAGAGCTCGAGAATCTCGGCTCGCTGACCCTGGAGGAGGGGTTCGTTGCCGACCTCGCAGCCGAGCAGCGCCTGTGCGATAGGCGATGCCCAGCTGATGAGGCCTGCTGCGGGATCGGCTTCGTCTTCGCCCACGAGCGCGAACGTTTGTTCGCGTCCATCCTCGTAACGCAGCTTCACGCGCACACCGAACCGCACTTTTGTGGGCGAGGGCTCAGCTTGCACGACCTGCGCTGAGGCCTTTCGTTTGAGCCAGTACCGAAGATCGCGCTCGATCGAGGCGACCGTACTGTTTTCCTCGGATTGCTTCGCGGTATCCCGTTGCGCCTGCAGCTCGCGAATTCGACGCTCGATGAGCTGCAAGCCATGAGGTGTCACGAGATTCGGTTGCTCGCTGACCGGTCGTTCCGGCGCATCCGCTGGAATCTCACTGCCATCCTGCTCTTTGACGAAAGCGCGACTCATAAGCATATGGTCTGTGGTGAGGAGAACACCCATCGAACGTGGCGCGGGTTACGCCCAGTTAACGTGTGGCTCGACCGCAGGTTTCAATTCGGAGTGCCGGGCGAAAAGGTACAATTTCGTGCACTCAGTGACTTGCCGACCTCTTATGTCTACGTTCGCTGCCCGTCTCAAACAAAAGATCAACGAATACAGTCCGTTGTGTGTCGGTGTGGATCCTTCTGCCTCGCTGCTCAAGTCCTGCGGGTTGCCCGACTCTGCCGAAGGGGCACTGGAGTTCGGGCGTCGAGTGCTGACCGCAGCGCAATATCAGGTCTCGCTCCTCAAGCCGCAGTCCGCCTTCTTCGAGCGTTTTGGCAGTGCCGGCATGCGTGCACTGGAGGAGCTGACGAGTCTCGCGCGCGCGAACGATGTGCCCGTGCTCATCGATGGGAAGCGAGGCGATATCGAATCCACAGGGGCGGCCTATGCGGAGGGGTACTTCTCTGCGAACGCGACGTTGCGAGCCGATGCGGTCACCACGCACGCTTATTTAGGGCTGCGCGCGCTGGCACCCTTTTTCGATATTGCGTGCAAAGCTGCGGGTGGAGTCTTCGTCGTCGTTCGTTCGTCGAACCCGGAAGGCCGCGAGCTCCAAACCGCGCGGCTTGCAAGCGGCGTGACGGTCGCGGAGGCAATGGCGCGCGAGATCACGGACCTCAACCAGTCTTACATCGAAGAAACTCCAGGTCCGATCGGCGCGGTCGTCGGTGCCACCTGCGATGATGCTGCGCAGATCGTCGCGTCACTGCCACGCTCGTTCATCCTGGCACCGGGTGTCGGCGCACAAGGCGCGACCATCGATGATGTGATCACACGCATGCCTGCCGCACGGGGTCGTGTGCTGCCGAACGTCTCGCGCGCGATACTTGCGAATGGCACGCAGAAGGATGAGATTGCCGCGACCATCCGTGCCCTGCAAGATCAGGCGCGCAAGCTGTTGTGAGCGCACTTATGCACTACGTCCTGTTCTACGAGTACGCGCCGGACTACCTCGAGCGACGCGCGGCACATCGCAATGAGCACTTGAAGTTGGCGTGGGCTGCCCACGAGCGAGGGGAGCTCGTGCTCGGCGGTGCGTTTGCCGACGCGCCGCCCGGCGGCATGCTCTTGTTCCAGTGCGAGTCTCCAGACGTGCCCCTGCGATTCGCGCAATCCGATCCTTACGTGAAAAACGGCGTCGTCGTTCGTCACACCGTGCGGTCATGGACGACTGTCGTCGGGAAGGATTCTGCAACGCCGCTGCGATCGGCCGACTGACGTGGTCGCTCGCTCCGCCGCCTCGATAGCCGAAGCGCTGAGCGATGTGCTCGGTGCTCGGGTCGAGGAAAGCTCGCGGCGAGCCGTGACGGGCGGGTCGATCAATCGGGCGTTTCAATATCGATCCGCGAAGGGATCGGTCTTCGTCAAAGTCGCATCAGCTCCCGGCGCTGCAGAGATGCTGCAAGCGGAATCGGCTGGATTGAAGGCGCTCGCATCTGCGCAAGCAGTGCGCGTTCCGCAGGTCTTGCTACAGGGTCGTTTCGCGGACGGCGCCTATCTCGCGCTCGAATGGATCGATTTCACTCGCCCGTCGCGAGCAACCGAAGCGACTCTGGGAGAGCAACTTGCGTGGCAACACCGGTGCACGCATCCCAAGTTTGGGTGGGATCGCGATAACACGATCGGCTCGACGCCGCAGCGAAATGCGTTGTGCGAACGATGGGACGAGTTTTATCGTGAGCGCCGTCTGCGTTTCCAGCTAGATCTCGCGAAGAGCCGGGGCGCTGAGCCAAGTGTCATCGAGCGCGGCTATCAGCTCTGCGAGCGCATCCCGGACTTCTTCAAGACCTACCAGCCGTCTGCGTCGTTGCTACACGGCGATCTGTGGGGCGGAAATTGGGGCAGCGATGAAGACGGCTTGCCCGTGATATTCGATCCCGCCGTGTACTACGGCGATCGCGAGGCAGACATCGCGATGACCAAGCTCTTCGGCGGGTTTGGGCATGCGTTCTATGCGGCGTATCAGTCGACATGGGCAATGGATTCAGGCGCGAGCGTGCGCGTACCGCTATACAACCTGTATCACGTGCTCAATCATTACAACTTGTTCGGCGGCGCGTATCTGCAGCAGGCGCACACCATGATCGATGCACTGCTCGCAGAAGTGGGTCACTGAGATTAGGTCTGCGTCATCCCGCAGAAGACTGGCTTGCACGAAGTTGACGTTTGAGCGCCACCGCCAGCGCGCGCCGATACAACCATTCGCGGCTGCTCTTCGGACTCGCAAGAGACATTCGGGACAAGTAGGGGTCGATCTCGGCACCCGCCGCGCCATGTACGAGCGCGTCCCAAAGAAGACCCAGACGTCCGCCTAACGTATGTGCGGACGCTTCCATCGAACGCAGCGCCTTCGCGAGCACTCGCTCTTCTTGTGTGAAATCGGAGCCGAACGGCAGCTCCGGAAAATGTCCCTGAGCGCACCATGGTCCGAACCTCGTGCGCAACACCTCGGGGCGATTCGCGCGCGCTGCGTCGGGAACGCGAAAATCGCGAGGCAGTTTTCTGGCGCGCTTCGCAGCGTCGACGAACTCATCCTGGAAGCGCGCATCCATGACGCCGAGCAGCGCTTCGGCGATTTCTCGATCCGTTCGCCCGCGCAGATCCGCAATCCCGTATTCGGTGACCACGATATCGCGTAGGTGACGCGGGATCGTCGTATGGCCATAGGTCCAAATGATGTTCGATGAAAGCGTGCCTTTCGATGCGCGCGTAGAGCGAAGGCATAGAATCGAACGTGCTTCGGGCAGGGCATGCGCCATGGAGACGAAGTTGTATTGACCGCCCACTCCGCTCACGACGCGCCCGTCTGCCAGTGCGTCGGAAACGGCGGCGCCCAAGCCTGTCACCATCATCGCGGTATTCACGAAGCGAGCGTAGCGTCGCTGCGCGACCTTGAGCTCCCATTCGTGACCGTAGAGCTCATTGATGAAGCTGATCCCGCGCATGGCGAACAGCTCGCGCTCCTGCGGAGGCAAGGAGCGCAAGCGTTCATAGAACGCTCGAGGCCCGAAGAAGAATCCTGCATCGAGGAGCACGCCGTTGCGCAATCGCGAGCCGAGACAGCTCTTTGCGATTTCGACCCGCTGCTCAGGTGTCTCGAAGCTCGCTCGCACCTGCGTGCCATCCGGGCAGATCAGCATGCCGCGCTCGAAATCGACATCGTCGCGAAACAAACCGACATCGCGCAGCTCGTCGAAGTCGACGAACGACATCCGTCGCATACCCGATGCGCTCAGCGCATCGAGCGTGCGTAGGCCGACTTGAACGTCGATCCGGCCCTCGTCGATGAGGCGTTGCAGGCGCGCACTCGGATACACCCGTCGTTTGAGAATGCCGCTTCGATACAGATCGAGAAAGCCATCGGCGAGCATCTCGGAGCAGCCATAGAGTCCGAGCTCGAACGGAGCGGTGCCGCCTTCGGTTTCGATCAGCCGGCGATGGCGATCGAGCAGCGCAGTCCCTTGCACGACCTCGCGATAGACAGCGGGCTTTTCGTGGCGAAGCTTGAGCGCATGCACGACGGCATCGCCGAGCTCGCCGATGCCTAGTTGCAACGTGCCGCCATCGCGAACCAAGGTGCTGACGTTGAGTGCAATCGCGTGCTCGATGAGGGGAATGGGCAGATTCGGCGGCGCAAACAGCGCGCTCTGCCGCGGCTCGATCAAGAAGTCGAACGTATCGGCGGCGACCAGCGCATCGCCATACATGAAGGGCATCTCGGCGTGGATTTGACCGATCAATGCGAACGGATTGCCCGCTGCACGCATCGCTGCAATCTGCGGCAACAAGTCGGCTGTGAGATCGGGATTCGAACCCAGGCTCAGAACGCCCGGAGGTGCTTCACCCGCTTGTGGGGGTGCGACGTACTGCGCGAGCACATTCAGGCCGCGGCGAAGCGCCTCGCGAGCGACATGAGTGTAATTCGCGCTCAAGTACTGCTGCTGAAGGTGCTCCTCATCGAGCCATGCGCCTGGGTCCAGAAAGAACTCGACGACTTCGATGTTCGAGGGAAGGCGCCGCTCCTCGATGAGCCGTACGTACTCGAGCTCGACGTAATCGCCGAAGACCCGCTCCGCGAACGGCTCGAGGAAGCGGCGTTGCAACTCGTTCAGCGATCGCGGCGCGCGCAACGATAACGCCGTGATGATCGTGAGTTGGAGCTGCGGATCTTCCAGCGCACGGCGCACGAATACATTGACGAGCTCGTTCGGCTTGCCGATGGCGACGGGCAAACCCAACACCACTTGTTTGCCGACGCGCTTCAGCGTCGCTTCGACGCAATCTTCGAGGTGGGTGAATCGGACGGGAGCGGGTTGAGCCATGTATACCGAATGTAGCTGAGTAAAGGCAGTCACGTAAGGGGATTGCGCGTTCCAAACGCGTTCGGTGCTTTGCTTTTCTCGCGCACACGGCGATGATCGCGCATCCATAGACGAGGACTTACATGATCGAGCAGCCGGCATACATCCTCGTTACGATCGTCATCTACATGGGCGTGTGTCTGCTCCTCGGCTTCATTGCCTGGCGTCGCACGCAATCGCTCTCCGATTTCATTCTCGGTGGCCGGTCGCTGGGCAGCTGGGTCACGGCCCTGAGCGCGCAGGCGACGGACATGAGTGGGTGGCTGCTAATGGGCCTGCCAGGTCTCGCGTACGCGTCGGGATTCGATGCGGCGTGGATGGCAGGCGGGCTCATCGTCGGAACATGGGCGAACTGGCGGTTCGTCGCCAAGCCTTTGCGTGTGCGTACGGAGCAGCTCAACAACTCCCTTACGCTGCCCGACTATTTCGAATATCGCTTCAATGATGCGAGCCGCTTGCTGCGCACGATCTCGGCGATGCTGATCCTCGTGTTTTTCATCTTCTATACGAGCTCGGGTTTCGTAGCTTCCGGGCGGCTGTTTCAGGCGCTCTTCGGGCTGGACTACGTGCCGGCCATGTTCTGGGGAACGATCGTGATGCTCGCATACACGTTCTTCGGGGGCTTCCTAGCCGTGAGCTGGTCCGATGTCTTGCAAGGCACGCTGATGTTCCTTGCCCTCGTGCTCGTCGCAGTGCTAGGGATGGCGCTTGCGGGCGGCGTGAACGAAACCTTCGCCGGCATTGCGGAGCGCAGTCCAGACTTGCTCGACCCGATGATAGGCGATGCGGGGCAAGCGATTGGGCTGCTGGGGATCGCATCGCTCGTCGCATGGGGTCTGGGTTATCCGGGTCAGCCCCACATTCTGGCGCGCTTTATGGCGATCAAATCGCCCGATGCGATGCGCGCGGCCCGTCGGGTGGCGATGACGTGGGTTGTGATCGTCCTGACCGCTGCGATTCTGGTTGGACTGACCGCAGTGCTCGCGCTCGAGCCGCTGCGAGGTCCCGACGTGGAGAAGGCGTTCATCCTGATGTCGACGACCTATCTGCATCCGATTCTCGCCGGCATCTGCCTGTCCGGGATACTCGCGGCGATCATGAGCACGGCGTCAGCGCAGATGCTCGTCGCGTCCTCCGCCTTCTCGCAGGATATCTACCGCGGCCTATTACGCCCGCAGTCGCAAGGCAAGGAGTTGTTGTGGGTGGGACGCTTCGCGGTGCTCACGATCGCGGTGATCGCATTCGTGCTCGCACTCGATCCGGAGAGCACGGTACTCGACTTGGTCGCATGGGCGTGGGCGGGGTTCGGCTCTGCGTTCGGCCCAGCCATCGTGCTGTCGCTGTACTGGCCGCGCATGACACGCAACGGCGCGCTAGCAGGTATGATCGTCGGTGGCCTCACGGTCATGCTCTGGAAACAAGGGGAGGGCGGGATCTTTGAGCTCTACGAGATGATCCCGGGCGTGCTGTTATCGCTCCTCGCGATCTGGATCGTCAGCGTGTTGGGCAGCGGGCAAGAAGAATCTCTCGCCAAGCACGACAAGCCCGCAAAGGAAGAACTAGGAAAATAATCTCGCAGAGCCGCAGAGCCGCAGAGCCGCAGAGCCGCAGAGGCGCAAAGTCTAGATGAACAAGATCCCTTCTAATTCCGATCTCTGCGGCTCCGCGAGAGTATCTCTCTTCTTCGCCGCGTCGCCGCGAGAAACGTCAGCTCTTCGTCAGCAGTAACGCGTAGCGGACCTGGACTTCGTTCGCGACGCCCTCGGTGTCTTTCCATTCGCCTTGGCCGACGCCGAAGTCGAGCCGCTTCAGCTTGCCAGAGCCTTTGAGCCACGCGCCGCTCTTGTTCGTTTCGAACGTGAACTCGATCGGCACTTCACGTGTGACACCGCGCAGGGTGAGCTTGCCGACTGCGCCGAATTGAGTGCCGCCCTTGTGCTCGAAGCGCTCGGCGACATACGTCGCTGTGGGCCACTTCTCGACCGCAAACAGATCGGGTCCGCGGAGGGTATCGTCGCGCTCGCTGTCGTTGCTGTTGATCGACGCGATATCGATCTTCACTTCGAAGCGACTATCCGCGAGGTTGGTAGGATCGAAAGCGATATCGGCTGAGAACTTCTCGAATCCGCCCTCGAACGGCGCGCCAGCCTGCGTAGCGATGAAGGTCAACGTACTGTGCTTGGGCTGCATGACCCAGTGCGTCGCGGCGTATGCAAGCGTGGCTAGCAGGACAGCCGGGATTGACAATATAGATTTGAAGCGGGACATCAGAATCCTCACACGCAAAGGGCGCACTATCCAACGCGCGACTCACCGTTAGTGTTCGGACTCGGCTTTTCGGTTCCAAGGCAACATCCGCAGCAACACGTCATCCCGATCGATGAAGTGATGTTTCAGCGCGGCCGCGGCATGTAAGAGGGCGAGCACGAACAACACCTTCGCAAGGAACTCATGTCCTTCGTGGAAGAACTCGTACGCCTGTTTGTTCGCACCGATCAGATCGGGCAGCGTCACGAGGCCGAACCAGCTGACGGGAAAGTTGCGGGCGGAAGACATCAACCAGCCGAAGATAGGCATGAGCAACAACAGCCCATAGAGCGCGATGTGCGAGATGCGAGCGGCGAGATGCTGCCAGGGTGGTGAGCTTGCCGGCATCGGCGGCACCGGATTTGCCCATCGCCAACTCAAGCGCAGGATTGCAAGCATCAAGATCGTAATGCCGATCGACTTATGTAGCGCGAGCGTCTGCAATAGCGCGGGGCCTCGCGGCAGATCGTCGGCTCGTTGCGCGAGCACGAACTGTGTAATGACCAATACGACGATCGCCCAATGAAAGAGCTGAGCGATCGGACCATACTTCATCTCGGTGTTCTTTAAACGCATCGGATAATCGAACTGTTTCTGGCCTGAGGAACCGCGCGAGCCTATCGTGCAACCTACTCGATCGAGTGAAGACGGGAGTGACGGCGTGACGAAGTCACAAATTGGCGCCGATAGACGGTGCGCATTCGGTCGAGAAAGGTCAAGCGCGACGTGGCGAGCGTTTGCGCTCGCCCTCGTGCTGGTGGGGACACTATCTTCCTGTGCGCGCCCTGTTCAAGCGCCGGTGCCCACGCCCGAGGCCGTTGGGGAGCGTCCGGTTGATACGCGCGGCGCGAGCGTTTTCGCGATCGATTCGGACGCATCTCGTGTGCATATTCTGGTGTATCGAGGTGGGACGCTCGCGCGGCTCGGCCATAACCATGTCGTGACCTCGAGATCTGTGAGCGGGCGTGCGTGGCTGCATCCGCAGTTCGAGCGCTCGGGATTCGAACTGAGCTTTCCCGTGGAATCATTGATCGTCGATGACCCAGATGCGCGTCGCGCCCACGGTGCGGACTTCCCGCCGGGGATCAGTCAGAAGGACATTGAGGGCACGCGCCGAAACATGTTGCGTCCCGAAGTGCTGAATGCGCAGGAGTTTCCCACGATCTCTGTGCGCAGCATCGACGTGAAAGGGGCATTGCAATCGCCGAGCGTCATGGCGCGCATCACCATCAAAGGCGTCGCGCGCGAGAAGCCTGTGCCGCTCACGCTCACGTTGGAGGGCGCACGTCTGAAAGCGAAAGGTGAGCTCGATGTGCTGCAGACCGAATTCGGCATGAAGCCGTTCAGTATCGCGCTCGGCGCGCTCGAGGTGCAGGATCGCCTGCACCTCGAGTTCGAGATCGTCGCCGAGCGCGAGTCGTGATCAGCGCGTCCGAGCGATCTCCTTCGCCAGTTCGGTCGCGCCATACACCTTCTCGAGCGCCGTCAGCATGATGGCGGGGTGTACCGCGACCGCCCGATTCAACTCGGCGTCGTACCAATAGTTACCTGAGAGCGAATGAATATTGCCGTCGAACGCAAGCCCGACGAGCTTGCCTTGTGCATCGATGACCGGACTGCCTGAGTTCCCGCCCACGATGTCGTTCGTGGTCACGAAGTTGAACGGCGTGCCCATGTCGAGCTTGTCGCGCGCGTCGAGCCAGATCTGGGGTAGTGCGAACGGTGGCTTGCCCGTGGTGCGCTCGTACAAGCGCGACAACGTCGTGAACGGCTCGATCTGCTCACCCTTCTCAACCCAGCCTGAGACGGCGCCATAGCTCAATCGCAATGTGAAGGTCGCATCAGGATACGTGCTGGTGCCGTAAGCCGCGAAACGCGCCTTGGCAATCCTCTCTTGACCGGAGGTCACAGGCGCTTGCACCTCATCCTCGTAGATCTTGCGAACCGCGCGCGCTTCTTCATCGATCGAGCGGGCTAGCACGATCATCGGGTCCGTGCTCGCCTCGATGGCTGAAGCGCCGCCATCCCACAACTGCTTGCGTATCTGCGCGTCGGCGAGCTTCGATTCTCCGATCAACTTCGTCGCGAGAGACTCGGGCGATTCGGAACCGAGCAGCTGGCGCACGATGGGATCATCAGGTCCCAAGTGCTCGCGCATCTTGTCTAGAGAGAAAGACAAAGTAAGCTTTTCGTACTCGGGATAGATGGGCGCTTGAGCGAGCACGCTCGCACTGATCTTTTCCAGGTTCGAGTCCGCGAATTCACGCAGGCGCAGCTCATTCGGCTTGTCACGCTCGGCCGCACCGCGTACGAGTTGTCGTGCATGGCGGAATAGCGTGCTGTTGAAGCCAGCCGCTGATTCGATATAGAGGTAGCGCCCGTAGATCTGGCGCATGCGCTCCTGTGCGTTCGCGATGTCATCCCATGCACTGCCGACGGACTGGGTGAGCTCCGGTTTGGATAAGACGAACTCACGCAGTCGCTGCTCGCGAGCGGTCTTGTCTGCGATGAGGCGATCGTCGAGCAGTGCGCGATTGAGTCCGCGGTACACCTTGAGCGAATTTTCGTTGCTTTGGAGCGGGCGCTGAATGATGCGCGTGGGCTCCTCTCCGGTCTTGCCCCACTGAATCAAGCGGCCACGCAGTTCGGAGCTGCGAACGAGGTATTCCGGGAACTGTGTGTCGCGTTGAAACTTGAGCTGCTCGATGGTGAGCAGACGGTTCGTGGTTCCGGGGTGACCCGCGACGAACACGGGCTCGCCTGCTTTCGGTCCTTCGGGCCGCCAATCGAGATGGTCCGGTGTGCGTGCCGGCTTGCCATTCTCATAAGCGCGTAACAGGCTGAAGTCGAGACACCAACGCGGGAAATTGAAGTTGTCGGGGTCGCCCCCGAACGCAGCGATCGCGTGATGAGGCGCGAACACCATGCGCACATCGTCATAGCGCCTGTACTTGTAAAGGAAATACTGCCCGCCTTGATACAAGCTCACCGACTCGCACGCGAGCGGGCCTGTGCGGCTCTTCTTGGAGCTCTCGACACACGCGGCCTCGAGCTTGCTCAGCTCTTGTTTGCGGACCTCGTTGGCTTTCGCGCTCGGAAGGCTCGCGGTCGCCGCATTCACCTTCTCGGTGATCTCTTCGACTTCGACTAGAACCGACAAGATCTCTGCCGGACAGTTGATTTCGCCCGCGCGATTCGCAGCGTTGAAGCCGTTGCCGATGTAATCGTTCTGCTCGCTGGAGATCTGCGACAGACAACTCATCACGCAATGATGATTCGTGAGCACGAGCCCATCTTCCGATACGAAGGAGCCTGTGCATCCGCTTTCATGACGAGTGACCGATCGTTGCACTCGGTTCAACCAAGCGTCATCGATTGCGACGTTGTGCTTCTCTTTGACTTGGGCTTTCGGGAAATTGTGGAACGTCCACATACCTTCATCTGCGTGAGCGTAAACGCAGGTGAAGAGAGAGACTACCAACGCAAGTCTGGCGAACATCGAAGATCCTCCTGAATGCGGCCGCGGTGTTCAACGCTTTCGATGTTTCGATTCGTCATATCGAGGGCGAACCCGTCGGCGCACGAAGCCGTTAGCGTGCCGTGTCTGATGAACCCGCGCAAATGCGGACACTTCCTGTACACCGAGCGTGCACGACAGGCGTGCTTTCGCACCCATTGCGACTGGCACATCAACCGATTGCTTGCATGAGCAGCAGACGCGTGCCCTCAGGTGCAATCAACACGGCATTCGAGCGATCGTCCAACGTGTCCGGCATTTCGTCCGAGAGCGCAAAGCCGCGTTCGCGAAGGCGCGAGAGTCGCTCGCGCATGTCTTCATCCTGGAATGTCAGTACGGGCTGGCGCAGTGCCCGACTGCGATAGAACGCCATGTTTAGGTAGTTGCTGGTGAGATCCGTGTGCGGGAAGGGATGGGCTTCCTCATCCATCGCCACGAATCCGAGCGGCTCCCAGAACGCGCGCGCGAGCTCAGGTTCGCGGACCGGAATGCCGTACTCCGCGAAATAGCCGCAGGTAGTGGTGCGATGGACTTCGACGGCAGGCGGCGAAAACGTGCGTGCTTCGACCAAGCCCACGCGCTGCCCCGTGGGGTCCGCAAAAGCCGCGTGGTTGAACGTGTCCATCGCAACGTTCAGCTCGTCGAACTCGATGCCGAGAGATTCCAGTACCTCTACGCGCGCTCTCAAATCTTGGAGCACGAACGTCAATGTCGGCTCACGGACGCGCTGCGCGTGCAGTCCAATGTATACGCGCCCGTCGGTCACGACCGCGTAGGGATACGGCCACACTTCGCCGACCAGAGCTTGCTCGAAGCCGAGCGATTCATAGAACGCGAGCGAATCGCGAATCGCCGGCGCATGAACGCTGATCTCGAGAAAGCGACCGATGGGTGGATCGAACATGCTGGTAGGCGTGCGTTCGAGCGCCGCTGATCAGTGCGCGGCACCCATCGCGATCGCGCGATCGCGACGTGCGGCGAGCTCGCTGTCCGATTCAGGCCTGTGCCACGAATGGGTATGGTGCTCGATGATCTTGAGCATGAGCTTCACGTGAGCCTCGCTCGCATTCAAAGCGGGGACATAGTCGAACGATTCGCCACCGCGATCCAGAAACGCGGCCCGATTGCGAAGCGCAATTTCCTCGAGCGTTTCGAGACAATCGGTGGCGAATCCGGGGCATACCACTGTGATGCGCTTCGGGCCTCGCTGAGCGTACTCGAGCAAGAGCTGATCGGTGTAGGGCTGCAACCATTCCTCGCGCCCGACCTGCGATTGAAAGCTCACGCTCCACTCGCTTCGCGGAAGCGCTAACTCGTCCGCGACCAAGCGCGCTGTCTTCTGACATTGACAATGATAGGGATCGCCGTTCAGCAGGTAGCGTTTCGGCACGCCGTGGAAAGAGAACAGTAAGTGGGATCGCTCCGTTCCTTGCCGATGATCGCGGATGCTAGCCGCGATCGCGCGAATGTAGTCGAGCTCGTCCGCATAGCTCATGACGAAACGCACTTCCGGAACCCAGCGCCAGCGCTGCAGCTCGGCGGTCACGCGATCGAATACCGAGGCCGTCGTCGTTCCCGAGTATTGAGGGTAGAGCGGCAGCACGAGCAGGCGCCTGGCACCTTTCGCTTGTAGCTCACGCAATGCGGTTGCGAGCGAAGGATTGCCGTACGTCATGCCGAGCGCGACTGCGGTATCCGTTGCCGCAAGTTCGTCTTGGAGCGCACTTGCGAGCGCGCGACTGTGCAGCAGGAGCGGAGAACCCGCGTCGGTCCAGATCTGACGATACGCGTGCGAGCTTTGAGCAGGCCGAACTCGCAGGATGTACCCGTGCAAGGCCAGCCACCAAATCCAGCGTGGCGCCTCGACGACGCGAGGATCCCAGAGGAATTCCGCCAAGAACCTCCGCACCGCGTCCGGCTCAGCCGTGTCCGGTGTGCCGAGATTGGCGAGGAGGATGCCGAGGCGACGCTTGCTCTGATGGGGGTAGCCAGGCTCGCCTGTGTATTCAGGCATCGGATCCTCACACTGATTTCATGGGCTTTAAGTCTGGCCGCTAGTCTGGCGGAGAAGCCCGTCGCCTGTCATGGCTCTCTCCATAGCGGCGTTCGAGAGCACAATGCTAAAGCAAATTCATACACTTACGTGAGATGCAACCTCGGGCGGCGCTGGCGTGTCCCAAGCACACGACCGACCGGGTTGGCGGCGCAGTAGGGGCTTCCGGGCTTTTGATTGGGTGTGTGAGGGAAAACGGCGCCATTTGTCGCTTAGGGAATTAGGACGCGCACGCGTGTGATTTATGGATGCCCATTCACATGGACCCGCATGGTGCGGGGCGTGCACTCGGGCACGGATGCCCTTCGATTTGATGGTCGACAACTTTGCTTCGGGTGCCAACTGATCGGGGCTCGCGATTCGTTACTGCCCCCTCCCCGGGATCGCGAGACTCCGAACAGTGGGCATGCAAGCGGGACTCCTACCCCGCAAGCTGCCCGGACGGGCGGCCGGTAACGCTAGGTGCAAGTTCACCCTTGCTCCCCAGCACTACCGGCCGCTTTTCTTTGAACGGCTTCCAAGCTCCTGCGCAGTGCCTCTCGCCGATGGGGGTCGTGCGGCGGTTTAGCGCTCCAATATCGCAGTCACACCCATTCCGCCTGCCGTGCAGATAGAGATGAGTCCGCGCCCATTGCCTTTCTGTTCGAGCAGCTTTGCAAGCGTGGCTACGATTCGAGCGCCGGTTGCCGCGAACGGATGACCTATCGCGACGCTCCCGCCTTTCACATTGAGCTTCGTGCGGTCGATGGAGCCGAGCGGCGCCGATAACCCGAGGCGGTCGCGACAAAACTCGGGCGATTCCCATGCCTTCAGCGTGCAAAGGACCTGCGCTTCGAATGCCTCGTGGATCTCATAAAAGTCGAAGTCCTGTAGCGTGAGTCCTGCATCGGCGAGCATGCGAGGCACTGCGTAAGCAGGTGCCATGAGCAGTCCATCGTCTTTCACGAAGTCGACGGCGGCGAACTTGCCATAGGTCAGATACGCCTGAATCGGCAGATTGCGGGCACGAGCCCATTGCTCATTCGCGAGCAGCACGGCCGATGCGCCGTCGGTCATGGGGGTCGAGTTGCCAGCGGTCAGTGTCCCTTGAGGATGAAACGAAGGCTTCAGCTTCGCGAGTTTCTCGACCGACGTGTCGCGACGGATGTTGTTGTCTTGCTTCAGACCCATGAACTCGATGACGAGATCTTTGAAGAAGCCCTCCTCATACGCGGCTGCGGCCTTACGATGGCTCTCGTAGGCGAGCTGATCTTGCTCCTGCCGTGAGATTTGCCATTGCTGTGCCATGCGCTCGCAGCTCTGCCCCATGGACAGACTCGTGCGCGGCTCGACGACCGCGGGGAAGCTCGGCTTGAAGTGTCGTGGACGCAAGCCAAGCCAAGGCGTGATTCTCTCGCCGAGCGATTTGCCGCGAGCACTTCGTAGCAGCAGCTGCTGATAGGCATCCGGATACACGATCGGCACATCGCTCGCGGTGTCGACACCGCCCGCGATGCCCGAGTCGATTTGACCAGTGGCAATCTTCAACCCGATCGTAATCGCCGTATCGAGGCTCGTACCGCAGGCGCGTTGCAGGTCGAACGCAGGCGTGCGCGCATCCAAACCGCTGTCGAGTACCGACTCACGCACCAGGTTGAAATCGCGCGAATGCTTGAGTACTGCACCGCCGCCCACATCGCCAAGAACTTCGCCCCGCAGCCCGAAGCGCTCTACGAGCGCTTTGAAGGTCGCAGTGAGCATCTGTTGGTTGCTCGCTTGTGCATAAGCGCCCATCGATCGAGCAAATGGAATTCGTACACCGCCGACGATGGCGACACGACGCACAATGGATCCTACGAGCATGGGACTGCTGCCTAAAAAGTGACTAGTGCTTAGTGGCTAGTTGTTAGAGTGCCCGAGGAGCGGATTTTCGACCATCCCCGAGAAGTCGATGATTGCATATGGGTGCAGTTCTTACTCTATCAACCCACGACTCGGCTGGTGTCGGATCGGCTAGTTGTGGACACGAGCCACTAATCACTAGCCACTGACAACTAACAACTTCAAGGAATGTATACGCGCGAACACCGCACCGCAGATCTTCGCTCTATCGCGCGACTCGGCGGTCCGTTGCTCGCTAACAACTTGGCGATCACCGGTATGACCTTCGCGGATACTGTGATGGCCGGTCAGCTCGGCGCAGTGCAGCTCGCAGGACTGGCCATTGGTGCGGCGTACTGGCAACTCTTCCTGTTCATCGCATTCGGTATGTTGATGGCCGTGTCGCCTGCGGTGGCGCATGCGAATGGCGCCAAGGACGTCGCTGCAGTCGCCGATTACGTGCGCCAAGCCTGGTGGCTCGTCGCTGCCCTTGCTGTCGTTCTCGTGGCTGGATTACTGCAAGTCTCCTGGGTGCTCCCGGCGGTGGGCATTTCGGAGGAGATATTGCCGACTGCCATTGCGTACGTGCATGCGATTACCTTTGGCATGCCAGGCGCGCTGGCATTCTTCTCGTTGCGCTACGCAAGCGAAGGGCTCGGCCGCACGAAGCCGATCATGTACATCGGACTTGTCGGGCTGGTGCTCAACGTGTTCGGCAACTGGGTTTTCATGTACGGCAAGTTCGGACTGCCCGCGATGGGCGCCCCCGGTTGCGGGCTCGCGACGGCGCTCGTGTTCTGGTTCATGTTCTTCGCGATGCTCATGCACATGCGACGCCATCGCGTGTACAGACCGTTCGACTTTTTCGCGAAGATCGCGCGCCCCCATGCTCGAACGTTGCGCGAGCTCGTGCGCATCGGCGCGCCGATCGCAGGCGCCATCCTTGCCGAAGGAGGCTTGTTCGTTGCCGCCGCACTGATCATGGGTTCGATGGGCGCGATCACTGCCGGGGCGCATCAGATCGCGCTCAACTACGCGTCATTCATGTTCATGATGCCGCTCGCGATCAGCTCCGCTACGACGATTCACGTCGGACACACCTTGGGTCGGGGCGAGCGTGCGCGCGCACGTGCCGTCGGTTTGCTCGGTATCGCATCGTGTGCGGCGGTGATGTTCGTCTCGGCCGTTGGAATCGCGCTGCTCAACGATACGATCGCCGCGCTTTATACTCGCGATCCGCCCGTGCGCGAGCTTGCGGCCACTTTGCTGCTAATGGCGGCGCTGTTTCAGTTATCCGACGGTATTCAGGTGGGAGCGGCGGGCGCCTTACGCGGATACAAGGACACTGCGGTGCCTTTGTTGCTCTGCCTTTTCTCGTATTGGGTGGTCGGCTTCTGGCTCGCCTATTACTTCGGCGTGATGAGGCAAGGCGGCCCGATCTATGTGTGGGGTGGTCTGATCGTGGGTCTGACGGTGAGCGCGGTGCTACTCGTCAGCCGACTGCTGAGAATCACACAAGCGCGGTGAAACGAGGCGTTGACATCAAAGCCCCCCATCACTCGTCACTCGCCTTTCTCGTGATACCCGTACCCGAGCGTCTCGATCTCTTCGACGACACCGTCGACAAACCGGACTCGGCGCATCAGCTTGTACGGACCAAAGTTGTACGTCCATACCTCGACGGGAACTTCGATGAGACCGTCTCCGAAGTACAGGGTGCGCCCGTGCACGGTGTAATGAGGTCGGCGTAGGATCGTGCGAGTGACGACATCGCTCGGCTCGCCACAGAAATCGCGTACTTCCGAGCGTGTTGCGCCGTCGCTGACGAGGCGGCTGCCACACCGCATTGCATCCGCATGCGCAGTCGTGGCGACGAGAAGTGGAACAGTGAGCGCTACGAGCCAGAGTCGCATACGCACACTATGAGTGCGCCCGTCTGAATTCTCAATGAATCTGACGTAACGCGAACTTCAGCTCGCGAAGTCCAGTCGTCCTTCCAAGCAGTTGCGATACAAAGACGCAAAGTCGCTCACGTCCATGGGAACGGGGTTGCCCCCGGTTGAGGGATCTTGCAACGCTTGTCGGGAGAAGCTGTCGATGTGACTCGACTGCATGCCGAGCTCGGCTAGCGTGTGCGGCACCCCGATCGTCTTGCGCAGCTCGAGCAGCCACGCGAGGACACCGTCGAACGAGCGCTGCGGAAGCTGCAGGTAGCTTGCGAGTCGAACCATCTTGTCTTCGATGGCCGCTCGATTCCACGCGAGCACATACGGCATCACGACTGCGTTTGTGAGCCCGTGGTGAGTGTTGAGATTTGCGGAGCAGGGATGACTCAGGCTGTGCATCGCACCGAGTCCTTTCTGAAATGCCGTCGCGCCCATCATGGCCGCGGCCATCATGTGAGAACGCGCCTCCAAGTTCTTGCCGTCGCGGACCGCGATCTGCAGCCACTCTTTGATGAGCCGCGTACCCTCGAGCGCGATGCCGTCGGCCATCGGATGGTGAAAGGGTGCGCAGAGGGCTTCGAGATTGTGGGATAAGGCATCCATGCCGACGGCCGCAGTGACATGCGGCGGTAACCCGAGCGTGAGCTCTGGATCCGCGATCACGATCGCGGGCTGCATCTTAGGATGGAAGATGATCTTCTTCGTATGATCGCGCACATCGGTGATCACAGACGCGCGTCCTACTTCAGATCCTGTTCCCGATGTCGTCGGCACACCGACGATGGGAGCGATGCCTGCGGCGTTCACTCGGGTGTACCAGTCTTCGCGATCTTCGAAATCCCATATCGGTCGCGTCTGACCCACCATCAGCGCGATCGCCTTGCCGGTGTCGAGCGCGCTTCCGCCCCCAAAGGCGATGACGCCATCGTGACGCCCGTCGCGATAGATTCGTACACCATCGTTGACGTTCGCTTCGACTGGATTGGGCTGCACGTTGGAGTACACCGCGATCTCAAGGCTTGCAGCGCGGCAAATCGCGACGGCGCTCTCGATCATCGGCAACTTGGAAAGCCCAGGGTCCGTGACGAGCAGCGGCCGCGAGATATTGAGCGTCTTGCACGCGTCGGCAAGCTCGGCGATACGCCCGGCACCGAAGCGAATCGAAGTTGGATAGTTCCAGTTACCGCGCAGCTTGGTCATGGTGGACCCTTAAAGATCGAGATGAAGAGGTCTTTCGCAAATACAACGAGTGGCGTCATCCTCGCGGAGGCGAGGACCCATCCTAATCGCTGACACAAGCTCACTTCGAATCTGGCGCTCACGAGCACTTACTCTGACCAACAAACATCGAGCACAAGATGGATCCTCGCTTCCGCGAGGACGACGACAGTGAAGCCCACCTCGCCTTCCGCCGTGAGATTTTGCGAGCAGCCTTCATGCTCGATCCGCGCGACGCCTAAGTCACAACTCTGAAGTGAAACGATTTCGGTCGTGTGAGTTGCTCGTAGCCGATATACGAGAGTGTGCAGCCGCGTCCAGAGTCCTTGACGCCGACCCACGCGAGCGCGGGATCGAGGTAGTCGCAGCGGTTCATGAAAACCGTCCCGGTCTCCAACTCGCCGCCGATGGCTTCGGCAGCTTCAGCGTCGGCCGTCCAGATCGCAGCAGTGAGTCCGTACGCGCTGTCATTCATCAGCGCGATCGCCTCCTCATCCGAGTGCACCTTCATGATGCCGGCAACAGGTCCAAAGATTTCTTCTTTCATGATCGGCATGGAGTGATCGACGTTCAAGAAGACTTGCGGGGCGACGTACGCTGTTCCTGGCTTGTTAGCCGGAAATTTCGTGTTGTCGATCGCAGGTTTGCCGCCCGCGCGAACTGTTGCTGCGATGCTTTCTCGGATCGCGTCGGCTGCGGAAGTGCGCACGACGGGGCCCAGCGTGGTGTCCTCACGTGTCGGATCTGCGAGCACATACTGCGAGATGAGCTCGATGACGCCCGGCACGAACGCGTCATACACCCGCTCGTGCACGTAGATGCGCTGGATTCCGCAACAGGATTGACCGCTGTTGAAGTACGCGCCGTCCACGATGTTTTCAATGGCATGAGCGATGTCCGCATCGTTGCGCACATATACCGGATCGCAGCCGCCGAGCTCGAGTCCGACTCCGATGAAGCGATCCGCTGCTGCATGCTGAACCGAGCGGCCGCCGTTCACCGATCCGGTGAACGCGACGAACGCGACACGAGGATCGCGGATCGTGCGCTCCGTATCCTCGTGACTGAGGTGGAGCACTTGAAA
The DNA here is from genome assembly GCA_023417315.1 of Pseudomonadota bacterium. Taxonomy (GTDB): domain Bacteria; phylum Pseudomonadota; class Gammaproteobacteria; order Steroidobacterales; family Steroidobacteraceae; genus Steroidobacter. The sequence goes on from JAEZFW010000085.1 coordinate 58,899, forward strand.
CACGCCGTCTGGTAAGCCAGCCGCCTTCAGACACTCTGCAAAACGCTCCGCACACAGAGGCGTTTGCGCAGAGTGTTTGAGAACCACGCTGTTGCCTGCCATTAGTGCCGGCACGACGCTGTTGACCGCGATGAGATACGGATAATTCCATGCCGCGATCACGAGCACGACGCCGAGCGGCTCGCGACGGACGAATCGCGAGAAGCCTTCCTTAAGTCCGGGATCGAGATCTTCGAGCGCGCGCGGCGCAATGTCGATCATGTATCTCGCCCGCTCGAGCGTCCCACGCACTTCGTTAGGGCTGTACCGAATAGGTCGACCGATCTGCCATGTGATCTCGCGCGCGATGTCGTGACTTCGCGATTCGAACTCCGTGCAGAATCGCCTCAGAATCTGTGCACGTTCATCCACGGTCGTGTCGCGCCAACTACGCTGGGCACGCTGAGCAGTTGCGAGTGCCTGATCGATCTGCGCTGTATTCGCGAGCTCACGCTCTACATACACGCGGCCGTCGATGGGAGAGATGGTGCGAAGCATAGGCATAGCAAGTGAAGATGTGACGGGGTGACGAAGCGACGAGGTCAGAGGTGGTGGTGCTTGAATCGGACTGCGTCACTCCGCCACTGCGTCACCTCGTCACTCTCCTCAGATGATCTCGAAATACCTCGCCAATTCCCAATCCGTGATGTGCTTACGGAACTCGCGCTCCTCCCATTCGCGCGTCGCGGCGAAGTGATCGACGAATGGGTCGCCGAAATACTCCCGCGCCATCTTCGATGCCTTGAGCCGCTGGGCGGACTCCCAAAGCGTGCGAGGCAGCGCTAAATGCTCTGGAAATTTCCTGTCGTAAGCGTTGCCCTCGACGAGCGGTTCCAGCTCTGCGCCATTCTCGATACCCCACAAGCCCGATGCGATCGCAGCGGCGAGGATGATGTAGGGATTAGCGTCCGCGGCGGCCACTCGATACTCCACGCGTTGCGACTTCGCGCTGCCTGGAATGATGCGCAGCGCGCAGGTGCGGTTCTCGACGCCGCATGAGGAATCGGTCGGTGCCCAAAAGCCTGGGATGAGGCGAGTGTACGAATTGATCGTCGGCGCCACCATCGCGAGCAGCTCTGGCATCAAGCGCTGCTGGCCAGCGACAAAATGTCGCATCGCGTCGCTCATGGAATGCGGCTTGTCCGCATCGTAGAACGCGGGCTTTCCGTCTCGTTGCAACGAGAGGTGGATGTGCCCGCTCTGTCCTGGGTATTGCGCGGACCACTTCGCCATGAACGTGGCCATCATCCCGTGTCGCTGCGCGAGGATTTTGACGAAGGTCTTGAACAGCGCCGCTTTGTCCGCGCTCGCGAGCGCATCATCGAACGTGATGGCCGCTTCGATCACGCCCGGTCCGGTTTCCTCGTGCAAACCCTCGATGCCGAAATCCATTGCGTCACAAGTCGTGAGCAGCTGACGATAGAAATCCGCCGCAACCGTGTTGCGAATGATGGAGTAGCCAAACCAGCCCGGCGCCATAGGCTTCAGATCCCGATAGTTCTTCGCCCGTACCGACTCGGGTGTCTCATTAAAGAAGAAGACCTCGTACTCGAATCCGGCATACGGCTCGTAGCCCATCTTGCGGGCACGCTCCACGACGCGACGTAGGACGGCACGCGGGCAGATCTGTTCGGCTTGCGCAGTGAACTCGCTCAAAAAGAACAGGCCGTCATCTTCGAAAGGCAGAGGACGGCACGAGTCGGGCAGAATGCGAACCGGCGCATCCGGATAGCCCGTATGCCATCCGGTGAACGTCACGTTGTCGTAGAGTTGATCCTGACAATCCCAGCCCAACACGACGTCGCAGAACCCGTAGCCGTTCTCGAGCGCCGACAGGAACTTTGCGCGCGACATGTACTTGCCTCGCATGATCCCATCGATGTCGAACACGCCCACTTTGATGTGCGACAAGTTGCGCTGCTCGACGATCGCTTTTGCGTCGGCGATGGTTTTTATCTGTCGAGGTTCCAGCATTGGTTGACTCTGTGGTTGAGTGATGACGTGACGGCCGCTCGCATGCATCCGTGCGCTCGCGCCCTTCGCACATCCATGTGCAGCACAGTGACGAGGTGACGAAGTCGGAGTGGAGCGGACCCTTCTGACTTCGTCACTCCGTCACCTTGTCACTTCGTCCCTTGGGTCTTCACAACTTCGTCGTCCCATATCCTTCTCGTTCTGGATGCCCATGCTGGCCAGAGGTGAGCGCGAACTCTTCCTCAGGAGACAGCACGAGGCGATGGCGACCGATGATGGCGAAGTACAGAATACCGGCGACATACCAAGCGAGGGATGCGTAGACACCTGCGCGATACGCTTGATCTTGCAGTTGGAAGTATAGTGTCACAACAGCGATGATGACCGTGAGCGTCGCACCGGGGATGCCCAGCGGGCTGCGATAGGGCCTTTCGATGTGCGGCATGTTCCTCCGTAACAGGATGAACGAGATGCCTTGTAGCGCGTACGAGATCATCGCGCCGAACACTGCCATGTTCAGTAGTGTCGCGCCGATCGTCGAACCGGCCTGTTCCGCTCCGCGCGTGAACCAGACCGCGGTGATCACGACAAGTCCGATGATCGCACCCGTGAAGAGCGCGATATGCGGTGTCTTGCGCGAACCATGCGTGATCGACATGAAAGCGGGGTAGTAACCCGCACGAGACAAGGAATAGATCTGACGGCCGAAGGCGAAGATGATCGTGTGGAAGCTCGCGATGAGCCCGATCACGGCAAACAACGAGAGCAGCTTCGCGATGTCCGTTCCGTAGATGACGCGAAAGCCGTCGAGCAGCGGCTCGGTCGAGCTCGCGAGCGAGAACGAACCGTGCAGCTGACCTTCCTCCAGCGCGCCGATCGATGCATTCAAGAACATGATCATGAGCGCGGAGAACACGAGTGTGAACAATCCAAAGATCAATCCTTTCGGCATGTCCCTCTTCGGATCCACCGATTCTTCAGCGGCGAGCGGTAACTCTTCGATCGCAAGAAATAGCCAGACCGCAAAAGGCATGGCCGCCAGTACGCCGGCCCATCCCATCGGCAAGAAATCACCCCCGCCATTCGGCAGCTCGATCAAAGCCCCGTCAGGGCCGACGCCGATATTGAGCGCCCATCGCGAGAAGTCCGCGTAAGGAATCGCGCTCACCCAGAATACCGCGAGCACGCCGAGCGCAAGGAGGGTGACGACGACTGAGATCTTGAATGAGACCTCGACGCCTGCGTAGTTGAGCGCGACGAACAAAATGTAGCAGCCGATCCACCACAGCGGCTGCAGGTGCGCAGGTGTGCCGATGATGTCGGTCAGATACGAGCCAATGAAGAATACGATCACGGCCGGCGTCAGGATGTACTCGATGCTTTCCGCAAGACCCGTGATGAATCCGCCCCATGGACCCATCGCGCTACGCGCGAACGAGTACGCACCACCGGTGTGCGGAAGCGCGGGCGACATTTCCGCCAGACTGAAGATCAATCCCAGATACATGATCGCGATGAGAATGGCTGCGCAGAACAAGCCACCCCATCCGCCTGCCCCGATACCGAGATTCCAGCCCGAGAAATGTCCGGAGATGACGGCACCCACCCCGAGCGCCCAGAGCGACCACACTCGCGCGTGTCGCTTCAAGCCGCGCTTCTCGAAGTATTCCTTGCCGGTATTCTGATAGGTGACGCTGCCGACGATCTTCTTCTCCGCCATTGCGCACTGCCTCGAGATCATTGTTCGTGAACGCGCGTTTCGACAATCTATACGCTCGAGCAAGAAAGCCGCTAGCACAATCGACGTGCGAGGAAGAAGCAAGAGCGATGCCAGCAGCAGCCATGGCCGCTCGAAGTACGAGCCTTGTATTTTCCGGAACGCTTTCCGCAGGCGTTTATCTAAGCGCTTCGGCCTGCCACCCGCATGCCTGCACGCAGGTTCTTGAACGGTAATAGAGCAGGGTCTGCGATGTTTGCGCCCGGAGCGGTGACGATGATGACGCGGCTCGCCAACGCACCGAAATCCGCCCGGAAATGCACCGAGCTCTTGAGCACCACGAGTGCGAAATCCGCTGGATCGACATTGAGATGGTGGAACATCGCTCGATCGGCCGCCTGTTGTTTACGGCTCGAGACCGCGATGTAGAGCTCGCCGTGCCGAAGCAGAGCCATCGCACCGAGCGCCATACGAGATCCAGCATAGAAAGGACCTGTTGCCGTGAAGTTGCCATCGCCCAAGGCGACGACCGAAAAGCGGCCCGCGATCGGAGTCTCGCCGGCCGGTCCCGATCGTCCGCCAAGCTCCAGATCGATGTGCGCGCCAGTTCCGGCTTCGTGGGCGCGAGCAGCCGCAGCCGCATCGCACAGCAACCCACATAGCGCGCGCGGAACGCGTCGCGCGATGAGCGCTTTCAGCAACGATGTCGTATCGCTCGTGCCGCCTCCGCCGGGATTGTCCTGCGTGTCGGCAAAGATGATCGGTCGGCCTGCGATGGCGGGGCTGCGATCGAATGTTTGCAACGCGCTGTCGATCGTCTGAACATCCAGCTCGAAGCGCGCCTCCTGATCACAGACACCTGCGCATACCTGCGTCACCGCTCGGTCGACTGCGAGAGCATCCTCGCCGTAGGCGAATACGCAAGGTCCGCATTCCGGCACGTCCGCGGCCGGAAACCCAGGCGTGAAGCTCAGTGTCCTGATCGGCGCCCGCTCGAGCCGGATGAGTTCCTCCAACACATCGCGCATCGGCGGGACCAAGGTACATTGCGATGTCAATGGAATGAGAAAGGGAAGCTGTCGCAGCGCATGTGTCATCGGCCAAGTCTTCGTGTCGACCAAGAGGCGTAAGGCGGCAGACCCGCTCGCGGCCATGTCGGTATGGGGATACGTGCGGTATGCGACCAGTGCACTCGCTTGCTCGGCCATGAGCGGCGAGACGTTGGCGTGAAAGTCGAGCGAAGCGATCACGGGAATGCGCGGACCCACCTGAGCACGGACGCGCCGAAGCAACTCACCGTCCGCATCATCGACGTGCTCAGCGACCATCGCGCCGTGTAGATCGAGGTATACAGCCTCGATCGGCCCGGCAGCGCGCAGATCCTCCAGAAGCATCGCAGCGATGCGTTCGTAGGCATCTCGCGTCACATGCGCAGAAGGTGTCGCGGAACACCATGTCAACGGTACGACGTTGTGCCCGGCGCCGAACGCCTCTGCAATGAATCCAGCAGCGGGAAGATTGATGCCGCGAACCGCATCGAGAAGATCGACGCCCCTGACGAGGCCCGGCCAAGCATCTGGAGTGAGGAAATCGTCGAACGCTGCTCTGAGCGGCGCGAACGTATTCGTCTCGTGTTGGAAGCCGCCGACGGCGATTCGCATAGGAAGCAAGAAGCAGCGCTTTACGTGCTCAGCGCAGTCTAGCGCGCTTTCGCGGCGGGAGTGACGAGGTTACGCAGTGACGAGGTGACGAAGTCAGCCTGCCATCCGATTCTCCTGCTCAACGACCAAGCTGCCGGAGGCAATCCGATTTCGCCCTTGGCACTTGGCTCGATACAGCGCCTTATCCGCCGCATGTAGGAGATCGTCGGCTGTGGCGATCGTGCCGGGCGGAACAGTAGCGACCCCCCCGCTGATCGTGACCCGATCCGCGACTTGCGATGCTTCGTAGGGCACGGCGAGTCTCCAGATGCGACGACGCAGGCGCTCTGCGTACAGGGCAGCACGCCGGCCGTCCAAGCCCGGCAACACGACCGCAAATTCCTCGCCGCCATAACGCGCTACGAGATCGCCGCCACGGCGGAATGTCTCATCGAGCGTATGCGCGACGAGCCGAAGAACGTCGTCGCCGCGAGCATGACCGTAGGTATCGTTGAAGCGCTTGAACTCGTCCAAGTCGAGAAAGACGAGCGACAGCGGCATCGACTCCCGTCTCGCTCGACGCAGCTCGCGGTCGAGTGCCCGGTCGAAGTGGCGGCGATTCGCGATGCCCGTGAGTGCATCGACCGCGACGAGCCGCTTCAGGCGCTGATTGGCAGTTTCGAGGGCAAGGCGCAGCTGCGACAGCTCTGCATTGCGCGACTCGAGCGCCCGAGTGCGCTCGCGGACACGTTCCTCGAGATCGGCGCGAATCGCTTCGAGCTCGTCCTCGATGTGGCGTCGTAAGGCAAGCTCATGCTCGAGCTCTTTCGTCCGCCGTGCGATGCCTCTGTGTAGAAAGAGCGTGCGGGCGAGCGCAGCAAGAACGGTGAGCGCAAGCGCAAGAACGATGCCGACCGACCACTCGGTCTGCAAAGTAGACGACAATACCTCGACGCCCGGGAGGTCCACTCGACTCGCACCCGTTTACTGCCCCACCCCAATCAAAACACAGGGATCTCACCCTGTGTCTGGAACTTGACGAAACGTCGCTTACATCCGATGAACGGTGAGGGGCTTATAGCTTCGGGAAAGATCGATATTCCATGCAGCTCTCAAGCATGCGCTTGACGCCCTTGATGGCGCTGAGGAAACTTCCCCTTGCCCAGCTTTCGAGCATCCCGCCCCACTATGGCCCAGCCCGCATCAGTCCGCCCAAACGACCGGTACCGGCGGTTCGCGGATTTCTATCCGTTCTATCTTTCGGAACATCGCAACCCAACGTGCCGGCGACTGCATGTCGTCGGTACTGGACTGGTCGTGGCTGTGCTGATCGCTGCGCTCGTGAGTCGCAATCCTTGGTTGTTGTTGGCGGCGCCAGTCGCCGGCTACGGCTTCGCGTGGGTCGGTCACTTCCTGTTCGAGAAGAATAGACCCGCCACGTTCCAGCATCCGTGGTACAGCTTGCTCGGGGACTTCGCTCTGTTTCGCGACGTTCTGATCGGCCGCATCAAGTTTTAAGCATCCTTATTTATGAGCGGCTCAGGAATTGATCGCGCGTTCGAGCGGCGCTTGAGTACGCTCATCAACTCGCGCGAGCCGCGGGTGCTCCAGCGCGGATTGAAAGGGGTGGAGAAGGAATCGCTGCGGGTGACGCCGGATGGCCGGATCGACCAAACTCCGCACCCGATCGCACTCGGCTCGGCACTCACGCACGAGCACATCACGACAGATTATTCCGAAGCGCTCATCGAGCTCGTCACGCCCGCGTTCCCGGAATCGTGGGAGCTGCTTCAGTACTTATGCGATCTGCATCAGTTCGTCTATCGCCATTTGAGCGAGCAGCTCCTGTGGGCCACGAGCATGCCGTGCATGGTCGAGGGTGATGAGAGCATTCCGATCGCGTACTACGGCACCTCCAACATCGGTCGGATGAAAGAGGTTTATCGCCGCGGACTCGGGGCCCGTTACGGGCGTCTGATGCAGGCGATCTCCGGCGTGCATTTCAATTACTCGTTTCCGGAGCGCTTCTGGCCCGTGCTTCGTGAAGCGCTGCAAGCGCGCAGCAGCGATGCGGATCTCAAGTCGGACAACTACTTCGCTTTGTTGCGCAACTATCGTCGCTTCGGTTGGTTGATTCTGTACTTGTTCGGCAACTCTCCGGCGCTGTGCAGCTCGTTCGTGCGCGGTCGCGAGCACGATTTGCAGCCGCTTGCACCGGGCACGCTGTACGACCCGTACGCCACATCGCTGCGCATGAGCGATCTGGGGTATCGCAACAAGCACCAGGCGGGCGTGCAGATCAGTGTGAACAGCTTGGCCGAGTACGTTCGCGATCTCACGGCGGCTGTCAGCACGCCGCAACCTGAGTACGAGAAGATCGGTGTGAAGGTCGACGGTGAGTATCGCCAGTTGAATGCGAACTTGTTGCAGATCGAGAACGAGTACTACAGCTACATCCGACCGAAGCGCGTCGCGCGTTCGGGCGAGCATCCCACGCAAGCGTTGAAGCGCGGCGGCGTCGAATACGTCGAGTTCCGTGCGCTCGATGTGAGCGCGTTCGATCCGGTCGGTGTGAACCAGAATAAGCTGCGATTCCTCGAGGCGTTCGCCGCGCTCTGTCTCCTCAAGCAAAGTGACCCGATCGGCGCCAGCGAACAAGTCGATCTGGACGCAAATCACGCCATCGTCGCGCGTCGCGGGCGGGAGCCTGGATTGAAATTGAACCGCAACACTCGACAGGTAGAGTTGCGCACATGGGCACTCGAGCTGATCGATTCGATGCGTGGAATCTGCGAAATGCTGGACGAAGGCGAATCTCAGAAGCCGTACACGGCTGCACTCGAGCTGCAGGAGGCCAAGGTGCTCGATGTGGGACTCACGCCTTCAGCTCGCAGTCTCGAGGAGCTGCGTACGAGCGGCGAGTCGTTCGCGCAGTTCGCTTTGCGAATGTCACATCTGCACAAGTCCTACTTCCTCGAGCTGTATCCGCCGAACGAGCAGCGACTCGCGGAGCTCGCAACGGAAGCGGACGAATCGCTGCGCAAGCAAAGTGAGCTCGAAGCAGCGGATGACATGACTTTCGACCAATTCATTGCTCACTATTTCGGTCGTAGTGTCACTACGACTTGACAACAACACTGAGTGGGGGTGGCGCCGTGATGCGCTGTTGCTGTGCAGCTTCGTTCTTGCGTGCCGACCGTCTAGCGCGAGAGCGGATCAGAAGTTATTCTTACGCCCCTGGCCAGCGCGACCGCGCATCGCTTGAACATAATCGAGCGATCACCACGATCCACGCGTCAGTCGAACATCCATCGGCGGAGATTTAGCCTCGGATCGCGACTGAAAATCTCAAAACTGAGACCTACGCACGCATCCAATGTGCTGTGCGACATACCATGGACATCGTTTTCTTCACCACTGAACAACGCCCCGGACTTCCCGGTGAGGCAATGTCCGGCGATCTTATGACTAGTGCAACAAGACCAATAAAGCGCCCAATCATCGAAGCGGGCTCGGCCGCTAACGCGGACGAGATTCTCGACGCAACGGACACGATCGTAACGAAAGGAATCGAAGGCACGGGAGCATGGGATGCCTATGACGTGTGGCGTCGCTTCATCAAAGAAGCACGCGATCGCCGCAAAGGCATACCCAATAACTAGCCAACGATCGGTCGGATCGTTGCCGTGTCCCGACGCAGGTTGGGATCCAGATAGAACTAAGCTCGGCCGATCGTTGCCGCGTCCCGACGACGAAGCCCTGCTGCATTAGCACCTTCTTGGCGCGGGTGACTTTTCCCGCTACCGTACCGTAGCGATGCCCGCTACCTCAATCTTCTCAGCACCCGGGCGTCGCTGACGCTCATGACCCATTCGAACGCGCAGAAACCGCTTGGCGCTGCTCCCGAGTCGCCGCATGCGCTGCAATTGCAGCGAGGTTTCCCGCGTCTCACGTTCGATGCCCCGCTGGAGGAGGAGTTCAAGCGTGCGCATCGCAGCGAGATCCTGCCGCAGATTCGTCGCAATCTGTGGTTGGGCATCGGGTTCTTGCTGGTATTCGCCGTGCTCACGCACCTGGTCCTCGCGCCCGCAACGAGCCAACAGCTGGACCTCATCCGTTTCGCGACCTTCGCTCCACTCCTGATTGTGGCGCTTGTCGTAGTGCACTCGCGTTGGTACGAGCGCTTGTATCCGCTTGTGTCCTCGATCGGTGCGCCGCTTTTTGGAATGGGCGCAGTTGCCGTCGCCGTCATCGCCGCGAAGGACGGAGTGAGCCTGCTGTCGGCTGTGATGCTCGTTACGATCTACATCTATTTCATGCTCGGCATGACTTTCTATCCTGCGGTCGTTGCCGCGGTCATCGTATTCATCGCCTATGCAGTGGCCGCTCAGATCGCCGAGCTTCCGACCGCACCGATGGTGATCGATCTGGCGGTCCTCGCCTTTACGAACGTGATCGGTGCGATCGTGTGTTTCTCGCTCGAGCGGGCGAATCGCATGAATTTTCTCGAGGAGCGTCTGCTCATCGAAACCGCGAGCCGCGACGGGTTGACCGGCATCCACAATCGCCGTTTCTTCGATGAGCATGTCGAGAAGATCTGGCCGCAGGCGATCCGCGAGCGCTCGGCGCTCGCCCTGTTGCTCGTCGATATCGACCATTTCAAGGCGTACAACGATTGCTATGGCCACCAGGCCGGCGACGAGTGTCTTCGGCAGGTGGCCAGCTGTTTGAGTCGCGCGGCCCGCCGTCCGCTGGACGTGACCGCGCGCTACGGTGGTGAAGAGTTCGCGATCGTGCTGTACGACGCTCGGCGCGAGCATGCCGAAGAGGTCGCTCAGCGAATCCGCAGCGGCATCGAAGCGCTCGGCCTCGAGCACGCCGCGACCCCAGCGCCGGGCAAGCGGCTCACCATCAGCATCGGCATCGCGTGCATCGAACCGGTTGCTGGCCGCACGCCTTATGGTTTCATCCAGTTGGCAGACGAAGCGCTCTACGCTGCGAAGGAACGTGGCCGCAACTGCCTCGTCATCATGGACAAAGAATACGACCAGCTCACCACTGGCTCGTTCCGGCACGGCGAAGGTGGGGCGCCCCGGCTCGGCCCGGCTGTTTGAGTGCATCTGCGCCCCACGCGGTGGGCGCGGCAGCGAACCGATCGGAAGGTCGGATCAGCTAGATTGATCGGCGAATCGACGGGACTCATTGCCGGAGCGCTTGCAGGCTCCGAGTCACCCGCTATGATCGCCCCCTCCCGGAAAGCCTGAGCGGGATCGATGCGTCGGGCACTTCCAGAAGACGATGTCGTGATGACTTCAGTTGTGCCTGCGGTCGGCCGCTCGACCGCGGGATTCATACGTCCTGCCGAGTAAGTTATGTCCGAGCGTCGAATCAAGACTCTGCTGATCGCCAACCGAGGCGAGATCGCTATCCGAGTGATGAGAGCGGCAGCGGAGCTCGGGATTCGCACGGTAGCGATCTACTCGCAGGAAGATCGATTCTCGCTGCACAGAATGAAGGCGGACGAGAGCTATCTCGTCGGAGCGGGCAAGTCGCCCGTTGATGCGTATCTCGATATCGACGACATCATCCGCGTAGCGAAAGAGGCCCACGTGGATGCGGTTCATCCTGGTTACGGCTTTCTCTCCGAGAACCCGGGTTTCGCCGATGCATGCGCTGCGGCGGGCATCACCTTCGTCGGGCCAACGCCCGAGATCATGCGTCGGCTCGGCAACAAGGTGATGGCTCGCGAGCTCGCGGTTTCGGCCGGTGTGCCGGTCATGCCTGCAACGCCGCCACTGCCTCGCGATCATGCCGAGCTCGTGCGCCTGGCGCGCGAAGTCGGTTTCCCCGTGATGCTCAAGGCGAGCTGGGGCGGCGGTGGCCGCGGCATGCGCATCGTCGAGAACGAAAGCGACTTGAGGGACATGGTCGAGACGGCGCGTCGCGAGGCGAAGGCGGCGTTCGGTAACGATGAGGTGTATCTCGAGAAGCTCGTTCGTCGCGCACGACACATCGAAGTGCAGCTGCTCGGCGATGCGCATGGCACGCTCGTCCATTTATTCGAGCGCGATTGCACCGTTCAGCGTCGCAATCAGAAAGTCATCGAGCGGGCGCCCGCGACGTTCTTCTCTGAAGAGCAACGTCAATCGTTGTGCGAAGAGGCGTTGAAGATCGGGCGCGCGGTGAACTATCTGAATGCGGGCACGGTCGAGTTCCTGCAGGACGCCGATACCGGCAAGTTCTATTTCATCGAAGTCAATCCGCGCATCCAGGTCGAGCACACAGTCACGGAGGCCGTGACGGGCATCGATATCGTGCGCGCGCAGATACGGATCGCAGAGGGCGCGCGTATCGGCGCGCCCGATAGCGGCGTGCCGGAGCAGAAGGATATCCGTCTGAATGGCTACGCGATGCAGTGTCGCGTGACGACAGAAGATCCGGAGAACAACTTCATCCCGGACTACGGCCGCATCACCGCGTATCGCAGTCCCGCGGGCTTCGGCATTCGGTTGGATGCGGGCACCGCGTACTCGGGCGCGATCATTACCCGCTACTACGACTCGCTGCTCGTGAAGGTCACAGCGTGGTCACCGACCCCGCACGAGACGATCGCTCGCATGCATCGCGCGTTGTGGGAGTTCAGAGTGCGTGGCGTCGTCACGAACTTGCGCTTCCTCGATCAATTGATCATGCATCCGCAGTTCGCATCTGCGGAGTACACGACCAAGTTCATCGATCAGACCCCGGAGCTGTTCCGCTTCCCGCGCAAGCGCGACCGCGCAACACGGCTGCTCAATTTCATCGGCGATGTCATCGTCAATGGTAATCCAGAAGTCAAAGGTCGAGCTCGTCCGGCTCGGCTTGCGATGCCGCGTCTGCCCAAGGTGCCGCTGACCGAGCCCAGCTCGGGCACGAAGCAGAAGCTCGATGAGCTCGGACCCGAGAGGTTCGCGCAATGGATGCTCGAGCAGCAGCGTGTGCTGATCACCGACACGACGATGCGGGATGCGCATCAATCGCTGCTCGCGACGCGCTTTCGCACGTACGATCTGAAGGCCATTGCGCCTTACTACGCGCAGCTTCTACCTGATCTCTTCTCCGTCGAGTGCTGGGGCGGAGCCACGTTCGATGTGGCCATGCGGTTCCTGTGGGAGTGCCCGTGGGAGCGTCTGCATGCCTTCCGTGAAGCCATGCCCAATCTGCTGCTGCAGATGTTGTTGCGTTCTGCGAACGCAGTGGGTTACACGAACTATCCCGACAACGTCGTGCAGTACTTCGTGCGGCAAGCCGCGAGCTCGGGAATCGATCTGTTCCGAGTGTTCGACTCGCTCAATTGGGTCGACAACATGCGTGTCGCCATCGATGCGGTCCGTGAGACGGGCAAGTTGTGTGAGGCCGCGATCTGCTACACGGGCAATCTGTCCGATCCGAACGAGAAGAAGTACGACCTCAAGTATTACGTGACGCTCGCGCAGGAGTTGAAGAAGGCGGGCGCGAATATCCTAGGCATCAAAGACATGGCCGGCCTTTGCCAGCCGCGAGCAGCCTACACACTCGTCAAGACGCTGAAAGAAGAAGTGGGCTTGCCTGTGCATTTTCATACGCACGATACGAGCGGGATCGCGGCCGCGAGCGTGCTCGCGGCGGTGGAGGCGGGTGCCGATGCGGTCGACGGCGCGATGGACGCGATGAGCGGGCTCACTTCCCAGCCCAATCTGGGGTCCATCGTCGAATCGCTGCGACACAGTCCGCGCGATTCAGGCTTGAACGCCGAGAACCTTCGCGTGCTTTCCGGATATTGGGAGCAAGTGCGCCACTGCTATACGGCGTTCGAAAGCGATCTACGCTCGGGCGCCTCAGAAGTCTATGTTCACGGCATGCCGGGCGGACAGTTCACGAATCTGCGCGAGCAAGCGCGCTCGCTCGGCATCGACGATGTGCGCTGGCCCGAGGTCGCGCATGCGTACGCAAAGGTGAACGAGATGTTCGGCGACATCGTGAAAGTGACCCCCACGTCGAAAGTCGTGGGCGACATGGCGATCATGATGGTCACGAGCGGTTTGACGGCGGAGCAGGTGCTCGATCCCAACACCGAGATCGCATTCCCCGAATCGGTCGTGCAGCTCTTCCGCGGCGATCTCGGCCAAGCGTATGGCGGCTTCCCGAGCGTGCTTCAGAAGAAGGTGCTCAAGGGTGCGAAGCCGCTCACCGTACGTCCCGGTGAAGTGCTTCCGCCCATCGATCTGCAGAAAGCTCGCGCGGAGGCGGAGGCAAAGACGTGGCGCGAGATCACGGACGATGAGTTCGCCTCGTACTTGATGTATCCCAAAGTCTATCTCGACTATATGCAGAACCGGCTCGACTACGGCCGCGTAAGCGTGCTGCCGACGCCCTTATTCTTCTATGGGATGGAATCCGGCGCAGAGATCAGCTTCGACATCGATCGCGGCAAGACGCTCATCGTTCGTTTCGTCGCGGTCAGCGAAGCGCACGAAGACGGGACGCGCACCGTCTTCTTCGAGCTGAATGGCCAGCCGCGCTCGGTGAAGGTGCCTGACCGCACCCATGTCGCGGTCAAGCCGCCACGTCGCAAAGCGAGCTCCGGCGATCCGACGCACGTCGGTGCGCCGATGCCCGGGACGATCGCGACTGTCGCAGTCGCTCAAGGAAGCAAAGTGTCGCGGGGCGATGTGCTCGTCACGATCGAAGCGATGAAGATGGAGACCTCCGTGCGCTCCGACCGCGATGGCACAGTCACCGAGGTGGTGACGAGTCCTGGCGAGATGGTGGACGCAAAGGATCTGCTGTTCGTCATCAACTAGCCGCACGGCGGCGACGAGTGACACTCGGAACGGGTGACGAGCAAGAACGTACCCGTGACAGTGTCACGGTACTGACGGTGCTGCTGGTAGCGCGCTGTCATCGATAGCAGACACCGACCCTCTTGCCCGTCAACTCGTCACCCGTCACGCGTCACTGGTGACGGTGCAAGTCACCGCCACCTCACGCGCAGTTGCGCGACTTATGTCGCAACAGGGTTAGAATCCAGTGCATGACGCTGTTGCGAGTCGCAGAACCGCAGGAAGAGCGCGCTCACCGGCTGGAACGTGAATTCCAGGCCGTGCTCGATGCCGCCGTCGATGCGGTCGTCCTGTTCGATCATGAGGGGCGCATCGAGCTGCTCAATCACGCCGGCGAGCGGATGTTTGGCTACAACGAACAGGAAGTGATCGGGCTCAAGGTGCACATCCTCTTGCCCGAGCCTTATCGGTCTCAGCACGAAGATTATCTGCGCCATTACATCGAGCTCGGCGAGCCGCGCATCATCGGTATCGGTCGCGAGCTGCTCGCGAAGCGGCGCGACGGCAGCGAGTTCTATGCCGAGCTCGCGGTCGGTCGCGTGCAGGGAACCGATCCGCCGCGCTTCGTCGGGTTCATTCGCGATGTCACCGTACGCAGGAACGCGGAAGAGGCTCTGAGGCGCAGCGAAGCACAGCTCACGATCGCGCAAGAGATCGCGAATCTGGGCAACTATGTCGTGCACTTCGATAGTCACTACGAAGATTACTGGTCGCCGCATCTGTATCGCGTGTTGGGTCGCAGATTCGGTGAGCCCTATGTGAGCGTGTATGACTACCTCGCACCGCTCGTGCATCCGGCCGACCGCGCCCGTTGGCAGCAAGCGCGTGAAGAGCTCGAAGCCGGTGCTCGTTCGGTAGACATCGAGTATCGCATCCACCATCCGGACGGATCCCTGCGCTACGTGCACCACATTGCGCAGACGACACTGAATGCCGAAGGGCAGGTGCTGCGGCAGGTGGGGACGATCCACGACATCACCGATCGCAGGCGTGCCGAGGACGAGGCGCGTCAGATGCACGATCGTATCGCCCACTTCGGCCGCATCTCGACGATGGGCGAAATGGCCGCCGGCATCGCTCATGAAGTGAACCAGCCGCTCACCGCGATTGCGACCTATGCGCAAGCCTGCCAGCGCTTGATCAGCACCGGCGATTTCTCGGAAGAGGAAATCGCCGAGGCGCTCTCGCACATCGGCGCGCAGGCGCTGCGTGCAGGCGAGGTGATTCGTCGGCTACGCACGTTCGTGAAGAATCGCGAGGTGCGCCGCGAGCTCATCGAAGCAAACCGATTGCTCGAGGACGTCCTGACGCTCGCCCAGACAGACGCACGGCACAATGGCGTGCATATCACGCTCGAGACCACCGCCGAGGCCTTGCAGGTGCAGGCAGACGCAGTGCAGATCCAGCAGGTGATCCTAAATCTGATTCGCAACAGCATCGATGCGATGCAGGGCGTGCCCGAGTCGCGGCGCCACATCGTGCTTCGCACGCACGTCGATGCCGAAGGTGACGTCGAGTTTATGGTGGCCGATAGAGGCCCTGGCATCGACCCCGCTGCGGCCGCCGATTTGTTCAATCCATTCTTCACGACCAAGCCCGGCGGAATGGGCTTGGGGCTGTCGATCAGCCGTTCGATCATTCGCGCGCACGGGGGGAAACTGTGGTGTAGCGCAAATCCGGGCGGCGGCGCCCGGTTCTTCTTCACTCTGCCGGCAATAACGGCATCAGCAGGGAGTTCGCAATAATGAGGGGAAACCAAAGCAGTGCACGGCCGACGATCTTTATCGTCGATGACGATGCGGCTGTGCGAGATGCATTGAAGCTGCTGTTGCGTTCGGTCGGCCAAGCGGTCGAAACGTACGCATCTGCGCAAGAGTTCTTGGACGCGTACAGCGAAGATCGGCCGGGTTGTCTCGTGCTGGATATACGCATGCCGGGCATGTCAGGGCTCGAGCTGCAGCAGAAACTGAACGAGCGCCATTCGATCTTGCCGATCATCTTCATCACCGGGCATGGCGATGTGCCGATGGCGGTGGAGGCGATGCAGGCTGGCGCCGTCGATTTCATCCAGAAGCCGTTTCGCGATCAGGATCTCATCGACCGCATCAACCAAGCGCTCGAGAAGGACGGCGCGAATCGTGCGGCTCTGGGCGAGCGCAACGACATTCGCCGGCGCCTCGATACGCTCACGCCGCGCGAACGCGAAGTGCTCGATCTCGTCGTGCATGGAAAAGCCAACAAGGTCATCGCCGGAGACTTGAAGCTGAGCCAGCGCACGGTCGAGATCCATCGCGCGCGCGTCATGGAAAAGATGCAGGCGTCCTCACTCGCACATCTCGTACGCATGGTGCTCGAAGTCGGACAAGTGTGACGCCCATCGCACGCCGCGCCGCCGCGGGTAGCCGCAATGTGAGTACGTCGGTACGGGTTTACGAGGCGCGCCTTACCGGTGAATACGCACGAGGATGCGAAGGTCCTCTCGCACCGCGCTGCGCGCTCGACCTTAAGTACAAGTGCGAACTTCTCGCTGGCGGAGGGCGGTCCAAAGATGTGCGCCCATGCGCGATGCGTTCACCGTTTCCCACGCCAGCCCAATCTCTCGTACGCCTGCGAGCGCGACCATCGACGCACTGCCGCTCACGTTTCCTTTTCAGCATGTCCTTCCGTGGCGAGCGCACGACCCATCGTTGCCGTGATCGAAGCGGACGCAACGGATCGCCACACGCTTCGATCTCTACTCAGCTCTCTCGATGTCGATATTCATGACTTCGAGAGCGCCGAGAGCTACTTGGCCTCGAGCGGCGATGGCCTCGGCTGCGTGATTACGAACGTGGCGCTGCCTGGCATGTCGGGCATCGAGCTCTTGCGACGATTACGATCGATGCACATCTGCCCGCCTGTCATTCTGCTCGGCGAGGAAGCGGATGTGAACGCCGCTGTGACTGCGATGAGGGAAGGTGCGGTCGACTTCATCGAAAAGCCGCGCGTCGATCTAGCGATCGTACGACGCGTCGCCTACCTCCTGGATCACGCGCAGGGGCTGCGGCACTAGCGCGAGCGCTAGTCGAGTCAACGGTCATTGTGCACAGAATGTGCGCACCCTTACATTCCTTCCCGCGGGTCGAACGGCAGCTCCTGCTTCATCTTCTCGAATAAGGCGCGCGCTTCGGGTGTCGTCGCCGGCGGTAGCACGATCTTTAGCACGACATACTGATCGCCGGGTGTCGTGCCCGGCAGACCGCGTCCTTTCAAGCGGAGCTTCTGGTCTGACTTCGCGCCCGGTGGGATGCGCAGATCGACGCGACCCGCGAGCGTTGGAATTTGCACTGTCGCGCCGAGTGCCGCCTCCCATGGTGCGACTGGCAGAGTCAGCGTGACGTCGCGGCCTTCGACTTGGAACAGTCGATGCGGTCGGAAGGTAATCTCCAGATATAGATCGCCGGCGGGTCCGCCTCCTGCGCCCGCGCTGCCCTGGCCTGCGAGGCGAATGCGCTGTCCTTCGACGACGCCGGACGGAATCGTCACGCGCAGCGTACGCGGTTGGACCACGACACGCCCGTCATCGGCCAGTTGCGGGGATTTGATCTCGAGGGTTTGTGTCCCGCCGCGGTATGCATCCTCCAGATCGATCTGGATCTTCGCGACGTGATCTTCGCCGCTACGCGCAAATCCCGCACCTCTTCGCGGACCACGTTGCCCAAACGGACTTCGCGATCCGAATAAGGATGCGAAGAAGTCGCTGAAGCCGCTGTCCTCATCGACTCCGCCGCCGAAGGTCGAGAATTCGAACCCCTTGCCCCAGTCGGGAGGCGGCCGGAATTCCTGACCCGAACGCCAGTTCGAGCCGAGTTGATCGTAAGCGGCGCGCTTCTCGGGGTCCTTCAAGACCTCGTACGCCTCCTGCACTTCCTTGAAGCGATCTTCGGCGTTCGGTTCCTTGCTGACATCAGGGTGAAACTTCCGGGCCAGCCGCCGGTAGACGCGCTTGATCTCATCCTGGCTCGCATCGCGGGCGACGCCCAGGATCTTGTAGTAGTCCTTGTAGTCCATAGCCAGGAGAACTAGGGCGTCCGTAATGAAAATCAAGGATCGCCGCCGCGTGCAATCGCAACGGCGAGGGCGAATGCGCGATCAGCTTAGGCTGATTTACCGGATCTGCGCCAGAGACCGAGCAGGCTCAGTAAGCCGAGAAGAACGACATTCAACGAGCCGCCGCCACCACTGCCACCGCCGTTGCTTTGAACAGCGCTGGGGGTGGCCGCTGGCGTGACCTCAACGCTCGCTTCCGCCGAATCGTTCGTGCCGACAGGATCGACGTAGCTACCTGAGGTTTCGACGCGAAGGACCGCGCGGCCAGCCTGCAGAGCGTTGAGCCGCAGCGTGCCGCTCGATGATTCACCCGGAGCGAGCCGCGAAAGTACGCAGGAGACTTCAGTGCCGCCCATCGTGCAGGTGCCGTTCGTCTGCGCGGCGCTCGTCACTGAAAAGCCGGGCGGCAACTGCAGAGCGGTGCGAACGTCGCGTGCATCGATCTCGGCGGAATTCGCTACCGTAAACCGCAGCTCGAAGGGGCTTGTCGCTGCGACTTGACCCGGTGCCTCGATCGCGACCGATACGTCGGTTTCACGATCGATCGCGATCGTGCCGGTACCCCGATTGTCGCTCGTGTTCGTTTCATTCGCAGCAGAGACGTCCGCCGAAATCGTGTACGTCCCGACCGTCTTACTGTTCAACATGAAGTGCACGGGGCGCGAGGTGCCTCCTGCGATGTCGCCCAATTGGCACTCGACGACGCCGGCACCGCTGGTGCACGAGCCGCCTATGACGTACGCATCTTCGACGGTGAGCGTGGGAGGCACGATGATCTCGGCTCGAACACCCATCGAGGTGGCCCCACCTGCATTGGTCACCGGCAACTCATACTCGAATGACGTCTCGACTGATCTGCGCACCGTGCCGAGATCCGGGGCCACGCGGATGTTTGCGGCTGGAAGCGGCGTGATACAGCGTGCGGCGGAAATTCGAGGCTGCATCAAGCTGATGCTGCAGTCCGAAAACGAATCGACCCCATTGACGTTCGGCGACATCAGAAACAGTCCCTGCGGCGTGCTTGCGCACGCTTTGCCAACTTCCCCATCGTGAACCGCGCCGAAGTTGTGGCCGATCTCGTGGGCCGCAATCAGCGACTCGTACCAAGAGCCCCGAGTCGACACTTCCGTGAGGCCGACGCCGTACTTCGAGTCGCACAGCGAATCGACATAGGCGATCCCGACGGTGGTGCCGTCGAGATTGCGGCCGGTGAACAGGTGAGTGAGCCCGCGTGAGCGCAATTCGTTCGAGCTGTCGCGCGCCCTGGAAAGCTCTTTGAGCAAAGCATCGGCGCTCGTCGTATTCGACAGCGTGCGGCTGCTCGCATCGAGCAGCTCGATGCGCGGAGCTTGCATCTGAACTCCCAGCTCGGAGCTATAAATACCGTCGATGTTGTTCAGACGAATGAGGATGCTGTCGCGCGCTGACTGCTCGTCGAGATAACGCTCGCGGAAGAGGGCATCGGCGAGCACGGATAGCTCGAGCCGCACCGTGGCGCCCAGGCCTCCTTTCGCTTGCGCGGACTGCAGTTCGCGAACGAGAGAATCGTACGCGTGCGATCCGCGTTCTGGCGCATCGCTCTGCGCAGCTGCGCAAGTGGACTGCGCAGCCGGCATCAATACGTCCTGCAAACGGAAGATGACCGCACCGCTGGGCGCATCGAGCGGCGGCACCAATTGCGATTGCACCTCATCGCTCGGCGCGATGACGTAGAGCGCGATTCCATCCCACAGCATCCCGTGAACGTCCGTTCCTTGGGTGGCCAGTCGCACCCACGATCCATTGAGCCCCTCGATCGAGCCGCGATACAAGGTCAGCGACGATCGGCTAGGTTTCGCGGAAAGACTCTCGTGGAAGCTCTCGTTCGCTTGAACGGAAAGCGAATACTCGCGTCCGAATGCGGACAGTTGCAGCTTGCTCAGCTCGCGCGCGCTCGTCTGACTCTTCCCACGCGCACCCGCGTTCGTTTGCGGGACACTGATCTGCAGCGGCTCGAAGTACAGAATCTGTGCGTCGCTCGCAGCCAATGTCGGCGCCGCGCGCAACGACGCGGCGATCGCAAACGCGACCCAAAAGCCGGCCGTGCGCCAACCGACGCGGATACGCCCGCTCACTGCCATCACTTACTCCCCAGGAATCGAGGCGCTTTTTCTCACACGATCGCGAGTGCGACTAGGAACTAGGTCGCGCGTGTCCCGATGCCCGCTTGAATCCGTCACACTTCGAGTTGTTCTTCTCGATTCGGGCTAAGTGTCCGCTAAGTGACGGGCTCGGCGCAGCTGTAGGCCGATTGCGACAGGCGTCACACTCGGCGAGCATGCAATCGTGAATGCCTTGCCGCACCAAAGGCGCGCAGCAGGGGTGAAAAGCGCGCCAAAGTGGTGCGGGCCGGGCCGCGCGGCGAACGCAGAGTGCGTGGGCCAGCCGGGCGGGGGCCAAGATAGATCGTGGCTGCTGGGGACTCTGGGACGAAGATGGGGACGAAGAGCGGCCCGTCAGGGAGAGACCCGCGACGCGGCATAGATCCTGCATTGCAAAGGCACGCTGCGGCAGTGCTTCAGGTATCCTGGCCATCGACGCCGGCCTGCAACAGTAAACGAAAATTCAATTAGCCCGATCTCTCGACGGAGATTGGGGTCCGCACTTCGAGACAGGAGCCACGGGGAATGAAACTCATCAGCGCAATCATCAAGCCCTTCAAACTCGACGACGTGCGCGCCGCGTTGTCCGAGATCGGCGTGTCCGGAATGACGGTCACGGAGGTCAAAGGCTTCGGTCGGCAGCGGGGACACACTGAACTGTATCGAGGCGCGGAGTACGTCGTGGATTTCGTGCCCAAGACTCGCATCGAGGTCGCAGTCAAGGACGCACTGGTCGACCAAGTGGTCGAAGCGATCATCAACGCCGCCAAGACCGGTAAGGTCGGCGACGGCAAGATCTTCATCACGGATCTCGAGCGCGTGCTGCGCATCCGCACCGGTGAGGCGGACGATCAAGCACTGTGATTCTTCGGGAGGTGGCATTCTGCCACCTCCTTGTTCCCGAGCGCTGGCGAGCAGGCCGCTTCGCCTCTAGACTGGGCCGCTGGAAACCGAGTGCAGTCGCATTCGGTCCTCGAGTTTCTTCGCCCACACGCCTCGCGTATGCCCTCCGCTATTCGTATCAATCGGCACGGCGGCCCGGAAGTCCTGGAATGGGAGTCCGTGGAAGTCGGCGCACCTGAATCTGGACAGGTGCTCGTGCGCCACAGGGCTATCGGGCTGAACTTCTTAGATATCTACGAGCGCACCGGGCTCTACAACGCTGCGCTGCCGCTCACACCAGGGCGAGAAGCGGCGGGCATTGTCGAGCAGATCGGACCTGGCGTCCGGCACATCGCTGTCGGAGATCGCGTCGCCTACGTGGCGAACGTCTCCGGTGCCTATAGCGAGGTGCGAATCCTGTCGGCTGATCGTGTGGTCCGGTTGCCGGATAGCATCGATGATCGAACGGCCGCCGCGATCATGTTGAAAGGACTCACCGCGCAGATGTTGCTGCGACAAGTCCATCGAGTGCGCAAAGGCGATCGCGTATTGATTCACGCCGCGGCCGGCGGCGTGGGATCGCTGCTAGTTCCGTGGGCCAAGCACCTCGGGGCTCATGTTCTCGCCCTCGTGGGGGACGCATCGAAGATCGATCACGTTCGCAAGCTCGGTGCCGATGAGGTGCTCACGACGAACGATGATTGGGTCGCGGCGGCAAGAAAGGGTCGGCACGACGGCGTGCATGTCGTGTACGACTCCGTCGGCAAAGACACCTTCTTTGCCTCGCTCGATTGCCTGCGCTCGCGAGGCATCATGGTGACGTTCGGCAACTCGTCGGGCCCCGCGCCGGCATTCGCACCGCTCGAGCTCAGCAAGCGTGGCTCGCTGTTCCTGACGCGCCCGACGCTGTTCGACTACATCAAGACGCGAGGAGCGCTCGCGAAGAGTGCGCAAGAGCTATTCGATCTAATCACAAGTGGTGTGCTGAGTGCGCAGATCGGCCAGAGCTTCGCGTTGCGAGACGCCGCGGAGGCGCAACGAGCGCTCGAATCGAGGCAAACTAAAGGATCGACGGTGCTGATCCCATGACACCCGTCCGCGCGCCGCTTCATCCGTCACGGAGCAGTGATCGGGGCCCAACGAGGTTGACTCGCGACTCGGTCGCACCACCCGCGGATGTTCGGATAAGGCGCGAGATCGAACCCACCCTCGTGCGCGACATGCGTGTAGGCGAATAGAGCAATATCTGCGAGCGAGTACTGGTCCGCGACGAGATACTTGCGCCCGCGCAGACCTTCTTCGAGCACATCGAGCGCCGCGTATCCGGCCTTCTTCTTTTCGATCAGTTTCTCGCCGAGCTCGGCGCGTGTCTTGCCGAGCGAGCTGATCCAAAAGCGTGCCGTTCCGATACTCGGCTCGAGGTTGTACTGCTCGAAGCACATCCAATGCCACATGCGGCCGCGCTCGAACGGATCTTGCGGAATCAGCCGCGATCCATCAGCGAGAAACGAGATGATCGCGTGGCTCTCCGGCAACCACCCTTTTTTCGGGACTTCGAGCACCGGAATGCGACCGTTCGGGTTCTTCGCGAGAAACTCAGGCGTCCTGGAGCCGCCGCTCTTGATGTCGATCTCGATGTACTCGTATGGGATCTCGAGTTGCTTGAGGACGAGACGACACTTGTAGCCATTTCCAGAGGGCAGGTAATCGTAAAGCCGGTACATTCGCTACTCCAATGACATCCTGTTAACCGGAACACTCCATTCGATCCCAGTCTTTCACGCGCAGACGCGGGTGCGCCCGCTCATGCGAGCGCACGCGTTCGAACACCCTGCCCGATGTTCAATACGAAAGACGGTTGTGATCCGCGCCCCAGAGCGCGGTCATGCGCGCAGAATCGTCGCTCCACGCAAGATCGCCAGCGCGCCGCTACGTACGACTTCGAGGACTTCGCCGAAATTCCCCGCCTCGGCGATGAACCTATTGATCTGCGACTCGCTGTCGGTCAACTCGACGGTAAAGCTTTCCGGATCATCCGACAAGATCTTTCCGCCCGCGCGCTGCACGCTGGCACGTAGCGTGGGTAGAAGACTCGGCGGCGTTTTCAGCTTGAGCAGCAGAAGCTCGCGCTCGACATGTTGGTCGCGGGTCATGTCATCGACGTTCACCACGTCGATGAGCTTCAGCGACTGATTGACGATCTGCTGAATGACCGCATCCGTGCCGCTGGTCACGAGCGTCACCCGCGACACCGTCGGATCGTCGGTGGGAGCGACGTTCAGCGACTCGATGTTGTAGCCGCGTGTGGAGAAGAGGCTCGTCACACGCGTCAACGCACCTACCTCGTTCTGAAGAAGGAGGGAAATGATGTGACGCTTGCCCGAGCTCATCGTAGAAAAGTCCTCGCATCAGCTTTCCGATCCGGCTTACGCGGCGGTCGGTACGGCTGTTCATCGTTGTCTGCAACTCGCGCGAATGACGCGCTTTCGGCACAGGATACGAAACGGATCGGCGCTCGCATAGAGCGCGCGCTGCGTCCGCCTCGCGCCCGAGCGTAACGGCTTACTGGCTACTGGGCACTGGCTACTGGCCAGAAGCGGCGCTGCGCGGCTGAGACGCGCTCAAAATCTCTGGCCAGCTTACCAGTGGCCAGTAAACCAGTTGGGCCGCACGGAGTGCCGCGCAAATAGACGCTGGGGGAGCGTTGCTGCTAGTCTCTTTGCGCTGCATTACGCTCACTCCGACGCCCGCCCGGGCGCTCGTCCGGACCAACTGCCGTGAAACATAGTTACGCCGCTTCCACTTCGCTCACGCACCCGCATGCCGGCAAGCCGATGACGGGTGCCGAGATCATCGTTCAAGTCATCGCTGATGAGGGTGTCGACACCATTTTCGGCTACAGCGGTGGCGCGATCCTTCCGACATACGACGCTATTTTCGTCTACAACCAGGAGGCGGCTCGCGAAGAGCGCACGCAAATGCCGCTGATCGTTCCTGCGAACGAGCAAGGTGCCGGATTCATGGCGGCAGGTTATGCGCGCTCGACCGGCAAGGTCGGCGTATGCGTGGTGACGTCCGGACCCGGTGCGACGAACACTGTCACGCCCGTGCGCGATTGCATGGCCGATTCCGTGCCGATCGTCGTTATCTGCGGCCAGGTCGCGACGGCCGCGATCGGGAGCGATGCATTCCAGGAAGCGCCCGTCGCCAGCATCATGGGCTCGGTCGCAAAGCACGTGTTTCTCGTGACTGACCCGACGAAGCTCGAAGCTACGATTCGCACCGCATTCGAGATTGCGCGCACCGGTCGTCCTGGGCCTGTCGTCGTCGACATCCCTAAAGACGTTCAGAACTGGCGAGGCGTGTTTCAAGGAGCCGGCTCGTTGCCGATTGCCGGATACCGTCATCGCATGAATCGCTTGGCTCGCAACGTCTTGAGCGAAGAGCAGAGCGCCGAGCTGTTCGAGATGTTGTCGAAGGCGAAGCGTCCTTTGATCTATGCGGGCGGCGGAGTCATTCATTCGGGCGCATCGCTCGCGATGCGGGAGTTCGCACTCGAGTACGAGATCCCCGTCGTTACGACGCTGATGGGTCTCGGCGCTTTCGATACGACACATCCGTTTGCAATGCGCATGTTGGGCATGCATGGCACGGCTTTCGCGAACTACGCGGTCGACGACTGCGATTTCTTGATCGCTCTCGGCGCGCGCTTCGACGATCGCGTGGCCGGTAAGCCTGCGCGGTTCGCGCCCAACGCGAAACACATCGCTCAGATCGATATCGATGTGTCCGAGATCAACAAGGTCAAGACTGTCAGCTGGTATCACGCTGGGCTCTTGGCCGATGCCCTGCGAGAGCTGCGCGCGTACGGGCGCCGAGTCAGCTTCCGCGGCGATTGGAAGGAATGGCTCGCGCACTGCGCCGAGCTCAAGCGCCAGCATGCGATGAATTACGATCGCGACAGCAGCCTCATCCAGCCGTACTACGTCATCGAGGAGATCAACAAGCTCACAAAGGGCGAGGCAATCATCACGACCGGCGTCGGTCAGCATCAGATGTGGAGTGCTCAGTATTTCGACTTCAGAGACCCGCGCCTGTGGCTCACCTCGGGCAGCATGGGGACGATGGGTTTCGGCTTACCCGCGGCGATCGGCGCGCAGGTCGCGAACCCCACCAAGCTCGTCATCGATGTCGACGGCGATGCCAGTATCCGCATGAATCTCGGCGAGCTCGAGACTGTGACCACGTACGATCTACCGGTGAAGATCGTCGTGTTGAACAATTGCGGCGATGGCATGGTTAAGCAGTGGCAGAAGCTGTTCTTCAAGGGCCGCTTGTCCGCGAGCGACAAGTCGCTACACAAGAAGGATTTCGTCAAAGCCGCGCAAGCAGACGGTTTTCAATTCGCCGTGCGCCTGGAACGCAAGGAAGACGTGCCGCGCGTCGTGAAGGAATTCATCGAGTTCAAGGGGCCGTCGTTCTTGGAAGTGATGATCGACCCCGATGCCGGCGTGTATCCGATGGTCGGCCCCGGTCAGGCATACGACGAGATGATCACCGGCGATTTCATCGCTTCGAGGCACAAGACGGAAATCAGGAGTCCGGGGGAATCGGAGATGTTCTGAGGAAGGGGATAGGGGATAGGGGATCGTCAGAGGCCAGCAGTTCTGGCGACTCTCTCTCTCTCGCTCCTCTTTCTCTTCACCTCCCGCGCCTCCGTTTGCTGCTCACGTGACAGTGGCGATCTTCTCTGACGATCCCTATCCCCTATCCCCTATCGCCTGCCAGTATGAAATACCTCCACACCATGCTCCGCGTGAGCGATCTCGATACATCGCTCAAGTTTTACTGCGATGCGCTCGGCTTGCGCGAGGTCCGGAGAACTGAGAACGAGAAGGGACGCTTCACGCTCGTGTTCCTCGCCGCGCCGGGCGATGAGTCGGCTCAAGTCGAGCTCACGTACAACTGGGATCCGGAGGACTACAAGATCGGGCGCGCGTTCGGCCATCTCGCGTACGAGGTGGATGATATCTACGCGACGTGCCAACGACTCATGGATCGCGGCATCACAATCAATCGTCCGCCGCGCGACGGTCGCATGGCTTTCATTCGCTCCCCGGATAAAATCTCCATCGAGCTGCTACAGAAGCGTGGATCGCTCCCACCTGCGGAGCCGTGGACCTCCATGCCGAACGTCGGCGAGTGGTGAGCGCCGCGCGGCGCTCACCGGCAACTGGCCACTGGCTAACTGGCAACAGGCTAGACACGGAGACGAGAGCTTAGAACCTTGCCGCATCCGCTTTCGTCCGGCTCGATTGCGCGCGCGTGTCGCTTTGTGGCCAGTTGGCCGCTCGGCCGCGCGGAGCGCTCAGAAAATCTCGAACAAGCCTGCCGCACCCATTCCGCCGCCGACGCACATCGTCACGATGCCGTACTTCGCGCCGCGACGTTTGCCTTCAATGAGGATGTGTCCCGTCATGCGGGCGCCCGACATGCCGTACGGATGGCCAATGGAGATCGCGCCACCCGATACGTTGAGCAACTCGTTGGGAATACCTAGCTTGTCGCGGCAATAAAGCACCTGCGAGGCGAACGCTTCGTTCAGCTCCCATATGCCGATGTCGTCCATTCGCTTGCCCTGCTTCTGCAGCAGCTTCGGAACTGCGAACACCGGGCCGATGCCCATCTCATCCGGATCGCAGCCAGCGACCATCATCCCGCGATAGGCGCCCAGAGGCGCAAGCCCGCGACGCTCCGCCTCGCGCGCTTCCATCAACACAAGGGCTCCCGCGCCGTCAGAAAGCTGCGATGCGTTGCCGGCGGTGATGAAGCGACCTGCTTGAATGCGCTGGCCGCCTTTGAATACGGGCTGGAGCTTTTGCAGGTCCGCGAGCGTCGTTTTCGGCCGATTGCCCTCATCGAGCTTCAATGTGACTTCCTGCTCCGATGTCGCACCCGTGTTCTTGTCGGTGACGATCATGACGGACTCGAGTGGAGCGATCTCGGCATCGTAGCGGCCCTCCGACTGCGCAATCGCTGTACGTTGCTGAGACTGCAGCGCGTATTCATCTTGCGCTTCACGAGTGATGCCGTATCGATCCGCCACGATCTCGGCAGTCTCGATCATCGTCATATAGATCTGCGGCATGTGCTCGACGAGATATGGATCCGCGGCTCGATAACGATTCATATTGTCGTTCTGCACGAGCGAGATGGACTCGACGCCGCCAGCAACGGCGATCTGCATCCCGTCCTCGACGATCTGCTTCGCGGCAATCGCGATCGCCATCAATCCCGATGAGCACTGTCGATCGACCGACATCCCAGACACGCTCGTCGGTACGCCCGCTCGCAGCAATGCCTGGCGCGCGACATTACCGCCGGTCGAGCCCTGCTGCAGAGCGCAGCCGATGATGACGTCCTCGATTTCCGCGGGTTCGAGCTTCGCTCGCGCAATAGCCTGGGAGATCGCATGCGCGGCAAGCTGCTGTCCCTGCGTGTTGTTGAACGCTCCGCGATAAGCTTTGCCGATCGGCGTGCGAGCGGTAGAGACGATGACGGCTTCGCGCATGGGGCACCTTGTGACGGGTTAACGGTTAACGGCAAGAGGGAATTTGAGTGAGTTTGCGGTGGGACGCGGCGCAGCTTTTGTCCTTTCTGGCCGTCAACGACCCTCAACCCTCGACCTTGTATTCACTGAGCCTCTTGCCCTCTGCCGCTAGCTTCTTCAGCAGCGCAGAGACTGAGAAATCGGCTCCGAGCTTCGGGGCGTGCTCTTCGAGCTTACGCACGAGGGTTTCGAGCCCGATCGAATCCGCGTAGTACATGGGGCCGCCGCGATAGGCCGGCCATCCGTAGCCGTTGATCCAGACGATGTCGATGTCGGAGGCGCGGATCGCGATTCGCTCTTCGAGGATCTTCGCGCCTTCGTTGATCATCGGATAGATGCAGCGTTCCAAAATCTCTTGCTCTGAGATGGATCGCGTCGTGGAGCCGCTTCTCTGCACGAACTCTCTGATGACCTTCTCCGTGATGCTCGATGGACGCGGATTGCGCTGCTCATCGTAATCGTAGTACCCGGCCTGCGTCTTCTGGCCGCGCCGATCCATCTCGCACAGCACCTCACGGATAGTCGAGCTGCTCGATTTCTCCTTGCTCCAACCAAGATCGAGTCCCGCGAGATCGGCCATTGCAAAGGGACCCATGGGCAGTCCGAACTCGTACACGACCTTGTCGATCTCCCACGGGAGCGCGCCTTCCATGAGCATCGCATTCGCTTGCGCTTGACGTGCAAACAACATGCGATTGCCGACGAAGCCGGGGCAGACGCCCACGAGCACACCGACCTTGCCGATGCGCTTGGCCAACTGCATCGCTGTTGCGACCGCAGGTTTCGAGGTTTTCGCTGCACGAACGATCTCGAGCAGGCGCATGACGTTCGCAGGCGAGAAGAAATGCAACCCGAGCACCGACTCAGGTCGCTTCGTTACACCGGCAATCTCGTTCACATCGAGTGCGGAGGTGTTCGTCGCGAGCATGGCGTCGGATTTCGCGATGACGTCCAACTTCGAGAAGACTTCCTTTTTCACATCCATGTTCTCGAATACGGCTTCGATAATGAGATCGCAGTCAGAGAGCGCCTCGAGCGACAGCGTTCCTTGGATCAGGCCGACTCTCTGCTCCACCTCCTCTGCGGTGAAGCGACCGCGTTTCGCGGATGTCTCATAGTTCCTGCGGATCACTGCGAGGCCGCGCTCGAGCGCGTCCTGCTTCGTCTCCACGATAGTCACGGGCAGGCCAACGTTCGCGAAGTTCATGCCGATGCCGCCGCCCATCGTTCCAGCACCTACGATGCCCACTTTTCGAATAGGCAAGATCGGTGTGTCGTCGGGTACATCGGGAATCTTGGCAACTTGTCGCTCCGCGAAGAACACATATCGTTGTGCTAGCGATTCAGGGCTTTGCATGAGCTCTGCGAAGAGCTTGCGCTCGACATTCATCCCTTCATCGAACGGCAGAGCGACTGCGGCCTCGAGACTGCGGACGACATACTCGGGCGCGCGAAAGCCGCGCGCCTTCTTCTGGATCTGCTGGCGTAATGCCGTGAAGACCTTTGGATTGTCGCGTGCCGCCGCAAGGTGCTCGTCGCGATCCCGGATTCTCTTGAGCTTCGCTCCATCTGCGATCACCTGGCGCGCGAATTCGATTGCACCTGCGCGCAGTGAACCTTCCGCTACGAGCTCATCAATGACACCCGCCTCTCGTAAGAGTCTTGCAGACACGTGCTTACCGGAGATCATCATCTCGGCAGCCTGCTCAACGCCGATGACTCGCGGCAATCGTTGTGTTCCGCCCGCACCGGGAATCAGTCCCAGGTGAACCTCGGGAAGACCACACTTCGCGGAAGGCACCGCGACGCGATAGTGGCAGCAGAGCGCGACTTCGAAGCCCCCGCCTAACGCCGTTCCATGAATGGCCGCGATAACAGGCTTGGGCGCATCCTCGATGACTTCCTCTATGTCGAGCAAGCTCGGCGACTTGGGCGGCGCGCCGAACTCGCTGATATCCGCACCCGCCATGAACGTACGCCCGTCGCAGACGAGCACGATCGCGCGAACTCCGGGATCGGCAATAGCTCTTTTCACCCCTTGCTCGATGCCTTCACGCACGGCGTGCGAGAGCGCATTCACGGGCGGTGAGTTGATGGTGACGATCGCGATGTCCGCCTCGCGCGAAAGATCGGTCACCGAATTGACGGCTGCCATGCGGCTCTCCTATGAATCGCGTGCACAACGTACCGCGCGAAGAGAAGTTCAACTGCACTGCAGGACTGCAGCGAGTGCGAGCTTAGGATTATAGAGGCGATGTTGCGCAGATGTGATGAGGTGATGACGCAGGAGGCGAACGCGAGCGAATGATGTGTCTCGCGCGCTACCCGCGCGGCTCGACTACGTTTCCCTTCACGTTGCAACCGTATACACCGGGCTCGCGCGTGCAGATATCCGGAGGACCGCTGCTGTGCCAGAACGCGAACAGTCCCGCATCTCCCATCGCTTCCTCGAAGCGTGGGTGCTTACGCAAGAAGTCGGCGTTTGGAAGCCAGAAGACGCGCAGTGGCGTAGAAGAGTCCTCGCGCGCAAGGCGTGCGATGCGGTTGAAGACGAACTCAGGTTGCTTGAGCGCCGCGCCGCAGAGGATCTCCGTGGAAGCATCGATGTATCCATTGTTGGCCGCCTGCGTGATCGCCTTCAATGCTTCCGGAATCAGACGACGATTCGACGCAGCTTGCAAAGTGGGTGCGGCCCAAATCTCGAACTCCGCACGCGGGATCGTTCTGCGCAGCAGCCGCTCGGCGCCGCGCGTGTCGCCCTGGAGAAAAGCAGCGAGCGCTTGCACGCGAGCGATAGAAGAGATGGGAACGAATTCCTCTGCAAAAATATCCGCACCGCTCGCGATCCTCGCGTATGTCAAGCATTCGTTGGCGCCGGCATTACGAGGTTGAAGCGCGACCGCCGACTCCGCGTGACGCAGGCTTCGCTTCACGTGCCCCGAATCCGCATAAAGGCATGCAAGACCCTCCGCGGCGCTCGCGAGATCCGCATCCAGCGTAAGTGCTCGGCCGAGGCGCTCTTCTGCCGCTATCCATTCGTTGCGACGCAAGTCCACGATGCCGAGGGCGGCGTGTGCCTCGGCGAGCGCATCGTCGAGGAGCAGTGCGCGTTCAGCCGCCGACTCTGCGAGATCGGTGAGCGAAACTACATCCTCACCGCCCATGCTGAGATACGCAATCGCGAGCACCGCCCACGCGCGCGCATACTTCGGCTGCGCTCGCGTGAGCGATTCCAGTCGCTCTACCGTTCGAGTCCGTGTGCGTGAGGCCGTGGGTCGAGTCAGGCCCTGAGAGCTGGCTCCGAGCAACTCGTTCGCGGCCCTGATATAGGTGTCATAAGCGCGTTGGTCCTGTGTGCCTATGAAGGAGCTCCACTCCGCGGATGCGTGCGATGCATCCAGAAACGCAGGCAACGTGCTCGCGAGCGCCTGCGCGGCTTCCAAGCGACTTGCGCCTAAGGAAATCGATTGCTCGCGTTCGACTACACCATCGGGGGCGATGAGCTGTAGCTGCGCTTCTTTCCCGTCCTCGGTGAGAGCGACACGCAACTCGAATGCGGACGCGGCAGAGGCAGGCATGGCGAGGCGCATCTGTCCCCGCAACAACAAGTGGCGCAGCTCGCGATCGAGCCACGCGAACTCGCTGCCTTCGGATTCCGCCGCGCTCCCGACGCTGACGCTCGCGCGTAGAGCTCTTGCGGCGTGGAACGCCTCGCGCGTGGGTTCTGGCGGCGGTGGAGGGGGCTCAGGCTCGCGCACGCAACCGCGCAATGCGAGCCAGGTCGCAAAGAGCGTGAGCACGATGAGACCGATGAGCCGGCGCTTATTCACTCTTTGTAGCGGTTAGCGGTTAGCGGTTAGCGGTTAGCGGTTAGTCTAGCAATGCCTCGCATCCGACACGCGTGCGTGCCGCAGCTGTTGGCTTTCGCCCCTGGGTAGACGTTGCCGACCCCTGCGACCGCGTGATACTAACCGCTAACCGCTAACCGCTAACCGCTAACCGCTTCTAGAGTCACACGATGTCCGACCGTCCCAACCTCTACCTGCTGCGCGCCGCCGATATCGCGGCGCGTTCGCAGACGTTCTCGCATCCTTGGAATCCACGCTCGGAGCTCACGGGTTATCAGCTTGCGAAAGCCACGGGCCTCAGGCGCACCGGCGTGAGCATTGCGCGCATGGCGCCAGGCAAGGAGTCATTCGTGTACCACTCGCACTGGAACGAAGAGGAATGGATCTACATCCTTTCCGGCCGTGGCGTGGCGCGCATCGACGATAGCGAGTACGAAGTCGGTGCCGGGGATTTCATGGCCTTTCCGACACCGGGCGTCGCGCACCATCTGCGCAACCCGTTCGAGGAGGATTTGGTTTATCTAATGGGCGGAGAGAATCGCGAGATCGACATCGCCGACTTCCCCGATCTGGGCAAGCGGATGTTCAAGCATTCGCGCGGCGTTGAGATCTTCGACTTGAAAGACGCCGAACCATTAGGCCCTTTGCCGTCTGACCGTGAGTGATGCGTACGACGACGCTTGGATCGCCGTGATGACGTTCTGACTTCGTCACATCGTCATTACGTCACTCCAAGTCAGCGCCAGCGATTCCCGCCCTGATCCTGTACGACCGCTGCATCGGATCGACGCGGGATGCCTTGAAAGGTCGACGCGCGCACGAAAAGCTTCGCTTGATCGTTGGCGTCGAAGGATCCGTCCTGACCTTCGATGTGACTATTGGAGATGTGCACCGTGCCGTCTTGCACGACGATGCCTGTTCCTGTAGCGATGACGCGGCTATTCGTCACATAGAGCTCGCAGCCACCGCGCACGGTGATTGCATTGCCGTCCACGAAAATCTGACGCCCGTCCAGGTGAATCATGCGTTTGCCTTCGCAGATGATCGGCTCTACCGCATTGCTGTGTGAAACGCCTTCGTGTGCCTGATTCGACCCTCCCGAGCTCACGATGCTCACGCCCGGACCACTTACGCGCACTTGCCCAGCGCTGCGCTCGATCGTGTAACCCGGCGTCGTCTGAGAGTCCGAGCTCGTGGATTGCTCTGGATGAGCTCGAGCGCTGGGAGTCTCCACTGGTTGGCTCTGTGCCTGTGACACCGGCTCGCTCTGTGCGCCTGCGCTTGATGAAAGCAAGGACTGCGCAGCCGCCATCGACTCGCCTGCGGATTGCGTCGCTATGGAACGCTGTGAGAGTTGCATAACAGGTGCTGCCGCGAGCTCATCCAGCTTGACGGCCTGTACGGCGCCGGTTTGTCGATCGCGCACCGTGAATACCTGAGCTTGGTTGTCCGACGCGACGACTTCGATCTGAGGGTTGCGCTCCAGCGCTCCTCGTGCCCACTCCATCGCATTTGAGTGCGACTGACTTTGTTCAGTGACTGGCGCAGCCGCGGTTTGCGACGGTTCGCTTTGCTGACACGCCGCAAGGAGCAGCGCCGACGAGGCGAGCAGTGCTCTCACGATCGCGGTACGCACGCTTAGTTTGCTTGAGGTGTTCATCGGCCTCTCCTTTTCGGCGAGTCTCACGCGCCAGTCTTCTCGAGTTTCGCCAGAAGCTCCGCTTCGCGCTCGGGACTCAGCCCCGCGCGCAATTTCTGCTGCTGCTCGGCGGGGCGTGTCTTGTGCCACGCGAGCGTATCCGCCACTGTCTTCTCGGTCGTCGTAAACCGCAAGCCTGCTGCAATCGCGCGTGCCGGAT
Source organism: Pseudomonadota bacterium (assembly GCA_023417315.1). Classification (GTDB taxonomy): domain Bacteria; phylum Pseudomonadota; class Gammaproteobacteria; order Steroidobacterales; family Steroidobacteraceae; genus Steroidobacter. The sequence continues at coordinate 92,559 of JAEZFW010000085.1, forward strand.
TCACGAGCGCAGCGCCTGCATAGGGACCCTCAGTGGGCGGCCAGATTGGGATCTCGCCACTCTCCAGCGCCTTGTTCACCGCGAGGAATTCCTCGTTTGCCCACAGGAATTGCGCATCCGACTTGGAGACTTTCTTTGCCGTGTCGAGCAATGCACCGATCGATACCTCGCGAGGGCGGTTGCATGCGTTGAATCGTCCAGCGATGCCTTCTTCAGCGCATCGCGTCATGAAGTCCGCCAGATCGCGCGCATCGATGAACTGAACCGGATCGGTGGGAGTGCCTGGAGCAAGCATCTTCCCGCCGCGCGCCACGCGCACCGGCCAATATGTAAAGCGATCGGTGGGATCGCCTGGTCCCACGATGTAGGTCGGTCGAATGATCGTCGCACGCTTGCCGTAGATGTTCTCCACTGCCTGCTCGCACAACGCTTTCAAGCCGCCGTAGGTTTCTCCGTTGATCTCTTCAACCGACGGGTCGGAGAGCTTCGCAGTGGGGTAGTCCTCATCGATGCCGGGCGATGCGAGATCGGCGTACGCGGAGATACTGGAGACGAACATGTATCGACGCACGCGCGGTTCAAGCAGCTCGGCAGATAGACGAACGTGTCGAGGCACGTAGCCGGAGTTGTCGATCGCAACGTCCCACTCGCCCTCTTTGAGCGAATCGAGCTGTCCGTTGCGATCGCCAAGTCTTGTTTCGATTTCTGGAAATAAAGAGGCATTGCGCTTGCCTCGATTGAACAATGTGAGCGTGTGCCCTCGTTTGCGACACGCCTCCACGAGGTGAGGGCCGATGAAGCCCGTTCCACCTAAGATGAGGATGCGCATCGGCTTCGCAGCTCCAAATGCGACTCTACCTGCGAGCGATGCCAGAACCATCGCTGCGGTCGCTTGCAGTGCTTCCCGCCGATTCATGCTCTTCCCCGCGCAAAGTTCGTAAGCCGACTTTACACGTTGGTCGAGCCCGACGACATGGCTACTCGCCGCCGGAGCTGACCTCTGGTTGCGGTTCCGACAGGCTCATCTCGGGTGCGGCGGCACTTGCGCCTGGCGTGACATATTTCTCCAGCCACTGACGCTTCGTCTCGTACCAGAAGAGCGAGTTCTGTGGCTTAAGCACCCAGTGGTTCTCGTCGGGGAAGTACACGAATTTGCTCGGTACGCCGCGCACCTGCAACGTGTTGAACAACTCGATGCCGTGGTTAACGGGGACGCGCAGATCCTTCTGTCCATGGATCACGAGCGTCGGCGTGCGGAAGTTGCCTGCGCTCATGTGCGGGGAGTTGCGCTCGAACCGCTCGAAGTCTTCCCAAAATTCTCCGTAACGTTTTTTCTCGGCTCCGTAGTCGCTCGCGTATTGGGTATACGAATTATAGACGGCGGCATGCGCAACGAGCGTCTTGAACGGATGCTCGCGACCCAACAGGTAGCTTGCGAGATAGCCACCGTAGCTGCCGCCACCCGCAGCCATGCGATCGGCATCGATCCACGGCTGTGCCGCGAACCATTCGGCGGCCTTGATGGTGTCCTGGTACGGCAGCTCGCCCCATTCTTTCGTGATCGAGTCGGTCCACTCATGGCCGAAGCCGCTCGAACCGTGGAAGTTATGCCACGCCGTGACGTAGCCCCAGTTCGCGAATACCTGCGCGTTCCATCGCCACTGATACCCATCGGTCATTGCGTTGTGCGGACCGCCGTGCAGCAACAGATATAGCGGCCACTTCTTGTCGGGCGTGAAGTTCGGCGGATAGACGATCCACATCTGAACGTCATCGCCATTGGCGCCTTTATACGTGACGCGTTCGTAACGGCCCCGCGTCAGATTGGCGAGCGCTGCGTCGTTGAAGTCAGTGAGCTTCGTCGCCGTGCCGTTGCGCGCGATGATGCTGACGAGCGTGGGCGGCTCAACGAAGCTCTGCCGCAATCCGACGATCACAGGTCCGCTACCCGCGACGGCTAGAGAGCTGAAGCTCGGATCGCGTGTGATTGCGCGAGGTGTGTCGCCTGAGATGTCGAAGCGATAGATGCGCCGCGTGCCGGCATCGTCGATGGAGCCGAACAACGCATCGGAGCTTGGCGACCAGACGAGGCCATCTGCAGAGCGATCCCACTCATCGGTGAGTCCACGTGTGCTTCGACTCCGTCGGTCGAACAACATCAACCGCGCTCGGTCGGCATAGAACCCTTTGATGACTTGCCTTCGAAAGGCGAGCATCCGTCCGTCTGGACTGTACAAAGGCGAGAAGTCGTCGGCGGAATTGTCTTGAGTGAGGTTGGTGGGCGTTCCCCCATCGATGGGCATGACGAAGACGTCGAAGTTGGGATCGATGCCGCTCTGATCGACGTCCGCTGCGACCGCGAGCTCGGTGCCATCGGGCGAGATGTCATAAGCGCTCGTATCGGGCTCCGCGACGTCTAGCGCTAATCCCGAGCCGATGGTTAGCGCCGTCGGTTCACCGCCTGAGATGCTCACCGAGTACACATGCGTCTCGCGCTCATCCAAAAAGCGGTCCCAGTGTGCGATCCGCGGCTTGTCCCACACTTGTGCGGACATCTTCGGCTCCGCGCGCTCGTTCATGCGCGTTTCCATTTCTTTCCAAGTCTTGAGATCCGGCCACACCTGCGACAAGAACGCGATGCGCTTCGAATCCGGAAACCATTTGGGTGCGATCACGCCCGTGGGCACATTCGTGATTCGTCGCGCCTCGCCGCCGTCCACGGGAATGACATAAAGCTGCGCCTGTTCGTCTTCATTGCGCTTCGAGACGAATGCGATGAGCTGACCGTCCGGGCTCCACGCGGGAGAGTTGTCGCTTGCATCGCCGCTCGTGAGCTGCCGTGCGCGTCCGGGCTTCGTGGGTACGAGCCACAAATCGGTATTCGCTTTGTTTTCTGGGATGTCGTAACTCGTTACGGGGACGACCGCAACCCGGCCATCGGGCGAAATCGCAGGATCGCCCAAACGCTTCAGACCCCACATCGCCTCCGCTGAGTAAGGCTGGTCTTGCGCGGTCGCGCTCGCACTCGCAAGACACAACAGTAATGCGACGATTTGCGCACGTGTCGTTCTCATGTGAGTAAATGTCATGATCGATCCTCGAGAGGTGTCGTCGTTTTCACTTCGCTCGCTGCAGCGCACTGCGTAAGCTGAGAAGTGGGTCCATTTCTCGACCACAAGCCGCACGTACACTCTGCGCCTCACGATCGAACGGTCCTGTTTCGTTCAGGATATGTCAGCTTCGTATCGCTTCGCGAGTTGACACTGAACGAGCGCTCCGCCATGAGGTATTCAGTGATTCACGCCAAGCATCGCAATCGTCTTCCGCTTCCCCAACCGGCCGTCATTCACGTTCGTCGCTCGTACGCCGAATCGCGTTGCGGGCAGATCCATCTGTGGACCGCTTACCCATCAGGCGGCGGCTTCGACGAACGCACGCCGATCGTCTGTCTGCACCACAGCGGCGGATCGGGTCGCCTGTTCGGTCCGATGCTGAAGGAGCTCGGGAACGATCGCAGCATCTATGCTCCGGATCTTCCTGGCCATGGCAGTTCCGATCCGGCCGGTAGCAGAGCGAATGTAGCCGACCTGGCGGGAGCGATTGGCGATTTCGTCGACGGGCTGCGCCTGCGTCAGGTCGATGTGTTCGGATATCAGCTTGGCGCCGCGATCGCAGCCGAGCTTGCGATCGCTCGTCCTCAACAGATCCGCCGCGTCATGCTTTGGGGCGTGCCATCGTACAGCGCCCAGGATCGAGTCACGTTACTGCAGAATCCCACTGCGCTCGGTAGCCGCGAAGACGGCAGCGATGTCATCGAGGAATGGCGTCGTACGCTCGAGCGTCGCGGCCCGGGTGTGCCGACGACCGCTTTGGCGGAAGAGTTCGGCGATCGCCTGCGTTCCGGCCTGCATGGCGTCAAGGCACTCGCAGCCGCGTTGGATTACGCGCCGAGCGAGCGACTGCCGCTCGTAAAGCAACCCACGCTCGTGCTGCGGCTCAAAGACGAGTTCTGGGAGCAGGCTCCGCGTGTGCGCGGCGCGCTCTCGAATGGTTCGCTGCTCGACCTGTCCGATTATGGCCAAGGTTTCTTGAGCGCCGCGCCGAGTCGATTCGCCTCGATCGCGCGCGAATTCCTCGATCGCTAGCGAGAGAAGGAGAAAGCGGACCGGGGATAGGGTCAGAGAACGCAAACCCCTGCTTCGAAGCGCGCGGTAGCGCTCTGACTATCCCCTATCCCCTATCCCCGATCCCCTATCCCCCTTCCGTCAGACTCCCCTGTGCCACGTCCACGCGCACGCGAGCCCGACACCTAGGGCAGTCGTGGCCCATCGGGATGTCACCAGTACACCCGACCGAACATCGAGCGTTCGTGCGAGCACCAGACTTGCGACCGGCGGGAAGGCGAGTGCGGCCCAGCATAGGGCACCGAACGCGAGACCTCGCATCCACCAGCGGCCGTCGGTGAGCGCGGCGAGTCCCCAACTTAGCCAGAACAAGAACGCGAGCGCGATTCCCGCAATCATGTGCAGGAGCGCCTCCGAGATCGGCGGCTCCGCGTTCTTGACCGGCTGCGAGCCGCGCCACATGGCGACCGCGCCCCACAGCGCAGAGTGCGTAAGCACGCTGATGAGCCCGCTCAACGATCCCGTCAACAACAGTTGCGTCAGGTTCATCAGAGCTTCAGTGCGCGATCCAAACCTTGGAGGAGCTTCTCGACTTCATCGTGCGAGTTGAAGATGTGCAGCGATATGCGCACGGCGCCAAGCTCGGATCCAGGCCACTCGAGGCCGCGCACGAACACCCGATGACCTTTCGCGAGCGAACTTGCCAGGTCCGCGCCGGAGTGCTTCGACGATCGCAGGGTGAGAATTCCCGCCCACAGTCCCGGCCGTGCAGGCGTCAAAAGCTCTGCGTTACTCAACTGCTGCAGTCGCAATCGCGCATAGATTGCCAGCTCACGAATGCGCGCTTCGATCTTGCTGCGTCCAATCTGCTGCTGAAATTCAAGCGCGGATTCCACACCGCGCAAAGCTGGCCACAGCGTCGGCACGCTGTTGCCCAATTTGTGCAACGCCGCCGGCACATCCTCATGGCCGATCGATTGCGTCGGCACGAAGATGGGAGGCGAGGCATCGAGCCCTCGCGGTTCGATTGGCCAGAGGCGATCGAGCATCTCGCGACGCACGTACAAGAAGCCCGTGCCGTGCGATCCGGCGAGCCATTTGTGGAACGACCCGGCATAGAAATCGCAGCCGAGATCGCGCAGTTGGAAATCGAGCATGCCGACTGCCTGCGCTCCATCCACGACGGTCGCGATGTTTCTTTGCTTGGCGAACTGACACAAGTCTGCGACCGGCAGAAGCGCCCCGTCCGAATACTGAACATGCGAGAACGCGAACATTTTCGTGCGTTCAGTCGTCGCGCCTGCAAACAGTCCCAGCGCTTGTTCGGGACCGTTCAGAGGTGCGGGCAGGTCGATCTGTTTGATGATGACGCCGCGGCGGCGCGCCATCACCAACCAAGGTGTGAGAGCGGAAGGATGTTCTCGCGATGTCGTCAAGATCTCATCACCTGCATTGAGATCCAGCCCACCTGCAACGAAACTGAGTGCTTCGCCCGCACCGCGCGTGAAGCAGATCTCTTCGGCATCGCATCCCAAGAATGCACTGAAGCGGGTCGCAAGTCGGGTCGTTTCCGTGGACCAATAGCCAGGCGCGCGCGTCGTTGCGAGACCGAAGCTCTGTGCTTCACGCGCGCGGTATTCGGACGCCATGGCGGCCCGCACTGTCGGCCCCGCGCTCGCAACGTCGAGGTAAGCGAGCTGTGGCTCGAGAACAGGTTGAGTTCGAACCCATTGCCACAGCTCGCGCGACGATGACGGAATCGTGCCGTTCTGAGCGAGGCTTGCGGTTGAGGTCAGGGAGGCGACGCCAGCGGCGGCAGTCAGGACGTCGCGGCGGGTCAAGGAATCGGGCATAGAACAGGACGCAGGTTTCTCGGCGGTCATTGACCCGGGATTATCGCAGGTTGCATCGCTGCTCGGGCGGGTTGTCATCGCCGACAGGCGGCGCATCGTGTGCCAACCGGTGCTCGCGACGATGGCGCTGCAAGACCTGAGACCGCATTCCTGCTACCGTAGCGTTACTACGAAACGGGCAAATAAGCCTATCCATCGATGTCTCACGATTACTTGGAACGCATCCTCAAGGCGCGCGTCTACGACGTCGCGATCGAGTCTCCTCTCGAAGCCGCTCCGCGATTGAGCCGGCGCATCGGCAATCACGTGCTGTTCAAGCGCGAGGACCTCCAAGCTGTCTTTTCGTTCAAGCTTCGAGGTGCGTACAACAAGATCGCGCACTTGTCGGACACCGCGGCCCAGCGCGGCGTGATCTGCGCATCCGCCGGCAATCACGCACAAGGAGTCGCGCTCGCGGCCAAGCGTCGGGGAATTCCGGCGACCATCGTGATGCCTCAAACCACGCCGCGCATCAAAGTGCAGGCGGTCATCGATCTTGGCGGCGAAGCTGTTCTACATGGAGACGATTACGATCAGGCGTATGAGCACGCGTTGACGCTTGCGAGAGATCGCCAGCTGACTTTCATACATCCGTTCGACGATCCGGATGTGATCGCTGGGCAGGGAACGATTGGAATGGAGATCCTTCGACAGTATTCAGGCGATGAGATCGACGCGATCTTCATCGCGGTTGGCGGTGGCGGGCTGATCGCCGGTATCAGCGCGTACGTGAAGTATCTGTTCCCAAAGATTCGCATCATCGGCGTCGAACCTGACGATTCCGATGCGATGTATCGATCGCTTCAGAAGGGCAGCCGGGTGACGCTCGATCGCGTCGGGATCTTCGCCGACGGCGTCGCCGTGCGGCGGGTGGGCGAGGAAACATTCCGTCTCGCGCGTCAGTACGTGGACGAAGTCATCACGGTGAGCACGGACGAGATCTGCGCGGCGATCCAAGACATCTTCGAGGACAACCGCACAATCGTGGAGCCTGCCGGCGCGCTCTCGGTCGCAGGCATCAAGCGCTACATCGCCCGCGAGCAATGCCGCAACAAAACGTTCATTGCGGTCAATTGCGGAGCCAACGTCAATTTCGATCGCTTACGGCATATCGCAGAGCGCGCGGACATCGGCGGTCAACGCGAGGCGCTCATCGCTGTCGAAATACCCGAGCAGAAGGGCAGCTTCTTGAAATTTTGCGAAGTGCTCGGGCGACGCGGCGTCACCGAGTTCAACTACCGCTTCAACAACGCAGCTTCGGCACAGCTTTTCGTGGGACTCGCGCTCTCGGAAGGACGCAAAGAGAAAGAGGCTGTCATCGCGGCGCTCAAGCAAGCTGGCTACCCGGTGGTCGACATGAGCGACAACGAGATGGCGAAGCTGCACGTGCGCTATATGGTGGGCGGACACTCGCAGGGCTTAGACAACGAGCGCTTGTTCCGATTCGAATTCCCAGAACGACCCGGCGCATTGCTCAAGTTCCTGCACGCGATCGGCACGCAGTGGAACATTACGTTGTTCCATTATCGCAATCACGGATCCGATTATGGGCGCGTGCTCGCAGGCATTCAGATTCCACCGCAGGATAATGTCGATTTCGATCTTCATGTGCGCGAGCTGAAGTACGTGTATGCGGAAGAGACGGACAATCCGGCATACCGAATGTTCTTGGGCAACGGCGTCAAGAAGTAGGTTAGGGCGCGCCGATGCGCGCCAATGCCTCTCGCGTTCGACTCGTGATCGAGGCATGCGCTCCTTGCGATTTTTCCAGGATCGGCAAACTGTGTCGCAGGTGCGGCTCGGCTTCGCCCGTGCGCCCCGTCGCAAGCAGGACACGACCGAGCGAGCTGCGTGCGCTCGCGACCTGCGCGCTGTCTGCGGGCAAGAACTTGACGGCCATGTCGATCGCATCGCGCAGCGTCCGTTCTGCGCTCCTGAAGTCTCCGCGTTCCAATTGCGTACGCCCGATGTGTGCGAGCGCCGAGGCGACGTAGGGGTGTTCGGCAGGCAAGGCCTGTCGAAAGATCGCGAGCGCCGATTCGAGATCGCGTTGCGCCGCATCGTATTCGCCCTTGTCGATCCGGACGATCGCGAGGCTCACGAGATCATGCCCGACATACGAGTGCGATTCGCCCCGCGCGGCCCGGTTCGCCTGGACGGCCCCGACTAACACGGCTTCCGCGCGCTGCAAGTCGCCCTTGCGATGCAGAAAGCGTCCGTAGTTACTGAGCGCGTCCAGCGTCTCTGGATGGGTCTCGCCCAAAATCTTTCGCAGTAATGTGGTCGATTCCTCGTACAGCGGCTCTGCTTGGCTGAGATCTCCAAGCATGTGGGTCATCACGGCGAGGTTGTGCAGATGCATCGCCACTTGAGGATGGTCGCGGCCCAGAACATCGCGATCGATAGCGAGTGCCGTGCGATAGAGACGTCCGGCTTCGGCATAGTTGCCGCGGTACGAGTGCAGATTGGCGAGCTCGTTGATGACGGAGGCTGCTGCCGCCGTGCGCTCTTGCCCATGAGCCCGATAGATCTCGATGCTCTCTTGAAACAACGCTTCGGCATCGTTCAATTCGCCTCGTCGCTGCGCGAGCTTCGCTCGACTCGAAAGAGTCGGTCCCGTCTCCAAGGCTGTGAGACCCGCAAGCTTTCGTTGCATTGCCAAGCCTTCGTCGAGCAACTCTTGCGCGCGCTCGAGCGCGCCTTGTTCGAGTAGGGCATCGCCAAGCGCAACCTTCGCTATCGCGACCTGCAAGTGCTCTGGCCCGTAGATCGCGACTCGCGAGGCAAGCGCGTCCTCGAGGATCGCAACTGAATCGGGATACAAACCCAAGCTCTTGTACACACGGCCGATCGTCTCGAGCAGGGTCGCTCGAGTATCCGGTTGATCGGTAAGCCCCGTGCTTACGCGCCGGGCGCCCACATCGAGCAGCTCGCGCGCAGTGACTTGATTGCCGCGACTCTTGGATGGATCAGAAAGCTCGAATAGCTCGACGAGGAAGGAGGAGACTTGCTCGGCGCGCGTACGCTCGGCTTGCGCTGTGTCGCGCTCCTGCGCGATTCGTTGTGCCTGCAGGTAGGTGATCGTGGCGAACGTGGCGAGCGTTGCGACGGCGGCGCTCGCGACAACGACGGGCAGCGTGTGACGTCGGATGAACTTGCCTGCTCGATAAGTCCAGGTATCGGAGGTGGCGATCACCGGCATGCCTTGCAGATGCCGCTCCAGATCGCTCGCAAGCTGTTCCGCGGAGCCATAACGGCGCGCTGGATCCTTGCGCATCGCGAGCATGACGATATTGTCTAGATCGCCACGCAGGTCCTTCTGCAATCTCGCGGGCGTCGTCGAGCGACACGCAGCGATATCATCGAGGAGCTCCGGAGAGGCGCGCAGTGTTTGTGACAGCATTGCGCTCGGAAGCTGGGGATCTTGCTCCGAGACGAGGCGCTCCATGTCGCTCAATGTGCTGCCAGCGAAGTCGAAGGGCTTGCGACCGGCAAGCAATTCGTAGAGCAAGAGGCCGAGCACATAGATATCGCTCGCGGTCGTAATCGTCTCGCCGCGAATTTGCTCGGGGCTCGCGTGCGTCGGCGTCATCACGCGATAGCCAAAATGGGTGACCGCAAGCGTGCTCGCGTTTTGCCGCGTGTCCAGGAGCTTGGCGATACCGAAGTCGAGCAGTTTTGGCTCACCGTCTTGCGTGATCAGGATGTTGTTGGGTTTGAGATCGCGATGCACGACGAGGTTCTGGTGCGCGTAGTGCACTGTCGCGCAGACCTGCTGAAACAGCCGAATGCGCGCATCGAGGCGCAGTCGACGCCGGTCGCAATACACATCGATCGGCTCACCGTCGATGTATTCGAGCACTAGGTACGGTGTTCCGTCCGAGGCGCGGCCGCCATCCAGCAGGCGTGCGATATGAGGATGCTGCAGGGAGGCCAGGATCTGCCGCTCCATGCGCAATCGGCTGTGCACTTGGCCAGAGAGCACGCCGGCACGTACGAGCTTGATCGCGACGCGCTGCTCATATTCCTCATCGGCTCGCTCCGCGAGCCAGACGTCTCCCATCCCACCGGAGCCGAGCTTGCGAACGAATCGATACGGGCCGAGCCGTTGTCCGGCGAGAGCGGTGTCGCCTGCGATGTCCAAGTCGGCATCGTCAGAAACGGTGTGCCAGGAGCGTGTTTGTTTATCGGGGTGTTCGAGCACCTCGAGCGCTCGCGACATGAGCCACTCATCCGACTCGCACATCTTGCGAATGAAGCCGATGCGCTCTGCCGGGCTGAGCGCCTGGGCTCTCTTCACGAGTTCCTCGACTGTCACGGGGTCGCTCATGCGCGGCAATGATGCATCAGCAACAGCCGACCGTGTAATAATGAAATTGGCACTATATGCCTAAAAACGAGGGACTAACCCATGGCAACACGAAAGAAGAAGAGCACTAAGAAGGGCAGCAATAAGAAGACGGCGAAGAAGAGCGCGAAGAAGAAAGCGGCGCGACGCTCGAACAAGAAGAAGACCACTCGCGCAAGCATCGTCCGCATTCCTCAGTAGTTTCGAGGAGGGGGCTGTTCGATCTTCGAGCAGCCTCCGCTATACGGTTAACCTACCGCTGAGGCGGTCGCCGCCAATCAGCCCGAACCAAGCCGCAATTCGCGCCTGGCCTCTTGGGCGGCGATGCATTCGGGGAGATCGTCGAACATCCGCGGTTGCATCCGACCGTTCGGTGCACGCACGGCATTGCCGTAGTCGCTCCAGAACCGTTCGCAATACTGGGGGTCGCTGCGCTTATCGGCCTTGCACTTCGCAATCTCAGCGTCGCGCAGAGGCTTGAGCCTCTCTTCGCGCGCGGCCTCGCAGCGAGCCTCTAACGCTTTGACCTCGGCTTCATCGAGCGCGTACGCGAGGGGCACGAAGCCGACTAGAGTCAGGACGAAGGCGGAAACGCAGCGCGTATGTTTGAAGGCGGATGATGTGGGGCGCATAACGAGCCCCGGGACGGCGAGGTTCGTATTCGTGTGCCGGCCGGGGTCGTGTGATTCTACTCCTCTAGCCAAAGATCACGTGCATCAATCGTTGCGGACCTCGTCGGCCGCATCGTTTGCGCCTTCGCGCATCTCATCGACTGCATCGTCGACCTTGTTGCCCGTCGACTCCTCTCCGTCTCGGATCGTGTCCACGGCCTCATCTACTTCCTCTCCCGCTCGCTCGAGCGGCCCTTCGCGTTCGCATCCGCTGAGCCCCGTCAACAGGGCGGCGGAAACGAGGCCAATCCAAATGTGCTGTTTGCTCATCTCTACCTCGAAAGTGGGTGGTCGTCAGACAAACGTGCACACAGCCCGTCGAGTTCCGAGTGAAGCGGCATCGACTCGCCTAGACGAGAGATGAACATCGTGAAATTCGGAACTGGCGCTACAGTGGCGCGTTGCATCACCAGAAAAGGAAGCGCGGCGGCACGAGCTGCGGCGTTGGGTTATCGAGGAGGATTCGTATGCTGTCGTGGGCTCTCACCTTTTTCGTCGTCGCGATCATCGCGGCAGTGCTGGGCTTTACGAGTGTGGCAGGCGTGGCCGCCAGCGTCGCCAAGATCCTGTTCTTCATCTTCTTGGTCTTAACGCTCGTCGCTCTGGTTGCAGGCGCACTGAGAGGGCGGCCTCCAGTCTAATCGGGTCGGCGAGAGCGCAGACGTGCCGCGCACCTGACGCGGCATCGTCTACGAGTGACTTCAGAAAGCGTTACGTGAACAGCAGGGCCTGGCTCACCGCGACGCGAACCGTTTCCGGCACGAAAGGCTTCGTCACCAGAAACGTGGGTTCAGGTCGCTCTCCGGTCAGCAAGCGTTCCGGGTATGCGGTGATGAATACGATCGGTACCTGCACTTCACTCAAGATCTGCCGCACGGCATCGATTCCCGAGCTGCCATCCGCCAATTTGATGTCCGCTAACACGAGGCCTGGTTCAGTGCGACGTGCGGCCCGGACCGCCTCATCGCGAGTGGTAGCGATAGCCGCAACCGAGTGACCCATCTCTCTGACGATGCTCTGCAGATCGAGCGAGATGATTGGTTCGTCCTCGATGATGAGGACCTTCGTGCTTGGCTGCAGCGAGATCTCGCGCACGGCCTGCCCGACCATGCCTTTTACCTGATCTTCGGGCACCCCGAGAATTCGGGCGGTGTCCGTCACGTTGAATCCTTCCATCGCCGTGAGCAACAGGGCTTGGCGATGAGAGGGTGTGAGTTGACCGAGTCGTTTCTCGACACTCGCCGGATTGCCGGAGCTCGCAAGACCGCGAGCCTCTACATCGGTCGTCGACCAAAGCGTGTGAAACAGGCGGTACAAACCGACGCGCGGCGAGGCAGTAGGATCCAGCACCGAGGTATCTGCGACGATTGCCTCCAAGCAAGCCCTCACATAAGCATCACCGCTCTTCTGAGAGCCGCACAACGCCCGGGCGTAACGGCGCAAATAGGGTAAATGCTCGGCGATGGCGTGAGACAAAGCCATAGGGACTCCTAAAGGGTTCTTTATAGCGCAGCGTTGCGCGCGCGAGTAATTGCGGTATTACTATGTACGAAAGGGGTGAAAGGTTCCGCGTCACATGGAACTTTTTCAATAGTGGGGCGTTCGGGAGGACTCAATCACACCCGAGTTGCCTTTGTGCATGGCGGCACTAGCGTCGTCGTGGGTTTAATCAAGCCATGGTCATGAGTGAAAAAATCACGCCAGGGGAGCCCGAAGCTGCGGCTGCTAATCCGTCGGAGCAGGTGCCCGACTGGCTGAGCAACCGCCTACGGCGCATGTTCACCGAAGTCATGGACGAGCCTGTGCCGGACGAGTTCAAGGCGCTGCTCCGCAAGCTCGAAGAGAAGGAGCGGGGCTCCTAACGGAGTCTCGCCCGGAGCAACTCATGATCGTTCAAGACAAATTCCTGGAACAGGTGACCGCGCTCTTGCCCGCGCTGCGTGCTTTCGGTCGTTCGCTGTGCGGCGATCCCGCGCGCGCCGATGACCTCGTGCAAGATACGGTGCTCAAGGCTTGGACCAACCGCGAACAGTTTCAGTCGGGGAGCAATCTCAAGGCCTGGCTGTTCACGATCTTGCGCAACTGCTATTACTCCGAGCTGCGGCATCGGAAATTCGAGATCGAGGATCCAGATGGAATCTGCGCCGCTCAAGTCGCGATTGCGCCGGACCACGATGCGAAGCTACATCTGCGCGACTTGAGCCGGGCCCTGCAGCATCTGCCGCCCGATCAGCGCGAGGCATTGATTCTCGTATGCGCAACTGGTCTGTCGTACGAAGAGGCGGCCGATGTGTGCCAAGTAGCAGTTGGCACCATCAAGAGCCGCATTGCGCGCGCGCGCGACCGTCTCGTCGAGCTGCTCGGCGAGGATGCAGCGCAAGTCACGGGCACTCTGCCGGTCCTCACCAATCTGAGCGAACCCGAGAACCTCGCCGAACGTACCAGCTGATCTGCGAGGCTCCTGCTTGAAGACGTTGAAGCCGGGAGCCCCTCGGGAATGGTTCGGGCGCAACGCTGGCTTGCGGCCGCGCTTGGTGCTGATCGTAGGTATCGCGATGCTGGCGCCAGGCGCGCTCGCGGTGCTGCAAGCGATCAACAGCTTCAACAACAGCATGCGCATCCTCGAGCAGAGCCTTGCGCAAGCTGCGCAGCTTTCCGCGTCCGAGGAAGTCGGCATGATTGCCGCCTCGCGCGAGATCCTCACGAGCCTTGCACAACACCCGGACGTTCAAGCCGGCTCCGGCGGAGCGTGCCGGCGCGCTCTCGAACGCGCGATCGGCGGGCTCAGCCAATACGAAGGCGCCGCAGTCGTAAATCTCGACGGGATGATGACGTGCACGTCGGCCCCGATGCGCGATGCGGTCCGTGTGGACGATCGATCGTGGTTCATCGAGATCAAGAACGGTTCAGCGTTCACCGTGAGCGATCTGCTGGTCAGCAGATGGCTTGGCCGATGGGGAATCGTCACGGCCGTACCTCTGCTCGATAGCGAGGGTGGCGTAGCGGGGGCCGTTGCGTTGTTCGTGAGTCTCGATTGGCTCACGACACGCTACAAAGACGCAGCGCCCGGTGATGACAGCGCACTCGCGTTGCTCGATAGCAAAGGCGAGGTGTTGACGACCGACCCGAGCGCTACGCTGCAGTCACGTCTGCCCTCGCGCGAGATCATCACCTCGCATATTGCAAAGCCCTCCGAAGGCAAAGCACGTGCGTTTCGCGCGCGCGCCATCGATGGTACATGGCGACTCTATGCGATCAGTCCGCTGCTCGAAGGACGCATCTTCGTCATTCTCGGAACGCCGGTGCTCACGGCGGTGGGACCACTCGCGTTGCAAGTCGCATGGGGTGTGCTGACTCCCTTTCTCATGTGGGCCCTTGCGATTGCGGTGGTCTGGTTCGGCATCGAGCATCTCGTCGTGCGTTGGATCACTTATCTAGAGCGCATCACATCGGCGTATGCCTCAGGTCGGCACGGCGTGCGGCCCGAACGCGTGTCGGCTGCGCCCGCCGAGATCCGCAGTCTCGGCGAGACGTTCTCACGCATGGCCGATCTCATCTCCTCACGCGAAACCGAGTTGCGCGAATCGCTGCATCAAAAGGAGATCTTGGTGCGCGAGATTCATCACCGCGTGAAGAACAATCTGCAGCTCGTGATGAGCCTGTTGAACCTGCACGCAAGGCGCATCCGCGATCCCCGCGCGGAGGAAGCTTTCGCGGAAGCCCGCAGTCGCATCAATGCGCTCGCGACCTTGCACCGTCGTCTATATGAATCGGAAAGTCTGCAAGAGATCGATCTACATTGGTTCTTGGAAGACTTGTGCGCCGAGCTGCGTCGCGGCGGATTGTCTCGCGGTCGAAACGTCGAGCTCATCGTGGAGTCACCCAGCGAAGTGATCGGTCCAGAGCTTGCGGTCCCACTGGGCTTGCTGGTCACCGAGGCAATCACGAATGCCTATAAGCATGCGTTCGTGGATCGCGCGCACGGGCAGATCGTGGTGCAAGTCGAGCGACAATCACCGGAGCAGTTGCTCCTGCGAATCCGCGATAACGGTTCGGGCTTCGATCCCGAGAACTTGAGCACCGATTCGACCGGTTTAGGCCGCTCGCTGATCGAGGCATTTGTGCGGCAGTTGCATGGCGAGCTCGAGATCCGCTCGGAAGCCGGCACGATCGTCGAGGTGCGATTCCCCGCGCCGGCACAGCCGCGAGAGATGAAGCGAACCGCGTAGCTGCGCCACTCACGGCGTACAAAGGTGCGACAATGCGCACCATCCTATGTCCAACTCCTCCAGACGCGCGGCGCTGCGCGTACTCGCGCACGCCGATTTTCGCCGCTTTCTCCTCGCCCGCCTGCTCGCGACGCTCGCTGCCCAGATGCAGATCGTCGCCGTCGGCTGGCAGATGTATGCGATCACGCGAGATCCGCTCGACTTAGGCTTGATCGGGTTATCGCAGTTCATTCCATTCATTCTGCTGATCCTGCCTGCCGGGCAATCGGCCGATCACTACGATCGACGCCGCATTCTGATGATGTGTTATGCAGTCGAAGCGTTGTGCGCGCTATTGCTGCTGAGCTTTACGATCATCGAGGTCGAGATCGCATGGCCCGTATTGGCGGCCATGCTGCTGCTGGGCGGCGCCCGAGCGTTTTCGATGCCGAGCGGCCAGGCACTGTTGCCGAATCTCGTTCCGCGAGACGACTTCACGCGCGCGGTGGCCTTGAATTCATCGGTGTTTCAAATCGCCACCGTGGTGGGCCCAGCGCTTGGAGGCATTCTGTACCTAACGGGGCCGCACGTTGTCTACTCGACCGTGCTGGTGCTCGCCGTGCTCGCGGCTGTCTTGATGATGCGTGTGCATACGGGGGCGAGGAATAGATCCTCGATGCGCGAGCCGCCGAGCTTGCAGGCATTGTTGTCTGGATTGCGATTCGTGCGTTCAAAGCCCGTCGTGCTCGGCGCCATCTCACTCGATCTCTTTGCCGTGCTCTTCGGCGGCGCGACTGCATTGCTGCCGATCTACGCAAGCGACATCTTGCAGGTGGGTCCGAGCGGGCTCGGGCTGCTACGCACCGCGCCTGGTATTGGCGCCGGACTCTGTGCGCTCGCGCTCGCGATGTGGCCCGTTACTCGACATGTGGGTCCGTGGATGTTCGGGGGCGTCGGAATGTTCGGTGTCGCGACGATCGTGTTCGGCCTGAGCACCAACTTTGCGATCTCGCTATTGGCGCTGATCGTTCTCGGCGCAGCAGACATGGTGAGCGTGTACGTGCGCCATCTGCTCGTGCAGCTGCAAACACCCGATCGTATTCGCGGGCGCGTCAGTGCGGTGAGCGCGGTGTTCATCGGTGCCTCCAATGAGCTCGGAGACTTCGAGTCCGGTTTGACTGCGAAATGGTGGGGCACGGTGCGATCAGTCGTCATCGGAGGTATTGCAACGTTGATGGTCACGGGACTGTGGACTCGCTGGTTTCCGGTGCTATGGCAAATGGACGATTTGCCGAAGCCTGTTAGAGATGGAAGTGACGAGTGACGAGGTGACGAGGTGACGGAACGACGAAGTCAGAATTGCGGCCCGGTAGGGCCACCTGTAACCGCTTAGCTCACACCGGCGCTCCGTTCTGACTTCGTCACATCGTCACTCTGTCATTAGCGCGTGAGCGCACTAGCGCCCTGCATATCCATCCAGTACGATCGGGCCCATGAGCAATCCGATGCGGCCCGAGGTGCGAACTGGACGCGGTGCGGTCTCGAATATGCAAGGCCGATTCGAGCACACGCGCTCGGAAGTCATCGATGATGGGTGGGGCACGATCGATGAGCCTTTACCCCCACTCGAGACCATCGTTCAACCCGAACCGGCGCGCTCGATCATCGCGCGTAATAGGTCGCCGGACATTGGGTTCGATCAATCGATCAATCCGTATCGCGGGTGCGAGCACGGCTGCATCTACTGCTACGCGCGTCCGTCGCACGCGTATCTGAATCTCTCACCCGGGCTCGATTTCGAAACGCGTCTTTTCTACAAGGCCGACGCTGCAGCGCTTCTTGAAAGAGAGCTCGCTGCGCCGAGCTACACGTGCTCGCCGATCACGATCGGTGCAAATACGGATCCGTATCAACCGATCGAGCGCGAGTACCGTGTCACACGCAGCATCATCGAGGTGCTCGCCCGTTTTCATCACCCGCTTTCCATCATCACCAAGAGTGCGATGGTCGAACGGGACATCGATCTGCTCGCGCCGATGGCGCGCGACAATCTTGTGCAGGTCTTCGTCAGCGTCACGACGTTGTCGAACGAAATGAAGCGCACCCTCGAGCCGCGGACTGCCTCGCCAGCCGCGCGGTTGCGAACTATTCGCAAGCTGAGCGAAGCGGGAATTCCGGTGGGTGTAATGGTCGCGCCAGTGATTCCCGTGCTGACCGACTCCGAACTGGAAGCCATCTTGGAAGCTTCCGTTCGGGCGGGAGCGACATCCGCGGGATACGTGCTGCTGCGCTTGCCTCACGAGGTGAAGAATCTCTTCCGCGAGTGGCTCGAGGCGAACGAGCCGCTCAAAGCGAAGCACGTCATGTCGCGAATGCAGGCGATGCGCGGCGGGCGTGATTACGATTCGAGGTGGAGCGTGCGTCAGCGCGGCGAAGGCGAGTACGCCGAGCTACTGCGCAAGCGCTTCGAGCTCGGGTGCGTACGGTATGGTCTTAATCGCGGGCCGCGATTCACTCACAATCGCGAGCTCTTCACGCCGCCGAACGCTGGGCCGAAACAGTTCTCGTTGCTGTAATCGACGCGTTGAACTCCCATGTTGAGACTTCTCTGTTGAACTCTCTGAGATCAGATGAGCACTCACGTCGAGAGCGTTCTTAAGGTTTTCCCCCAACTGATGTTCTGCAACGCGCGATATCGGGTCTTCCGAGTAGCCTCCAGGTGTGGCGTTGCGTTTTGTGAAATGACAATCAACGGTAGCCGATGCGAGCTGCGCCGAGGCGTTAGATACAGCTGCAACCAATAGACGATGCTCACCACAAAGAGCGCGCGTAGAGTCTGAAACATGCGCCTGAGTTGCGCGTTTACCGGCATTGACTTGCATATGCTTGGCGTATACTCGATCGAAAAGATTCGGATCGCCACGTTTCTTGGCGAAAGAAACTTCAGGACGGACCCGCCCTCGTAACGCACTTCCTGGAGAAGTTCATGTATCAAGTGTCTGGTACGGTCAGCTTCGTCGCCGCGCGACGGGCCGCCGCTGTGTGCGTGCGTGTCGTTTTTCCTGTCGCGCTCATTGGCATGTTGAGCGGATGCATGACCGCCCGGATCGAAGAATTACGTGAGGCGCCGACGCAAATCTCCGCTAGCGACGCAATCGTGCTGCTGGCAAAGCCGCACTTGGAAGGTACGGGTACAGAAGAGAAATTCCTGAACTGCTTGGAACGTGAATTGGTCGGCGAAGAGTTCTCTGCGTCCGTAGCGTACAAGCAACGTGAAGGAAAGCAGTTCGAGCCGCGCAGCAGCCTCAAGAATCGTCCGTTCCAAATTTACGCGGACCATCACTTCATCGACGCACTCTATCCCTGGTTGGAGCCGAGCACGGCGCCCGCGAACGCGCAGGGGTTCTCTGCGTTCCTGTCTCGACCTGGGGTTTCCGAGCGAGTCGGTGAGATGGGCGTTCGTTACATCGTGTGGATCGACGGCATCACCCAGAAGACGGATGGCGGCGGCAGCATTGCGTGCGCCGCGGGCCCGGGCGGGGCCGGCTGTCTCGGATTGGGCTGGTGGGAGAAGAGCTCGGATTACGAAGCGACCGTGTGGGATCTTCGGCAAGGCGTCGCGGCCGGTACGTTGTCGACTGACGTGAAAGGTACGTCGGTCATGATTGGTGCGATTGCGCCAATACCCTTGATTGCGCCGGTGCAGAGTACGGCGTGCGATCGGTTGGCAGGTCAATTGAAGTCGTTCCTAATCGGTACTGGACCGGAGGAGACCGCCGCGGTCTCACGTCCGCAGTAGGAGGCGTCATCCTTCTGTGTGTTGATCAGATTGAACCTGTGGCGCTGCGCACGGATCGAATGTCGACTGTCCGGCGATGCGCTCAGCGCCCGTTCAGCGTGTGCGATGCACAGTCGGTCAGGGGACCGCACTCGGGCCGGGCGGGGATGAAGGAGTGACGATGCAGATCGAATCTCACAAGCGCCTACTGCATTCGCTCGGTAGGCTGATCGCGGTCGGAACAGCGGCTGCGTTCTTGATGGGTGGCTGCCCCGAGCAGCAGTCCTCCTCTACGTCGATCCCCAGCCCATCGGGTTCGCCGCCGTCATCGGGCGGCAGTTCAGGTAGCTCTGGGAGCAGTGGCGGCTCTTCCGGTCGTTCCGGCGGAAGCTCATCGAGCATGCCTTCCGGGGGTGGCTCTTCCGGAGGTAGCTCATCCAGCATGCCCTCACCGGGCGGCGGAGCATCAGGCGGCCAATCGCAAGGCGGCGCTTCGATGCCGTCTTCATCATCGTCCCGCGGTGGCGCTCAATCGGGCGGCAGCATGGGTTTGCCAGGATCGAGCTCCGGGTCGCGTGGCGGTGGCAGCAACGATCCGGGTGCGAGCTCGGGTAGCTCAGGCGGTTCTCAAGCTGGTTCACAGGGAGGCTCACAAGGCGGTGGATCGCAGGGTGGCGGAGCTCAAGGTGGTGGTTCGCAGGGTGGCGAGGCGGGTGGCAGTGCCGGTGGAGGATCGCAAGGCGGGGGCTCCGAGGCGGGCGGAGGTGCGCAGGCAGGAGGCTCCGCGGGCGGCGGCTCGCAGGGCGGTCCGAATGTCTCGGTCGGTATGCCAGGCACTGGATTGCCAAGCGTAGGCATCCCGTCGCCGAGTACCGGCGGCGCGAGCGGCGGCGGCGGCGGTTCTGAATCTGGCGGCAACCCGTCTGATGGCGGCATGGGCGGTTCTGCCGGCGGTTCTCAAAATGAAAGCATCTTTAGAGGATCGAGCGGCGGCGGGGGTGGCGGTAGCTCCGGCGGTTCTGCGGGCGCAAGCGGCAGCCAAGGCGGTGCGGCTGGTTCGATGGGTGGTGGTCAAGCTGGTGGCGGCGCCGCAGGCGGCGGCCAAACCGGATCTGCAGGTGCGATGGGCGGCGGCGCGCAAGGTGGCGGCGCTGCGGGACAAATGGGCGGCGGTGCGCAAGGCGGCGGTGCTGCGGGACAGATGGGTGGTGGCGCGCAAGGTGGCGGCGCTGCGGGACAAATGGGCGGCGGCGCGCAAGGCGGCGGTGCTGCGGGTCAAATGGGTGGTGGGCAAGGTGGTGGAGATGGCGCCGCCGGCACGATGGGTCAAGCGGGCGGCGGACAAGCTGGTGGTGCGTCTGGTGGCATGGCCGGCGCGGAGGGTGGAGCAGCTGGTGCTCCCGGCGGTTCGATGGGTGATGGCGGCGGCGGTCCACAAGCAGGGTCGTCCGGCGGCGGCAGTAGTGGCGGTGGCGGCGATGCGAGCGCGGGTGGGCAAGCCGGCGGCGGCGCTGGCGGCGCTGGGCCCATGACGCCTGGCGAGCGCACTGCCCAAATCGATCGCCGGTTCGAAACCACATTCAATGTTTTCGACGATCGTATCGCGGACGAACAGGCCGTGATCGACGGTCAACGTCGCGGACGCGGCGGCTCGGGCGGCGGTAGTGAAGCCGGCGGCGAAGAGGGAGGCGACGGTGCCGATGGATCATCGAATGGCTCCGGCGGCGAAGGCGAAGGCGAAGGCGAAGGCGGCCTCGGCGGACAATCCGGAAACGGCCGGAATGGCGGGCAATCCGGAGGCGGCGGGCAGGGCAACGGGTCGGGCCAATCGGCGGGCGAGGGCTCTCGGAGCGGTGGCGCGCAAGGCGGTGGCGGGGGCGTCGGTGGCGGCGCTGGCGGCGGCAGCGGTCCGAATACCGTGCCCGCTGATATCCCGGACGGCAGCGACGATGACATCGTGGCGCGTCAGTTGCGGGAAGCCGCAATGCAGGAGAAGGATCCGGAGTTGCGCGAGAAGCTTTGGGAGGAGTACCGCAACTACAAGAAGAGTACCGGCGGCTGACGCGGAACTCTTCGGCGGACGCGGACGACTTACATTCGGTCACCAACGAGCGATTTTCTCAAACGGTTGAAAGCTCATGAACCGCACAATTCTCATCCTCATTTCGTGGGCTACGGGCATCGCCCTGAGCGGTTGTGTTGTCCACGAGACCCGGCCGCTGCCGCAGGTGCAGGCGATACAGGCATCCTCGGAAATTCCCGCCGAACAGTTGCTCGATGTGGGCGTGAAGCTCTTCGACGCGAACGTGCCCGAGGACGAGAAAGTGCTCGAACGCGAGCACATCTTCCCGGAGGTGCGTCGGGCCGAGGCTCGCTACATTCCGATGCAGATCCGCAATACCCTCGAGGGCACCGGCCACTGGGGCCAAGTGCGTGTGATGCCCGAGGAAGCAGATGCATTGGATGTGTACGTCTCCGGGGTCATCGTCGAGTCGAGCGGTCAGCGGCTGGATATCGATGTCACGGTCTCCGATGCGACTGGCCGCACGTGGTTCCGCAAGACGTATGAACAGATCGCCGACACGCGCTCATACAAAGACACGAGCGGTGCGCCACGCGATCCATTCCAGAATCTCTACAGCAATCTGGCGAACGACATGCTGGCTTATCGCGAGCAGCTCAAAGGTCAAGACTTGGAGAACGTGCGTCGCGTGGCGAAGCTCAAGTTCGCATCGGATCTTGCGCCGTATGCCTTCGCAAACTATCTGAACAAGGATAAGAAGAAGGGCTTGTACCAAATCACGCGCTTGCCCGCAGAAAACGATCCGCTGATCACACGAATGGATCGCATCCGCGAGCGCGATTACGCGTTGCTCGACACGATCAACGAGCACTATTCCGTATTCTCGGACAACATGGCCGAGCCGTACACGAACTGGCGCCGCTACAGCTACGATGAGCTCGAAGCGAAAGATGAAGCAGCTCGCTCTGCGCTCACCCGCAAACTCTTGGGCGCTGCTGCAATCGTCGGCGGACTGATGATCGGCAATGAAACCGGCTCGTATGCGGGTCGCGCGGCAGCCACCGGTGCGATCTTCGGCGGCGCCTACGCCGTGAAGAGCGGTTTCGACAAGGGCGCCGAAGTGAAGATGCATTCCGATTCGCTCAAGCAGTTGGGCGACTCGTTCCAGGCTGAAGTGCAACCGATGGTCGTGGAAGTCGAAGGTCGGACTCTGCAATTGCAGGGAACCGCCGAAGAGCAATTTCGCGAGTGGCGTCAGCTGCTGAAGGAACTCTACGAGAACGAAACGGGTCTTTCGGTTCAGACGCCTGCGACGGGCGAGACTGCGCAGCAGCCCGCGGCGAGTGGCGGCTGACGCGAATACGCGTTCGTTTGCAACGAACTGCATGCTGGAGATCGGGCAGGAGCTTTCTGCCAGATTCGTCTTGGTCCGACGCCTTGGCTGCGGCGGCAGCGGCGAGGTCTGGCTCGCGCGCGATCGCGATCTGAATCGCGAAATCGCGCTCAAGATCTTGGCGCCTGCGTGGATGCAGCACGAAAGTGCGATTGCAGCGATCGAGCGCGAATACGCGCTCCTGCGCGGCCTCGACCATCCGAACATATTGCGTGTGGAAGGACTGCATCGCGGGTCGGGTCGTCTTTGGATCGCGATGGAGTATGCGGAGCGTGGGAATCTCACGCAGCTGCGTGGTCGGAAGCTCGAGGAGCTTCTGTGCGCAGTGACGCCGATCGCCTCGGCTCTCGTCTATCTGCACGCGCGCGGACTCGTGCATCGCGACGTGAAGCCATCGAACATCCTGCTTATGTCCGATGGCACGTCCAAACTTGCCGATTACGATGCGGCGATCCGCGAAGGAACACTCGGGGGTGCGACTTCGCGCGGTTCGCCCTTCAGCATGAGCCCGCAACAGCTGGGCGGCGGAGCACCAGCGGCGAGCGACGATGTCTACGCATTCGGCGCGACATTGTATGAGTTATTGTCGGGATATCCGCCGTTCTATCCGGATGCTAGAGCCGAGCGCATTCGGACCGAACAACCGGCGGCGCTGACGTCTTCGGTACCGGCGGTGGCGGCAGGCTTGATTACGCGAATGCTGGCGAAATCGCCGGCGGAGCGTCCTTCGATGGACAAGGTAGAGAACGAGCTGAAGGGAATGGTGAACACCAACGAAAATATTCGACCGGACTCCACTCCAGTGCGGATCGAGCCGCCGACCGCGCGTGCAACGGGCGCTGCAGGCGAGCCGCTTCGTAGCGAATGGAAGCGATCGAATAGCGCGAACAGTGCCAGCGCGCACGATCTGCATCGTCAAGGTTTTCGGCGAGGGCTTGCTGCCTCGGCCGTCGCGCTCGGCCTCATCGCCGTGCTCATCGTGTTCTTCGCGTTGCCGCGCTGGGTGGAGGAGCAAGAGCCCGCAGCGTACAGACAAGCTGCATCGCAGACGCCCCAAGCTCGTCCTGAAGCTCGAGTCGAGAAGAAGGAGCTCGACTTCGCGGCGCTCGCTCGCGCCAAGCAAGAAGCCGAGGACCTCCGCGCGCCGTTGCAAGAGCGACTAGAGAAACTTCAATCGCAAGCTGTGGACGTGTGGGGCGGTGCTGAAATGCTGCGTGCGAACGAAGAGCTCGCGGCGGGCGATAAGAACATGGAAGCACGCGAGTACCTCGCGGCCGTCGAGCATTTCAAGAATGCAGCTCCGCTGTTCGACACGCTGGAGAAGCGCGCGGGTGAAGTGCTCTCCGAACGACTCTCGATGGGAACGAAAGCGCTCGAGGAAGGCCGCTCTGCCGATGCCCGAAGTGCGTTCGAGCTCGCCACGAAGATCGATCCGAAGAACGCGGTGGCCGCTGCCGGACTGAAGCGCGCGAGCACGCTGGATGAAGTTCTGGATCTCGTTGCCAGCGCAGAGCGGCAGGAGAAAGAGGCGCAGATGCAAGATGCGCTCGCGAGCTACCGTAAAGCCCTTGAACTCGATGCGCAGGCGCCGCGCGCAGCTGACGGAATCGCGCGCATCGAGGCGAGGCTGGCCGGCGATGCATTCGCGAGCGCGATGGCGCGTGGCTTCGGGGCGCTCGCGAAGTCCGATCATTCGAGCGCGCGCGCCGCATTTCAGGAAGCGGGAAGGATTCGGCCGAATGCGCCCGAGGTCGCGCAGGCGTTGCGGCAGATCGAACAAGAGCAACGCACGGGCGTGATCGGCACCAAGCTGCGCGCCGCGCAGACGCTCGAAGCGCAGGAGCAATGGGCCGATGCGCTGAAGGAATATCAGGCAGTGCTCGAGCTCGATTCGACCGTTGCAGCGGCGAATGAAGGCGTCGCCCGTGTGTCGCCGCGAGCGGCGCTCAACGAGCAGCTCGAGTTGTATCTCACGCAGCCAGAGCGGCTCTTCAGTCAACCCGTACGCTCGGCGGCGCGCGACACGCTCGCCCGCGCCCAACGTATTCAGAATGCGGGTCCGGTGCTGCAGAAGCAGATCACAACGCTCGGCGACTGGCTGGCGCGTGCTGAGGTGCCGGTGCCCGTTGCGATTCAGTCGGACAATCAAACCCAAGTGACGATCTATCGAGTGGGATCGCTCGGCGCATTCGAGCAGCGTTCGCTCGAGCTCGTTCCGGGACGCTACACACTCGTTGGTACACGTCCTGGCTATCGGGATGTGCGTCGTCAGATCGACGTCCTTCCAGGCGCATCGCTCGAGCCGATCGACATCCGTTGCGAGGACAAAATTTGAGCGAGCTCATCGTTCGGGAATCGCTCGGCGAACGTCGCGTCTCCGCGGCGGACTTGCCACTCGCAATCGGCGGACCTGGAAGCGGCATCGTCATGGCCGGTCGCCCGGATGGCGCTGAAGCTTTTCTCGGAGTTCACGAAGAACAGCTCTTCATCCAGCCGGCGAACGGGGCGGAAGTTCTGCACAACGGAGTGCGTGTCCATCGCTCCACGTGGTTGCGCGAAGGCGATGTAGTGAACTTCGGCAATGCGCGTATTCGCATCGCGCGCAGCGGCGATGCCCATCGCATCGACGTTGAAGACGGTAGCTCAGGCAACATCACGGCACCGCCCATCTTGCCGGAGCAACCGCGAGTGTCCGGCGAGAGCGAATCGGAATCGGAACGCATCGACGCGGTGCAGTTCCGTGCAAGTGACGCTGCGAAGGTACGGCGCGGTCCCGTGCTCAATCCCACTCGGGTGGCGTTGCTCGCTGTCTGCGTCGTGGGCGCGGCCATCATGTGGTTCGTGCTCACCGCGACCTCGATCAGCGTGCAAACGGACCCGAGCGAAGCAGACGTGCAAGTGCGCGGGGGATTGCTTGCGATTCCGATGGGTCAGCGCATGCTGTTGCGCCCTGGCGAGTATCAAGTGCGAGCGGAGCTTCCCGGCTATCGGCCGGCGGAGCTCGACATCGAGGTCACGAAGGAGCCGAACCAGCGCTTCGCGATGAAGCTCGAAAAGCTCCCGGGACGATTGCAGATCGAAACGCCTGCGCCCGCGCGAGTCAGTGTCGATGGACAAGAGATCGGCGAGGCGCCCGGCGAGTTCGAAATCGGACCTGGCAAACATCGCATTGCGATTGCAGCAGCCCGCTATCAGCCGTTCGCTGCGGAGATCGAAGTCGAAGGTGGCGGCAAAGCACAAAGCTTCCAGCCCGAGCTCGTTCCGAACTGGGCAGCCGTGAATGTCACGTCCGAGCCGGCAGGTGCGCAGGTGCTCGTCGATGGCGAACCTCGCGGCACGACTCCGCTTACGACCGAGATCCTAGCGGGCAATCATCCCCTCGAGCTGCGGCTCGAGGGATTCAAGCCCTGGACGACGGACGTGCAGATCAAGGCCGGTGAGCCGGTGGCGGTAGGACCGGTCAAGCTTGGCTTGCCGGACGGACGGCTCGCGCTGCGGTCCGACCCGTCTGGTGCGAGTGTTTCCGTTGCTGGCGTCTATCGCGGACAGACGCCCCTCAGCCTGGAGTTACGCCCTGACATCGCGCACTCGATCGTCGTCTCGAAGCCCGGCTATGAAGCAGCCACCCGCCAGGTTTCCTTGGGCGCAGGAGAGCAGCGAACCGTATCGGTGCCTCTCGAGGGCATCTTCGGAGAAGTGACCGTTCGCGCGCAGCCGGCAGATGCGCAGGTCTATGTCGACGGTCAACCGCGCGGCGCCGCGAATCAGACGCTGCGACTCGTAGCGACAGGTCAAGAGATCGCGGTTCGTAAGGAAGGATTCATCGAGTACAAGACGACGATCACCCCGCGACCGGGTGTGCCGCAGGTCGTTCAGACCACTTTACTCACGCCGGCGCAGGCGAAGGCTGCGGCAACCCCGACTACGCTTCGTACGAAATCCGAGCAAACGATGAAGTTGATGCCGACCGGGCGCTTCACGATGGGAAGCCCGAGGCGGGAGCCAGGGCGACGCGCGAATGAGGCGCAGCGACCCGTCCAGATCACACGCCCGTTCTACATCAGCGTTCACGAGGTCACGAACGGCCAGTATCGCAAGTTCCGCGCAACCCATCGTTCGGGGATCGTCGGTCAGCACACTTTGGATCTGGACAATCAACCGGTCGTAAACATTGCCTGGGAGGATGCCGTTCAGTTCTGCAATTGGTTGTCGCAGCAAGAAGGCCTCAAACCCGCGTATGAACGCAAGGGTGACACCTACGTTGCGGTCAATCCGATGACGAATGGATATCGACTCCCCACCGATGCCGAGTGGGAATGGGTGGCGCGACATCAGCCCGGCGGCGAGCTGCGGCGCTATCCCTGGGGAGAGGCGCTGCCTGTCGCCCCGCGTTCAGGGAATTACGCTGATTCGAACGCACGATTGCTCGTCCAGAATGTCATTCCGGAGTACGACGATGGTTTCGCGGTTTCTGCCCCAGTCGGTAAGTTCCCCGCCAACACGCTAGGCGTCTTCGATATGGGTGGCAACGTCGCCGAATGGGTCCATGATTACTACAGCGTCACACCGACGGCGACCGAACCAGCGATTGATCCCATCGGGCCGAGCGAGGGTACTCAACATGTGATTCGGGGCTCGAGCTGGAAGAGCTCGAGTGTGACCGAGCTGCGGTTGGCAGCGCGAGATTACGGAGATCGCGGGCGCAACGATGTGGGCTTCCGCATCGTGAGAAACGCCGAATAGCGAAGGTTTCAAGTCATGAGGCGCAGAGCACAAGCCAATCCGATGCGATTTCTGATCATGCTCGCGGTCATGTGGGCTGCGGGATCATGGTTGTTCGCTGCGGAGACCTCACCCGTTGCGCGTGCCAAGCAGCCGGCCCAAACGCAAGCGCAAGCCGTCGCGGCTCAAGAGGTACCAGCTCAAGCGCCCGTCGCGGAAGAGACGAGCGACGCAAGCGATGATGAATCCGCTGCGAAACAAGGCGAGCAAACGATCGCGCAAGACGATACGTCCGCGAAGTCCGACGATAACGAGGGCGCGGCGGACAACAAGGAGAGCGAGGAGAGCAAGGAAGGCGAAGGCAAGTCGGCCGCAACGGCCAAGAGAGAGAGCGCGGCGGATGCCGGTGCATCGCCGCGTCGTTTCGTCCCATCCGAGCAGGTTCGCGCGGATTTCGACGTGTCTTTTCCCATAGATATCTGAGTAACCCATGGTCACAGCAGCAGCATCTGCGCCGCGTCGATTCCAATACCCGAGCGAATTCTTCGTCACGCTATTCGCGCTCATCGTCACTGTCGTGTCCGTTCACGCGCTTTACGTCGCGTGGATCCGGCCGGCCGGTACGGAAATCATCGCAGCCGAACAAGCCCGCATGCGCGCCGATCCCGATTACGTGCCGACCCGCTCGGTGTTCCTGGTCATCAAGGACTTCGAGCAAGAGGCAGAGATCATCCACTTCGTGTGGGCGATGCTGATCATCGGTTACAAGGCGTTGCTCGTGCGGCGTGAGCGCAAGATGCTCGAGCGCGAGCTCATCACGGTTCCCGAAGGCATCAAGGTCTTGCCCGAGGATGCCAAGGATTACGCGCGGCAGCTGGAAGCGTTGCCCGAGGAACAGAAATCGTCCCTGGTCGTGCGCGCGCTGCAACGGACCCTCGATCGCTTCGCGGCGACTCGCAGCATCCGCGATTCAGCAGAAACCTCCCGAGCGGTCTGCGATACCGAAGCCGATCGTCTCGATTCGGGCCTTGCGATGATCCGCTACATCGCATGGGCCATTCCCGCGATCGGATTCATCGGGACCGTCCGGCACATCGGCGATGCGCTCCTGCAAGCGCACAAGGCAGTCACCGGCGATATCACCGGTGTTACTTCGGACCTTGGCATCGCTTTCAACGCGACGTTCGTCGCACTGTTGCTGACGATCATCCTGATGTTCTTCCTGCACCAACTGCAGCAATCGCAAGAGCAGTTCGTGCACGACACCGATCACTGGATCGATCAGCATTTGATCAGGCATATGCAAGTGCGTTGAGCGCAGCTCAGCGTACGTGATGGAGGTGATGTAAGTGATGAAGGTGATGAACGCCAGAGTGGGCGAGATGATGAGCGCCACGGCGGCCTTCTGTTTCTGACCTATATCACCTGCGTCACTTACATCACCTCCATCACGCCACTCCCATGCTTTCACTCGAGCTTCTCGATTCCGGTCTCCTCCTCGCGCAGCGGCGCGACAATGCTGTTTCGATCGTTGATGAGGCGCCTGGAGTTGCGATTCTCGAAGATCAAGCGACGATTACGGGCGTCGAAGCTGCACGCCGCGTGCGGTTGAAGCCGCTGCTCGCGCAGACGAATTACTGGCGCGCGCTCAGCACTGCGCCGCTCACGCGCCCGTCGCGACTGATTCAGACGACCGCGGATTTGGCATACGCGCAAGCGGAGTCGCTGCTTCGCTCGCGCAACGATGGCGAAGGCGTGCTGCTCGCAGTTCCCGCCGGCTACAGTCGTGAGCAACTCGGGCTCATGCTCGGCATCATCAACGAGACCGGCGTATCGGTTGCGGGCCTCGTGGATGCAGCGCTCGCAGCGTGCAGTCTCGAGGCGGCACCTGCGCGTGTGCTGCACCTGGATCTCGAGTTGCACCAAGCGCTGCTCACCGTGCTCGAGTACTCGGGGGGCGAGCGAGCTGGCCTCAAGCGCAGCCGATACGAGATCGTTCTGCAACATGGGCTGTTCGCGATTCAACAGACGTGGATGCATTTCATTGCGGAGCATTTCGTTCGTAAGACGCGCTTCGACCCGTTGCATGAAGCTGCGAGCGAGCAGCGCCTGCTCGATCTGCTGCCGGGTTGGCTCGATTCGCTGAGCCATGAAGAGCGCATCGTGCTGTCGCTGAGCTTCGGGGAGCGTGCACTCGAGGTGGAGCTCGATCGTTCACAGTTCATCGCGGCCGCCGAGGCCCATTACGCTGATTTGCAGCGGTTAGTGCAAAGCGCGCGCGTCGCGGGGATGCCGATCGAGTTGCGGGTGTCGCAACGAGTCGCTGCATTGCCGGGCTTGCTAGACCGGCTGCGATCCTTGCGCGATTGCGAAGTGCAGGTGCTCGAGCGCGGCGCAGCCGCACTCGGTGCCCTTCAGAATGAAGCCGCCATACGTCGTCCAGTCGAGTCGCTTGCGCTCGTATATCACTTGCCGATCGCGGCAGCTGCGCACGATGCATCGCAGGTGCGGGAGATTGAGTCGACTCCTGCACCGCTGCGTCCGACTCACGTGCTTTTTCAAGGTCGAGCCTGGCGCATCACGGATGTACCGCTCGTGATCGGCTGGTCGGTCGAACGAGCTGCCCGCGCGCTCACGCTCCCGACTGCCGAGCCTGGAATCTCGCGGTCGCATTGCACTGTCCTGCGCCGAAACGGCTCGGTGCTCGTGGAGGATCACAGCACTTACGGTTCGTACGTAAACGATGAACGAGTGTCAGGACGTACCACACTCACAGTCGGCGATCGGTTGCGCCTGGGCGCCCCGGGTGTGACGCTCGAGTTGATTCAGATGGTGAGCGACGATGGCGCGCCGCAAGACTGAAGTTTTCAGCATGTCCTTTCTGGACTGCATTACCTGCGCGTTCGGGTCGGTCGTGCTCGTCTATACGCTCATCAACGCGCAAGGTGGACTGCGGCGCAAGACCGAATCGCAAGCGATCATGGCTGAAGTGTCCAAGATGGAGGAGCAAGTCCTCGAGGGATACCAGCGCCTCGTGATGTTGCGCAATTCGATGATCGAGACCGAGACCGAACAAGTGCGCACCGAGGGAATGGGAACTCGCGTCATAGATGAAACCGAACGCCTAAAGGTGGAGCTCGCGGATGCGGACAAAGAGACGCTGTCGCGCCGTGAGGCGATCGAGCGCTTGAAAGCCGATCTCAAATCTCTCGAAGAAGGGGCTCGCCGACTGGAGGGCGCGACTGAGGACGCGAGTGCCACGGGCACGCGCGTGCGCGGCTTCGTCGGCCAAGGCGATCGCCAGTATCTCACTGGCCTGCGGGTCGGCGGCGATCGCATCGTGCTGCTCGTCGATGTCTCTGCAAGCATGCTGGACGACACGGTCGTCAACGTTCTGCGTATGCGTAATATGTCCGACGCACACAAGCTGCTCTCGGAGAAGTGGCGGCGCACGATCTCGACAGTCGAATGGCTGGCCGCGCAGATCCCGCTCGAAAGTCAGTTCCAAATCTATGCTTTCAATACGAAGGCATGGGCGCTGGTCAACGGCTCCGAAGGCAAATGGTTGAAGACGAATGATCCCAACGCGCTCGGGGATGCCATCAACAACCTGCGCAAGACGATTCCTCAGGATGGCACGAGCATCGAGAACGTCTTCGTCGCGATGAGCACGCTCAATCCGAAGCCGGACAATGTGATCATGATCACCGACGGCTTGCCGACGCAGGGCCCCAATCCACCGATGATTCGCAAGACGATCGATGGCGATGATCGACTCAAGCTGTTCGATCGCGCGTTCGCGAAGTACCCACGCGATGTGCCGCTCAATGTGATTCTGATGCCGATGGAAGGCGACCCTTCAGCCCCCGCGGCGTTCTGGCTCGCAGCGCGCACGACAGGAGGCTCATTCATGAGCCCGTCGAAGGATTGGCCATGAGGAGAGAAGCGGATAGGGGATGGAGGATAGGGGATAGTCGGAACGCATGGTTACGCGCATCTGGCTACAACCTACAGCCTACAGCCTACAGCCTACCTGGAGGGCGCGATGGCTCGTAGACTCAAGCGCCGCGAAACCGAGATCTTCAGCATCTCGTTTCTCGACTGCATCACCTGCGGCTTGGGCTCCGTCGTGCTACTGCTCGTGCTGAGCGATATGCGTTCGCCGGAGATCGAGCAGGACCGCGAAGAGATGCAGGCGCAGCTTCTCAAGCTTCAAGACGAGCTCGTGGACATCGCGGGGCAAAGCGAGATCCTGAATCGCGATTTGACGGCGAAGCAGGAACAGTTATCGGAAACGAAGCAGCGTATCGCGCGCTTGCAGGGAGATTTGAGCGACATTCGCGGCAAGTTCGCGGCCTCGAAACAGGAGGCCGATGTCGCCAATCAACTCGAAGGGCGACTCGCATCCGCGCAGCAATCGTTGACGGAAGAGATGAAGCGGCTGCTCGGTCAGGGCTTCCGGCGCAAGCGAGATGATGCAATCGGCGGCATTCCGGTCGATAGCGAATACATCATTTTCATCATCGATACCTCGGGCAGCATGTTCAACTATGTGTGGCCGATCATGCTCGAGAAGGTCGAGGAAACCCTCAACGTGTATCCCAAGGTGAAGGGTTTCCAGGTCATGAACGATGAAGGCACGTACATGTTTCCGGGATATCGCGGCAAGTGGATTCCCGATACGCCGGCGCAGCGTCGGACGGTGATCGATCGGCTGCGCACCTGGAATGCGTTCTCGAACTCAAGCCCCATCGAGGGCATCGTCGAAGCGATCCGTACGTATTACTCGAAGGACAAGAGAATCAGCTTGTACGTGTTCGGCGATGAGTTCACCGGCTCTTCGATCGATTCGGTGGTGAAAGGCGTCGATCTCATCAATCGGGAGGACTCGACCGGCGATCGCCGAGTCCGCATCCATGCGATCGGCTTCCCCGTCCGACCCGATGCGCCGCAATATACGAGCGTTCGATTTGCGACGCTGATGCGCATCCTGTGTCAGCGCAACGGCGGATCGTTCGTCGGCCTGGATGATCCGGATCGCGGACGTCGTCCAACGTTTAGAATCGGCGATGCGAACACACCAGTAGTAGAACGCGCGACGAAGCGACCGAGGTCATCGTGAACGTGCACAGACGAAACTCTTCGCGCGCGCTCATGCGCGCGCAGCGCGACGCTCGCATCGCGCACGCAAGCTTCATGTTCCTCATTGTCGGTCTGCTCGTCTTCCTCGCAGGCTGCGGTCCGGTGCAGCTGGTGGCGACGGCAAGAATCCCTCAACCGCTCGTCGTGAAGATTCCCGTTGCAGTCGCGCTCTTCCTGCCCCCTGAGTTCCTTCAGTACGTTCACAAGGAGGAGCGTTGGGGCACGGATTGGAATATCGACATCGGAAAGGCGCAGACGGACGCGATCTCGGGTCTGATGAGTTCGATGTTCGAGCGCGTCGTCGCGGTCGACAGCTTGAATGCCGGCTCTCAATTGGGAGAGTCGGTCGCGGCGATTCTCGAGCCGAGCGTCGAGGAGTACGCGTTCGTCACGCCGCGAGATGCGGGTTCGCCGTTCTACGCGGTGAGCATCAAGTACCGCGTCAATGTGTATCTGCCCGACGGCAAGCTCGCCGACTCCTGGGGCTTCACGGGCTACGGGACAGCGCCTGCCGGAGGCTTGTCGAACACCGAACCGCTCGAGAACGCAACCGCACTTGCGATGCGCGATGCCGGCGCCAAGCTCGCCGTGGAATTTCGCGACCAAGCGATCGTACGAGGCCTGCTACCGGGAGCAGCGAGTGCTGACGATCCAGCCGCATCAGGCGCGGGTGACTCGGCAAGTGAGCCGGAGCTCGAGGCTGACCCCTCGACGGGCGGCGCAAGCGATCCTATGACGCCCGCGCCGGAAGAGTCGACGAACGAAACGGAAGCGAGTCCGCCGCAGGATGAATCCAGCGAGCCGGAAAACGAGCAGGAGGAGCAGTCGGACAGGCAGCGCGAACTTCCGGATCCCGAGGCGTTCGCGTTCAGGAAGGCTCCTCGGGCGCACGCGGCAGCTTCTTGACTCGATAGACCTCGCGGAAGCTCATCGCGGCAGTTTCCACCGGTTCTCCATCCACGAACTTCGGGCGGAAGCGCGCCTCGCCCATCGCGCTGACGATTTCGGTGACATGACGAGCATGCGTGTTCGAGTCCTTGACTGAAACGTTCGCCACGTCGCCTTCCGAGGTCACCGTGAACTCCATCTGCACGTACGCATTTTCGCTCTGATCGACCATCATGCGATTGCCGCGCGCGATCACGCTTGGTACAGGGAAATACACTCGTACGGGAAAGGCCAAGGGATCGGGCACGCTATTCGGGCTTGTCGTTTTCAGCTTTGAATAGGCCTGCGCCGCCTCGCGGTAGTACTTGAGCGCCTTCTTCGTATCCTCCTTGAACTGATACCAGTCCCCTAGGTCGAGGAGCGTCTGTAGCAGGAGCTCCTCCGGCGGGTCTGGCTGTTTTTCCACAATATCGAGCGCGCGGTGCAGTGCCCGCTGTCCCTCCGTATCGATGTAGCGCGGGTTTTCCTTTCGCGGCAGCATCGGAGTGCTCTCCAGCGTCTGCGCGGTGTAGGGATCGATGTAGCCTGCGGCGTCAAACTCGAATTCCTGAGGATAGCTTGCCGCCAGGCGACGAAGCGGCAGCACGATCGCGACATCTTTCTTGCCGAGCTTGTCCTCGACGAGGCGAATCGCGTCGCGGTAGTGTCGGCGCGCCACATCGAAGTTTCCGACCTCGGCATGCCAATCGCCGACTTGGCACATGAGCGGGACGATCTTAGGATCGTCGGGACCGAACTTGCGTTCGCCGACCTGTAGCATGTACTTGACGTGTCGTTCGGCGACGAGCGGCTGGCCCGTGTAGGTGAGGCTGTTCGCGAGCTGCTTCAGAATGGATTGCTGATCTTGGTGAAATAAGCCGTTCGTTCGGTGCGAGATGAGGAGCGCCCGATCCAGGTACGGGATTGCTTCCGTATGTCGGCTGCCCGCTGCTAACGTGAATCCAAGTCCGCGTAACGGACTCAAGGTATGCCGACTCGCCGGGCCCTCGGCATGCTCGATGAGCTCGAGCGCCTCCTTGAATGAAGCTTCGGCGCCGCTCAGGTCGGCATTACGCAGCTGTGCATTACCAAGCAGCGAGAGGGCATCGGCCAAGGGAAGCACCTTTCCTTGCTTGCGAGCATCAGCCACCAGCGCTTGTGCAGCCTGTACAGCAGCGCTCCAATCCTTGTCGTCGAATCGAGACCAGTACTCTTGTTTTGCAGATGCGGTCGGGGCGAGCTCCGGGTCATCTGCACTGAAGGCGAGCGGCGTGGTCAACAGACAAACCGCAAAGCACGCAGACTTGATGCGATGGGCCATATTCGCAGGACACTCGGTAATTTGGATTCACTCGGTATCCGTCCCATGCCGCATGGACGAACCGTGCGGGTCCATCCCAAGGCTATTCCGTAGCACTCTGTGACACAAGACGAATTGCTCCTCATCTTTTCCATGTGGAAGCTGTGACACACAATTGGAGTCAGGTTGCGATAATCAGCCTGAAAGCGCGCACGCCGGTGGAACCCTAAGACCGCGAGCGGGCGTTTACTTCCGATCGGATCCGATGCGGCGCAGACTTGCTGTGCGCAACCCGAAAGCACCATGAATAACGAGCAACGCGCGGCGCAAAGCATTCTTGCACTAGGAACGGCGGAGGCTGCCGGTGGTCGTGTACTCAGCACGACCGAGCAGTTGGCTGTGGAGACCGCAGCGGACCCGCTCTGGTACAAAGACGCCGTCATCTATCAGATGCACGTGAAGGCATTCTTCGATGCCAATAACGATGGCATCGGTGATTTCGCAGGTCTTACGCAACGGCTCGACTACATCCAAGAGCTCGGTGTCAATACGATCTGGCTGCTGCCGTTCTATCCATCGCCGATGCGCGATGACGGCTACGACATTGCCGATTACTGCAACGTGCATCCCGACTACGGGACGCTGGATGACTTTCGTGCGTTCGTGGGCGAAGCGCATCGACGCGGCTTGAAGGTCATCACCGAGCTCGTCATCAACCACACGTCCGATCAGCATCCTTGGTTTCAGGAGGCGCGGCGCGCACCTCCAGGGTCGCCCGCGCGCGAGTTCTACGTCTGGAGCGACGATGACAAGAAGCTCGCGGGCACTCGCATCATCTTCACGGATACCGAAAGCTCGAACTGGGCCTGGGACCCGGTCGCCAAGCAGTACTACTGGCATCGATTCTTCTCGCACCAGCCGGACCTCAATCACAACAATCCTCACGTCGTGGATGCGGTGATCGAGGTGATGCGGTTCTGGATGGATATGGGCGTCGATGGGATGCGGCTCGATGCGATTCCCTATCTCTGCGTTCGCGAAGGAACGAACAACGAGAATCTGCCGGAAACACACCAAGTATTGAAGCGCATGCGCGCGGCGATGGATGCGCACTACACCGGCCGGATGTTTCTCGCTGAAGCCAATCAGTGGCCCGAGGATGTGCGCGAGTATTTCGGCGATGGTGATGAGTGCCACATGGCCTATCACTTTCCATTGATGCCGCGCATCTTCATGGCGGTTGCGCTCGAGGATCGCTACCCGATCACGGAAATCATGCGGCAGACACCGGACATTCCGGAGAACTGCCAGTGGGCGATCTTCTTGCGCAATCACGACGAGCTCACGCTCGAGATGGTCACCGATCGCGAGCGCGACTACATGTACAGAATGTATGCGCAGGAACCGCGCATGCGCGTGAATGTCGGGATTCGACGCAGGCTCGCGCCGCTCCTGAACAACGACGTCGATCGCATCAAGCTCATGAACAGCCTGCTGCTGTCGATGCCGGGTTCGCCGATCATCTATTACGGTGACGAGATCGGCATGGGCGACAACATCTACATCGGCGATCGCAACGGCGTACGCACCCCGATGCAGTGGAGTCTGGATCGAAACGCGGGGTTTTCGCGAGCCGATCCGCAGCGCTTGTATCTGCCGGTGATCATGGATCCTATCTATGGTTTCCAGGCAGTCAATGTAGAAGCGCAAGCGCGGGACCCGTCCTCGCTGCTCAACTGGACGCGGCGCATCCTGGCCACTCGGCGTCAGTTTCATTGCTTCGGCCGCGGCACGCTCGAATTCGTTCGCACGCAGAATCGCAAGATCATTGCGTATGTGCGCAGCTTCGCAGAGGAGACCATCCTGTGCGTCGCGAATCTGTCGCAGACGGCGCAAGCGGTTGAGCTCGAGTTGTCTCAGTACAAGGGCTTAGTGCCCGTCGAGCTCCTCGGCCGAAATTCTTTTCCGCCGATCGGCGATCTGCCGTATTTCTTGACGCTGCCGGCACACGGGTTCTTCTGGCTTCTTCTGAGCGATACCGCACCGGCTCCGGCGTGGCATATCGAACGCTTGCCAGCGACTGAGCTGCCGGTGCTCGTGCTGCTCGATGGTCTTGCGACGTTGCTGCCGGATAATCCCAAAGCCACGAGTAGTCCCGTGATCCGCCGCACGCTGCAGCAGCTCGAGCAGGAAGTACTGCCGGCATTCATGGGGCCGCGCGGCTGGTTCCCGCAGCGGCAAGGCGCGATTGCGTCGACTAGGCTGGCCGAGCGTACCCTGTGGCGCTACGAGCACAAGTCTTTCATCCTGGCGGTCGTCGAAGTGGAATCGAACGAACGCCCGTCCGAGCGCTATTTCCTGCCGCTCACGCTCGCGTGGGAAGACGGACCCGAGAGCGGCGCGCTCAGAACAGCGGAATGGACGCTCGCCAAAGTGCGCGAGCACGCAAGGGCGGGCGTCTTGATCGACGCCTTCGCAGATCCTGCTTTCTGCATGGGCATTGCGCGTTGTGCTGCTCAAAACGAAAAAGTGCCCTTCGCCTCCGGCGAAGTGCGCTTCGAGGCTGGCGATGCCGCGGAGCTCTTGGGCGCCGGCGAATTTCAGTCCGTGCAGGCGCTCGGCGCCGAATCGACCAATTCGAGCGTCGTGCTCGATGACCGGATCTTTCTGAAGGCCTATCGACGGCTCGAGCCCGGACCGAACCCCGATATCGAGATGACGCGTTTTCTCGCGCGCGCTGGATTTCGCGAGATCGCATCGCACGTGGGAAGCGTGGCCTTCATCGGTGAGGAACGAACGGAGCTCATCGCTTTGTTCGCGAACGTTCGCAATCAGGGCGACGCATGGACGTATACGCTGAACCATCTGGAGCGCTTCCTAGGCGATCTGCTTGCCGATGGAGATCAGCTGTCGGCTCCGCATGAGCTCTTCAATTCGCAGATGCACACGCTCGGTAAGCGTGTGGGTCAAATGCACGCGCTGCTTGCTGCCGAAAAGCTCGATCCCGCGTTTGCACCTGAGCCGCTCGAGCATGAAGATTTCGTGCGCTGGACGGGATCTGCAGAGGCCCAGCTGGGTGCATTGTTGCAGGCAATTTCACAGCGACTTCCAACGATGAATGAGCCGTCGCGCACGCACGCGCAGAAATTGCTGTCGCTGCGTCAACGCACCTTCGAGCGCATCATCGAGCTGACGCGTCCCGCCGTCGATGCAGTGAAGAGTCGCCACCATGGCAATCTGCATCTGGGCAAGGTGCTGCTGGCGGCGGATGACTTCTTGATTACGGGTTTCGAAGGCGACGCCTCCCTCCCGTTGCAGGTGAGGCGCCGTAAAGACTCCCCGCTCCGCGACATTGCGAGTTTGTTGAACTCGCTCGACTATGCGCGTGTGGCGGCTCTCGAGCGCGCCATCGTGGCGCGTCCGGAGCAACGCGACCGGCTATCGTCCGCGCTAGCTGTATGGCTCGAGTCCGCGAGTGAAGCACTACTCACCGGGTACAGAAGCGGCGTGGGCGCATCGCGTTGCGTACCGTCGAGCGAAGCCGACCTGCTTCGAATGCTGCGATTGTTCAGAATCAGCCGGGCGCTGCACGAGGCGCAGAACGAATTGAACGATCGCAGCGTCTGGACAGGTGGGCCGCTGCAGGTGTTGGTGAACGGGATCGAAAACTACGGGTGATCGGCTCGGTGCGTCTTCATTCGCCGAACTCCTCGACGCCGTAGATCGAGGCGCGGATATCTGCAGCCCAGAAGTCCACGCTCCATCCAGCTTTCAACTTCAGGTTGCGGACGAACTCACGCGGGTGCGGCAGCTGTTCCCATACCGAGGGCAGGAACGTTGCGCGGTAGCCGTCCCGTTGCAATACGAGTCCGTCGACTCCGGGGCGAAGTTGGGCGATCAGATCTTCTTCGCTCTCGACCGCGATCGGCCGTGGGTTTTCGAGAATCGACAGGTGCAAGTGCGTGGCCGGCCACTCGGAGAGTCCCAACGGCGGAAAGCGTGGATCTCGAAAGGCCGATGCCCACGCGTCGTGCCACACTTCTTCGGCGAGCGGGCGCGTCGCCTCGATCGAGCCGCAACAGCCGCGCAGATGCTCTCCGATTCGCAAGGTGATGAACGCGGATCGTACCTGCTGCTGAGCACGGGGATAGGTGCGCTCTGGGAATGGCGCGCGGCTGCACAACCTCAGCGTGCTGTCGATGCACTCGCGCGCCAGCGCGAGCAGCTCGCGGCCGTCGCGCGCGTCAAGCCGCATACAACGCATACGTGCCGTAGCCGACGACGCGATCACGATCCCCAGCCGTATCGCCCGAGTTGCAGCGCGCCAACTCTTTCACCGCAAGCCCGCGAGCTCGCGCAAGGTGCAACAGACCATTGATCGGAACCGCACCGCACGCCTGATTGCCTGTGAGCGTCGGATCGCGGCGCAAGATTGCCGCGCTCGTTATGGCGTCGACCCGCTCGGCTTGCGCGTACGACAGATAGTGGCTCAGATCGGAGCTCGCGAGAACGATCGTAGCGTCATCCTCTGTGAGCGCCGCCAGAACCGCACCCACTTGCGCGGCGGATGCTTCTCCCGCGACGAGCGGCAGTAATGTGAATTCTCCAAAGACCACCTGCAGGAATGGAAGTTGAACCTCGAGGCTGTGCTCATCGCGGTGAGGAGCGTCGGACTCGATCACGTTCGCGACGGAGCGCGCCGCACGCTTCAGCTCTGGATCGATCGGGACCTCCCCGAGGGGAGTGAGGAAGACGTCTGCGTGCGGAACGGCAGCTCCTTGGAGGTACACACGGTGACTTGGACCAATGAGCACGATCCGTCGGACGTCCTTGCGATTCGCAAGCGCGCGGTACGCCACAGCAGCCGTGCTCCCCGAGTAGATGTAACCGGCGTGGGGAACGATGAATGCAGCGGCCTCCTTCGGCAAAGCCACTGCAGGAGCGTGTGAGAGATACGACGACACCGTGTCCTGCAGCTCGACGGGATCGTCCGGATAGAAAAGTCCTGCGACCGCCGGCGGTCGAGCACTTGTTTTGTCGGCGTGGGCG
>JAEZFW010000019.1 GCA_023417315.1 Pseudomonadota bacterium
CGATGTGCCTGGTCGTCGGCAGCGTCGTTGCGCTCGGCGTTGCAATCGAGCACTGGGCATCGGGGTACATCGGCGCTGCGATCCTCGTACTCGTCGCATCCACGGGACTTGCGCAACGTAGTCTGTACGTCCATGTACGCGATGTGTCGGCAGCGCTGTCGACGAACGATCTCGAGGCGGCCCGACTGCTCGTGGCCCGTATCGTCGGTCGCGACACGGATCGACTCACTCATGATCAGGTCGCGGCTGCAGCGCTCGAAAGTCTTGCGGAGAGCTTCAACGATGCTGTCGTTGCACCCGCGTTCTGGCTGCTCGTCGGCGGCTTGCCGAGCTTGTTTGCTTACAAGGCGACGAACACTGCCGACAGCATGATCGGTCACATGGAGGAGCGTTGGCGCATGTTCGGCTGGGCTGCGGCGCGACTAGATGATCTGCTGAATCTCATTCCCGCACGCATTGCCGGCGTACTGGTGACCATCGCCGCGGGCAGCGGATTTGCGGTGATGCTGCGCGATGCCTCGAAACACGCTTCGCCGAACTCCGGATGGCCCCAAGCCGCGTTCGCCGGCGGGCTCGCCGTTCGTCTGGGGGGCCGCGCCTACTACGACGGTCTCCTCTACGATCGTCCGAACTTCGGCGATGGCGTTGCACCCACCGCGACCGATCTGCAGCGCGGTCTGCATATGTATTTGAGGGCGTGCGCCCTACTATGGCTGGTCGTTGCCGCAATCGCAGTGGCGTCGTGCCTCGCCGGGGGCGCGCTCTGACCATCATCGATCGCCCCTCACCTTCCGGGGTTTGAAACAATGCCTTCCTTGATGATCCAAGGCTGCGGCTCCGATGTCGGCAAGACGGTGCTCGTTGCGGGGCTCTGCCGCTTGCTGACGAATCGCGGTTTCAGCGTGCGTCCATTCAAGCCGCAGAACATGTCGAACAATGCGGCTGTGACCAGCGATGGCGGCGAGATCGGTCGCTCGACCGCGCTGCAGGCACTTGCGTGCCGCGTGCCGCCGAGCGTCGACATGAATCCGATTCTGCTCAAGCCACAGAGCGATCGAGGAGCGCAATTGATCGTGCGGGGTCGCCGCGTCGGCGATTTTCCAGCGCGCGCGCATGGGCGCAGCAAACAAGAGCTGCTCGACATCGCCGTCGCAAGCTACCGCACGCTCGAACACGCGGCGGACTGGGTCGTACTCGAAGGCGCCGGCAGCCCGGCCGAAACGAACCTGCGACAACACGACATTGCGAACATGGGCTTCGCTCATGCTGCGAACGTGCCGGTCGTGCTAGTCGGCGACATCAACCGCGGACACGTCATTGCCGCGCTCGTCGGCGCACACGCCGTGCTCGACGATGCAGACCGCGCCCGCGTGCGCGGCTTCATCATCAATAAATTCCGCGGCGACCGGTCGCTGTTCGATGAAGGCTTGACGACGATCGCACAGCGCACCGGGTGGCCGAGCCTGGGCGTCGTCCCTTGGTTGCCGAGCGCGATGCTCTTGCCGGAAGAGGACGCAATGCGCCTGGAAAGCGCAGCGTCGATTGCGACATCGGCGGAGGCGCGCGTTGCGCGCATCGCCGTCGTGCGGCTCAAGCACATTGCAAACTTCGACGACTTCGATCCGCTGCGCCATGAGCCGCACGTGCAATTCAGCTTCGTCGATCCGCGCGAGCCGCTGCCTTTCGACATCGATCTGCTCATCTTGCCGGGGAGCAAGTCGACGATCGCAGATCTCGAAATGCTGCGCGAATACGGCTGGCAACATGAGCTGCATGCGTATTTGCGCCGCGGAGGGCGCGTCCTCGGAATTTGCGCGGGAATGCAGATGCTGGGACGAATCGTGCGCGATCCGCAGCGCATCGAGGGGACGCGTGAAGCAATCGAGGGCTTCGGGCTGCTCGACCTCGTGACCGAATTGACGGAGCACAAGCTTCTACGCGAAGTCGGCGGAACGGAGACGACGACCGGCGCGCGAGTGAGCGGATACGAAATGCACATCGGCCGATCGAGCGGTCCAGCCACGCTGCAACCGATGATCCGATTCGACGATGGAACGCTTGACGGCGCCGTGAGCGCGAACGAACGCGTTCTCGGATGCCACGTTCATGGGCTCTTTCAATCGACCGGATTTCGCGCGGCGGTGCTGCAATCGCTCGGTGCGCAATCGGCGAGCGCAGATCAACTCGCACGTACGGACGCCATATTAGATGACATAGCTGCGACGCTCGAGCACTCGATCTCCATCGATACGCTCTGCGCGAGCGCAGCGGCGTAAGGGCCAATAACGATCTATTGCCGAGCACGTTCTTCGTCGAAATCGATCTCCATGGGCGAGGATGTAGCGGAGGAGC
Source organism: Pseudomonadota bacterium (assembly GCA_023417315.1). Classification (GTDB taxonomy): domain Bacteria; phylum Pseudomonadota; class Gammaproteobacteria; order Steroidobacterales; family Steroidobacteraceae; genus Steroidobacter. Next base: position 2,353 of record JAEZFW010000019.1, read on the forward strand.
CTTGGCTGCCGCGCGCCTGCTTCACGCGTACCGCCATGACGAAATGCACATTGCGGCTCAGCGTTCTGGTCACCAAAGATCCGGCTGAACCGTTTGGAGGAGCAAAAGGAGAAAAAACAAGTGAACTCGATGCCCATAACTTCCTTAGTCGTCGGAATCTTCGCACTGTTGATCGTGCCGCTGAGTGTTCAGGTCTCGTTGCGACGCGTGAAAGCAAACGCTGTATTCGGGGACGCAGGAGACGAGACACTACGAAAAAGAATTCGGGCCCACGGCAATTTCGTCGAGTACGCGCCATTGGCAGTCATAGCGCTGGGCTTGGCCGAGTATCGTGGTGGCCGACGTGGCTGGTGTGGTCGCTCGCCGTCGGCTTTGGGTTCAGCCGGTTGGTGCATGTCATTGGCATGCTCTTCACCGCGACGCCACGCGTTCGGGCGACTGCGATGCTCGTCAATCACCTGAGTTTCCTAGCGGCAGGAATCTGGCTTGTTTCATCTGTCTAGCAAGGTGTTGAAAACACCCATCCCTGTGCTTTCAAAGTCGCTAGCGAAAGGTGCGGTTCTCGCTGTGCTCCCGAGATCAAGCACATAAGAATATGCATGATTTCGCCGAGCAATCCGTGGCCCCGCGCGCAGACTGTTCTTCAAAGCCTGCTAGTGGGCACTACCCCGTTGACGCTCACGGAACGCAGCAACCTTGGCCCTGTTGCCGCAAACCGCCGCACTACAGAACAAGCGACCGTGGGCCTTTGTTCGATCCAGGAACCAGAGCGTGCACCCCGTGCCAGCGCAGCGCTTCACGAGCGCGGGTTGCTCGGTTGCGATGAGCAACGCGACTTGCGTAGCGACGAGCACGATCAATTCGTCCGCCGAATCGATGCGACAGCGCTCTATGAGCTGCATGCCGTCCTTTGTGACCACCGCTTCGCGATAGCCCTTCGCTCGTTCAAGTAGGCGGTTCAGGTGCCGAAGCTCCGCTTTGTAGTCGCCGGCGGGAGCATCACGCCAGCGAGAGATCCAGTCGCCGGCCCATTCTCGAAACCTTCTTGCTTCGGCGGCGACAGCGTCTAGGGCCTCTGCGTGGAAGCGGCGCTTCACCTTCGATGCCGTTGCCGCGTCCAGCAGCCCCGCATTCACCAGCCATGCGACGAATGACTGGCCCTCACCGATGAGCTCGATGGCTTTCCCTTGCGGACTAAGGCTGGTGTTGAGGAAGTCCATCGCCGGGTGGCTTCCAAGGAATAAGGGTTTCATAAGGCATAAACGTAACCACAAACATATCAATTGACAAGTTACGATGAAGATGTGTAACTTTCATCTCGATCTTTATCAGGTTACAACACATCAGATTCCCCGACCGGAGTACCCCATGAAACTCAGAATTCCTCATGCAGTGATATCGACGCTGGCCATGCTCGGCGTCCTGCCGCCGACAGCGCTCGCGCAAGCGCAGCCGAGCGCTGTGCGCGCCGACTCAGCCGTAACTCGTCACCGGACGACCAAAGTTGACGGCATAGACATTTTCTATCGCGAAGCAGGCCCTGCCGATGCACCGGTCGTGCTGCTGCTCCATGGCTTCCCCACTTCGTCGCACATGTTCCGCAACCTTATTCCGGCACTCGCCGATCGCTACCATGTGATTGCGCCCGACTATCCGGGCTTCGGCCAGAGCGGCACGCCGGATCGCAAGGAGTTCAAATACAGCTTCGCACGCTTCGCTGAACTCATGGACGGCCTGCTAAATCAGCTCGGCGCGAGACGTTACGCACTGTATGTGCAGGATTACGGCGCACCGGTCGGTTACCGGCTGGCGCTCAAGCATCCCGAACGAGTCAGTGCCCTCGTCGTGCAGAATGGCAACGCCTATGAGGAGGGACTGAAGGAATTCTGGAAGCCGATCAAGGCCTACTGGGCGGATGGTTCGCAAGCGCATCGCGACGCCCTGCGCGCGGGACTCACCTTGGCGGCGACGAAATCTCAGTACGTTGATGGTGTGCGCGATCCATCGCGTGTCTCCCCGGATAACTGGGTGCATGATCAGGCGTTGCTCGACCGGCCTGGCATCGATGAAATCATGCTCGACTTATTCAAGGACTACGGTACGAACGTTGCGCTGTACCCGCAATTCCAGAACTTCTTTCGCACCCGACGGCCGCCAACCCTCATCGTATGGGGACAGAACGACGTGATATTTCCGGCCGACGGCGCCCGTCCGTACCTGCGCGATTTGCCCGATGCGGAGTTTCACCTCCTCGACAGCGGGCACTTTGCGCTCGAGGATATGGGAGACGAAATCGCCAGGCTAATGCACGACTTCCTTGATCGGAACCTGGTACGCAAGTGATCGTGCCCCGGAGTTCGAAATCCGAGAGCGCGGCTCGCAGACGCCATGCGAGCCGCGCATCTAAAGGTGTCTATCGCGCTCCCAACCGTAGGCGACTGCGTGTGCGGCCGTGCGGGTCGCAGCTCGCGGCATTCGCTGCCGATTGCTACTCCACGTGAGTAAAGACCTTGGCTGCAATCACCCAACGACCCTCGTACTGCACCAGTGAGAGGAAATCGACGTAGTTGAAACCAAGCATCGGCACGCGCGCCTTTACGAAGGCAATCGGACCGACGATATCGAACGATACCGCCTGCATGTGAAAGGGCTCTCCGAGCACACGCGGCGATCGTCGATCGCGCACCACCGACAGGTATTCGTCGATGGTCTTGTAGTAGGGCGCACCCTTCACCTCACCGCTCAGAATCGCGCGCGGGTGGAAGATGCCGCGCAGGCGTTCCACGTCGCCGTCGAACAATGCTTCAAAGTAGCTATCGATCACCTGACCGACTTCGATACGGGCAGTCATGATGTTGTCCTCCTGAGATCAGATCACTTTCCAGCGCTCATGCCGCCATCGACGGGCAGCACGACGCCAGTCGTGAATTCGGCGCGGCTGAGATACAGCACCGCATCGGCGATCTCGCGCGTCGTCGCGAGGCGGCCGGCCGGCGCCAAGCTGCTCAGGAATGGATGCATGTCCTGCGTGTACATCGGCGTGTCCACGATGCCGGGCGCGACGGCCGAAACCTGGATGTTGTGTGGCGCCAGCTCCACGGCGAGAGCTTTCGTTGCTTGGTTGATGCCGGCCTTGATCAGGATGGGAAGCGAGGCCGGCACATTGTGCAGCGGCTGAGAGGCAATGCTGGCGGTGATGTTGATGATGTGCCCGCTCTTGCGCGGAATCATGTACCTGATCGCCTGCTGAGTCGCGTAAACGAAGCCGTTCAGGTTCGTATTGACCAGCGCCTGCAAATCGTCGCGTGAGTACTCGACAAAAGGCTTGACGCTGAAGATGCCGGCATTGTTCACCAGCACATCGACCTGACCGAAACGCGCGACCGCGGTCTCGAAGATCTTATGCGCTGTGTCAGGATGACCAATGTCGCCTTCCGCCAGCGCGAAGTTGTCGGGCTCACCGAGCTGGCGGTGCGCGTGTCGCAGGCGTTGGAGGGTGCGCGCATTGCCTACTACGTTGAATCCTTCTTCGAGATAGGCCTGCGCGAGGGCTAGACCGATGCCGCTCGAAGCGCCTGTGACGATGACTGTCTTACGCTGCATGATGGCTCTCCTGTCGAATTGTTGAGATGAGCGAGTCCAGACCCTGGACGAGCTCGCCTCGATTGAGAATGTGGGAAGGAACGGTAGCCACGCCACGGCTCGCCACTTGGCGCTCCAGCTTGCGCAGCTCTTGTAGCGGAGCGGGGTCGTCGAAAAGGGCGGTGACAGCTTCAGTGGGCTGACCCAGTTCTTGGGCGATCTCCAGCAGCGTCTGCGTCGATCCGATGTCGCGTCCGTCGAGGAAGTAGGCACGAAAGATGGCATCGACCGCAGCTGCCTGCGCTCCATTGGTGCCCAGCCGCCAAGCGAGCAGGTGCGCCTTCGTCGTATTCGGCACGCGCGTAATCAAGTCGTAGCGAAACTCGATGCCGACTTCCCGCCCCGCGAGCGTCGCGCGCTGGTCCATTTGCATCGAGCGTTCCAACGAGCCGAAGCGCTGCGTCCGATAGCTTGAACGCTCGCGTCCCTCCGCGGGCATGGCCGGATCGAGCTCAAACGGCAGCCAGCGGATGGAATAGCGCTCCGGCCGGTGCGAGCCTGCGAGCGCCTGCTTGAGCCGGCGCTCGCCGATGAAACACCACGGGCAGACGAAATCGCCAACGACTTCGATGAGAGTCGTCATTGTCGTCCTCCCCTCTTGCGCCGCTCGGTCACCGAGACGCCGGCAACGCCCCAGTTGTCGGTGTCAACCTCGTCGATGACTACGAAAGTGGTCGCCGGATCTTTCTTCAGCGTTCGAACGACTAGTTCGGTTGCGCCAGCAATGAGCTCGCGCTTTTGCTCGGCAGTCACTCCCTCGCGTGTCACTTGAATCAGGATGTACGGCATACGTCCTCCAAAAGCTGTCTGGGGAGCGACGTTACCGGCGTGGCGCGGCGTTGATTAGACGGTAGAATCGGGAAACACTTTTGCTTTAACGAAACAATTGGTCCATGCAGTGAGCAGCCTCGACGAAATCCAGACATTCGCGCGCGTCGCGCAGCTCGGCAGCTTCAGCGCCGCGGCACGCTCGCTGCTGCTGCCGGTTTCCACGGTGAGCCGCAAAGTCGCGGCACTCGAAGCCCGGCTGGGTCTCAGCCTCATGAAGCGCACGACGCGCAGGTTGAGCCTCACTGAGCACGGCGCGCGTCTATACGAGGCTTGCGCGGCGCACTTGCAGGGAATCGAGGAAGCGCAGGCTGGGCTCACGCAATCGCGCGCGCAGCTCGAAGGGCTATTGCACATCTCCGCGCCGCTTGCTTTGGGGCGTGGCGAATTCATCGGTTTCATCTCGGGCTTTCTGAAGCGCAATCCCCGGATCAAGGTCGATGTCGTCATCACCAACCAATTCCTGGATCTCGTCACGAGCCACGTCGATGTCGCGATCCGGTTCGGCGAGCTGGCGGATTCGAGTCTGGTCGCAAGGCGGCTCGGGATGAGCCACCAAGTTCTCGTTGCCGCGCCGGATTACCTGCGCCGAGAGGGAATGCCTCGCAAACCGGATGATCTGCGCGAACATCGGTGCATTCTTTTCTCCAGCAAGACCGAGGAAGCCGAATGGCAGCTGCAGCAGGGGCGACAGCGTGCACGCGTGCGCGTTCTTGGCGCGGTGTGCGCAAACAACTTCGAAACGGTCAATGAATTCGCGGTGCGAGGCCACGGCATCGCGCTGCTGCCGCAAGCCTATGCGGTAGCGGGCACCGCCAACAACGCACTCAAACGGGTTCTGCCACAATGGAAGTCGCCGGCGATCCCCGTGCACGCCGTCTACGTGAACCGCAAGTTCGTGCCGGCGAAACTGAAGACCTTTCTCGCGGAGCTCGCCTCCTGGAAGAATTCGAGCTGGCGTGCCGAATAGCGCACATGGAGTGTTGCGCACAACAGGCGAGCTCGAGTGCTTCGGCCTTTCAGGCTCACGGAAAGATCTATAAGAATGCGCTTCCGTGCCAGGATCATCGATCTATCCGACTGGCTCTCCGGCTGGTTCGGCCCTCATGCACGCCCGGGCATCGATTCCGAAGATCGCGTCAATGGCCTCCGTTCCAGCATCGGTGACGCGCAGTGCCCGGCTCTTGCTGTCACGTAGTAGGAACTTCTTTCGAATCAGACTTTCGGCGATTGCAGTGCCTAACGCTCCGGCCAAGTGGAGCCTGCGTTCGCTCCAATCCATGCAGGTTCGACCAGTCACCGGTTCGACATCGAGCATGGCCAACTGCTTCGCACCCATGTCGGTCAGTTGGAACCAGGGTTCCTGCTCGATCAGCCACGATTTGCTCACCATCGCTGCCGTGATCTCCACCCCCAGGCGGCCGGCGAGATGGTCATAGCAAAGTCGGCACACGCGTAGCGCCAGCGATGCCCGCCTCTGGCCGGGGGTAACGGCCTGGCGCACAGGCGCAGAGCGCGCCAGTTGCTCCATCAGACTCGCGACGCCCGCGCCGGCGAGACGAAAGTAACGGTGCCGCCCCGCCGGGTTGACCCTGATCAGATCGCTGTCGAGCAACTTCTTCAGATGAGCGCTCGCGGCGGATGCTCTAACGCCCGCGACCTTTGCGAGCTCCGCCGCTGTCCAGCTACGGCCATCCAACAAATGAAGCAGGATCGCTGCACGCGCCGGTTCGGTTACCAACGCAGCCAATCGGGAGATATCGGGTTCCATGTTTCATTTCGTTCCAAAACAAAGCGTCTCGAGCTTAGGGTCTGACTCTCCAGTTCGGGAGTTTTGTGCATGTTACGTTTTGTATTAGCGACCAGCCTAGCCGCGGCCTTCGGTTTGAGCTGCTCAAGCTCCGCAATCGCGGATGACGGAGTACGCTTTCCTTCCAGAATCGGCTCGATGAATCTTTTTATGCGACATCAGGGGGCTACGGCCCCACGTCGCGGCCCGCCCGTGCTTTTTCTCCACGGAGCCACATTTCCTTCGGCTAATTCCGTCGGATGGAAGATCGACGGTCGCTCTTGGATGGATGAATTGGCCTCAGCCGGCTCCGAGGTATACGCCCTGGATTTTCTCGGGTACGGCCGATCGGATCGCTTTCCGGAAATGGCTTCCGATACAGCTGAAGGCGCGCCGCTCGGCGACATGACATCAATGGTCACTCAGGTCGAATCCGCCGTGGCACACATTCTCAGAGAGCATGGAGGCGAAAGCGTCAATCTCGTCGCCCACTCCGCGGGTACATTCGTCGCTGCGCGCTTTGCGGAGCTTCACCCGGACAACGTTGCGCGGCTGGTCCTTTTTGGCGCACCCGCGCCGTACGCAGAGCGCAGCGAACAGACCGCGGAGGTAACTCGATTCACACAGGTGAGTCGCGCTGATCAACTCGAAGCTTTCGAGCCTCGAGTTCGCGATACGCATCACCTGGATTTGGACATGTTCGACGCATGGGCGAACGTGTACTTGGCAACCGACCCGCAGAGTACCGATCGACATCCCCCAAGCGTGCGCGTGCCCTCCGGCATGATTGCCGCCGTGGCCGAGATGTCACACTTCGGGCGCGTGCCGTATGACCCACATCAGATCACTCGACCTGTCCTCGTCATTCAGGGCGAGTGGGACGCCGTGGCGCCGCCTGCCGCGGGTATGTGGCTTTACAAGCGCCTGGGATCCGCGCTCAAGCGATTCGTTGTGATCAGCCGCGCGGGTCATCGTGCCCATTTGGAACGCAGTCGCTGGCAGCTATACAGAGAGATCGAGAGTTTCTTGAACGGCGGCGACGACATATCGGAACCGGTTCACGCGGTATTCTTTGAGGCCAAGCCCCGCGGAAAAAAAGGCCGGGAGCAAATCTCGCCGAGGCCGGCGCGCTTCGGAGCCGACTCGCTACGATGCGCGGCTTCATGGGCGTCGAGCGCTTCGATAACCGAACCAAGCCGGGTTGGCTGCTCTCGCTCTCTCTGTGGCGCGACGAATCGTCCCTGATTGCCTGGCGAGAGGCCTTCGAACACCGTATGGCACAGCAGAAGGGGCGAGACGGTGTGTTCGCAGACTACCGCATTCGCGTGGCGAGGCAGGTCATGGAAGGAGGCGATCTTACGTTGGCGGAGGAGTCACTGCCCTCGGACGCCACGAACGCACACGAGTTCACCAGCCTTACCGAAGCAAATCATCACATCACGCTCGTGGAAACTCCCAATCAAGCCAAGGGCACTCACTGGAGGGTTATGCGAGATTACGGGTTACGCGACCGGCGCCATGCACCCCACGAATAAACATTTGGCGCACACAGACCTGTGTCGGCGGCACGGATACCACGTGTACAACCTCAAGACTTGCGGGCAAACTCTTGCATCACTCTCATGCGGCGTCGTAGTCACTGGTGATCGGTCCATCAGCCAAGTGAGACGATCTAGTCCCAGCCTCCGGAAGACACGAAGCGACCTCGATTGCCGAAGCAGATCTCGTGAACGGCAGATAAAAAGGAGACCCCGTAACAAACACAAGCAAACAGATGTCCTCGAATGGGGGAGATGGAAGTCTGCGCGGAATTCACGCGGAATTACCACGTGTGCCGCGAAGTTCAGAGGTCATCGTGCAGGACTGGCAGGCGGCGAAGTTGCTCAAGACCTCCGCCATCAATCCGGTCCTCGCTACTCTCGAGCAGAGTCTCACCATGTAGGACGCTCGGTCGGCTCTCACAGCGCGATCAGGTAGATGCTCAAAGACACGATCACCGAGATCGTCGGATGACGCAGCAGGCGACCCGAACGTATTCCCGGTTCGCCGGCCCGGCACACCACTCCAACCGGCATCGTCTACTTATCGATGAGCTGTCTTACGCGCGAGATCACCGTGTTTCTCCCAGCAGGCGTCGCTACGTAGTCAAAGTACGCATATATGCCCTGACTTTTCATCCGCGCCGCTACATCCTCGGGAACGACGGCCTCCACTGCAAGCCCGCGGCGATCCAGCAGGATGAAGAGAGCAGCATCACTCACGACGAACCGTTCGTCCGGCGGCATTTGCCGAGGATCCGCCATCTTCTTGACATTATCCAATGACCTTATAAGCACGAATTGACATGCATCGTCAAAGCGCAATCTGTCGTAGGCTACGTCGATACCGCGCTCTTCTCGAAACGGCATCGTCCTAATGGATTCCACTTCGGGGCAGCTCGCACTCGAATCGACCTCTGCAGTTGACGCGCACGCAGCAAGCAACTGAGCTGCGCACACGAGTGGCAGAGCTTGTTGTACTGCCTTCATCGTGGCTCGAAAGTCTTCCAGTTCTCTTCTTTCGGAGGCGTCAGATATAGAGGTCCGGAATCGGGTGGCCGCCGCTCCTTACCATGCAGGTACACACCTTTTTCACCCGTGAACCCGAGCGGTCGTTCGGATCCTTTCACAGAGACACCGAGTCGATCCGCCATGAGCTGAGCAATTGATTCACTTCCGCCGGCGCCAGAATAACAGGCGTTGAGCGTCACTGTCGCTGAATCTGCCAAGTTTCTGCCCGACAGTTCGCCTACATTGTCCGCGTCGATATTCGTCTCAGCTCCTGCATTCTCTCCGGGATAGAGACTACCCGCCCCCCCGTGGCCGAAGTAGTCGACGCCACCATCGATCATCGCACCACTGGTGATCGCGGCATTGAACTCTCCGGTCGTAGCCACCGCCGCTACGGTCACATGGTGACCTTCGGCTCTTAGTTCCGCCGCACGCGTTTCTGCTGCACGCCGAAAGTTACCTCCAACGTTGTACTTTCCTAGGCCAGGCTCGCCATATAGAACTCTGTATTCGGCCTCTCCCGTCGGATCCGTTGCACTCAGCGGATCGTTCTTGACGTACGCATACAGATTGACGTCATCGTCAAATACGTCGAGCGCAGCGGATTGACGCTCGATGAACTGCTCACGCGCTATCTCAACGTCGCCATTGTCGTCGAGCCGGATGCCGTGCCGCAGATCGCGCGCGATCCCGATGACGATCATGTGCTCGCCGCAGCGCTCGCGGCGCGTGCCGATCTCATCGTCACCGGCGATAACGATCTGCTCACGCTCAAGACTTATCAGAACATCCCGATCGTCCCCGCGGCGGAGGCGCTGCGCAAAATCGACGCTGAGAAGTAGCCCCAAAACTCGAGGAAGACGGGTACCAATGATTCAAATCATCTGGACTCTTCGGACGCTCGCTCTTGTTTCCTGCGAACAAAGCCGACAGCCTTGATGAAGCTGTATGCAGCAAACACACCGAAGATTAATGCCAGTGGCCACACTTGCCATCCCTCGCCCATCGCTGCACCAACACCAATCATCGAAAACAGAACCCCGAGCAATACGTTGAGTACAGCCTTCGCGCGATTGCTGCTCAACATGGTTTGCCCTCCTCCACCGAGCACGCCGTCTCCTTCTTCGCAGTTCCAGTTACGATTTGCGCCGCAGCTTTTACTGCTGTTCCGGCATTCGCACCAAGTTGCGCTCCCGCGGCAGTTGCCACTTTGTTTCCGGCGAGACTGCCAGCCGTACCCACCGTCGCTGCAACGGCAGCAGCAGTCCCCACACCTTCACCAAGCGGTTTGCCTTCAACCACGTTGGTAGCCACTTTGGTCGTTGCTCCGACTGCGGCCTGCGTTGCAGCCAACGTCTGAACCTTCACTACAGCAGTTGCCGCCTTTCCAATCTCGGCCGCCTTATAGGCATTGCTGACAAGGGAAACGGTCTTTGCCGCGGCAATAGTGCTTATACCGCCGGACGCCGCTGCAATACCCACCTTGCCGGCGCTTACTGCTAACGCTCCGAAATTTCCGTCAAGCGCCTCAGAGAAAGCGTTATTCAGCTCGCCCGTGTAAACCTGAAACCCAACTTCGACCAGCACGCCGATCAGACAAGACGCGCACTTTCCACTCGGGTCCGTCTGATTGAGCGGATCATTCTTTACATACGCATACAGATTAACGTCATCGTCATAACCGATCGGGTCGGTTTGCAGGAATCGCCCAAGCACTGGGGCGTAGATCCTGGCCTTGTAGTAATACATCTCGAGCTCTGGAATCCAGGCCTGGCCCGTGTACTGAAAGCGTCCCACGTTGTCTGCAGCCGGGATCCCATACTCATCGTAAGCATTGACCGCGAGCATGGCGCCCGCCGCGTTGCTCACAGCAACCATGCTGCCGCGTTCGTCCTGGTGCAGCCAACGCGGATCGTTGGTTCCTGAGCCTTCGTACCAGAGGATGGGCTCATCGATTCCCGGGCCATGGACATAGCGGCGCAGCAGTTCGTTCGATGCGCTGTATTCCGCGACGAGCGTGGTTCCGTCGTACTGAAAGCGCGTGGCGCCTGAACCGCCGCTCGATTCCGCCAACCTGCCGATTGCGTCGTAGCTGAATGCTGCTTTGTCGGGACCGCTGATCAGGCGGTTCTCTGCGGTGTAGCCATACACTTTCGCAGCCTGGCGAGTCAGATTGCCGCGGCCGTCATAGCTGAAGGTGGTCGCCCCCTCTGCGGTGAGCTGATTCAGTCCGTTGACGCTATAGGAGCGGTTGAGATTGAAATGCCCGTTCCAGGCATACGCATCGTTGCTGCGGCTCCAGGTCGTGATCTGCGATGCAGGGTTGTACGCGAAGCTCGAGGTGACGTCGTGCGAGCTGCCACTTAAGTCGTGCGACAGGGTGGCCAACCTCGAGATGCGATCGTACGTATAGCGCGTGATGGCGCCGTTGGCGCGGTTCAGGCGGCTGCGACGCCCGAGGCTGTCATAGTGGAAGTTTGCAAGGAGCTTGGAACCGTACTCGCGGATAGCAGCCACTTCGCCCGTCACCAGCAAATCGTGCGTGACGTAGAACCCGTCGGGCCACGTGATGCGCGTGCGCCGACCTGCTTCATCGTAGCGATAGCTCATCGCGCCCTGAAGGCTCGTCTCGCTGCGGTTGCGACCCAGCGCATCCCAGTCAAGCGTGACGCTGTTGCTGCCCTGGATCGTCTGCAGCGGATGGCCCTGCAGGTCATAGCTGAAGATCAGATCCACTTCCGGAGCCGGCAGGTCCTTGAACGTGACGCGATTGAGACCGTCGTAGCTGAGACCGATGAGCTGCCCGTCGCGCAGACGCCGCTGCGTAGTATTCCCATTCAAGTCGTAGTTGAACTCTTCGTAGTCACTCGCAGAACTCACACCCTTGTTAACCTTATCGGGATAGCTGACGCGCTTGAGACGATCGTGACCGTCATACTCGTATGTGGTCTTGTTACCTTCGCCATCGCTGATGGTGGCGAGCTGTCCGGTGCTGGTGTAGGTCAGCACGCGGTCGTCCGCCTGCACGTCCGTGCCGACCGCCACCTGCACTCTCACGAGCTCACTTGCGGCGTTATAGAAATTGCGTGTGATGCGGTCGGCTCCGAATGGGCCATTGAGCTGCGGAACGCACGCGTTGGTCTGCGATCCCCACTGCGCTGGATCCATCCGCACGGCCGTGCATTCCAGCCGTCGCGCCCGGTCGTAGCTGTACTGAACAACTGACTGCGTGACTCCGCCCGCCGAGACACGCTCGCGCACCTTGCGGCCCTGGCTGTCATAGTCGGTGTCGAGCACTTGCTGCGCGAAGAATCCGATCCATGTCCCGTCGCCAGGACTTGCTATCGTCCCTGTTTCAACTCGCACGAGGTCGCCGGCGACGCTATAGGTGTTGCGCGTGGCACGGTGAGGCAGCGGGCCCGCTCCGTCCGGATCGGCGCTGATCACTCCGACCACGCGGCGCAGCTGGTCGTAGCGGGTCATCGTTGTATCTGCCGACCCAGGCAACGGACCATCGACACTGACGGCATTGCCTTGCGCGTCATAGGTGGTGGTCGTAGTCGAGGACAGCGAACCATCACCGGCGGCCACGGTGTGCGACGTCGGCAGCAGGTTGTTCGCGGTGCCGGGCGCGCCATACCGGATGGTGGTGACCGTCTCATCTGCCGTACCTGCGCAGTTCGCTTGCGTGCGGCATTCGGAAATCTTCGTCAGCTTCCACACCGGCGTCGGCGACTGCGCGAGCACGCCCGCACTGTTGTAGTACCAGGCGTAGAACTGCTCGTAGGTGTAGCGCTTTTGCGGTCGCACGGCGTCCGCTTTCGGCGCGGGTAGTGTTTCCGTCAACACTCCGCCGTGCGTCGGATCGTAGGTGAGGTTTGTGACGTTGCCGTTCGCATCGATCAGCGTCGGCGGCTTGCCACACAGCACGAAGTTGCCGCCGCAATTGTTGTCGGCTGGCGCCGATTGCACGATATCAGGCAGGTTCGAGCCCGGCTTCGCTATGCGCTGCGTGCGGATGAGGTGGCCCGAGGAATATGTGTACTTGGTCTTGATACCCGCAGCGTCGGTTACCGATTGCAGATCCGCGACCACACAGCGATCGTGGATATACGAGGGCAGCGTCTCCAGTGTCCGGGGCTCGCAATAGTCAAAGTGCGTGACTCGCCCAAGCGGATCGGAGATCCGCTCGGGACCAGGAGTGAGCTGCCAATTCACGTCATCCTTACTTGGAAGCGAATTCAACCGCGGCGGGTTGATCGGGGGCGGCAGCCGCGGCATGCCGAATTCGACGCTCGTGCCATTGCCCAGCGCATCTGTGATGATTCCGCCCGCGAGCGACCGGCGGCCATCGTCCGTGACCGGCGTCAGGTTGTAGCGGTAGCGGTAGCTGCTGCCATCGGCAAAGTCCTGTCGCAGCACGGTCTGGTCCGCATCGATGCCGATCGGCGTGGCAAGCGTCGCCACCTGCCATGGCGTGCTCTGCCCGGGCTTGGTGTAAGCCAGCGTGTGCCAAGTGCCGCCCAGGCCGGGCGCCAACCCCGGCAACAGCGTGTACGTCAGCGTTGAGGTGCGACCCAGCGCATCGGTGATGCTGGCGAGCTTGGGCTTACCTTCCAGAGTCGTGTACGTGTACGTGCTGGTCGCAACCGCATTGCCAGGACACACGTTGTTGGCGGGCTTGGCGGCGAGCGTCAGATTCAGCACGCACGCCTTGGTTACGGCTCCCCAGAAAGCGCCACCCTGCGAATACTCCAATACGAGCGCGTAGCCGAGGTTGTTGGTGGCGCTGCGGAGTCGCGCACCGTTGGCCGCACCGGTGCTTTCGTATTCAAAGGTCGTGGTTGTCCCATCGGCCTCGATGATCTGCGACACGTACGCGCAACGCACGAGGCTGGCACAGTCCCGATTGCCCAACGGCCGAAAGACAAAGCGCGTGCCGCCGCTCTGCGTGAACGTGTAGACGACAGCGCCGGCTTCGCGCTCGCCCACGTGCGTGAGCCGGGCCCGCGGACCCTTCGAAATCGGCGGTAGCTCGGCGCCGATGCCGCTTCCCTGGAAGGTTGCCGCGCGCCCGCCGAAGTTAACCGTGATGCGATAGTCCCGGCCGGTGCCGTGGGTGTAGTTGCCGGTGGCAATATCGATGCGCTCTTCGATGAGCCTGATATCCCAGTTGTGCGAGAAGTTGCCGAAGGGATCGCGGTGGTCGAACAAGTCGCTCGAGAGAATCCGCGTCAGGGCCAGTGTTCCGACCGACAAGTCGGTCTCATTGGTCGTGTAGCGCCCGGTGCGTATGTCGACACCGCCGGGGGAAATCGCGAAGCTCTCCGGCGGCGGTGCCAGAAAGGCCGTATAAGGCGCCGCGTCGCCACCGCCTTCTCCATCGCCGCGCCCCGGCTGTTGCTGTTGCGCGTGCAGACCGCCGGTCAACCCCAGCACCGCGCAGGCTGCGACAGCTCGCCAATACTTCATCACACGATTTCTCCGGTAGCGTGCAATCACTCAGGTGATCGCGAAGCGCGTTGCATTGCTCTTCGCCGAAGCTTGTCGATTGATCGAATGCTCGAGCAATGTGCATTTCGTAACGCTCGTGACGAAATACACATTGCCGCGCCGCTGCCCTGACCGAAGAATTTGTCTGGATGAACCAGCGGCGTGCGCACAGTTTGTTGATACACGGAGCCGCAGCGCTTACCGCGTCTGTGCTCGTGGCGCTGTGTATCGGCTGGGTCGGCCCTGCACGCCTCTGGAATTCTGCGACGTCGGGATCGAGGGACGATGCTGCCAGTGTGATGGATCCGGGCAAGCACCGCAGTGTCAAGCCGAGTGACGCAACGGTCTCGCTTGCGTCCACCCGGAACACACCGTTGCCGGGTCTGGATGCTTCGCTCTCGGCGACGCCCGAACCGCTCTACCTGGTATCAACTTCGCCGGGCCACAATGCCAAGCACGGGACCGCGCGTCTCGGCACCAGTGACAAAAATCCGCAGACGTACGTCGCGGGCGCCGTGCTGCTCAACGGTGCCCGCCTTGCAGAGATTCATTCGCAGTACGTCGTGCTCGAGCGCGATGGCAAGCGATCCAAGCTGTACTCGGCAAGTAACGACATGCAATCGGCGCTCGCAATGGTCGGTGGCGTTCCCGTTCCCAAGGCGCCCAACAGTACGTACTCGGATGTGCTGACACAGTATCTCCGCTCAAGCCCGCTGTTCGACGGTGATCAGATCAAGGGCTACCAGGTCTATCCCGGCCCGCGTAACGCAGTATTCGCGCAGATGGGACTTCAGAGCGGCGACGTGCTGCTTGCGATCGACGGCCGGCCATTGTTCGACTCACGAGACGCTGTGGAATCACTCCAACACCTCACATACGGAATCGCGATGACCGTCACGCTAGAGCGTGCCGGCAAGGTCGAGCTCGTGAATGTCGACGGCAGCCTGATTGTGCAAGACCAGCAGCGAGAACAGTTCCAGAACATCGATACGCCGCCAAGGAGCCAAGATGAGCGATAGGCTGATCCGATTGTTGATGACCGCGCCACTGCTAGCATGCGCAGCGCTGGCGCATGCTGTAACAGATTGGAATGCTGAGGACTATCAGTTGTACACCGGCGACTTCAACGGTGACGGCAGAAAAGACGTCCTCTACATTGCCAGCGATCCCGGCAGCTCCAGCGGGATCGCACTTTCCGACGGATTGATGCCAAACGTTCCCTGGCAGTCCTGGCCGAGCAACTATCTGGGAATTCAATGGTACGGTCGTCAGTACACCGGCGTTGTGGCTGACTTCAACAACGACGGCCGTTCGGATCTGCTGATGCAGCGAGTCACGCCCGGCGACAGCTTCCTAATGCTTGCCGATGCCAATGGGCGATTAACGGGAATCTCACAGACCCTTGGCTACAGTCACGTGGGCCTCACGTGGTCCAATGATCAACACACGCTGCTGGCCGGAGACTTCAGCGGCGATGGGCCGAAAGATCTCTTCTTTCAGGCGGCCGAGTCCGGGGGCGTGCATGGCATACCGCTTGCGGATATCAATGGCCTGTTCACCAGCAGCCCGACACAGACGTTTACGGATCGCAGCTGGCCCATCTTCAAGTGGTCACGCAGGAATGCGGTGATCAGCAGCGGAGACTTCAACTGCGATGCTCGGGCCGACCTGCTGGTCCAAACCAAACCCAATGTCATGTTTGTCGACTACGACATACTCGTTCCAGTGTCTTTGGAGGTACCCAACTCGTTCGGCGTAGTGTACTCGCAGGGCGGTGCAACGCCGTTGCAGTCGTCAGGAGTTCAATTGTGGAATCGACGGCACAACGGTGTGGACTGGTCGCCTCTGCGCTCAGTCGCGGTCATCGGCGATTTCAATGGCGATGGTTGTGATGACGTGCTGCTGCAGGCTCGCTCCAAGGGACAGGCAAGCTATCTGCTGACCGGCAACGCCAGCGGTCCGGCATTTTCCGCACCCGCGGCGATCAGCTCGAATGTCGATCTCTCAGCGGATAGCGTGCGATTGATCGCAGCTAACTTCGGCAGCAGCACAGCCGCTGGGCTATACGTACAGAGCGCTGCGCCAGGTCAAGCGAGCTACGTTGCGCAGACCGTGGGCTCGTCAATCTCCGCCCAGGAGCACGACTCCTCTGCACTGCACGGCGTCGAAACAGTGAGTTACAGCTATGACGCGCGTGGCCGGTTAATTCGAGTGCAGCGTTCGGGTGCTACTAACGAGGATGTACGAACTCAGTACACGTATGACAATGCAAACAATCGTCGCAGTGTAGTCATTTCCGGTTCCGCAAATGCCGCACCGCCCTCAGACAACTAATGTCCCTGTTCAGTAACAACATGGACTTCGTCATCGCGGAGCATGATGGGCGAGAGGAATCAATTGCATCCACACTAAGGCGCGCAGCGCGCGCCCTGGAGTGCTGGCGGCGACATTCAGTCGAGAATCTCGAGTCCGTCTACGTCCTCAAGTATCTCCCAACTCATCCCAATAGCCGCGCTTAGCGCAGGCCGCGAGAAATTTCCGGACGGCTGAGTACGAAGTGCGCTGGGCTCGTCACTCGCCCAAACGTTTACGCACACGATTAGCGTCTCAGTGCTGCTTCGGTTCGGCAAAGCTCATCGCATCGAGCGTCCAACCTTCAGTTCCGTCGGGCGTGCGAACCTTGATCCACCAGTCGAGGCGTAGTTCCTCCTGCAACGTTCCCCAACAGCGATCTTCCAGCTCACATCGTTTGCCACTTGAACCTCCCCACGGGCTGAAGCCCAGGTCCGCTTCCTTCGTCTCTCCGTCGTGGCGAACGCGGAACCAGCCCTCTCCAAGGTACGTGTACACATGGACGATGTCGCCCGGAGCGAATTCCCCGTGCGGTTGCCGAACAGTGAATCGTGCAGGAATCGTATGAACCTCACCCGTGACGGTCTGTACTGCCATGCCGGTGTCGAGGATGCCGACGACGGTTGCGGAGAGGTCGGGGGCACTCAGCAATCTCACTCGGGCGCGCGCCACCCACCTCTCCCCGTACACGCAACCCTCACCCGGACACGCACCTTTATCAACAAAGACATCCTGGGCCGGCAGCTCGCCGCCAAGAAACATCCCGCAGATGAGGAACACGAGTCGCATTAGAGGCTCGTAGAGCCTCCCGAAAGCTCCTGACAGTCACCAGGATTCGGATGAACCCCAAAGGTGCGCAAATACACTGCATCCCCTTTGTCGTAGATGAAACATCCAAGTATCGTTACTGGCCACCTCACCTGAACGCCATCACGCTGCTTGAAACAGTGAGCAAGGTGTTCCAACTCGATCAGGTTCGGATGGTAGTTCTTCGGCTAATCGACGATCTCAAGGCCATGTATGTAGCAAGCTGCCCAGCCAGAGATACTTGGATCAACGAAGTAGTCCAACACGACTCTTTTTTCCGCCAGTTTTGCTGCAAGAAGAATTGCCATTTTGTTCTTCCTAAGCTCCGCGCGAACCTCCTCGCTAAGCACCGAGTTGCCCGACTCCAGGCTGTAGAGATACATCCCCCCACAAGCAGGACTCACGGTCGTCGCGAAGATAACAAAGGGACTTCCCGCTTCGTTGGCGTAAATACTCCGGATGTACACCGGAGGACTCGACGTGCGCGTATATGCGGCAAGCGCAGACGTACTCGCGACGAGCAATGCAATACCGGTGACGATAGTGAACTTCGCTTTCATGGTCTTTCTCGCTTATGTGCTACTAAACGCCGCCATTGAGCGGCGCGGCTGAATAACGCTGCGGGAAAGCGCATACATTTCACCGCATCGGCTCCAAAGGCTTGCTAGCCTCCGCTACAACAACACAGTTCTTACAGTTGGATGCCCACAAGACAGCGAACTTTCAGTTGAAACGTAGACGGATTGTCCTGTAACTCGTGCGGTGATCAGCATTGAGAATATCTCCTTGAATCCCAAATGTGACTTCGGCACTGCAAACCACGGATTGCCAGGAGCTACTTGATCAGCCTCAGATACTCCGACCAGTTGAAAAAAGACACAATCGCGCGAGTCTGGGCTATGAACGATCGCAACGGCCTTCCAAGCATGCTCGCTTGCCCAGCTCGCACCGGGAGTGCTCATGAGAGCCACGGCGACCAATACTACATAGTTACGCATCAAATTCTCCGATCACGTGACCTGCGATGCTAGGTAACTGCAGCGGTGAGCGACAATATGCATTTCGTCACGAGCAGTACGCTTGACGTTGCATTGGGCAGCCGGAATCGCAGCCGCTAGTTGACAGCAATCATGGACCGCAAGACGGCAGTCATTTCACGCGATCCGCGCCGATGGAGATTCATCGTCTGGTCGCAAAGCTACGAAGAATCGAATCGCGAGCTCGGGACGAGACTCATCGAGCGCTTGGATTGCGCAGTGACTTGTAAGCCCCTCTCGAAGCCGAGCCACCTAATCAATGCGCTGTGCAACGACGCCGACGCGGTAGCTATCGCGTGAAAGGCCGAAGGCCAGGAAGGATGCGGATATTCGCCGCGCACGAGAACGAGCGCACCGGTGCGTGTCGTGAGGGACTCGTGCCACGAGCCGGCTGTCGCGACGTGCACGTCTCCGGCGACGAGCCTGTGCGTGCCGATCTGGCACTCACCTTCCAGCACAATGGACTCCTCTTCGCTCCGGTGGCGATGGGGTGGAACCACTCCGCCCGGGCGCATGCGGATGAGACTCGTGTGTGCCGGAATCCACGTCGCGGCGCAGCTCGCGCACGTCTACGAGTGGGTAGACCTCGATCCAAGCTCCTTCGCCTGCACGCACCGTGCGCGTGCCTTCGGGCGGTTGCTCGTGAGCATGCTGCCGAACGCGGCGGCGCATTCGCTCGCGTTGCGCGAGATGAGGATCCACAGGCTACAAGCCAACGGCCAGCGCTTCGCGCACGGTCTGCGGCAGAGCGCCGCCGTCCTCAGCAATCCCATATTCTTCAATCCCGGGCGGGCGACTCACATAGCCTCCAATGCTTAGCGCAGTTGAGCGAGTGAACGACGCAGGTGACTCTTGACGGTGCTTAGAGGCAGTTGAACTGCTTTCGCGATTTCCTGATGCGTAAATCCCTGCAGAAATGCCTGGGTTAGTTGTTACGCTACGGAGCGTGTGAGCCCAACGGATGCACTCACACGCCATATTTTCGCGAATGACAATGCGACACCTGGGTGATCGAAACTGCACACGGGAAGAAAAGCACGGCTCTACATGGAAGTGCGCTCAGTCCGTGAGCGCGAGGCCGATGTCGCAAACCTCCTGCCCGCGATCGACGCGATCGCTAAGGTGGATCGCAAGCTGAAGAACCGCACGCGCTCGCGTGCACGCCGCACTGCGCGTCCATCGATGTCGCCTTAATGAAAGGCCGGGAGGCGAGCTCGTCCGCGGATCATCAGTTACTTATTCAGATCCACCGACGACAATCTGGAACGTGACGGCAGGAATACCTTGAACACACTGCCGCGGCCGACGCGCGACTGGACTTCCAGTGTGTACTTGAGCCCATCCGCGAATCGCTTGACGATCGCCAGTCCCAATCCGAAGCCAACCTGCTGCGGATCGGCGTAGACACGTTCTTGGTAGAACGATGCAAAGATCTGGTTCAGCGATCCCGGCGGGATACCAGGGCCTTGGTCCCAGACTTCTATACACCAACTGCCCGCGCGGCGGCGCGCCGCGACGAGCACTCCGCCTCGTGTGTACTTGATCGCATTGCCGACGAGGTTTTCGAGCACTCGCAGCAGGACGCCCTCGTCCGTTTCCACTTTCGCCGTCGTCGTCCGCAAGCGCAGCGTGACCTGCCGGTGGTCGGCGACCGACTCGAACTGCAGCGCCAGCCGCTGAAACAAATCCTGCAGGTGAAACATTGTGTAGTTTGGCGTGACTACGCGGCCCTCGATGCGCGCGAACTCCAGCACATCGCGAACGTACAACTGCAGATCCTCGACGGCTCGCGCCAGCACCTCGAGACAACGGTACTGCGTCTGCTCTCGAATCGTCATCGCGTTGTGCGTGAGCAACTTGATCGCATGCAGGCGTTGTCCGAAGTCATGGCTCGCACTGGAAAAGAAATCCGAGCGCTCCTTCAGCTGCTGGCCGGCCTCGCGACGCAGCCTGCACAACTCTTCGTTCTTTTCGCGTAGTTGCGCAATCAACGCAGCGGTGCCGTCGGCGCTCTGCACGTAGCGGCGCACCTGACTCTGCGATCTGAATGCCCAGACTCCGAGCGCCACAACGGATATCACGATGAGCGCGAATTGCGCCGCTGCCAGCCTTTGCGTTGTCCCAGGCCACGCTGCGATCGCAGCGGGCGTCCACATCAGTATCCAGTAAGTCACCATCGGCGCGGGCGAAGCCGGTACGAAGGCCATCGTCGCGAGGCTCATGAGCAAAAAGACCGTGAGCGTCATGAAGTTGGCGAAGGTCCAGGCTGGATCCACGAAGAGCAGCGCCGTCCAGGCCCAGTGCGCGCCGACGATCAGGACGCTGAGCATCGGAATGAGCTGCACCGCGCGCAGATTGGCGACTGCCGCGGGAGGACGGGAGAAGTAGAACGCGAACAGTGCGGCACGCAGCATGAGGTTGCCGATACTTTCAACGTACCACGCGTGCAGCAAGCGATTGTCGATCGATGGAGCGAGCAGCTCCGAAAGCAGAATCAGGTGAATGCCGACCAGGTACGCCAGCTGCACACTGCAGAATTGCCGTCCGGTATACGATTGCTCGCTCGCCGAGGTGGCAACGAAATAACGCCATGCCGACGCCCGGCTCGTTTTCGAAAGTGCGACTGCATCGTCTGCGTGCGGTTGCCGTGGTCGTAGCTTCGCCACGCTGGCTGCGTCCTTAGGCAAAGGACGGTTGGAGCAGCCCCAGCTCCAGTCCACGTGCGACTGCATGCGCTCGGTTGGTGGCGCCCAGGGCGCGCAACACGGCGAGCGAGTGATTTTTGACGGTGCCCTCAGCGATCTGCAGTTCATGGGCAACCTGCTTCGACGAGAGGCCCTGATGGAGCAAGCGCAGAACGGCGAGCTGGCGTGAAGTGAGTTGCGGTACTCTCGGCTGCAGGCACTCGGAAGATTCCGGAAAGACCGACGAGCCCTGCACGATGTTGTGCAGGGAGCGGCAAAACTGCTCCACGCTCCAGCTCTTTTCGATGTAGCCGAGCACGCCGAGGCGCCTGGCCTCGGCGACGAGTGAGTCGTCCTTCGTCGCTGTTATTACACAGCAGCGTTTAATGACACCCAGTTCCCCTAGCGAGCGAAGCAAGGACAGTCCGCGAGCCCCAGGCACGCCGAGGTCCACGAAGATTCGAAACCAGTCATCGGAGGCCGCCCGCTCGATTGCTGCGGCCGCCGAGTCGACCACGATCGGGCACACCGTCGGGTAGTGCTTTCGCAATAAGTCCGCCGTCGCAGAAGCGACTAGTGGATGATCTTCGACGATTAGGACACGGAGCGTTGTGGACATGATGATCAGTACGAAGTGATGCGAAGGTCGGATGCATCGCACGAAGCACACGCCCGGTATCCCTGGACTGAGTGCGCGGTCCACCGATCTGGTTTTTATGCATCCGGCGGACCGGCGATGCTCGAGGAAGACGCACACAGCGCGGCAGCCTTCAGCGCTCAGCAACCTGCGCACCCCGCGAACCGTGACGCTTTCAAGCCATTGCCTACACTCCTTGCATAAGGAGAGCGGCGGCCCGTTCGACACGGAGAGGGATTCTGATCCATTAGCGAGCTCGTTGAACTCATTCCACGCTTAGCCGAATGAGGAGCTCGTGAATCAATTGCCGAGGCGGCCCGTCGAAACGAGCAAGCCGAGTCTCGTCGTTGCACAAGGAGAGCGGCTGAACATTTTCCTGCCAACCCGCTATCCAGACGGACCCGTCGGGCCCGGGAGCTTTGCGTTGTCAACTCACGATGATTTTGCCCTTATCAACCAAGTATGAACACGAAACCTGCCGGCTCCGTAGATGTATCCGATTCTCCGCTCATAACAGGCGACGCGGCAATGTGCACTTCGTCACGGGTATTACGCTCGTTCGAGGAAAACGGCGGAAGTTTCCATCACCGCCACTGCTTGCGAAGCCTTCGTCTAACTTCGGTACAGCCCTGCAGCGAACGCGTCGATGCGGCCGCTCGCCCATGCGACGAGCACGCGAATCTGCATTGCATGAGACTCATCTCGTCCAGCGCGCAATGAGATTGCATCCGATCCGCGCACCGGAGCGTTAAGCGCCGGCCTCGGAGCAATCATGGACGCATACTCGAAAAGCGCGAAGTTGAGCGTCGCTGCAATCAAATCGCAGAGCGACGTGCTCGCGCTCGCGCAGCGACTCGAGCTCGGCGCAGCTAATGCCGAAGTACTCAACCCGCAGACGACGCTCCAATGCGGCGGCGATGGCCTTCATAGCGGCGGGTTTGCAAGAACAACGGAAGTCGCGATCTGGCGCTCGGGGATAGTCCAGTAATTCCGCAGCAGCGCCGCGGTGTGCTCCTGCGCGACGAGCGCGAAGCCATGCCGTTCGTAAAAGCTGATCGCCCAACTTGCAGCCGCCCACGTTCCCACGAGCATGCGCTCGGCGCATCGTCGACGCAGATGCTCGATCAGCTCTGCGCCTACGCCTTCCCGCTGACGATCTGGCCTAACGTACGCATGACGGATCAGATACACGTCGCGTATGGACTGTATGCCCATGACGCCGACCAATCCACCGTCGATCTCCAGCCCCAAGAACGCGACGCCGGCGGCAATTTCGGCCCTCAGCTCCGCTTCCGTCATGTACGGCTCGTGCCAATTATCCGGCGAAATGACGCCCCGATATGCTTCGGCAGCAGCATTGATGATCGCGAGGATCGTCGCGTGATCTTCATCACCACAGGATCGGAGTGTTCGCATGTGCGCAGGGTGCATTGCCTCGACAACGCTCGTCTTGGACAAAAGTGCGGGATCGGCGATTCTTCGCGCCGGTTCCCTAGCGAGAGTCCGGCATAGGGGAGATTCATGAGATACGCGAGAGAGCGCGGGTGGGGTCAGCAGGGCTCAGGATCACGTTTTTCTTGCTAGCGATCAGCGCCGGGCCGTGAGTACCGCGACGATCGCCGCGTTTACAAATCAGCGAGCATAGTGGTGCGGCGTGACGCCGAACTGCCGCACGAACCAACGCGTAAGATGGCTCTGATCGCAGAAGCCGGCCTCTGTTGCCACTTCGGCCAGGTCGCGACCCGCCCGGATCAGCCGTTGCGCCAACGCGATGCGCCGCTGCACGATATAGGCGTGCGGCGTCAGGCCGAGCTCGCGCGCGAACGCCCGGATCAGCTGGTAGCGGCTCAGCCCCGCCTCCTTCGCCAGATCGATGAGTGTGACTGGAGCCGCGGGATCAGCATCGATCCTCTCGCGCGCACGGCGCACGCAAGCTGTCGAACCTTCATCCCTGACGGGACGTGTCGTCGAGTGAATACCGAGCCGCGCGACCAGGCGCAGCACCGCGGTCTCGCACGGCATGGTTCCGCCCTGCCCTGTGCCGTACTGGAATGCATCGTCGAATAGCCGATACAAACCACCATCCGCAAACACCGGCGCAACAAACGCGAACGAGCCCGATTTCCCTGCGAGGACATCAGCACGCAAGTTAGCTAACTCCGTGGGATCGAAATAGAGAATACGCCATGCACGTGAACGCCCCCCGATAGCGCGCCCATCGTGCACTTCGCTCGGATTTACACAGATGAAATGACCAGGTCCGGCTTCGACTTGGCCGCGGCCGCTCCACGAGGCATGGCCGCCCGCATCGACGACACCGATACCGTACTGGTCGTGCGTGTGCCGTGGAAAGGCGCGCGCGGTCGATGCCGACATCGCGTCGATACCAGCGAGCGGAAAGGAGTGGAATGCAATGCTTTCGGGCACGCTCGGCGTCTCTTTCATATATTGGATCGCCTCACGGTGCACGTTGAGCCTGCATCGCAGTCTGCAGCCAGTCAATGAACGCTACCAACCGCGGCCTGCGGTCGCCCTGCGCAGTCACGATCCAATACGGGAAGTCCATTCGTTGCTCGAGGGAAGTCACACGGATCAGTCGGCCGCCGCGCAGATGGGTGTCGACGAGAGACAGGCGTGCGAGAGCAATCCCCTGCCCGAGCAGTGCGGCCTCTATCGTCGTCAGCCCGTCCGGCAGGACAAGATCCGTTGCGCCTCGCGTCGCGCGCGGCAGCCAATGTTTCCATCGGAGTGTGCGTTCTGTCTCCAGTGCGCCAGCGTCGTGAAGCAAGGGAAATTCTCGTAGCTCGTCTACTGATTGAGGAACAGGTCTACCGGCAAGCAGCTGCGGACTGCAAACCGCCCCCACGACATCGCGCGCGAACTCGATCGCTTCGCTGCGCGGATAACGGCCGCTTCCAAAGCGGACTGCGACGTCGGCGCTGTCGCGCGCGGGATCGACCAGGTCACGCGAGAACGAGAGGCGCAGCTCAATCCCTGGATGAGCAGCGCGGAACTGCGGCAGCCGCGGTAGCAGCCACAGCAATCCGAAAGCATGAAACGTTGACACCCGCAGCGTGCCCTCGCCGGTCGGCTGTCGCACAGCACGCGTCGCGAGGTGAACGTCGCTGAGCGCTGTGCGAATCCGATCCGCATACTCGCGGCCCGGCTCGGTAAGAGTCAGGCTGCGCGCGGATCGAACAAACAAAGCGATGCCCAGCAGGCGTTCAAGGTTGCGAATCTGTTGGCTGACAGCCGCCGGAGTCAGATGGAGTTCCGCCGCCGCACGCGAGAAGCTCTCGTGGCGCGCTGCCACTTCGAATGTTTGCAATAGAGCGAGTGGAGGCGCGCGCATGGTGCGAGCGTACGCAGCCGCATCGGTCCACTCAAGTCTGGCGAACCACTCTCGCAAACGGAATGGACAACAGCAGATGATGCTGAGGGCAACGAAACATCGTTTGTCGACGCGCGCCCGAGACCGCACGCTAGGTGCCGTTGGAAGCACAACGAGAGCTGTCATATATATGTTTAGGAACCAAAAGGCCGTTGCACTCGTGGCGGAACTTCTGTTGCTGCTGACGTCGGTGACGGCAGTGGCCCCGGCCGACGCCGGTGCGATCGATACGGAGACCGTGGTGCGTGGGTTTCTGCACGACGTGCGTGCCGGGCGCGATCCGGACGCTGTGACGCGGTATTTCGCGGAGACGGTAGCGGCACACCAGATTCAATCTGAGTGCGTCACGACCGTGCGCCGCACGCCGACCGAGTACGCCGCGCACGTGCGCGAGTTCCTCGCGATCTACGGCGCCTATACGTTCGAAATTGAGGATCTGATAGCGGCGGGCGATCGAGTGTTCGTCCGCTGGCGCCAGGTCGGGCGCCACCTAGGCTCGATCGATGGCGAAACGCCGAGCGGACGCCCGCTTGTGGAGCTCACATCAGCGGTGTATCGCGTCAACGGCGGACGCATCGTCGAGTACTGGATCCAGACGGACCGCAAAGGACTCGAGCTGCAACTTGCCGCTGAGCCATGAAGTTCGCGCAGCCATCTCGAATAGCCTTCCTTCCTGAACAATTGCTCGCGTAGCCTCAAGGCAAGAGGCTCACGAAGACCCCCGCCCCAAACAGGATGAGAAACGCCCCGCCGATCCACTCGAGCCTGCGTGCACTACCGAACGCGGCTCCCGTCCTGGTACCGGCGTGTACCCAGAACGCCGTCGTGATCAACCCGAGCACCAGGAAGGTCGCCTGCATCAGCGCGAGTTGTGGCCAGATAGATCGTGAGGAATCCACGAACTGCGGCACGTACGACACGTAGAAAACGAGTCCGGCCGGATGGAATGCAGTGAGCCCGAACGCACTCCAGAACAGCGCTCGTCTCGATCGGTGCAGGAGCATCGCCGGGCCACTGCGTGGCCGCTTCACATTTGAGATCGTATTGGCACCGAGCCAGATGAGCACGAACGCCCCCACGACCTTCAGTGCTGCCGACAACTTGGGTGCCCCGGCGAGTAACGCGCCGACGCCGCTGAGCGAGGCCGACAGCGCCACGAGATCGCCCAAACCCGCGCCCGGTACGACGGCCCACGCCACACGGCCACGCGTCAGCGCAGATGATGCGGCTAGCGCAGCAACTGGCCCGGGAGATGCCAAAACGAATGCGCTTGCGAGAACGAAGAGAGACCAAGTTTCGATCGTCATCTCTGCCCTCGTTCGCGAAGCGAACGTCTACTCCGAAGGGGCGCGATCATCGCCGCTAAGGCGTCGAGCGTGCTTGCACCCAGGTGCTTCGATCGCTGCGGTGACCAACCGAACGCCCGATCAGGCGTATGCGTCGTATCCGCAAATGGCATCTCGAGCGTAATGCTCAACCAGCCGTACGCCTCGCAGAGATAGTTTGAGGCGATAGTGAGATCGGCGTCTTCCCGTCTCGGGATTGGAAATCCATGCGTGACCTGAAAGTCTGCGCTCGCCGCCAACATCTGGGCCTTGAACGCGCGAACCAATCCAACGATGCGCTCGCTGTATGCGGCCGGACCTTGCGGGCCGACGGCGAACACGTGTCGTATGTCTTCTGTTCCGTGCACGTCCAGATGAAGGTCTGGAGGCGCTGCAAGCATACGCTGCCTGACGAAATACACCTCAGGCGTAGTGGCCTCGTCAGGAGCGCTCCACGCGCGATTGAGGTCCGCACCGGCTGCGTTCGTGCGCAGATGCCCGCGGCGGCTGCCGTCCGGATTAATGTTGGGAACGATATAGAACACGACATTCTCACGTAGCTTTGCTGCTGTTTCGTCTTCGACCTTGAGTAGACGCTCGAGAAGTCCCTCGGCCCACCACTGCGCCATCACTTCGCCCGGGTGCTGTCGCGCGGTAATCCAGACGACCAGCCTTTCCGCAGCAGGAGTGCCAACTCGCAATAGATCGATATTCCGTCCGTCGAGCGATTTGCCGGCGATCTCCAAATCTGCCAGCCCAGTTGCAAGACATGCGGCGATGAGCTCGTCATGGCGTTCCATGCTGTACGGTGCGAAGTAGGCAACGTAGACGGAGTTGCTTTTCGGCTCGAGCTCGATGGTCAGTATTCCGTCCGCGTAGGACGTCGGAACGCGTAGCCAAGTTCTCCGGTCGCTCGAAGCGACTGCCCGATAGCCGTCCCATCCACCGACATAGGCTCCACCGGCGTTCTCGATTCTGAGCCTGCAGGGGACGCCCTTGGCACCGCAAAGCCTGAAGTAGAACCATTGGTAGTAACGGGCATATTGATCCGGCACGATCTCGAGGCGTACGTTCATTGGATCGCTCGAATCCAGAACTCTGATGTTGCCGCCGTCAAACGCGCTCGTGATCTGCATAGGTCACCTCGACGGTCATCACTGCCTGACGATCAGCCGCTGCATCGGCGCGAGTAACGCGACTAGCTCGTTCTGCGGCGGATGGCCGGTGTCGAACGCGATGTACAAGCCTTCCGTCAACGTGTTGAAGTGCGCATCGGTGAGCTGCAGCTTCGCATGCGCCGCCTGTATGTCGCGGCTGCCGTAGATGCACGGGCCCTGCAGCGAGCTCGCAAATCTGAGATTTAAGTGAGGCATGTGCGCGAGGTCCGTCCCTTTCCTCCATACATATATATGTGTGCCTCCGCCTATTACGTTTTGGACACAACCCTGGATGCGCCACCGGCTTTCGGAGCCATCTCTTTGCACAGCGCATCAACAATCAGTTGTCGCTGCCTGAGCTGACTGTCAATCGAGTGCCCCTGAAACAAGCGGTGGAGCTGCGGCTGAGCCGCCACACGCGGAAATGCGCTGTCGACGAATCGCGCGATGAAATCGTACCCTCCTACTCTTGCGTATAGCGTGTGGTCTGTCTTCAAGTCCTGCGCACTGGAAGGCGAGCTCAACGTCGACAGCACGGCGAACGCAGCTGCCGCGGTCATGATTAGCGACACTACCGAACGAGTCATTAGTGATCTCCAGCTAAGCCGGCCCGGGGATCGGGCCGTTACTCGCAGCCTGAAACTTGACGCAACGACAAGGTCAAGCACGATGGGAGTTGCGCGATTGAAGGTGCCGCTCGTATCTCGCCCGTCAGTTCACGTCCAGCGGCGCGGGTAATGATTCGCCGGCGTGTCCGTATCGCACGGTTCAGGGTATAGACGTTCGAGCTGATCGAGAATCTGGCCGCGTGTCGCCAGGACGGATCTCAAGGTGAGACCGGTGCTAAAGCGGAGTGCCCGCTCGACATAGGCATCGAGCGGATCCCACCGCGCAATGCGCAAGAGACGACTATCGGCTGCAATAGGCACGACTTCCCGCGCCCTGAGCAATGCCAGATTCAGTTCGGGCACTGCAACGGCTGTCTCCGGCAACTGGCTCACGATATCCAGACCCGAGAACGCGGCCAGCTCGGCGAGCAGCTGCGCCTCCGAAAGCACGCCGAGTTTCAGCACTATCGAGGTCAGCCCCTCGCCCGTCTCGACGATCATCCGTTCAAGCTGGCCAAGCACTCCGATATCGAGACATCCCTGGACTACAAGCCGCCCCAGAAACTGCGTCTCGCGATCCGACATCTTTGGAGCAAACTCTGATCCCATCGGCGCCCTCCGAACGGTTGGCCGGATCTTGGGTAACCTGCCCGGCGAGTGGCAATGTGCATTTCGTCACGGCGGTACGCTTTAGCGTGATGGCTCTTCGAAACTGAGACTGCTTCGCTACCTTTTCGGAAGACCTCGGCGCGAGCACCGCCGCATTCGAACTTGGATGCGCTTGTGAATTCGTGCGCAGCGCCCGACCCTCCGAATACATAGCGGTGATCGCTCAGTGGCGTTTCTTCTATCAAACTGACACCGCCCTAGAGATCGGCGTCGAGCGTATTTAGGCGCCCCAAGGCAGCCTAGTTACTGGATCAGCCCTGCAAAGAATTTCGGTGACGTCGCGATGCACAGTCGCAAGGCGGGTGCGTGCCCTTCTACTTGGCATCGTGAAATATCAGGCCGACAGTATGTCGCAGGCCCGAGCGCACGCGGCTCACCCCGTGACGGAGGTTGACTCGGTACTCGCCCTTTGTGCCCCTTACCGGTCGATTGTGGACGGCAAACGCGACGGCGTCGCCCAGCTCCAGCGGAACGACCTCTGCGCGACTCTGCATGCGCGGTCGCTGTTCGGTTAGGACGAACTCGCCGCCCGTAAAATCCTTCCCTGGCTCGGAAAGAAGAATCGCGACCTGAATCGGGAACGCCACATCACCATACAGGTCCTGGTGCAAGCAATTGAAGTCGCCAGGGCGGTATTGCAGCAACAACGGCGTCGGGCGTGTTTGCCCTGCATCGTGACACTGCGCCAGGAATTGCGCGTGCTCGGTAGGATACCGGGTCGCGATATTCAGACGGTTGTTCCATCGGTTAGCGATCACGGCAAGTGAGCGGTAGAGCGCGGTGCGCAGTTCATGCAAGAGGTGCGGAAGCGGGTATTTGAAGTAGCGATACTCGCCCTTGCCGAAACCATGACGCCCCATATGAATGTGGCTGCGAAAGTGATCTTCGTCAGCGTAGAGGGCTGCGATATGGCGGCACTCCTCATGTGACAGGAGCTCATGCAGAATGGCACAACCGTAGCTGTCCAGCTGTAGGCCAAGATCAGTCCAATCGTACTCGGCTACGCGCATACCATCCCGTAGCCCGAGTGAGACCCGTGAGCCGCTATCGACGTTCGCGATCATGGTTGTTGCCTTTCGTCTCCATCAGGGCGCGCTTGCGCTCAAGCCCGACGCGTTTCCATCATTACGAACGAGACGATGGCACGACACGGCCACAGCAAGCCGGTTGGCCACGCATACCCGCCCACGCCATGCGATGAGCGATCTCGCTGTAGCCGCGGTCGGCGACATGCTTCTCCAAATCTTCTACCAACATCACCACTGTGCATCGATCAACCATAGACGGTTGGCGCTCAAGGAGCCACTCCGTCTATTGCTTTCAAACTCGCTCGTGCATCTTCACCCGATCTCGGAGTTTCGCAGCAAGAATCGGAGTGCCCGATATTTGCCGGGCGACTACGTTGCGCGGCACAAAATCAGACAAGGAGTGGCGCATGCCAATGTTGAGCAACAAGGTGGCAATCATCACAGGTGCGAGTTCTGGCATCGGCCGGGCAGCGGCGGCGCTGTTTGTGCAGGAAGGCTGTAAGGTCGTCGTCGGGGCACGTCGCAAGGAGGAACTCGATAAGCTCGTTCGAGAGCTCTCCGAACAAGGCGGCGAGGCAGTCGCCGTCTCGGGCGATGTGAAGGATGAGGCATTCGCGAGGTCGTTGGTTGAGACAGCGGTCGGCCGATTCGGCAGCCTCGACGTGGCATTCAACAATGCCGGCACGCTCGGCGTGATGGGCCCCACACCGGGAGTCTCGCTCGACGCCTGGCACGACACACTGGAAACTAATCTGACGAGCGCCTTCATAGGCGCCAAGCATCAGATACCCGCAATGCTCTCGAGAGGCGCTGGCTCGCTGATCTTCACCTCGACCTTCGTCGGCTACACAGTGGGCTTCCCAGGTGCGGCTGCCTACGCAGCAAGCAAGGCCGGGCTCATGGGTCTGACGCAAGCTCTCGCGGCCGAGTTCGGACCGAAAGGCATTCGCGTCAACGCACTCCTTCCAGGCGGCACGGACACACCGATGGGGCGGATCATGATCAACACGCCGGAAACGCGTAAGGCTATCGAAGGGATGCACGCGCTCAAGCGTCTTGCAGCGCCGGAAGAGATCGCAAGGTCAGCGCTTTACCTTGCATCAGATCTATCTGCATTCACAACTGGTGCGGCCATCTTGGCCGACGGCGGTGTGTCGATCAATCGGAGCTGACTGACCTGTCCGTCGATTTTCGGACGGCTGAAGTTTGGGAAGATGGCTCCTCGGGTTCGCAGGAGCGATGAGAAAGACTCCATTCAAAGAAGAACAGATGGTGATGATTCTACGTTAGGCGGACCAGTCGCTTGTTGCGGAGGTGGCGGTGAGTCGCGCCACGAGCTACGCCTGGCGCAGATGCTTCAAGGACACGGGAGACGAGCGATCCGCTTCCCAGCAATTGCATTCGTCTGGATTGATTGCTTCGAGCACCCTCTCATGCGAGCGAGGTCGCGCAAATTCGGAAGGCGCAGCGGCAGCGCGTCTTCAGCCCGAGGTGTTCGTCATCTGAACGTCATCAAAAAGTACCGATCACGCGGTCGAAAGCCGAGCGACGTATAGAGCCGCTGCGCGCGAGCATTGTCGCGATCCACTTCGAGGTGAAGAGCGCACACGTTCAGCTGAGCGGCTTTTGATACGGCAAACTGGAGCAACCGCGTGCCATATCCTTGGCTACGGTGCTGCGGGAGCACGAAGAACTCGTCGACGAAGGCATCATTTCCCCCTTTGTACCCGTGGATATCCATTCAAAAGAGTCAGCGCTTGTTTGTGGGTCGAAGTCACGTTCCCCTGCGCACTTCCTGTTCCAGCAGTAGGTTGTCACCAAGGGATATTGAAGCCTCGCGCCATGGAAGTTGCTCGGTTCCTCGCAGAATGCAATCACCGCGCGCTTCACGCCTGGCGGCATGGTCGCAAGGTCTGCAAAGCTAATGGGTTTCGGCAGCTTCGCGACCAGATCGTTTGCCGCTACCTTCGCCGGCTCCGGCGAGTCCGATCCCGAATCAACCACTGTCCCCTCCATCGAGTAGCTGGCCCCCTCTAGGCGCGATGTTACAGCCACGTCTCTTGAGCTTCGTGCCAATTGAGCGCACTCGCTGACTCCAAGGCTTCATCTACGCGGCGACGGCATGTGCTGTCGACACTGCACAACGATGTCCATGCTTTCGGAAGCTGCATGCTCCACGCCCTCGCTGAGGTGATTGAAAAAATCCTGCAAGGATTCAATCCTCGATGCGAGATCGACCGGGAAGAACTGTTCAGCATTTCCGGCCAAGTCCTCCAATGCATCCTCATAGAGGGCGAAGATGCGTTCCAACGCCTCACGCATCTTCATGGCGTCGTCTGCACGGCTATGAGCGAAGGACAAGTTCCGCCTTCTTGTCTCCGGCCTCACGAACACGGAGCAGCAGCTCGTGGTTCTTGCCATACAGGCGTTCCATCTGGATCTAGCCCCGCTTTGCTGATGTATAACCGAGTCTACTTCGGCTGCGCGCGCCTTGATCCCTGCATGTGCGCATCAGTTGCCTACACCATGCCTACACGATCAGTTTCGCGGGCGAATTTTATCGCGATTTCAACCTCGAAAATCACGCATAAGTTGCTGTTTCTGCCCTTCCTGAGAGAAGGGTGACACTTCATTCCGAGCACATGGGTAACACTTTCCGGCATTTGGGAGGGCTCCCAGATGCCGTGGCGGGAGTGTTGCAAGATGGACGAGCGTCTGCGGTTCGTGGCTCGGTTGCTAGAAGGCGAGAAGATGGCGGTGCTGTGCCGCGAGTTCGATATCTCGCGCAAGACCGGCTACAAGATCTTCAGTCGCTACAAGGATTGCGGCATGGAGGGACTGACGGATCGGTCGCGACGACCATATCGAC
>JAEZFW010000020.1 GCA_023417315.1 Pseudomonadota bacterium
GTCGATATGGTCGTCGCGACCGATCCGTCAGTCCCTCCATGCCGCAATCCTTGTAGCGACTGAAGATCTTGTAGCCGGTCTTGCGCGAGATATCGAACTCGCGGCACAGCACCGCCATCTTCTCGCCCTCGAGCAGCCGAGCCACGAACCGTAGACGTTCGTCCATCTTGCAACACTCCCGCCACGGCATCTGGGAGCCCTCCCAAATGCCGGAAAGTGTTACCCATGTGCTCGGAATGAAGTGTCACCCTTCTCTCAGGAAGGGCAATCCCCTTCGCGTGCGTTCACGTGCGTTCGGCGCGGACGGATCCATTCCTCAGAAGTACACGGACTACGGCAAGGGGATCTCGCCGCCCCTGTCTTGGGGCTCGCTGCCTCGCGGCACCCGCTCCGTCGTTCTCATGATGGAAGATCCGGATGCGACGAGTCCGCTACCGTTCGTCCATTGGATCGCCGTTGGCCCCGGAAACCTCACTGAATTGCCGGAAGGTGTGTGGCCGACCGAATGGTCGAAACAAGTGGCACGTCTACGCCAAGGAAGTAATTCGCGAAGCACACTCGGCTACTTCGGGCCGCGTCCACCCGCCGGCGATCCCCCGCATCGCTATCACTTCCAAGTCTTCGCACTCGACACGACGTTGAACCTGCCTTCAGGTTTCAACCGTCACTCACTGCTCAAAGCGATGGAAGGCCACGTGCTCGCCAAGGGCACGCTCGTCGGCACATTCGCGAAGCAACCTTGAAGATGTCTTAACGAGCGAGCGCAGCAGCCATCTCCTTGCCTTTCGCGTCTCTTAGTGCGACGCAGGCTTGGATGCGCTGCTTCGTTTGCTCGAGCTCGAGCTCCCCGCCACCGAGTTCCGTCAGTCGCGGCTGAATGAATCTCTCGGCCCGCTCGATCTCTTCACGGTCGCACGCCCTTGCGAATAGAAGTGGAAGCTGCGGGCGCAAGAAACCTGGTACCGCCTTCATGATTTGCTCGAAGTTCTTATCCACGAAATGAATCACTTCCGCGCGTGCGTCCGGCTCGCGCGACATCGAGAATAAGATCCGAGCTGTTTCCAGGGATAACACGCCTTCACTCATGCTCATGTCGAGTGCAGCGCGTGCGAGCTCCGGCGTATTGGCCCTGCCCAGAGCAGTGACGGCCTGCTCGCGCAGAAGTGGTTCGGTCGAACGCACGAGCGTGCCACGGAGCTGACGCATGAAGGGCATCCCGCGATCTTGCACAGCTACTGTGAAGGCTTCGGAGCGGAAAGCATGGTCGAGCGCTTCGGTTTGGCCGTCGAGATACGCGACCGCCGCGTCAGCGAGCTTGCGTCGTACCCCCGGATCGTGTCCTTCGAGTGCAACCAATGGCACGAGCGATTGCCGCAACGCCTGCCGCTCCGGTGGCTCGTTCGCATGCGCGCCAGCGCGTGGATCGAAACTGAGCGCTTGCAGACGCGGCGCATAGATCGATTGCATCAACCGGCGATAATCATCCACGCTCTCACGGGGCAAAGCAGTCAATGCCAGCTCGCGCAGTCTTAAGCTTAACTCGAGCACCGCGAGCCGATCTGAATGCGTGCTCAACGCGTTGGCCGCAGCGAGCACGTTGGCGAACTCGCCTCGGCCGGCTGTGAAATCGGCCCAGATGCTGTCGGCGAGGGCCAGTGCTTCCGGTCCGGAAAGGTCGGCGCTTGCCGCGATCAAACGGGACCAACCCTCCTCGTCGAGTCGAAAGCGATAGTAGCCTGCCCCTTGCGCATTGGGCATGAGCGCAACGGGCTTTCCCGAGATATCGAGCTCGCCGGTTCGCTCTTCGAACAGCGTGCATTTCTTTTGCGAGCGGTAAGACGCGCATACAGGGATGATCCACTGTTCTGTGGAGCTCGCGTCGACGCCGAGCGGCCGAAAAGTTTGCTGGCGCACGCGCGGCTTGCCGTTAGTCCATTGCAAATCGACGACTGGAACACCGGGTTGGTCTACGAAGCTCTGCAAAGCGGCAACCAGGATAGGACTCTTTGCGGTATCGCTCAGCGTTCGGAAGAAGTCATCGCTCGTGGCGACACCGTGTCTGAATCGAGTGAGGTGCGTTCGTAACGCCTGACGAAAGACTTCCGAGCCGACGTAGGCTTCGAACATGGCGAGCACTTGAGCGCCTTTCTGATACGTAATTGCATCGAATGCACTCGCGACTTGTCTATTCTCTGTAATCGCTTGTCGCACAGGTCGGCCATTCGGGAGCGCATCGATCGTCATCGCAGCGAAGGCTTCCTGAAGTCTTGCAGAATCAATTCCCAGCTCGGGGCGCCACGCATGCGCAACGTACTTTCCGAGCCACTCAGCGAAGCTCTCGCTCAGCCACACATCGGTCCACCACGCGGGCGTGACTAGGTTGCCGAACCACTGATGTGCGAGCTCGTGCCCTACGATCTCTGCGAATAACCGCAGCTGTGCAAACGGAGCGTTCTCATCGAGCAGAATGAGAGAATCGTCGAACACGACGAGCCCCGCATTTTCCATTGCGCCGCCGAGAATCGGGGTGCCAATGAAATCGAGCTTCGCGTAGGGATACGGGATCTCGAAATACTCTTCCAGCGCGGTCAGCAGCGTCGGCGCATGCGTGAGCGTCATTTGCATTCTAGAGGTCTGCCCTTTCGTTGCGATGACACGGAACGAAAGTGGATCGGGGCGGATGCTGCTCTTCGGGATCGTCGTCTCGAGCAGCTCGAATGGACCGACGGCCACTGCGAAAAGGTAGGTGGGCAACGGGAGCGTGCGTTGGAATTCGTGAATCGTTGATCCATCTTCAACTCGAGTCGACGCTACAGGTGCGTTCGCAAATACTTTCAGCGCGCTCGGTGCGCGGACCGAGACTGTGAACGGAGTCTTGAAGCGCGGCTCGTCGAAGCTGGGAAACATCCGACGCGCATCGATCGGCGCCATCTGCGTCCATGCATACCACTCGCCTGCCACGTTCGCCCGGAATAATCCTTGCGCGCCGTCGTGAAGATCCGCTTCGTACTCGAACATCAGGGTCAATGGACCTGTCGGCAGATTGCTCTGAGCGTCGACACGAGCAACGCCGGTCTCATCCACTTGCTCGTACTTCGCAGCCCCTTCAGAGTCCTGCGACTTGATCGTCACTCGAGAGACTCGGAGCCCATGTCCGTGCAGGAAGATCGACCGCGTTGGTGCGACCAACTCGACGTCGATCTCCGCTCTGCCGGAGAACGCGCTTCGTGATGGATCGATCTCGAACGCCAACCGATACGCGAGCGGCTTGAGCGTGCCGGGTAAAGGTCCTGTCGGTACGGATGTCGCGTG
This sequence comes from Pseudomonadota bacterium, assembly GCA_023417315.1. GTDB lineage: Bacteria > Pseudomonadota > Gammaproteobacteria > Steroidobacterales > Steroidobacteraceae > Steroidobacter. The sequence continues at coordinate 3,313 of JAEZFW010000020.1, forward strand.
CGTGATCTCGCATGCAGCGAGCAACAGAAGAATCCCGATCAGTTTCGCCACGATCTTCTCCGTGATAGACGCGCGCGAGCGGTAGGCATCTTCCACTCGGAGCGCCTACAAGGCCATGTTCGTCGCGCGGCTGCAATAATTACACATACGAATGCTGCGCGTGGAATTGGCGAGGGATATAAGATGTATGGAGCGACAACGGCTGACCAGCGCCGCCTGCCAGCCGATTGGGGATCATGAAAGCGACACCTAGAATTCTCATTGTCGAAGATCAGTACCTGGCAGCGCTCGATTGCGAGCAGGAGCTCACTCGCGCGGGGTTCGAGTGCGTCGGTATCGCGAATACGGCAGCTGAGGCGATGTTGCTTGCTGCCCGTCAAAGGCCCGATCTCATTCTGATGGATGTTCGCCTCGCGAGCCGCACGAACGGCGTCGAGATGGCGAAAGAGATCTACGAACAGTTCGGCATCCGCTGCCTGTTCGTCACGGGCCAAACCGACCCCGAGCTTCGCAAGCGCGCCGAAGCGACGAACCCACTCGGCTGGCTCGAGAAGCCATACACCCCCGCCGACCTCATTCGAGCGATCCAAACGGCTCTTCAAGATCTCGCCGGGACTGAACGCGCAAGCTGAGAGTGTTCTTGTCGCGTGCTATACGAACACCTGAATCGCAGCAGTTCAACGCGCTCGCCTCCGAAGTCCGGTTCGCACCAATAAACTGTTAAGTCGCGACAAGACCCGCCCAAGCGGCGCGTCGACTCTCCCTCTTCGCATTTTTTGTGCGAACATTGCGCCCGCTCGAACCGAGTCTCAGGGGACTACTTCTAATGAACTCAAAAGCCGACAAGGTTCTATTCTGGGGCTGCTTCATCGCCCTGATCACGACGTCCACCGCCTTCATCACTCGCGCGATTCTGGTCAACACCGTTTGGCCTGCGGAGTTCGGCCTGGATGCAGTGAGATCGCAAGAGCTGTTCGGGGCCGGCATCTGGCCGTTCGCGATCAGCATCATTCTGTTCAGTCTCGTCATCGACCGCGTCGGCTATCGCGCGGCGATGTTCTTCAGTTTCATCTGCTATGCGCTGTACGGAATCCTCGCCATGATGGCGTATAGCGCGATCCACGTTCCGGGGCTCGAAGGCGAGAGTCTCGCTCAAGCTCGCGAGCAGGCGTGGAACTATCTGTATGCCGGCTCCGTCATCCTCGCGCTCGGTAACGGTACGGTGGAGGCATTCATCAATCCGGTCGTCGCCACACTGTTCAACCGCGAGAAGACGAAGTGGCTCAATATTCTGCACGCAGGATGGCCGGCAGGCCTCGTCGCGGGCGGCATTCTCACGATCGCTCTAGCGGACGTCGTCCAGGCGGATTGGCGCGTCGTTCTCTACATTCTTGCGATTCCCGCGATCGTGTACGTCGTGATGCTTGCGAAGGCGCAATTCCCGGTTCAGGAGCGTGTTGCGTCCGGCACGTCTTATCGCGAGATGCTGGCGCAGTTCGGCGTGCTCGGGGCGGCGCTCGCAGGGTTTCTGATCTTCCGGCAGCTCGGTCAGGTGTTCGAATGGTCGAACGCGGTGACCTATGGCCTGTTGATCGTGGCCGTCGTTGCGTACGGCTTTTATTGCCGCTGGTCGCTCGGCCATCCAATTTTGATCATCCTGTGCCTCATCATGATGCCCGTGGCGACGACCGAGCTCGGGACTGACGGTGCGATCACGGGCTTGATGGAAGCTCCGATGCGAGCAGCCGGGTACAATGCGGCTTGGGTGCTCGTCTACACCTCGGCTCTCATGATGGTCTTGCGCTTCTTTGCAGGGCCGCTCGTTCGGGCGTTCACCCCGCTCGGCTTGCTCGCCATCTGCTCGACGCTCGCCATCATCGGTTTGTATCTGCTGTCGTTCGCTTCCGGCCTGTTTTTCGTGTTCGCGGCCGCCACGGTTTACGGCGTCGCAAAGACATACTTCTGGCCTACGATGATCGGACTTGCATCCGAGCAGTCGCCTAAGGGCGGTGCTCTGACCATCAATGCGATTGCCGGCATTGGCATGCTGACTGCCGGCGTGATTGGTGGCCCGCTCATCGGGTACATGCAAGAGCGCTCCGCGCAGACTGCGATCGAAGCGCAGGTACCCGGGGTGTACAGTGAGATTGCGCGTCAGGACAGCTACTTCCTCGGCAACTATCTGGCGGTCGATGCCGACAAAGTCGCTCAGCTTCCGGCCGAGCAACAAGAAGACGTCAGAGATGTCGAGCGAGCGGCCAAACAGGGCGCGCTCGCCAAGATCACGATCTTCCCGGCGATCATGTTGTTCAGCTTCCTCGGACTTCTCCTCTACTTCCGAACCCAAGGCGGCTACCGCCCTGTCACCTTGGCAGAAGGTACGGCGGCAAGCACGCACTGATAGGACCGACTGCGCGCGGCTGTGCTATCCCGCGCGTGAGCTTGTGACAGCCGCGGACCTCATCCTCAGTTCATCGAGGATGAGGTCCGCTGCCTTCTGCGCCCCGTTCTCCGCGCGGATCGCTCGACCCACTGCTTGCGTTCGCTGCTCGATGTGCGGCTGGTGCAGCACGCTTCGCAAGATGTCCACCACCTTCGAAGCACGATAATGCACGAGCGGAACTGTTCGACCGCAGCCCAGCCGTTCGACGCGATGGGCGTTGTCCGGCTGATCCACCAGATACGGCGCTATCAGCTGCGGCCGTCCCGAGCGCAGCGCCTGTGCTGTCGTCCCGATACCGCCGTGATGAATGATCACTCGAGCGCGTGGGAAGAGCGCTGAATACGGTGCGTAACCTGTGATCAGGATTCGCTCGGTCGCATGGGCCTGCCATTCTCGCGCACGCTGTTCATCGAGCACCAACACGGCCCTGGCACCGAGGATTCGCACGACCTCGAGACTTTCGCGGATGAAGGTCGTCGCGTCGTGCACGGCCGAGGTGCCTTGGGTAAATACGAGCGGTGCCTCAGCTCGATCGAGGAACTCGTTCAACGCATCGTGCGCCGCTGAATGCTTGTCATAGAACGCGAACCCGACCGTCGTCGTATGAGGCGGGTGATCCGATTGCGGCGGCCCGAATAGCGGCGAGTACAAGGCGATCGTCCCGCTTGGTGAGAATTGACCTTCGAAGATTGGATTGGTGCTGGCTGGCGGCAACCCGAGCTCGCGACGAAACGCATCGATCGGTTTGCCCCATCTGCGTGCGATCTGCTTGCTCAGCCTGAACGCCGCTCGTGTCCACGCAGGACCCCTTCGGTAGATCCATTGCGACAATCTCGGTGTGGTCGCGATGATCGGCGGATCGTACGCCGAGAAGAAGATCATCGGCTGCAGCGCCACACTCAGCCAAGGTCGCTCGCAAACCTCAGCGACCAGGTGCGCGCCATAGGCTGCGGAGTGCGTGACGAGGAGATCCGCATCGCGGGCGACCTGCATCACATCCTCATATGCCTCTTTCAAGTGAGGCAGGACGATGTCGCGGACGATGAAGTCAGGTCGCTTTGCGACCGCCTGCGCCAGGGCGCGCTCATCCATCCCGAGGCGCTCACTGACGGCGTCCATATCAGGACGCATGCGTTGGAATCGTATGCCCTCGGATTCAACTTTCGCTCGGTATACTTCAGCGGCTGCGACGATCGGATCCACCCCGCGACGTTTTAGCTCGAGCGCGATCGCCAAGAATGGGTGGAGATCTCCCAGCGTGCCAAATGTCGGAAGAACGACGCGCGGCTGGCGAACGGTGGACGACGACATCGCTCTACTGTGCACTACTTCTCCCTTGCCGCACCACTGGAACCGTCCGCCCGCTGAATTGTTTTGAGATCACATCTGCCCACAAGGAGAGGATCGCGTGCTCGTTACAGTTAGACGCATCGCCGAGGCTCGTGCATGAGCAACACCGAGTTCACGTTCGGTATCGAGGAGGAGTTTTTCGTCAGTCATCGTCGCACCCGCAACGTCGCGACCAAACCGCCTGCCCGACTTATCAAGCGAGCGGCGCGGGAGCTGGGCAAGGACATCGTCGAGCATGAGCTGCTCCGCTGTCAGATCGAGCTCGTCTCCCCTATTCTCGATTCGGTCGAGAGCGCAAGACAACACGTCGTAGGTAGTCGCCAGAAACTTGCAGAGCTGGCCGCGACGCAGGGCCTCGCATTGATCGCTGCGGGCACGCATCCGCTCGCGGCCTGGTCCGAGCAGGAGATCACCGACGATCCACGGTATGAGGATGTGCTGAGCGGATTTCAGATCATCGGGCGTCGCAATCTACTCTGCGGGTTGCACATCCATGTTCAGGTGCCTGAGGGGATCGATCGCGTCGACTTGATGAATCGCACGATGCGTTGGCTGCCACTGTTTCTCGCTTTCAGCACATCCTCACCGTTCTGGCGCCGTCACCGAACGGGCTTGTTGAGCTACAGACAAGCCGCCTATGACGAATGGCCGCGCAGCGGAATTCCTGATTTCTTCGCGAACGAAGCTCAATACAACGAGCTCGCGAGCCGTCTGGTAAGCGGCGGGGCCATGAAGGACGCAAGCTTCATGTGGTGGGCGATCCGGCCTTCCCTCCACTATCCGACGCTCGAGTTACGCATCGCAGACGCGTGCACACATCCAGCAGATACGGTCGCGCTCGCCTCATTGTATCGAGCGCTCATTTCCTTCTTGGTCCGACATCCAGAGCACGGACGCGATTGGACCGCGATCACCCGCCGCGTCGTGGACGAAAATCGCTGGCGCGCCAAACGCTATGGCACGCGCGCCGAGTTCATTGATGATCGAACCGGTGCGGTAACGCGAGTAATGGAGCAGTACCGAGAGCTGCGGGAGCTCCTCGATGAGGATGTGCGCACGCTCGGCTGCAGACAGGCGCTCGAGCGTCTTGATCGCATTCTGATCGAAGGCACCAGCGCTCACCAACAGATCGCGCTGTATATCGAGAAGCGTAAAGCGGGTCTCGAGCGGGTCGCGGCACTCAAGGCAGTCGTAGATTGGCTTGCCGAACAGACGATCAGATCCATCGACGAACCGCGCGCGGCGGGTGCGTAATACGCGAGATGGACGGAAACATCCAACGGCGCCGCCGCATCCTCGTGGGTGTCTCTCCGCGCATCCTGCGCCAAGTCCCACCCGAACTCGGCTTTCGCGGCAAGACGCTCCAATACCTCGAGCAGTCGGTCGCTCACTGGGTCATGGGATCGGGCGCGATGGTCGTCATGATTCCCGCGGTCGAGGCCGGTGGACTCGTCAGGCGATCGGACCTCTCGGTACACGATTACGCAGCGACATTGGACGGGCTCGTGCTGCAAGGGGGCGCAGATATCGATCCCGCCATGTATGACGAGGAGCCGACGCCTGCGCTCGGCGTTACGGACCCTGTCCGCGACCGCTTCGAGCTCGATCTCTTACGCGCGTTCGTCGAATACGGCAAACCTGTGCTGGGAATTTGCCGCGGCATGCAATTGATCAACGTCGCCTACGGCGGAACGCTGCACCAAGATCTCACAGTCTCAGGGGCGACGACGCGCTTTCACTATCTACGCGATCTATACGATGAGCATGCACACGAGCTCAAGTTCCGCGACGATGGATGGCTGAATTCTCTCTATCCCGCACACAAGAACCCGCGCGTGAACTCGATCCATCATCAAGGCGTGAACGTCTTGGGCCGCGGCTTGACGATCGACGCCTGGTCGGAGGACGGCGTCGTCGAGTGCATCCGTGCAGAGAGCGGATCGTTCTTGGTCGGCGTGCAATGGCACCCTGAGTTCCACGACGAGCGCTTCCCGAAGCTACTTCCTACGCAGCCGCTGCTAGATGCCTTCGTCCAAGCTGCTAGGGAGAAGCGTATGGGAACAACGGGCACCTAAGCCTTTCGAGCCTCTGCGAGAGATATCGTCTCAGGTCTTCGTAGCTGCCTTGCGCGGAACGAATAGCAGCAGGCTCAAGCTGAGCATCACTAAAGTCGCGGCACTTGCGGCCAGCGCTGCGTGAATGCCGATGATGCTGCCGACCAAACCGACGGAGATGCCGCTGAACGTACGCAGTCCAAGGGCTGACATTGTGAAGACACCGATGACGCGACCGCGGATCTCTGCCGGCGCGTTGAGCTGCACGAGCGTTTGCGCCATGGCGTTGAACGAGAGCTCGGCGAAGCCTGCGACGAACAGCAGCGCGAGGGCGAGCACATAGAAAGGCGACAGGGCGAATCCGGCGAGCGCGCAGCACCATACGATCGCAAGAACGAATGCGGTACGAGAGCGCGGCGGCAAGAGCCCGCGGCTTTCCAGGAGCAATCCAGCCGTCAGCGCGCCCGCGGCATCGGCGCCGAGCAGCATGCTGTAATAAAGATCGGCATCCGTTTGTCCCAGAGCGTGAGCGAACCCCGGCATCTGGGCCTGATAGGCGTTGCCGATGAATAAGGAGGCGGCGCCTGCCAGCACGATCATCGCGGCGATCGTGCGATGTCCCGCCACTTGCTTGAGGGTGATTCCGATATCTCGAAAGCCACCGATCGCACGCGGGTTTGGCGGATGAGCGGCTCGATCGTAGGGCGCATTCATCAACCAGATAAACGTGGGGACATATAGGAGCGCATTGAAGAAGATGCCGTAGACAGGGCCCATCGCGAGCAAGATGACGCCACCGACCGCAGGTCCTGCTAACAAGCCGAGCTGTCGGGCAGTGGCATTGAGCCTGACTGCGCTCGGCAAGCTTTCTGTGGTCACCACATGATGAAGCAGAACCTGAGAGGCCGGACTCCAGAGCACGCCGGCTACGCCGTGCAATACGAGCAGCACCATCGCGTGCCACATCTCGAGCGTATCGGTGATGAACAGCACACCCCACGCCACGGACACCGCCATGAACAACAGCATCCCCGCTTGGATGACCCGACGTGCATCGAATCGATCGGTCAATGCGCCGGCATGAATCGAGAACAGCAGATAAGGAAGCCAGTGCGCGATGACCGCGAATCCCGCGAGCGCAGCGGACTGAAACTTGCTGAAGATCACCCAATAGCTGATGACGTGCTCGATATTGTCGGCCATCATCGCGCCGGCGGAGCTGAAGAAGAATCCCCGATAGCCGCGGTGACGAAGCGCGGCGAACGAACGGTGCTTGGGTGCGGGGGAGCTCTGCGCGGACATGCAGCGGCCGGAGACTTGAAACGGCCGCAGAGTTTAGCGTGCTTTAATGAGCGACTGCTTTGGTGTTGCCGGCTTCCTTCATGACCGCCGGCGTGAGACTCGGTTGCGGCGAGCTTGCGAGTCGCTCCGAGGCGATGCTGGCCTCCATCCAATTGCGCACACGACGCGCATCGGCAATGCGCGTGTACTTGCCCACGGAGTTTAGCAGGATCATTACGATCGGGCGCTCCTGTACGAACGCAGTCATCACGAGACATCGCCCCGCATCGGACGTAAAGCCGGTTTTTTGAAGCGCAATGTGCCAGTCGTCTTTCGTCACGAGCGTGTTGCTGTTCTTGTATTCCAAGAGATCAGGGCCGACTTCGACGATATGGCTAGGCAGCGTCGAGTACTCACGGATGAGCGGATCATCGGATGCCGCGCGCACGAGCTTGATGAGATCGGTCGCGCTCGCCACATTGCCGCTCGAAAGACCGGTTGGTTCCGTGAAGCGGCTGCTCTTCATGCCGAGTGCTTTCGCCTTCTTGTTCATGGCGCGGACGAACTCAGGCAACCCGCCCGGATAGGATCGGCCCAGCGCATGCGCCGCCCGATTCTCGGAAGACATTAACGCGAGGCGCAGCAGCTCGTCGCGAGTCAGCTTCGTCCCGACGAGCAACCTTGAAGTGGTCCCGCGCTCGGTGTCCCGGTCGTCGAGTGTGATCTTGATCACCTCATCCAAGGACTGCTCGGCGTCTCGAACGACCAGCGCCGTCATGAGCTTCGTGATGGATGCGATCGGGCGTACGCGGTTGGCGTCTCGAGAATACAAAACGCTCTCATCCTTTTCGTCGAAGATCACGACGGAGCTCGAGCGTACGTCCGGTTTGCCGGCGAGGGTCCAAAACTGGACTCGGCTCTCCTCCTCGAGCGTAAGCGGTGCGCGAGACGCTGCAGCCTCCAGGCTCTCGGTCGAGAGCGGAGTGCCTGCAAGTGAGGCGTTTACGGCCAAGAGCATCGTGGTCGCCAGCACGAGGCGCTTTCGCAAGTTACGCATTCCAGTCGAGGTTCTAATGGGTTGTTCGAGTCGCCGCCGCCGGCCTCCCTGACGCTAAGCGTGCTGGGAGCGCCGCGCTTACGGTAGACGATCTTACCCAATAGAACTGTGAGGGAATGCCTGGTTAGTCGCTCGACTGAAGATCTCGAGGGTGTGGATCAAGAGCGGCCGATGAGGGGCAACGGCTTTCGGCGCATCTGACATCAGCCAGTGAACTGATCCCCTGGCGGGACCTGCTTCACGCTTTGTCCATCAATCTCGCGTTCTGCCTGCAGCCAATCGTCGAGCTCCGCGCCTGGCGCGAAGCCTCGAGCGGCGGCCAACTCGTAGGCGCGACGTGCGATACGCGCTTCGCGCTCGCTCAGGTTCGAGTCGGCCTCGACGCTGGTGAGCGTGTCGTGAACGACGTCCGGGATCAAGGTTTCGGGCGAGGATTCATCCGCGTTCGGTGGCCGATTCGTCATTGGATCGACGTGGCGCACGCCCTTCCCTGTTGAGGTCGTCTGCTTGCGAGTGCGTGCCGATGTGCTCTTTGCTTTGGTCCCCATTGCGCTCTCCGTCGATCTTCCTGCTCCAAGCGTGCAGAACGAGGAAAGTTCCAGAAGAACGTCAAGCGATGCGACCCGCAAGCATTCTGGCGAGTAAGTGCCGATGACAATGGCGTTCGTGCTCGGCGCAGTGGCAGAGCAAGGTGATGTTCTCGCGCTGCCCGAGCTCCTGCAGTAGTCTCAGGGTGAACTTCTGACCATGGTTCTTGATCGTCTTGTTCGATTTGTCGATCGAGGCGCTCTCCATGATTTCAGCGCGATACCGACGGGAGAACTCCGCCCACGTGACCTTCCCGGATAGCATGCCCTTCAACAAGTTTTCGCTAGGACCGAGATTCGCCATCCACACGTCGTACACCGTAGTGGGCAACCCGCGACCACGAAAGCGCGTCGCGAGAATCCGCAACCCGTCCACTTCGGGCTCGATGGGCGTGTGAACGGACTTGGTCCTGATCACGTGTGCGCTTCCTGAACCTTCGCTCAGCGAAGCTGACTGTCTTTGCTGCCGCGGCGGTTATAGCCGCTGAACTGGGCGGCTTCCTGGTCTTCGGCCTCTTGGCATACCACGCACAGACGCACGCCCGGGATGGCTTGCTGCCGAGCTTCGGGTATCGGCGCGTTGCATTCCTCGCAGTGAGTCAGGCTCGGGCCGCTCGGCAAGCGGCTCTTCGCTCGGTTGACCGCGTCCTGCACGGTCGCGTCGATCTGATCTTGTACGGCGCCATCGCCGGCCCATCCAGTCGCCATCTCGAACTCCGTCAAACGATTTCGTAGAACGACTGCCTTTATGGTTCCAAGTGGCCGGCTTTGCAAGTCGCAAAGTCCTACTGCCGGCGGCCGCTTCACACGCTGTGGCCCATTCGTGCATAGAGCCTCTGTTCAATTCAAAGCTCTTTCTCCAGCGCCTAGCGTGTCGTCGCCGTCTCGCGATGGACCTTCCGGTCCTCGCGCACCCCGGTCGTCCGGCATGCGACGGCCATTCCGGACCGTACATGGAGAACGGATATGCCTCAGTCAGCTCGACATCAAAAGGAATCTGGCCCGCAACAGTTTCGACATCCAGCCGCCGGAACCTCGTCTCGCGCCTCGGAATATCTCGCCATCTTCTGGCGCAGCGATGCGCCGAAACACGCGCGCGCATCTCTCATGCAAGAGCTCGGTCTAGAGCTCGCGCAACTCCCTTCGAAGGAACAGACGCTCTTGCGCGTGAACCAAACCGACCGGCTTTCGTGGGTGAAGACCACAGACGGTAAACCGATCGCGGTAGAGACAATTGCGAAGCTCACGGCGAGCGAGCTGGTGGAATGGGTCTCACCCGGATATCGCAGCGAGAAGCAGAGCCAAGCGGAGACTGGTGTTTTCACGGTCAATCCGACTCGGCTGTATATGCGCCAGCAAGCGTTCGACAGTCTGGGCGGCGCAGCGGCGATGGGCGCTGCGGTGTCCGTCGATGCAGCGAGATCTACGCGACTTCGCAATCTGGTCGCGCTCGAGGTTCCGCAGATGAATGCAATCGAGATCGCCGAGCAGATGCAACGCTCGATGGGAGTGGCTCCGAGCGGTGACATCCGATTCGAAACGATTCCGTTCATCTCTCCCGTCTGCGATGCGCTTTCATGCAAGCCCCCGATCGCCGACTACACACCCGACGATCCGATGTTTGCTCAGCAGTGGGGACTGCAGCGAATCGGAGCGCCTCGCGGCTGGCAAATCGCCCGCGGCTCCTCGGAGATCACCGTCGCTGTAATCGATGAGGGCGTTCAACTGGATCATCCTGATCTACTCCTGCATCCACAGTCGTGGAATGCGTCCAGCGATACACCCGACGGAGGTCCTACGGGCAATCACGGCACAGCTTGCGCCGGCATCATCGGTGCACGCCTCGACAACGGTGCGGGGCTTTCAGGTGTCGCGGGTGGGACGCGTGTCATGGCGATCGCGACCGCTACTTGGGCCGACGTAGACGTAGCCGAAGGCTTGTACTTCGCTGCCGACAATGGTGCGCGCATCGTGAGCATGAGTTTCGGCGCCTATGAGTCTTGGGGTATCTGGGACTTCGATCTGATCCGCGATGCACTTCAATACGCCTACAACAAAGGGCTGCTTCTCGTAGCGGCCTCAGGCAACGAGAACGGCAACATCGCGCGCTTTCCGGGTAGCGACTCACGAACGCTGTGCGTTGGCGGCTGCAATCGTTTGGATGAGCGCAAGCGCATCGGTGATGCCTCGAGCGAGGCATGGTGGGGGGCGAGCTTCGGCCCCGACGTCGATGTCGTCGCGCCCTGCCTGGAGATTCCGACAACCGATCGTCTTGCCGGTGCCGGTTACTCCGCGACGGATTATTACGACCGGTTCAACGGAACCTCGGCGGCGACACCGCACGTCGCTGGTTTAGCTGCGTTGATTCTCAGCATGAAGCCCTCGTTGACGAATGTCCAAGTACGCTCGCTCATCGAGAGCACGTGCGACAAGATCTCGCCGTCGTTGTACTCGTATGCGCATGTGCCGACGAAGCCCAGCGGAACGTGGCACGAGGAAGTCGGCTATGGCCGGATCAATGTCGAGCGTGCTCTGCTTGCAGCCTGCGCGATGGAAACCGCCGAGGATGAAGAGTGCGCCGAGTGCTCGGGATGCGGCGGGACATGCGAGGAAGAAGGCTCGACAGCCTGCAAAGGGCCCGCACCCATTCCGTGGCTGCCGCACGACCGCTGCCAATTCTTCTATGAAGGTCGGACGTTCGATATCGGCATCTTCCAGGATCGGCTGCGCTTGCAAGTGCGCGTCATCTATCAACACTGCCTCAAGCTGATCGGTCGTCAGCAAGGTCCCCTCCTCTACACGACCACATTGCTACCAGGTGAAGAGGTGAAGATCTACGAGTTCGATCGATATCGCCGCGTGCGATCTGCCAGCGAACGCGTCTCGGTGCACGCATCCTTCAGGCAAACGGTGAGCGCGCTGTCGCAGACACGTCGAGCAAGCTCGTCGAGCGCTTACACCGAGTTCTTGAACGATGTGCGTACCCACGCGGATACATCCGTCTCCGCTGGTGGCGGGCTCGCCGGGTTCTTCGGAGCGCCGAAGGTCTCGGGCAGCTTCGAAGCCGACACGCAGACGACGGTCGCAAGCGGTTCCTCGGTCCACACGGCGTCCGAGCAATTCACCCAACTGGCAACGACCGCTTCGCAAGCGTTGGAAGCGGAGCGTGCGATTGTCGTCAGCTCGTTCGAGGAGGAAGAGCACAAGTCGACGACCGCGCGCTCCTTCAAGAATCACAACCATTGTTTCGCGGTCACCTACTTCGTTCGCCGAGTGAACGAGCTCTACGAGTCCTCCACTCGCGTGGAATCGGTGGAGTGGCGCCTCGGCGAGAATGCCCCGTGGCGTACGCTCACCGATCTGGACGGCGTGCCCGACGCGCTGCGCAAGCAGTTCCAGCAACTCGCTCGCATCTTGCCGAAGAAAGGCGAAGTGACAGTGGACGCTCGACCGATCACATTACCGACCGATGGCACGTTGTACGAAACCGAGTTGGCGCACTGCCCGTCGTGCGAGCCCACGCTCGAGGCTGCGGAAAAGATGCGGCTGGAGCAATTGCGTCTCACCACACGGCGCGCCTGCCTGGAAGTGGAGCTGTTGGCGCTAGAAGTCGAACGACGACGTGCACTCGCGGAGCAAGGCACCGACAAGGCGCCCGCACTCAGCCTGGCAGCCTGGCCGATGTTAAGCGCACCGTCCACACACGAGATGGACGCACCTCTGCTTACGCACGTGGCACAAGCGTAGGCACTGTCACGCCGAGCGATTCTGCGGTCGGCCCGGGTTTACACCCGCCCGGCCCGGT
>JAEZFW010000061.1 GCA_023417315.1 Pseudomonadota bacterium
GCACTTTCGCGCCTCCTCCCAACCCTCCCCCGCTTCGCAAGGGAGGGAACATGGGACGAGAGGCGCCCCGCGCTAGTGTTCCCCGGACAGCAATGCGTGAAGACGAGGGCCCATCTGAAGCAAAGAAACATGAATCCGCGTCGGCGCGAGTATGCGCATGCGACGAGCAGCAGTGCCGACGGACCGAGCGGCAGCCAGTGCGGACGAAGTGACGAATAACCAATTGCGAGCAAACCGAAACTCGCAACGCGAGCTGCGATCCCGATCTATAGTGGGCCCATGTCGTCCACGACCAGTTACCGAGAGCACTTCGCACCCCCACGCGTACGCGGCGTGGCGCTTGCGTTCGGTTGGAGGCGATTGTCGCTCGCGCTCGGTTTGTCAGCGCTGTTTGGTGCAGCGAATAGTCTCCCCGCAACGATGCCGCCTTTGAGCGTCACGGTGGGTCACGCGATCGTCGTGGGTCTGGTAGCCGTGCTCGCTTACGGTCTCTTCGAACAGCGGCCGCTGCGGCTGCCGCCTTGGCTACCGCGATGGGCGCTGCAGCTCGTCGGTGTGATGATCGCCATTCCGGCAGGCGTCTTGTTCGCGCACTTGATTTCGATGGCGATCGATATTCATGCGGCGCACGAGCAGCCGCAGATGATGAATCTCATCGTTCTGCTAGTGGAAGGTCTTCTATTTGGACCGTGGATCGCACTCGGCGCAATGCTGCGACAGCGCGATATCTTCGCTCGCGAACAGGCGCTCGAGTTCGAGCTCGAACGCAGCGAGCTCGAGCGCCGGGCGCTCGATGCGCGCCTGCGGCTGCTACAGGCGCAGGTCGAACCGCACTTTCTATTCAACACGCTCGCGAATGTGCAGGCGCTGGTGGATGCGAACTCACCGCAAGCATCGAAGGTTCTTGCAAACCTGATCGCATACCTTCGCGCCGCCGTGCCGCGCATGCACTCATCGGAGTCGACACTTGCGCAGGAATTGGACCTCGCCCGCGCCTATCTCGAGCTCATGCAGATGCGCATGCCGGATCGACTTCAGTTCTCACTCCAGATAGAACTCGCAGCGGCGAACTTGCAGTGCCCGCCGATGACGGTGCTCACACTGGTCGAAAACGCCGTTCGCCACGGCATCGACCCCAGCGAAGTGGGCGGACGAATCGACGTCCAAGTGTCCCTGCGAGACGGCCGATGCGTCGTTCGCGTCGTCGATACCGGCGTCGGCCTGAGAACGCCGAGTAATGGACTCGGCACCGGACTTTCCAACGTGCGGGAGCGAATGCAGCTCGCGTTCGGCGGTCATGCGCAGTTGCACCTATCGGGAATCGAACCGCACGGTGTCTGCGCAGAGTTGAGCTTCCCTGCGGTGCTGCTATCCGCACGATCGCCCGTCGCCTGAGCACCCAATAATCAAGATCGTATGAACGCCAGTAGATCCGGATTGACCACGTCCGCGTTGATCGTGCACAGCCCATGGCCTAGGCCCTGATAGACCTTGAGTGTGCCACGCTTCAGCAGCTTGACGGATAACGGGGCGGAGTCAGCGAAAGGCACGATCTGATCATCGTCACCATGCATCACGAGCGTCGGGACGTCGATCTTCTGGAGATCTTCGGTGAAATCCGTTTCGGAGAATGCCTTGATGCAATCGTAGTGAGGCTTGATGCCTCCCATCATGCCCTGACGCCACCAATTGTCGATGATACCTGGTAGCACCTTGGCATCAGGACGATTGAACCCGTAGAACGGTCCGGATGGCACATCGCGATAGAACTGCGCGCGGTTTGCGACGAGTGCCGCACGAAACCCGTCGAAAACCTCGATTGGCAGTCCACCGGGATTCTTCTCACTCTTCACCATCACCGGCGGTACCGCGCCGATGAGAACTGCCTTTGCTACACGTCCGCCGCCACCGTACTGCGCAACATAGCGCGCAACTTCGCCACCCCCTGTCGAGTGCCCGATATGAATGGCGTTCTTGAGATCGAGATGCGCCGCGAGCGCCGCGACGTCGGCCGCATAAGTATTCATTTCGTTCCCATCGAACGTTTGCGAAGAACGTCCGTGTCCGCGGCGATCGTGCGCGATCACACGGAAGCCTTGCGCAAGAAAGAACATCAGCTGCGCATCCCAGTCGTCGCTGCTCAACGGCCAGCCATGATGGAACACGAGCGGCTGTCCGCTGCCCCAATCCTTGTAGAAGATCTCGACGCCGTCTTTGGTCTTGACGAAGCTCATGGGACACTCCTTTGAAGTGGAACCTGGGCGATGACTGGACCGCAAGCTCGAGAAGCTGACCGCGCTGCCGCGAGCGATTCACACCAGCCTTGCATCGATCCAAGCGATGACATCATTCAGGACCTTGTCTTTATCGATGTCATTGAGCAGATCGTGAAAGTGATCTCGATAGAGCTTGAGTGTCTTGTCCCGCGATCCAGCCTTCTCGTAGAAGAGCTGGCTGCCCGATGGCATCGTCGCCTTGTCGGCAGTGCCATGCATGATGAGAAGCGGCAATGCGATCGTCGGAAACTCTCGACGCATGCGGTCGGTGGCTTCGAGCAGTGCGGCAACCGTGCGTGCCGGTTGGACTTCACCGAGCGTGAGCGGATCGGCTTCGAGCGCGCGAAGTGCCGCTGGATCGCGCGTGAAGTCCTTCATCTTGAGCTTCAGTACTGGGAGCTTCGGCGTGATTCGCGCGAAGAGGCGCACCAACGCAAGCACTGGTGCCGGTGCAGGCACCTCGAATGCGAAGCTTTCGCAGATGAAGCCATCGATCTCGGCCTGATGATCGAGCGCCCACGTGCACGAAACGACACCTCCGGCGCTATGTCCTAGAAGGAATGCTTTCTTTTCCGGCTCACGCGACTTCGCTATTCCGATGAATCTGCCGAGATCCTCCGTGTACTCGCTGACATCATCTATATAGAACCGCGGTCCGTCCGACCTACCTCGGCCACGGTGATCGTAGGCGTACACCGCAAAGCCCGCGGCGGCGAGCCGCTCTCCTGCCCACAAATATTGACCGCTATGCGAATTGACCCCGTGGCAGATCACAACGACAGCCTTCGCTGCCGCCTGCGGTCGCCACGAGCGCATGTGCAAGCGCGTTCCACCGCGACCGACGAAATCTTCTTCTTTCACGAATGTGACCTCAGGCCTGGGCGAGTTGGCGTTTGAAGAACTCGAGCGTGCGAACACGAGCGAGGCGAGCGGCTTCGGGATCGAAATGCATTCCGTCGTGCCGAGAGAATGCATGGTGACATCCGGGATAACTGAAGAGCTCGAACTTCGGATCGGATGCGAGCGCAGCGGCGATCGCTCGTTGCGCTGCTTTCGGAATGAATTCATCTTCGGCGGCGAGGTGCATCTGCAAGGGGGTATCGATATCCGCAGCCTCGCCGACGAACTCCTCGGTGCGTGCGCCGTGAAAGGCGACCGCAGCATCTACTCTCGTACGTGCCGCGGCGAGGAACGTGAGCAAACCACCAAGACAGAATCCCATCACGCCTACGCGGCCCGATGCACCGCTGAGCGCACGTGCAGCCGTAACGGTCGCTTCGACATCGCGGACACCCGCATCGAGATCGAAGGCCTGGTACAACGTGACGCCTTTTCGCCAATCGGGCTGCGTGCGAACGGAAAGATCCACGTGCCTCTCTTGACGCCAGAAGAGCTCCGGACAGAGCGCGATGAATCCTTCAGCCGCAAGTTCGTCGCAAGTCGCTCGCATGTCCGCGTTGACACCGAACACTTCGTGCAGCACCACGATGACGGGTGCCGGCTGCATCGACGGCCGCGCGAGATAGGCATCAAACTCGCCGTCCGCCGAGACGATGCGCAATGCACGCGTGCGATCATCGTGCCAGGCTTGCCCAATCATGCTCGCGCTTTCCCTGTTGCAGTTGACGATGCAAGATATGCCTCGGACACGATCGCCGGGATGGACGCAAATGACAAAGAAGGGGCCGCAACTGACAGTTCGCCCGCCGCCCGACATCACGATCCTGTGCTATCCCGGTGCACAAGCGACGTGCATCCACGGACTCACGGATCTCTTTAGCTACGCCGATCATTTCGCGCGTTTACATGCTGCAGGCTCGTCGGCCTCCACTCCGTGTCCTGCAACGCCAAGCGACGAACCCCTACTCCGCGTGACGCACTTGCAAGTGTCCGCGCAGCACAATGACTTCGAACCGAATCGAAGCAGTCCCTGCACTCTCATCATCGTGCCAGCTTCCCAACTTGGACCGCCGGAGCCGAACTACTTACCGCGCATGGGCGAGTGGATTGCCCGCAAGCATCATGATGGTGCAATCATTGCTGCGGTCTGCGGGGGCGTGTTTCTGCTTGCTGACGCCGGCTTACTCAGCGGGCGGCGCGCGACGACGCACTGGATGTTTGCAGCGGAACTCCAACGCAGGCATCCGGAGCTGCGCGTCGAATCCGAGCGTTTAGTCATCGATGAAGGCGACATCATCACCGCCGGCGGCGTCCTTGCATGGGCCGACATGGGCCTGACACTCGTTGAGCGATTGCTCGGTCGAACCGTGATGTGCAGCACTGCCCGCTTCATGCTCATGGATCCGCCCGGTCGCGAGCAGCGCTTTTATGGCGAGTTCACACCGCCATTACAGCATGGCGATCGGATGATCGTCTCGATCCAGCATTGGCTGCATGCGAACTCGACCACCGTTTGTTCCATTGCCGCGCTCTCCGATCGTGCAGGTCTGAGCAGCCGTACTTTCCTGCGACGCTTCGTCAGAGCAACGGGAATGACACCGAGCGAGTATCACCAGCAGCTGCGCATCGCACGCTGTCGCGAGATGTTGGAATTCACGCGAGCGACGGTGGAGCAAATTGCTGTTGCTGCCGGATATGAGGACGTCAGAGGGTTTCGACGCACTTTCAAGCGCGTGATAGGCCTATCGCCGGCGGAGTATCGGCGGCGATTTCAACCTCGCAAGGTGCAGCAGGCTGAAGTATCGAGCATGGATCGATAGCTCCTCAGACTGACCCTCTTCGGTAGAGCATCGTCAACGTATCCAAAATTGGATATCCCATCGGCACTCGAGGATGTGATCTCGTCCACACCTGAGCGTTAGCACGCAGCAATGCGTGACATAGTGCACCGCCAGTTCAAGCAGCGTGCAGTGAGAATGCAGCTCTACGTGGGCTAGTCGTACGCGACGGGCTCTTTCGCAGGACACTGACGCAGAGAGTGAAATGGCGCGTTCGTATGTTCGTCTAATCCCCCTTCTCCTTCTGGGCTTGCCTGTTCCAGGAAACGCCAAGAACGCAGTAGTCGAGCTCGTTCCCGGCCAACCGATTCAGAGTCAGATCGATGCGAGCGATGAGCGCTTCATGGGCTACTCGTACGACATCTATGCACTCAAGGGCAAGGGTGGCGATCAGTTCAAAGTGAAAGCGGAATCGGAGGTCGACCTCATTCTTCACGTGAAGCGCGCGAAATCGAACTGGTCGGGGCAGGTCGTGTTCAGTGCCGGTGAGCAAGGCGGCGAACCCGGCTTGGAAGGTACGCTCGTGCTACCAGATGACGGCACTTACTACGTGCAGGTGTTCACGTGGAAGCGAGGCCTGTTCGGTCCCTATACCCTGCACGTGGATCCTGTCACCGGCTTCGTCGACGCACAGATTGCAGACGCCACACCTGGCGCGCCGGGTTCGGGAATCAAGGCCTCCGGACTACCTGTGTTCCCGGAAGTCCCGAACATCCCCGAGCTCTCGGACATCGCGGCTGCGCGCGTACTGTACGAAGAGCTCACCGCGGACGATTGGACACCGGTCGTCAGCAGCGGCGGAAAAGGCGCCGTTGCAGATCCGACTGGAAAGCATGTCGACTATATCAAGGGCAATGGACTGTGCGACGGCCAGAGCGGCCCTGTCGAAGTCCGCTATCAACCGATCAAGGATGCGCCGCGGCAGCTCGTCGTATTCCGCGGGAAAGATGCCAGTTGCGCCGGCCAGATGACCGGCCTCACGCCTGGCTTCTACTGGTTCTCCGACGGGCAGATCGTAATCGGCAACGTGGAGTTGAGACGCGGCAATCTTCGCGTGCGCGCGACCGGCATGACTGTCAGCTGGAACGATGGTCAAATTTGTAGCGGTACGATCGCGGACAACCTGGCGCTTCAGGCGCAGACATGTTGGAGCATCTCGAGCAATGTGGTTCAAAGTGCACTCAACGCTCCGCTCGCCTCACCTCATCCCGTGCCTGGTCGCTTGATCTATCCAGGGCTCGGTTACGTCGAAGGTCATTTCCAACAAGGCACGTTTTCGCCGCCGGCCGAGGCGAGCTTCGTTGCCCACGACAGTTCCTATCGCACGATCGGCGCGATGAGATATCACGAGCGAACGCCTGCTGACGCCGTGCGCCGCACGAAAGCGCCCGGGCAGTTGTATATGGATGGGCTCACGCGCTTCGAAACGAAGCTGCCGACAGCGCTCGGCCCGGCGGGTGCTTATCTTTACTACGGTCCCGTTGAAGTCGGTGCGCTTCCACACGATTCGCGTCCCGAGCCGGGCACGCTCGCGCAGTATGCTTCACTCGCGGCTAATTGCCCGCTGCGTCCGACGCTTCCTGTGGGCTGGTTGCCTTGGGCAGGAGACTGCGCAACTTCGCCGGACCGACTCGATGCCTGGTCCGTGGACGGTCGATTCCGTCTGCGGTTCACGAAGGACTCGGTAACGGTGCTGCAAGAGTTCAGTGCGGAGCAACCGGCTCGCCCGATCTCCGAATGGCGTGCTACTGCGTTCACGACAGATCGAGTGCCTGGCGTCGTCGGCACGGGCGAGCTGTGGCGCGCGAGCGAGCTCGTGTTTCGCGGTGACTTCCGCGGCCTCGCGCCGGAGGGCGCAGGTGACTGTGGCGTGCGCGGCAGTGTCGAGCTCGAGCCTTGCACGTTTGCAGGTGGCGAGCGCGCCGACGCGCTCTATCTCGCAAGAGTGGAGCAGCGCAAGCTCGAAGCACAGCGAGAAGCCGCGATTCGAGCGCGAGAACAAGCGGCAGCCGAAGAGCGCGCGCGTCAAGCAGCAGCGCGTGCGGCTGCGGAACGGCAAGCGGCCGCGCAGCGCGCGGCGCAAAGCTCCGGCGGCGGCTTCCAGTGGGGCAAGCTCGCGGCGCTGACACTCGGCGCAGTCGCTGCGGGTGCGGGCGATCTCGATCTGGAAGGCCAAACCGATCTCTTCCTCGGCGCCGTGCAGGATAGTTTTGCGGGGAACAACGGCATGTCGAATCTGCAGTCTGCGGCGTCGAACCTGGGTGCGAGCACAGCTACTTCGAGCTATGCATCGAGCTTCAGCTCGGGGAGCGGTGGAGCGTCCGGCGGTTCCTACCCGCCGCGCCCGAATACGCTCGCGGGTCATCCAGCGTGCAGCGGCTACACCGTCGATAACTACAAGGAGCATTACGCGGCGAACCAGAGCGGCGGCGATGCTCAGCTTCATTCGATGTGCGCGGCCGCATACAACTACTACTGGATGTATCTGAACGCGATTCGCCAAGGCTACAGCCAGCAGGATTCGGATCGCACGTACGCAGCGTTCCAGGACGCGGCACGCGTCGCGACGAGCTTCTACGCAGGCGCGCGCTGAGCGCTCGCACGAGATCGCACGCGATGCGCGCCAGAGCTCTTGTTTCTCTACGCGCGCGTGCGCTCCTACTCGGATGCGCCCTCCAGATCCTCGCGCTGCCCGCGCTGGCGGAACTGCGCTACTTTTATTGCTACGTTCCCGATGCGGCATCGGGGAACGTGTATGTCTCGGACACGCATCCGGTCGGCCCCGTCGCCGAGCGTGGCGCGTATGGCGCGGAGTTTCTCGCGTATCTCAAGAAGGAAGGCATGGCGAGCAGCGCGCAGAACGGTTACTGCACGATGCGCGCGAGCGAAAGCGAGATTCAGCAGTCGCAGCGTGACCTTCTAGCGAGTTGTCGAGAATGCGTCGGCGCGACTCGTCTCTCCACCGTTCCGTGGAACAGAAGGGCCACGACGACGCAGGTAGCTCCTTCATCAGTCCTCGCACCGCAAGTTGGCACTTCCGTCGAATCCTCATCCGTTGCTGGACGCGGAGAGTTGTGCGTCACCAATGGTTCGGTGACGACCGCTCGGCGACAAGATTGCATCAACAAGAAGCCTGTCTTGCGAGAGGCCGAGGAAGTCCCGACAACAACGACGGCTAGACCTGCAAAGAAGCGATCGCAGCCATCAGCACCGCCTCGCGCGGAAGCACCGCCGGAATCATCACCTGCACCCGCGCCACGTCGTAAGACACAGGCTTGCACCACCCTGCCCCGCGAGGTCGACACGGTGATCGTCGTGGTCGATCCGGAAATCTTCGTGACGATGACGCCGGGCACGTACCTTTACATGCGCGATCATCTCGGAAATGAGCTCAAGCTCGGCTACGGTAAGCATCGCGTACGACCGGGCACGTACAAGCTCGGAATCTACGGCGTCACGGATCCCCTCAATCCACTCAAGCAGACGCTGCAGGCGTGCGTCGCCTACTACACGGATTTCTAAGGCCCGATGATGCCCCCACCCTGACCCTCCCCCGCTTTGCGGGGGAGGGAATCTTAGCGGGGCGCGTGGTCGTGACTTCCGTTACTTCTTCGGGAACGCGCGCAGCGTGTAGTAGGCATCAAGAGAGTCAGGTGCGTTTGCTTCGAAGAGCATCTTCGCGTTCAGCTTTGCGTGATACACGCGTGCGGTCTGTTGTGGATGCACGTTCTTTTGCTCGAGCGAGGACAACGCAATCGAGATGCTCTTGCGGTCGCGACTGATCGTTACTCCGTTGCAGCTTTCAGCTTGGAAGCCGAGCTCGTCCGAGCCGTAGTCCGGCGCGTCTCGATATGTCCATGACTCGAGCGTGAGCGCGGCGAGCAGACTCTCGTTCGACACGTTCGCTGCGAGCGGCTGGGTGAGATCGATCTTGAAGCCGGTCGTCGTTGCGCTCATCGACTTGATCTGCGGCGCGATCGTCTTACCGTCCCAACGAGCGTGCTGCAAGCTCGCGACCTTTCCTCCTTTCGCTTGCCAGCCGCGCCCGGTTTGTCCGAGCAGCAGACTGCCGTCGCGCAAGAAGAGCGGACGCATCACACCCGATTCCAAGCCCTCGAAGAATGGCATCACGCTGCCTTGCTCGATGTCGCCGACTTTCTCGATGACGACGCGCAGCAGATTGGATTGCGTTTGATCGCCGATCAGCATCTGACCGGCGAACGGACCGAACGTCGGCGCGGCGATCCACGCTGGATTGCCTGGTGAGTTCGCAACTCGGTTGTGCGGGAACAGAATCGCCGCCTGCTCCTTGCGCGCGATGACTTGCTCCCACTGAATTTCAGGCGATGCAGGCGTCATGCCTGGCAGGTCCACGAGCCCGGCCGGGTGGCCGTAGAAGCCATTCTTCTTCACCTCATACATTTTCGATGTGCCGACGAAATCGCCCTGATTGTCGGTGTACCAAAGCCGTCCGTCCGGGCTCACGCCCAGGCTCGCCGGACTGCGCAGCCCACTGGCGAGCAAATCGAACTTGCCATTCGGCTTCACGCAGACGGCCCAACCGTTGAAGCCACCGAAGGTGCCCATCACGTTGCCGCCTGCCGTGTACAAGCCTTCGCTGCCGTGCGCGAGATTCAACGCGAAGCAGTAATCGCCGCCGCGCGTTCGCACGGGTCCGTGCATATAGGTGTGGTAGTTGCTGTGAAACGAGTGCGCGTCGAACAGCGTCTCGTAGCGATCGGCTCGTCCATCGCCGTTGATGTCGCTGATGCGCGTGAGCTCCGCTTTCTGGCCTGCGACGACGACTAGACCTTTGTCGTCCTCGACCACGACCCCGAGACTGTCGAACAAACCTTCTGCAAACAAACTCCATTCGCCTTGTCGGAGCCGCCAGATGCCTGCAGTGCGCGTCGCAACGACGACCGTGTCGTCCTTGCTCAAGGCAAGGCCGAGCGCTTCGAACAACTGATCGCGCCCGTAGTTATCCTTCGGCGCATAGTAGTTCTCGATGCTGTACCCGGCCGGAAGCTTCGCCGTGGCCTCAGCCTTCACGAGCGGCGCGGGGCTGAAGGTGTACTTCGAAGGTCCTGGACGCCATGCCTTCTCCGCAAGAACGGCCTTACCGCGCAACGTTGCGTTCAGCTTGCCTGCCGGGAGATTCCATCGATCCTGCGCGAGGGTTCCTGCGCTGACCGTCGCACCTTGGAAGAAGTGGGGATTAATTGCAAAACTCTGCGGCGCCGTCAGCGTACCGGTGAGCGACACCACAACGTCGCCGCGATCTGAGATCGACGTGACGATCTCCAGGGTGTTCTGCCCCACGCGATACTTGAACGCAGGATTCGCGACCTTGTCGCGCGAGTCACGCGAGTAGCCGAGAAACTGCGCATCGACCTCCGCGATTCGATCGAGCTGATCGCGTGTGTCGTTCAGTGCGGCACGCATCGTAGCCGTATCGCCGAACTTCGCCTCCTTGAAGGAGAAGTCGATCAGCCCACCTTGCTGGTTCAGCGGCGCAACCAAGTACTCCTTGTCGCCGAAGCCGATCTCGCGACTTTCGTACCCGAGCGCGAGACCTCTGCCACCGCGATTGGTGAGCTCGCCGCTCATATCGAGGAAGCCGCCCTGCCAAATCTTCACGACGGCGAGCACGCGCGGATCGAAGGTGTAGTTCACTCCATTCGGGTGGCCCACATGAATGCTGCGTCCCGATGTACCGGGCAACGGACCTCGTTGCAATCGCACTTCATCGCCCACCAACCATTGCAGACCGTCAGCGAGTGGATCGTACGGCGGTGTCGGGGCGAGCGTTGCGAGCCTGATCGCCGGACCGCGCGCACTCGGCTCATTGAGTGTCGCAAGATAATCCCCGATGGCATCGATCTGCGCATCGCTCAGCACTTCTTTAGTGAACGGCGGCATGACGGGCAGAAACGCTTCACCACGTTTCGGACCGCTCTCTGCAATGGCGAGCTCCTCTGACGGTGAGCGAATGGAACGATGCAAGTACTCGCGGCCTGCTTTCACCTGGAAGCGATGCCCTTCGCCTTCGATGACTTCGCGGGCGCGCGGTTCCGCTTGAAACAATCCAAAGAGGTTCGGCCCTGATGTCACCGAGGTGTCGTTCTGATGGACCGAATGACACGCCTCGCAGCCGACGGAATTGAAAGTCTCCTTGCCGAGTGCCACGGTATCGATGAGCGTTTTTTCGTTCGTCTCACCGCCCGAAGTCGCAGGTGGCGTCACTTGCGAGAAGTCCGCCGCTTGGTGAACGGCGTTGCGAATCTTGAAAGGACCCTGCTTTACGGTGAGGAAAGTCGGACCGCGATGATCCTCGTTATCCCAGCGCGCACCAGGCGAGGCGCCTTCGAATATCAAGTTGCGCTCGACGCGGGATCCATTGCGCACCTCGAGGGCGAAGGCGTTCTGCAGCTTGTTGAATCCGGCGTCGAATCGTGGCCCCCGAAACTTGAGCTCGAACGATTGCCAATCGCCGTTGCCCTCGAGGGCGAACACATAGCGCCCTTGGACGTGGAGCATCGCGCTCGAGCCGCGCGGCGCGTGGAATTCCAAGCTCGTGACGCTATCGGCATACACGCCGTGGGTCACCAACATGCTCGTGGGCGACGGAGTCTCGAGGCTGATTGCATTGTCGGCGGCCGTCCATTCGGCTTTGGTACGGAAGGCGCCAAATGGGTCACCTTGAGCCGATACGAGCGATACGTGCGCAAGCAGAGCCAGAGCCAGCGCGATCGATTGGTGGTGTCGTTTGAATCTCGTCATGGGATCCTCTCGTGGACCCCGTACACTACCCGAAAATCGATCTCGCCCAATAGCTCTCGACACTCCTTGTGACACCGACCTAGTGTTCGCGCGAGAAGTGAAACAGGTGAGAGCCGATCCGGAAGTTCTGCAAGGCAGGAGCTTCTGCCGATAAACCCTCTTCTCGCAGAGCGATGAGGAGATCTTCCTTCGGAACCGGCGAGACGAATCGTCCGGCCCGCTTCCAGGTGCCGTCGGTGTTGGTATATGCGATAGCGTTGTAGCCCGAGATGACGACGAACTCATCCGTGCCGTCGCTGTTCAGATCGAGGAACGCCCCGATCAAGGCGCCGCTCTGTCGATAAACCCACGCCACGGATTGATCCGACATATCTGCTTTGATGCGCGCGAGAAGTGGCGATTCGATGTCGCGCCCGACAGGGTGCACGATCATTTCTTCGAGGCGAGGTTCCAGCGCGGGCAGCTCGGGCTCATGCCGGTGCTGTCGCTGCAAGGCTGCGGCAGCTGCACGACTTAGCTCCGCCGCACGAGGATGATCCTCGATCTTTGCGAGCTGCTCGAGTTTCCTTCTTCCGTATTCTCCCGCATCGAAGCGCAGATATTGAATGGGACTGTCGTATCGAAACTGATCGCTCGCAGGCGGCGCGAGCGCAAGTCGATACTGACTATTCGCAGCGATTCGATACGGGGAGAGTATCGGTGTCAGCGCGAGAGCGATGACGCCGATGAGGAACAAGCCCACTGCGACGTTCACGCGTGCGATGCCGCCCATCCATGGCGCTTTCCGCCTGGACGCGAGCGCATAACCAACGCTATAGAGCACCGCTGCGGCCGCGACGATGCTGGCCCACACGCGCTCTACCGTGAAGCCATATCGCGCGATGCGCACGTAGAGCGCGTACGCTGCCGTTGCGGCGATGATCACCATGAGCGGGATGACCGAACGCAGACCAAACGCGATCGCAGGCGGATAGGGGCGTTCGACGGATCCGTCCCGATATGCAGCGTTGACGAGCAGCACCATGATTGCGACGAGCCACAGCAACCACGCCGCACTGATGATGCGGTCCCCCGATTCCAGCATTCCCGGCAACTTCACGACGAGCGTCACTGTGAAGAGCGCAAGGATCAGTGCTGCGATGAGGGCCAGCCACTTCAGAACACTCAGCAATTGCTCGAGGACGACGGCCGTTACACGTTGAATCGAACCGATCAGGTGCAATGCGATCCCGAATACGATCGCGGTGACCGGATAGGCGAATATCGGCTCCTCGAATAGCTCCTCGAAGATCGGGATCTGCAAGAGATTGAACAGCTGCTGCCAAAGGAAGAGCAGACACCAGAATAGAACGGTGAACAGGAACGCCTCCGACAGCGTCTGCTTGTTCGTCCATGCGGTCGAAAAAAGAAACTGATAACGCGGACGCCAACGACCCTCGGCCAATCGTGCCTGCGCAAAGGGCATGGCCATGAGCCAAAGCACGAGGAGAGCGAACGCAAAGGGAATGAAGTGCGCCGAGGTAAGGAAGCGCTTGGCGGGCTGCTCGAATACGAAGCCGACATGCCAACCGAAGAAGAAGAGCATGCAGCCGAAACTCGCAAGGATGATCCATGTCGCGCGCTGGCGCACGTATGGCGCGAAGAACTGCAACGTCAACGGAACCAACCCGGCGGTGACATAGAATCCAAGCAACAATGGAAGGTCGCTCGCGGGCCAACTCGAATCGACGACGGAAGTGTGCAGCCAGTAGAGCGTCCAGCCCTGGATGACTGCGGCCAGCAGAATGACCGATAGCTCCCGCTCGGCGCTGAACCATTTCGCCTTGTCGGACATCGTGCACTCCCGCTCGAGGTTCTTGTGCGGCCGATTATCTACGAAAGATGCGGCAGCAGAATGATGAATTGTGACGATCTCGCCAGAATGTCACCCTTCGTTCGGTGCGGACACTCGATGAGAGTTCTTGAGATGTGCTCCGCGACAGGTATATATGTGCTTCTCTTCGACAGGAGACGCTCATGAGCTACGCGCGTGATGACTTCATGGCTGTGGGAATGGGCATCCTGGTCGTGCTGTTTCTCTTGGCGGCCGGATTGGTGGCCGCTACAAATGTTCTCTACCGAACGGGGCGGCTGGAACGTGAGGTGGCGACGCGACGTGTGTTGGGCGCACGACGTTCGCACATCGTCACGATGTTTCTCTTGGAGGGCATGTCAGGCGTGTTGGGCGGCGTGCTCGTCGGCGGTGTGCTCAGCGTGTGTGCTTTCATGCTGCTCCCAATGCACGCGTCGTTCACGAGCATCCTGATCAGCGTTCTAGCCCTGATGTCCGCGGGTGCCATCGGGAGTTGGTTCGCTGCACGACACGCGGCGAACACGCCGTTTCGGAAGAGCGGCCTGTTCTGTGCAGCACCAGACAGGCGCGGAGAATGAGCGACTCTGGCCGTCGCGGCGGCATGTCATAAGGAGTCTCTATCGTGAAGAAAAACACGATCCAAATCGTGATCACTTTGATCGTGCTACTCGTGCTCCTATGGTTCGTCATCGGTCCATGGATGTCCGCACCTACGCCGCAGGTGCCCGAAGCGCCGGAGCGCGTTGCCCCAAATTGACGATGCGCCAGAGACGATCGCTCGAGCGCACGCAAGCACACTCGAGCGCAACCTTTTGCCGCGCCTCGCGGTCAGAATCGCTGTGCGGTTAGCGTCCAAGAGGTTGCTCAACTGCATATGACGGCAAAGTTGATCCCCGCTGAGCAGTAGCTTGCGAGCGAGGAATCGAGCCGATCGAAGCCAAGCCGGATACGGGATGTTTCTCGATCTCGAAAAATGGCAGGAGATCTTCAAGACGCTGCGTCAGCACAAGCTGCGCACCGCGTTAACTGCGTTCGGCGTCTTTTGGGGCATCTTCATGCTGACCGTCTTGCTCGGTGCCGGCAAAGGCCTCGAGAACGGAGTGAAGGTCGGCTTTCCACCCATTGCGAACTTTACTAACGTCTGGTCGCAAGGCACGACGCAGGTTCCTTACCAAGGTATGCCGATAGGGCGCGAAATCCTGTTTGCACCCGATGATGTCGGCGCGATCGCGCAGAACGTGGGCAGTGTGGGCTTCGTCAGGGGTCAGAACTCGATCGGAATCTGGGGAGGCACTCCACCCTATACCGTGCGCAAATCCAAGAGCGGCGCGTTCAGCGTCCGGGGCGGGTTCGAGAACATCGAAGGCATTCAGGGTCTGCGTATCGTTGAAGGACGGTCGATTAACGCGTTCGATGAGCAGGAGCGCCGCAAGGTGGCGTTGATCGGGCGACGCGTCAAAGACCAGCTATTCGAGAACGGCGAACGTGCGCTCGGTGCAGACATCACCATCAACGGCATCAGCTTCACCATCATCGGCGTATTCGCATCGATGGAACGGGGCAACGAGCAGCAGGAAGAAGAGCGCATCTATCTGCCCAACGACACCCTGCGATATGCATTCAACCAGGTCGGCTGGGTCGATAACTTCATCTTGGTGCCGAAAGCCGGGGTGCACGCACGTGTCGTCGAAGAGGATGTAAAGAGGTATCTCGCCTTGATCCACAAAGTGAGCCCAGAGGACAGGGGTGTGTTCCGCAGCTTCAACATGCAGGATCAATTCGACAAGGTGCAGGGCCTCTTCTTCGGCATCAAAGCCTTCAGCTGGATCGTCGCGATCGGCACCATCTTCGCGGGTGCGGTTGGTGTCGGGAACATCATGCTGATCGTCGTCACGGAACGAACTCGCGAAATCGGGCTACGCAAAGCATTGGGTGCAACGCCTGCCTCCATCATCGGCATGATCATGCAGGAGTCGCTCTTTATCACGGCGATCGCCGGATACAGTGGGCTCGTCGTCGGCGCTTTGCTCATCGAAGGCATCGCGCAGATGCTCGAAGCGGCGGGCGGCAACGCTGGTTTCTTCGGCGCACCTGAAGTGGAGTTCCAAACCGCCCTAATGGCGCTGGCAGTGCTCGTCGCGGCAGGCGTGCTCGCATCAGTGTTGCCTGCTGCAAAGGCAGCTTCGGTGAATCCAATCACCGCGTTGCAGGACGAATAGCGCCGACCGCGTTCACATCGGTGGAGTTCACGTCACTCGAGAACAGTTAGCGGACAGGTGTCCACTAAATTAGACACCTCCTCGTACCGCGAGTTGCTCTTCCCTCCAATCAAATCAGACACGTACGCAGCGGGCTCCTCCCGCGCGTCGCTGGCATGTGCCTTGCTCTATTGCTCGTGAGCTCGATCTCAACTCGAACAACTCACGGGAGAGCACTGCGATGAACTGCGAACATTTCTGAGCGCGCTGGTGACCATGGGTCTAGTGCTGATGCAGGCTGACGCGCAAGCCGAGGACTCTGGCTTCTTCGTTGGTCTCGGCGCTGGCGAAGTCAACGACAAGGTCGATGACTTCGATGCGAACGGTGTCGCTATCAAGCTGTTCGGCGGGTATGTCTTCAACAGGTACTTCGCCATTGAAGGCGCGTACATCGATGCCGGCGAACTGAAGGACACAGTCGACGGTGTGGATATAGCGGTCGAAAGCGATGGTATCGTCATTTCTGCACTCGGCAAGCTCCCGATCGGCGAAGCGCTCTCAGTCTTCGCAAAGTTGGGCTACACTTTCTACGACGAGAAAGTGAGCGCGCGGCAAGGGAGCTTGCGCTTCTCCGAGAACAACAGCGACGAAGATCTCCTGTATGGCGCCGGTGCCGAACTCCTCCTTGGCCAGAAGATCCTGCTGCGAGCCGAGTACGAAGTCGTCGACGTTGCCAACGCCGACTTCAACATTCTGTCCGCGAGCGCGGCGTTCCGCTTTTGAAGCGAGCGCATCATGAGAAGAAAAATGCGCAGCGACGCAGTGAACGCGCTAGTGACCACGCAGAGAGCACGATGAAAGTCGCGCCCTTGACAGCAGCGCTCGCACTGCTCATCAGTGGAACGAGCGTTGCGCAAATCGACGAGCGTCCGTTGCGGGTCGAGAAGATCGAATGTCGCGGCAACCGTTCGACGTCATGCGAGTTCATCCGCAGTCATCTGAATCTCGCGGCTGGCATGTCGCTCGACGAAGCGGAGATCCGCAATGCCCAGCTCAGGCTGTCGTCGTTGCGGAACTTCGAAAGCGTCGACATTCGTCTGGAACGCGGGGCACAGCGAAACGACGTCATCGTTGTCTTGGAAGTGACGGAAGCCAGCCCGGTCGCGACGGAAAGTGCGATCGGTCTGTCCTCTCGCCTCGAGGCAACGCAAAGCGTACTCGCAGGTCGCCTGGCTCATCAGAACGTGTTCGGTGCCGGCGAGACAATCGACATCGCTGCGGTCGCCATCACTCCGATCACTGGCGACGCATCCATCGAGAACTACGCAGTACACCTGCGCTACGCGGATCCCAACCTCTTCGATTCGGACAAGTACTACGGCATTGCGCGGGTAAGCTGGAACAACCTGAGCGCGCGCGATATCCATGGCAACTTCGTCGATGCCGAGGGTGCTGAGCTTGACGTTCGTGTCGGCCGAAGATTCGGTGACTTCTCCTATCTCACGCTCGGGCTCGTGTACCGACCGAATGATTGGGTCAATGGAAGATGGAGAAGCGAAGACGGGGAATTCGGCTTCGATATCGATGTGCACGACGATCCGCTCGGTTGGAACCTCGTCTATGGAAGAAACTCAGAAGACGATCTTTACTTTCCGACGCACGGTTCCAGTTTTCACATTGCCGTGGGACGGAACTTCGGGTCGGACGTCATGTTCGATCTGCGGGATTTGCAGTTCCGAAAGACATGGCAGCTGAACGACGGCCTCCTCGCCGTAAAAATCGGCGGCCCGCCCAGCCCCGAGTATCGCGTATCGTTCGACGAAAGCCAGCTCATCTCGCTCAACTATGCTCGGCCGCTGAAGACGAGTGAAACGCTCAAGCGCGGGCGCTGGTATATCGAGCCGGGCTTCAGCAGCGGCAGCCGCACGGCTCAGAACGAAGAAATCTATGAGGTAGGGCTCAAGGTCGGTGTGCGTCTCGACACGACCGCCTTCGGCATCGTCGATCTTTACCTCATGGGCAGCGTAGACCCGCAACGATGAAAGCGTGGGTCCTGATCGTGCTCAGCTTCGCGGGCGCAGATTCGTTCGCCGCGGAGCTTCTCGCACAACGGCATGACAATCATCTCGGTGCACGCATCGAAGACATCACGTTTCCTGACAGCTTCCGGGGCGATCTTACGAGCGGTCTCACGAACCGATTGATGATCCGTCTCACGGTGCATCAGGGTACGCAGGAACTGCACAGCCGCTCCGTCGAGATCGCGATCAGATACGATCTGTGGGACGAGCAGTTCACAATGACGACGCAGCTCGAGGGCAACGACCTCGAGATCAGCGTCTATCGGGATGTGCAGCAAGTGATCCAGCGATTGCAGACGATCCAGCTTCCGACGTTGTTCTCGACGAAGAGCGTGCCTGCCAACGCCGAGCTGATCATGCAAGCTGTCGTTCTGCTCAATCCGATCGATCGCGAGCGAATGGATGCGATCAAGGAGTGGGTCGCAAAAAATAGTCGCCGTTCTTCGCTCGATCCGGCAGCCGCAATGGGCGTGGGCGATATATCCATGTCGAATGCGATCTTCAATCGCATCTTCGAACAGTACGCGAGCGGATCCGACGTGGCGTCAGCGTGGCACGAAAAGCTGACATCGGCGCCCTTCCGGGTGGACACCTTGCCGCATGAGTCACGCTAGAGTCGTCTGGCTGCTGTTCGTGGCACTGCTCGTGATGGCGGCGGTGCCTCTGGCCGCGGCGTTCAATATGCTCGAGAGCACTCTGCAAACCAGTCTGCGCCTCGGCTTCAACGCCGAAGTAGTACAGGTACTCGAACACTCGTCGTCCAATTTGCGAACGCTCGGGAAGCTAGACCCGAGCCACGAGGAGCAATACCGATCGCAGTTCGAAGACGTCGAGCGATTGAAGCGGATCTACCTTGCACCGCAGCTCGTCAGCGAACGTATCGAGAAGTCGCTCAAGACCTATTTCGCACTGGTCCTCGGGATCGCGGTGCTCGCCTCGTTGGCCGTGGCGACCTTCTTGAGCCGCCGCGTCGCGAACAGCTATCGCCTCGCGGTCGAGGCGCTGCTCCATGAACGAGAGCAGGTGCATTACTTGCGTGAAATGTCTTCGTGGCAGGAGCTCGCGAAGATGCTCGCACACGAGATCAAGAATCCGTTGACTCCGATCGAGGTGCTCGTCACCGCTTTATCGAAGGCCTATTTGTCCAAGGGCTCGCAAGAGTTTCAGGCGCACTTGAACGATACTCAGCAAATGATCGCTGAGGAGCTCCAGCATCTCAAAGCCACAGTGAACCGCTTCAGCGAGTTCGCTCGCTTACCTCAGGTCCAGTTGGCGCGAGTGGATGTGCTCGAATGGCTGCAGCAGTATGTGAAAGCGGCGTCGAGCACCACGGACGCGACAAACGTGGAGCTGCACGCGCTCGGCTCGCCGACATCGTTGCAGGCCGACATCGATAGGACCTTGTTCAGACAGGTGCTCACCAACCTGATCAGGAATGGCATCGAGGCCAATCCAGGTCGTGACGTACACTTCACTATCGAAGCGCTGAGCGATGATCGGCAGGTACGCTTGAATGTGATCAACGACGGTGCTCCGGTGCCCGCGGAGATTTTGCCTCGCATCTTCGATCCCTACTTCTCCACTCGCGCCAGCAAAGACAACATGGGGCTCGGGCTTGCGATCGTTAAGAAGATCATCATCGAGCATAAAGGCGACGTCACGTATGACGAACGCGACGGGCATCCGATGTTCGTCATCACGCTGCCGCGAGCGAGCACATGAGCGCATCCACTTCGGAACCTGTCGTTCTCGTCCTGGATGACGAGAAGAACATCTGTAAGGCGATCGAGGCGGCGCTCAGCCAAGAGGGCATGCAGGTCATCACCGCGTTGGATGCGACGACCGCCTTGCAGAGCCTGCACGAACGCATCGTCGATATCGCCATCGTCGATATCCGGCTCGGACAGATCGATGGACTGTCGTTCTTCAAGCGCCTGCAGGCCGATGGTCTCGCAGTCCCCGTCATATTTATCTCAGGACATGCTTCTCTGACCGAGGCAGCGCAAGCCGTGAAGATGGGCGGCTACGACTTCCTCGAGAAGCCCTTTACGTCGGAGAAGCTCATCGTCACGCTGAGACGCTGCCTCGACATGTCGCGGTTGCGGGTGAAGCTCTCACTCGCGGAGTCGCAGAGCATCAGTGGAGATATCGTCGGGGAATCAGCCGTTATCCGGAAAGTCATCGCCGACGTAGCGCGCGTGGCGGCGATCAACGCGAACGTCCTGATCACCGGTGAGAGCGGCGTCGGCAAGGAGCTGGTAGCCAACAGCATCCACGCGCAAAGCCATCGCGCACAGCAGCCTTTCGTCAAGGTGAACTGCTCTGCGATCCCAGAGAACCTCATCGAGAGCGAGCTGTTCGGGCATGAGCGCGGTGCCTTCACGGGCGCAGCAATGCAGAAGAAAGGCCTCTTCGAGGTTGCTCACCGAGGCACGATCTTCCTCGATGAAATCGCTGACCTGTCGATGCCTGCGCAAGCGAAGATCCTGCGCGTCTTGCAAAGCGGCGAGATTCAGAAGGTGGGTTCGGAGAAGATGACGAAGGTCGATGTGCGCGTGCTTTCTGGCACACACAAGGACCTCAAGCAGGCCGTCTCGGAGGGACGCTTTCGCGAAGATCTCTTCTATCGGCTCAACGTGGTGCCGATCAGAGTTCCGAGTCTGCGCGAGCGCATCGACGATTTGCCCGGGCTCGTTCGAGTGCTCGTGCGCCAGATCAGCACGAAGAACAACATCAAGGAGAAGCCGATCGATGAGGACGTCATGCAGGAGCTACACCGCTATGGGTGGCCCGGCAATGTGCGCGAGTTGCAGAACGTGCTCGAGCGCATGATGATCATGAGCGGCGAACGCATCACGATCCTCGATGTGCCGGAAGATGTCTTGTCAGCGATGGAAGGGCTCGAAGCGCGGCATGAGACTTCCGCGCTCAAGCAGTTCCGCGATCGCAGCGAACGCGATTTCGTCATCGCGACCTTGAAGAGAAACAAGGGCAACATCAGCCAGTCGGCCACTGAGCTCGGCGTGCGTCGGAGCTACCTTCACAAACGCTTGAGCGTGCTGAAGATCACGAAGAAAGATTATTTCTAAGTCACCGCACACTCAGGATTGCCTGGATCCCGGCCTCCGCCGGGATGACGCCACAGGTACGGAGTGAGATGCCCTCGAGCGGGAGGCGACGATCCGCTCGACTCAGTTCCGCCAATCCGTCAGACCTTCTCGCTCGTTGACCTCGATGAAGGAAGGCAGCGATCGCATGCGATGGATGTACGGCGCGAGGTTGTTCCAGCTCGTCGCTGGACGCGGCATGTTTCGCGACCAGCGCATCAGCATCACGGCGAGGAAGTCCGCTGTGCTCAACTGATTTCCGACTAACGTCGTGCGGCCGTCGGCGAACAGCGCATCGAGGCGAGCCCACGCGCCTTCGATTCGACTTCTGGCGAGCGATCTCACCGTCTCCGCGCCGGCAGGATCGCCGTCTTTCGCTGCGTAGAACCAGTCACGCATCGCAGGCAGCACTGTGTTTGCGAGATAGATCATCGACTCTAGCCATTCGGCTCGCGCAGGAGTGCCTGAGGGCGGCGCGAATTCCCGTTCAGGATGACGTTCGGCCAGCAGCATGAGTAAAGCAGCCGATTCTGCACGCGCGGTTCCGTCGATGACGAGCGTCGGAACACGACCCGTCGGGTTGATGCGCAGATAGTCCGGTAATCGCTGCTCGCCCGCATCGATATCGACCTTTCTGGCCTCGAAGGGGACGCCAAGCTCGATCAGCATCCAATGAACAGCCATGCTGGCAGCACCGGGCGAATAGTAGAGCGTGTACGTCAAGGCGAGTTTTCCTTTGAGGAGGCGCTTGAAAGCCGATCGCGGTTTCAAGTTTGTTGATGCGCGATTCTATCTCGTGCATCGGTCTGTGTTCCTTCCTTGTTCGCTACCAGGAACTGCAACAAAGAAAAACGTGGCGGCGTCCCAATAGCAGTGGGCGCCCAACGAGGCTGCGTCTCATTGATGGAGAACGGCAGTGACGAAAAAACAAATCACGAGCGTAGCAATTCTCGTTTTTCTGCTGGTGACTTCCGGCTGCACTCTCCGCAAGCCGGTGGACGAACGCGTGACGCTCGATGTCAACGCCGCTCAACTGTATTTCGAAGTTTCGGGGCAGAACGAGAACGCACCTTTGCTCGTGTTCTTACACGGCGGCCCTGGCAGTGTGGCACATCTCGTTATGTTCCAAGAAACGGTCGGCCGCGAACTGGAGAAGGACTTCTTAGTCGTCTACGTGCATCAGCGAGGCACTGGCAAATCTTCGCCGGTGCCGGATTCGGAGCTGACGATTGCCGCTCACATCGAGGATCTCGTGAAGATCTTGGACGATCTAGCATTGAGGTACGGCCGCGCTAAAGTCCACTTAGTGGGTCATTCATGGGGCGGCATGCTTGCGGGCCTCTTTGCCGTCTCGCATAGAGAACGGGTAGAAGAGCTCGTGTTGCTCTCGACAGCAGTGAACGTCGAAGCCTTGCTGCGGGACAGCTATGAAGTGGCCCTGCAGTGGGCGCAAGAGAAGGACGTTCCGCAGGCGGTCGCCGAATTGACGGCCCTCGACCATTCATTCGACACGATTCGACACTTCGGGACGGTACTGGGATGGGCCAATCAGGCCGGCGGTCTCGCTCCGAATTTCGATATGGACGCATTCGTCGCGAGCCACGATATCGATCGCGATTACCCGAGCTGGAGGCAACGACAAGGCACTATCAACCGCGCAATGATGCAGCAGGTGCTCGAGATCGACCTGAGTGGTTCTTTCCCGTCGCTTGATATACCAGTGCTCTTCGTCAGTGGAGCACGCGACACGATAGTGACTGAGACGACTATGCGCCGCGAGTATCGCGATTACCCAGGCCCGAAATCCTTCGTGCTTCTTCAGGAAAGTCACCATCTGCCATTCGTCGATCAGCCCGAGGAGCTCGCGGAGGCGATACGAACGTTTCTATCCGAGTAGCCAATTGGCCCACTCCCTGATCTGATTGAGTATCGGCTGTCGGATTTCGGGCTGCCGTTTCGTCCTAGTACCGAAAGCTCACATCATTGACGAACGACGGAGACAGACCATGACTCAGAACGTGATTTGCTTGTGGTATGACGGCGCCGCAGAAGAAGCCGCACGGTTCTATGCCAAGACGTTTCCTAACAGCGCTGTAAAGGCGGTCCACCGCGCACCCGGTGATTTCCCGAGTGGTCACGAGGGACAAGTGCTCACCGTCGAGTTCACTGTTGTCGGCGTGCCCTGCCTTGGCCTGAATGGCGGCCCGATGTTCAAGCACAGCGAGGCGTTCTCATTTCAGATCATCACAGAGGATCAGGCCGAGACCGATCGCTATTGGAATGCCGTCGTCGGAAACGGCGGCGCGGAGAGCGCGTGTGGGTGGTGCAAGGACAAGTGGGGCTTGTCCTGGCAGATCACTCCGCGCGTACTGATCGAAGCCACCACGAGCTCCGATCGTGCGGCCGCGAAACGCGCATTCGAGGCGATGATGGAGATGAGAAAGATCGACATCGCAAAGATCGAAGCCGCACTGCGCGGATAACCTCGCGCTGAAGTGCAACATTATCCAGATGCCGGGTGCACGCCCGGCATGCTGCTTACATACGATCGCTCGCGACGTGCCTGGAATCAGAGCGCCGTGTGAAAGTGGTAGGCGTTGATCGTGAAGCCCTCGCGGAAGTAGAAGCGATGCGCCCGTCCCCGCTGGACTCCTGAATCGAGATGAAGCTCGGCGCATTTGCGTGAGCGAGCTTCTGCCTTGAGCCACTCCATCAATCCTTTCCCGTGGCTTCGGGAACGCCCGTGCTCGTCGGTGATGAGATCATCGACATAGAGTATGCGACCGCAATACAGCATCTCCATGAATCGGTAGCCCGCTACTGCGCGGACGGTTCCTGCTTGCTGCACGGCCGCGAGTCGATAGCCATCGGTAGACATCATGCGACGCACGATAGCGAGGTAGTCCTCTGGCCGGATATGCGGGCGAAGCTGCCGCATCACATCCCAAGTGGCCCGAATCTGCTCATCCGATTGCATCTCACCGATGGTTACGTCGTGGCTCATGTGCTCGGAGTTTCACAGTGAAAGAGGGCGCGCATTATGCCTGCGACGGACGTAAGGTGACAGAAACAGATGATTCTCTCGATTGCAGAACACTTCGATGTAGTCGAAGATTCAGCGCAGCTCGATTCTGAAAGCCATGATCCGGTGCGAATGCGGAGCTCATCGTGAACGCGATCCAACTCGCGGCCGTCTACGGCGTCGCTGCCATCCTTGGCGTTCCCCTGGCTACAGCGCAGGAGCATGAGCATCAGGCACATCACGGCGCTCCGCTCGGAAGCGTCAATTTTCCGGTGTCGTGTACGCCCGAGGCGCAAACCAGGTTCAACACGGCGGCTGCACTGCTCTACTCCTTTTACTGGGAAAAGATCGATGCCGCTGTCGCGGACGTGCTCACCGCCGATCCGACGTGCGCGATGGCGCATTGGCTCAAAGCGGTCGCGAGTCTCGACAACGCGCTTGGATCCCCACCTACGCCGGAACAAGAGAAGCAAGGCTGGGCCGCGATCAAGAAGGCGAAGCAGCTCGGCGGCAAGACTTCGCGCGAGCGCGACTACATCGCCGCTGCGGAGGTGGTGTTTAAGGATCATGCGACTGTTCCATTCGCAAAGCGTGCAGCCGCGTACGAGCAAGCGCTCGAGCAGCTTCATGCTCGCTACCCGGAAGACACCGAGGCGGCGATTCTCTATGCCTTCTGGTTGCAGGTGACCGCGGATCGGAATGATCTCACTCACGCCCAGCAGTTGAAGAGCGCGAAGATTCTGGAAGAGATCTTCGAAACCCAGCCGAATCAC
The DNA here is from genome assembly GCA_023417315.1 of Pseudomonadota bacterium. Lineage (GTDB taxonomy): Bacteria > Pseudomonadota > Gammaproteobacteria > Steroidobacterales > Steroidobacteraceae > Steroidobacter. Next base: position 24,831 of record JAEZFW010000061.1, read on the forward strand.
CCCGGCGTGGCGCACTTCATCATTCATGCGTATGACTTCCCCGCGATCGCCGAGCATGGTGCAAACGCGGCGAAGCGCTATGCGTCGATCGCGCCGGATTCACCGCATGCGCTGCACATGCCCTCGCACATCTTCTCGCGCGTCGGTCACTGGCAGGATTCCATCGATTCGAATCTACGCTCGCGTGCCGCGTCGACGGCGGATCGAGATGTGTATCACGCGATGGACTATCTGGTGTATGCCTCGCTTCAGCTCGCGCGAGATGATGAAGCGCGCAGATGGGTGGAGACCGTCGAGCGCGCCCAGAAGCCAAATGAAGAGACGCGCCAAATCGCGTATGCCGGCGCCGCCATTCCTGCGCGCTATGCGCTGGAACGCGGCGACTTCGTGGCAGCCTCGAAGCTCAGGCTGCATCCGACACGAGAGCAGTTCAACTGGAGCCCCTTTCCGGAAGGTGAAGCCGTCAATGCGTACGCGCGTGGGCTCGGCGCCGCGCGAAGCCGCGATGTCGCTGGCGCGAAAGCAGAGATTGTGCGGCTCGAAGGACTGCGCGCCGCGATGGTTGCGCAGAAGAAGGCGTACTGGATCGAGCAGACAGACATTCAGACCAATGCGATTCAGGCGTGGATCGCTCGCGCAGAAGGTCGGAACGACGATGCCCTCAAACTCATGCGCGAGACTGCCGACCGCGAGGACAAGACCGAAGAGCACATCATGATGCCTGGGCGAGTGATTCCAGTCCGCGAGATGTTGGGCGAGTTGCTGCTGGAGCTCAATCAACCTGCGATGGCGCTCGCTGCCTTCGAGCAATCGCTCGAAGGTGATCCGAATCGCTTCCGAAATGTCTATGGCGCTGCACGCGCGGCGGAGCTCGCAGGCAACCAAGACAAAGCCAAAACTTACTACGCGCAGCTACTCGCGCAAGTCGGCTCAAATGCAGCGCATCGCGCTGAGATCGAGCATGCGAAGAAGTTCGTTCGGTAGCTGAATGTCTTGTTGACTCCAAGAAGAAAAGCCGAGACAGGATGAACAGGATGAACAAATTATCGAATGAGCACGGACGGACGCAGGCGAACGGGACGGCAGAAACGGCTCGAAGCTCCTCTCCTGTATCCTGTTAATCCTGTTCATTCTGTCAGAATTTCTTCTTTTGGTTCTTCACACTCACGGCCCTACCTGCGGACATTGCAGATCGCCAGCGCATGTCCTTTGACACATGCTTTGCAGCCTCTCGAACGCGAGGTGAGTCATGCCGCAGAGCAAGGCGACAGCGAAATGGCCGGCGCTTCCGTATGAAGAATGGCGCGAGACGGCGGCGACGTTGCATATGTGGCTGCAGATCGTCGGGAAGATCCGGCTCAAGCAATGCCCTTGGGTGAATCACTCTTGGCACGTGACCTTGCAGACGACTGCGCGAGGTCTGGGCACACGTCTGATGTGGCACGACAGCGGCGCGTTTCAGATTGAGCTCGATTTCATCGATCATCAACTATGGCTTCGCGCGGACGACGGCCGCAGCGCGATGCTGCCGCTCGCGCCGCAAACCACCGCGGCGTTCTACCGCAGTCTCATGAATGAGCTCGACAAGCTCGGATTTCCGGTGAAGATCACTACCGTGCCGAACGAGCTTCCCGATCCGATTCCGTTCGAGCAAGATGAGGTGCACCGCACGTACGATCCTGAGTACGTCAATCGCTATTGGCGCATCCTGGTGCAGACCGAGCGCGTGTTCGAGCAGTTTCGCGCGCGATTCATCGGCAAGAGCAGCCCCGTTCACTACTTCTGGGGTAGTGCGGACCTGGCGGTCACGCGCTTCTCTGGGCGAGAGGCTCCGATGCATCCGGGGGGCGTGCCGAACCTGCCGGATTGGGTGACACGCGAAGCCTACTCACACGAAGTCAGCAGCGCCGGATTCTGGGCCGGCGGCGAGCAATATCCGCACGCGATCTTCTATTCATATGCCTATCCGGAGCCGCCCGGATTCGCGAATGCGAGTGTTTCACCGAGCGCCGCTCGTTACGATGGTGCACTGAGGGAGTTCGTGCTGCCTTACGATGAGATGCGAACGACCGCTTCTCCAGACGCGGCATTGCTCGACTTTCTGCAAAGTACGTACGAGGCTGCTTCGAACTCGGCGCAATGGGATCGAGCTGCGCTCGAGCGCAGCTCGGAGCTCGCGCCGCGGGCAAATGGAATGCCAATCTAAACCAATATGAACTTGTGCTGGACCGTCTGAAGCATCATCGAGTCGTTTTCTTTGTCCTCGCGCTTCTCGCGGGATGCGCGATGCTGCTGGTTGCTCGGCAATGGTCGCAGACACGCGAATCGGCTCTGATTCCGGCGATCGAAACAACCCAAGCAGTTGAGCGGCAGCCCGAAGCCGAGCCAGAGCTTGTTGAAGCGGCAGTGGCGAACATTGCAACTCCCGCTCCACCTGCATCATCACCTTCGAGGGGCGCTGGCTTCCGAGGTCGCGTGATCGATGCGGTAACTCGCCAGCCTGTGAAGGCGTTCGAGATCCAGTTGAAACGTATCCGCCGAGAGTACAGCCCAGGAGATCAGCCGATCAGTCGGCAGTTCAAGTCTCAAACGGGGCGCTTCGTTTGGAAAGATGTGGAGGCCGGGACTTGGCGCGCGGCTCTGTCAGCGCCTGGGTATCAGATGTTCAACGTCGACGAGATATCGATCGTGGAAGGCGAGGTCACGCCCGAGATCGTGATCCCATTGCTGCATGGCTTCGCGGTACGAGGGCGTGTCGTCGAATCGAACACGGGTGTGCCGATCGCCGATGCACATATCAGCTTTCGGCAAGTGACAGTTCAAGAAGATTTCCGTAAATCGAGGCCGCATACGCGTTCCAAAGAGGATGGCTCGTTCGTACTGGATGGGGTTCCTGCGGGCGATATCCTTCTCATGGTTGCCGCGCAGAATCGTGCGCATCGCGAGTTACCTCTGTTTGTCGATGAGAAAACACCATCGCAGGAGATCGCACTTTCAACTGGAGCGATCATCGCGGGGATAGTGATCACGACATCGGGCGCACCCATCGCTGGAGAAGTTTATCTGCACGAACGTGGCGGAATGCACTTGGGCAAGACGGACGAAGCAGGCCAATTCTCTTTCGATCACCGACCGCCGGGCCGCTACAGGTTGTCGGCTAACACGAGTGCGGGCAGCGCCACGCAAGCGTTCATCTTGGAACAGGACGAGATCAAGGATGGGATCGTTCTCACCGTGGGCGGTGGCCGCAGCGTTCGCGGCATGGTGAAGGGATTGCGCCCAGAACGCTTGCAGGAAGTCCTTCTGGTGTTGCACACGAAGTCGAGCAATACCTCTTTTCGTACACAACCCGATGCCAGTGGAAGTTATGCGCTCAACGGTGTCCCTCCCGGCCAAGCCGTAATGCGGATACATGGGGCTGGGTTCGAGATGAAGAAGCCCTTGGAGGTGCCCGGCGATGCAGACGTGACACTCGATATCACGTTCCCGGCGGGAGCGCGCCTTTCAGGTCGCATCACGCAGGACGGAAAGCCCGCTGTGCAAGTACCTCTCTGGATGCGAAGGGTCGAGGACAAGTCCGACGTTCTTTACCACACGACGACCAACGCAGACGGTTCGTACGAAATCGAAGGGCTGCCCGCAGGCGACTATTCCATGAGGGTGCACGATGACATCAGGCGAAACGTCACGATGGCCGGCGATGCCGTTCTGAACATCGACATTCCATCAGTGCAACTGTCTGCTCGCATCATGGAAGAAAGCGGCGCGGTACCCATCGTCGGTGCCACCGTGTACTTGAGGGGCAATACACCTGAAACCGCGAGCGTGCACGGCGACAAGCAGACCGACGACTTCGGTGCCGTTGCTTTGACGGGCATGGAACCCGGCGAGCTCGTGCTCGTGGTCTACAAGCCTGGCTATGAGTTGTACCGCGAGACGATCTCTTACTCATCGCCCATCACTAACAAGACGATCAGGTTGCGCAAGAGCGCGGGAGTGGAAGTGCGAATTCAGCCAGGTAGTCGCCGCTTCCCGCAAGGATTCACGCTCACACAGCACGTGCCCGGTAGTGAGCATCCCATCGACCTTTGGATGCCGTTGGATCGCAACGGCGTATGCCACGTTCCGAGCGCACTCGCGGGCACGACATTTCACATCGGCCGCTTCAGCGGCGAACCGATCGTGTTCAATGATTGGGATGGCCAGCCGTTCGAGCTGCCGTAGTTCTTCTCGCTCGGATGTTCGAAGAATATCGACAGGATGAACAGGATTAACAGGATGGTGGAGCCAGAAGAGATGGCGGTCTAAGGATGGATCCTCGCATCCGCAAGGATGACGCCAGTAGTGGGGAGGAGAGAGATAAGAGAGGAAACGCTCTCCTTCTTACATCCTGTTAATCCAGTTAATCCTGTCGAAAATCTCCTTCTCTTCTCTTCATCCGCGCAACGCCTCGAGCGCCTGGCGCACCGCATCGACATCGATGTTTTCCGCCAATTTCACGTCAGCGTCACTTTCAGCGAAGCCCTCGCGCTTGAGCGCGGCGATGCGCTGGCCCGCTTCGCGCGGCGAATCGAAGCCGCGGCTCGACAGCAGCGTGCGATCGCCGTCCACCAATTTGAAATAGAACAGACCGTCGGCTTCGCGATACTGCTTGAACACCGGCAGCGCGGTTTTTTCCTGACGCACTTTGCCAGTGGAGACGATCTTGCCGAGGTCGCGCAATCCAACCGCTTCGCGCAACTCGCGGATGAAGGGCGTCGCATGTCGCTCGCGCACTCGGCGAGCGCCTTCCCGAAGCTGCTCCTCGATTCGTTGAGGCTGTGAGATCAGCGCTTCGTACTTCTCTCGCAGCGGCGCGATCTCAGAGTCGATTCGCTCGAATAGTCGCTGCTTCGCATCGCTCCAAGCGATGCCTTCTTCGTACGCACGACGCATGGTCGCGGTTTCCTCGGCGCTCGCGAATGCGCGATAGATCTCGAACAAGTTCGAGCTTTCCACGGACTTCGGTTCACCCGGCGCGCGCGAATCGGTGACGATCGACATCACCAAACGGCGTAGCTGGTTGGGCGGTGCAAACAACGGGATGATGTTGTCGTAGCTCTTACTCATCTTCCGCCCGTCGAGCCCAGGCAACGTTGCGACCTGCTCATCGATAATGGCTTCGGGCAGAACGAAGTGTTCTCCATATAGATGATTGAAGCGCTGCGCGAGATCGCGAGCCATCTCGACGTGCTGCACTTGATCGCGACCCACCGGCACATGCTCTGCATTGAAGATCAGAATGTCTGCCGCCATCAGCACCGGGTACATGAAGAGTCCCGCGGTGACGCCGGCATCCTCGTCCTCACCTGCTTCCCGATTGCGATCCATCGCGGCCTTGTACGCATGCGCGCGATTGAGCAGCCCTTTGGCACCGACGCACGAGAGTAGCCACGTCAATTCCGGGATCTCTGGGATGTCGCTTTGGCGATAGAACCACACGCGTTCGGGATCCAATCCGCAGGCAAGCCACGTCGCCGCGATCTCGAGTGTCGAGCGCTGCACGCGCGCCGGATCCTGCACCTTGATGAGCGCATGATAGTCGGCGAGAAAGTAGAAGCTCTCCGTTCCCGCTGCGAGACTCGCAGCGATCGCCGGACGAATCGCGCCGACGTAGTTGCCGAGATGAGGAGTGCCGGAGGTCGTGATGCCGGTCAGAACGCGTCTTGTCATGGCATCAGTGTAGTGCGCGGAGGAGTGGCTGTCCTCCTACCCTACCCACTTCATCGCTTCCTATCGATGCTCGACATTCGCCGGGGCGATCATGAGCGACAGCCGCTCGCCGTCGGTCAGCATTCCCGACTGAATCAACAACCGCGATCCATCGGGACTGAAGCTCGGATGCGCGTGATCGGGGCGCATGCGGTGTCCAGTGCTCAACAGGGTTCGGCCGCCCGTCCTGCGATCGATGAGGTGAATGTTGCCGTCGAAGTCATCGGCGGCAGCGAAGCGCCGATCGTATGTGACCGCGTTGTGCCAGAAGCCACCCGGCCTCGCCTCATTCGGAATATTGGGATCTGAATACCGTTCAGGCGTCCGCGAGTTGTAGTAGCTGTCCGTCTGCCCCAGGTTCTCGACCGTGCCATCGCGCAGATTCACGACCATGATGCCGGTCGGCCGCCGACGCAACTGTGTCGTGTGACCCATCAGATTGAAGATCACATGATCAGCGTCAGCGAACTGCTCATGCGTGACCCAATCGTCCTCGTGTTCGGGAAATACCGGTCGGTTGCCTGTTCCATCTGCGTTGACGATCCACATTCTCTGGGGCGCATCGCCGCCTGTTTCGTGGCAATACAGAATTTCGCCAGGTTTGATTGGATTCGCCTGCACGTGGCCCATGCGGAAGGGAACCTTGAGCACCGTTCGCGTCTTGCCGTTCGTCAGGTCCATCGCAAGCAGACCACCTGGCACTTGCGGCACAGGTTTTCCACGTTCGCGTGGAGGCGCGCGTCGCTGATCGAAACCGAAGTACGCGGACTTCTCATCCGCATCTAATGCAAATCCACCGACGCTGATGAAATCCTTCGGCAACGTGCCGACGATTCTTTCGACGTTGTCTGCGGGCGTGCGTGATTCGTTCAGCAGCGCGGTCAGGTCCACCTCGATTAGAGTGCTTGGCGCCTCACCTTGTCCGCGGCGCACGTAGTAGACCTTATTCGAGAGCCGGGCCACGTTGATGCTGCCCGCTTCGACGCCTTCGCCTTCCGTGATCTGTGTGATTCGACCGGTGATCTCGTTCACCGCGAAGATTTGTGGAAGGCCATCGGCGCTGCGATTGGCCGAACGAAACAGAATGTGTACGCCGTCGTGAGCCCATTGAGGATGGGTGGGATAGATCTTCGCGTCGTTGAACTCGCCCGAGGTGAGCACAGTGAGCGGCCGACCGGTGATGCGATCGACCACGACTTTCTTTTCGGATGGGAACTGCTTGCCGACTTGCGCCTGCGCAGAGCAGGCAAGCGTGAGCGTGGCAAGCAACGCGCTCGCTACGCGCCAATGCATTCGTCGGTTGTCGGCGAGCTCAGGCGACTTGCGTTCGTTGGCGATGTAATCGGTCATACGTTCCCCCAGATGTCGATGCTGATCTACTTCGCCCGATGCATGTGCCAGGCTTCTTAGAGAGAAGATATCTCGCGGCGACGCGGCGAGAAGAAGAAAGAACACACATAGTCGGAAGTGCTCTTCTCTTCGCCGCGTCGCCGCGAGATATATCCTCTTTGAGAAGTTGGCTCAGTCGGTCCGATCGAGTCGCGTCCGCTTTAGACATGACACTCGAACTCGCTGCGCTAGTGC
>JAEZFW010000068.1 GCA_023417315.1 Pseudomonadota bacterium
CCCCGCCGCGGCCCGCGCCCCCGCGCGCCCCCACGACTTCATTGCCGTAGATCTCAGAGAAGAGGGCAGCGGAGCGACCCGTTGCGTGATAACCGGCCTGGGATTCGCGTTCGAGGACGACGACGCGAGCAGAGGCAGCGAGCTCGTATCCGACAGAGGCGCCCGCGATTCCGGCACCGATAACCAGGAAATCAGAGGTGATCACGTGCAACTCAGCAGGGAGAATGCCCGAGCAACGGTCGTTCTAAGGGCACTCGCCCACACGCGTAAAGAGCAGGTCCTCATAGTCATAGCTGAAGTCCTCCTCGGGATCGACCTTCGCCATTCGGAAAGTGATTGGGTTCGATTCGACTTCCGCGAACGTGATCCAGCTTTCCGCACTGATGCTCTCGTCGAACCAATCGACGAGCAGTCGCTCATCGACCTGCATGACTTCGCCCGCCATCCGCGGCGACTTTGCCGCATGGAAGTGCACTCGATCGCCGTTCGCATCGCAAAGTGAGACTTCACCGAACCAGGGATCGCGATAGATCCCGAGACGTCTCACGAGCGCCGAACGTACGGCTGGACGCCGCAGCGACGTATCCGGTGCGACGCGTTCGGACGGGAGCGTCGAGGCCTCTGCCGCGATCGCCTCCGCGTAATGCTCGACCGACATCAACTCCTTCGGCGCAGTCAGAAGCTTCGTCAGCATCGTGCTCAGTACGACACGTGCCTCACCGCCGTCGCCATTGATGTGAAACACGAATCCATGTCGCTGCTCCGGGACCAGCACCATCGCTGAGAACATGCCCGCGAGTGTGCCGGTGTGACCGGCAGTAAACGTGCCGTCCATATCGGAGAGGCGCCATCCAAAACCGTATGCGCTGAAGCGCGTATCGAACCAGTCTCGGTGGCGTTGCGAGACTGGAAGCGGCATCTGGGCAGTCCAGATCGCGTTTCGCTGTTCGGCGCTGAGCCATGACTCACCGGACGGCGGCTTCAGCTCCGGATCCAACCACGTGCGCATCCAGATCAACATGTCGTGCAAGCTGCAACGAATGCCGCCTGCCGCAGCCGAAGTGATTGCAGGGATGATCGCCTCGTCGCGACGAATCACCGTATTGCCTTGACCCTTACGCATGTGAGGCTGCGCGACTTCACCCACTTCCTCACGGTTCCACTCGCCGACTCGGCAGCGTGTCATTCCGAGAGGACCAAACAGCTCGCGACGGATCAGCTCCTCGTAAGAAGCGCCGCCTGCCGCTGCTGCAACTTCACCGGCCACGACGTAGAGCAGATTGTCGTACGTATAGCGCGTGCGGAAGCTATGGATCGGCTGCAGATGCTCGAGTCCGGAGATGATGTCCTCGCGCGTGAACAGATTCGGCTCGGGCCACAACATGAGATCGCCTGCGCCAGCTCGCAGCCCACTGTTGTGGATCAACAGATCACGCACCTGCATCTCACGCGTGACCCAAGGATCGCTCATGCGAAAGGTCGGAATGTGCTTCGTGACAGGGTCGTCCCAGCGAAGCTTTCCGGAATCGACGAGGCGCGCGAGCAAAGCTGTCGTCATCTGCTTGCTGATAGAAGCGATCTTGAAGACAGAGTTCTGCGTAATCACCTGGCCGGTTCCGGCTTCGAGCTCGCCTTTGCCTTGGGCATAGATGACTTCGCCTTCCCAGATCACCCCGACCGCGATGCCGGGTAAGCGATAGCGCTCCGCCACGGCTTCAACCACCTCGTCGATGGTTTGAACTTTCGGGGGAACGTTCGTAGCGCGCGCACGCGGGTCATGTGCGCACCCGCTCAGGTGAGAAGCTGCCACTAGGAGAGCGCACGTCGCAATGGCGCAAGAAGAGACTCTTCCCCCGTCCTTGGGGGAAGAGAGGTCAAGGATACGCAACGCGCGCATCCACAAGGCGATGGCTCGCAATCAGAAGTCCAGCCTGAACGTCAGCAGGGCGTACCGCGGCGATTGATACGCCGTGCCGATGCCGAACTCCTCGTTGCCGTTCGGGATGGAGCCAAGCTCTTCGTCCACTTCGATGACGCGTTCCTGATTGAGCAAGTTGTAGACGGAGAGTTTCACGAGCAGATCCGCGAAGTCGAACGAATGGCGATACGAGACGTTCGCGCCAATATCATACGTCCATGGCGTTCGACCTTCGGCTCCACGCGCGTGCAGCTCGTATTGGCCGGTCGCTTCATTGAAGATAAAGAAGCTGTAGAACGTCGTATCGTCGTAGGGGTTACCTTCACCGATGCGGCTGATGGGGCGTCCTGACTGCACGGTCGCAGTGGCTCCCACCTCCCAATGTTCGCCGAGCGCATACGAACCGCGCATCTTGAGCTGGTGCCGTCGATCGTTCGGCAACCAGCCATATGCGCCGTAGTTGACCCATGGGTTGTCGAATGCCTCGGTGCGTCCGGCATCGGCGAAATCAGTGTCGGAGTTGACCGGACCTTCCGCATTCCCTTTGAGATAAGCGAGGGTATACGCGGCATTGAACGACCAGTCGCCATCCCATGCGCGATCGATCATCAGCTCGATTGCACGATAAGTGCGTCGCGGTTCTGGATAACCGACTTCACCGACATAGTTGCCATCCTCATCGAACATTGCCCATCCAGCGTTGGCAGTATCGATCGTCACCAACGCATCGTTCTCGCCGTCGCAATTGGTATCGCTCAAGATCGTCGCGGGCTTGCCTGGATTCGCCATCACGAAACCGGGGCTGACCGGCTCGCCGCCGCAAAGGATCCCGGTCGAGGTGATCTCCATGTCATCGATCGCGTTGTTGAGCTCGCGGTACGTTGCCCGCACGCCCCACGACCACGTGTCGTCGATCATCGATTGGAAGCCGAGAATGATTTCGTCCTGATAGACCGGATCCATGTCTTGATCGACTTCGCCACGGAGATCGCCGACTGTGCCATCACCCTGCGAATTGTCGACGGGTCCGAGTTGCGCGCCGAGGATTGGCCGTTGACGCGTGATCCCGTTGTAGTCGAAATCCTCGAAACCCAAGAACTGGTAGTAAGTACGCTCGTCCAGGAAGCCGCCTGCCTGCTTGATGTTGATGACGTTCGCGACTGGGAGGAAGTAACGCCCCACGTTACCGAACACCTTGCTGCGGCTGTCTCCTTTCACGTCCCATGAGAAGCCGAAACGCGGCGCTAACATGTCGTCGATCTCGATGTAGGTGTTGCCGTCCGAGTCACGATTGTCGAATGCCTCCAGACGTAATCCGCTGCTCAACACGAAGCTGGGCGTAATCGACCAACTGTCTTCGATGTAGTAAGCAGTGTTGATCGTCTCGAACTCGCCGAACACTTCATTGCGACGCGTCCGGACGTAGTCGGTGCCGATGGGAACGGCAAAACCGTTCTCCAGCAGCGGCGTCGTCGTCCTGCGAACCTCGTAGAGTAGGCGTTCGGGCCCCGTGTAGTACTGAGCGTGCTCGGACGTATTCGTCTCGCGATCGAGACCGAAGCGCAACAAGTGCGCGCCCAGTTCCCATTCGAAGTCCAAGCGTGCCGCCTCTCTCGTGTCGACGCGGCCGGTAACGTTCGGACTCGACGAACATCCAACGTCGCCCGCACCGCCTGGGCGCAAGTCGCGCACGCGTGCGCAATCCAGATCGTTCAAGCTGAAGCGCGAGAACTCGCGCTCATTCTCGCCGTAGAGCGCTTTCGCCGAGAAAGTATCGGTCAAGTAGGTGGTGTATGTGATCGACCAATTCTCGCCGCCGCTGTTCGTAAACTGCGTGTTCTCCTTGCCGAGTCGATTGCCTTCCGGAAACTCGAATCCGAAGCTGTCGCGTACATCTTCGTTCTTGTCCGAGAAGCCGAGCAGCTCGATCAGGTTCGAGTCATTGATCTGCCAATCGATCTTCGCACCCCAGAATGCGTCGTCCGCATTGGTTTCGAAGAATGTATTGGCGGAGTTGCTCGTATTCTCGCGCGTATAGTCGCGTGCCTCGTAGAGCGCAAAGAAGAATAACTTATCCTGCACGATCGGCCCCGACGCGTAGAACGTCGCGTTCGTGCGGTCGTGCTCATCGAAGCTGCCGATGATGCGCGGACTGCCGTCAGGGTAGTAGCGATTCGTCATGCCGCTCTGGAGGAAGCTAGGCTCCCACGCGATCTCCGTGCCGAACTCGAATTCGTTCGTGCCCGAACGTGTCACAGCGTTGATGACGCCTCCGGTCGTGCGGCCGAATTCCACGGAGTAGCCACCCGTCTTCACCTGGAATTCTTTATAGAACGCGTACGGAACCGTGGACGAACCGACGCGATTATAGAAATCGGTGATGTTGAGGCCATTCACGTACACCGAATTCTCGGCGATGGACGAGCCGCCGAACGAGATGCCGCAGTTCCCACCCAAACACAAACCGGCATCGCCCTTTGCGAGACCGGGCGCGAGTAGCGCGACCGATTCGATGTCGCGACCTACCGGAAGGCGCTCGAGATCTTCTCGCGTGATGTTCGTGGACGTCTCGGTCGAGCGTACGTCCACGGCTGTGACGATGCGTGTGCCAAGGACTTCGATCGTGTCGAGGCCTGTGATGTTGAGGTTGACGTCGGCGGTCGTTGCGGTGCCCAAGCTCACGTTGACCTCGGCGAGCTTGCCGATCGTCGTTCCGTTCTTGCTTGCTTCAACCTCGTATCGCCCCACCGGCAGGAACGGGAAGCGGTAGTTACCGTCGGCATCGGGCCTGACGGTACGCGTGAAGCCCGTTTCGGGATTACGCACCGTGACCTCGACACCCTCGAGGGATGCGGCATCGCTGCTTCTCAATCGTCCGACGAGCGAACCATCGCCGCTCGCGGCGCTCGCCAGCTGCGGTAAGCCGGCGGCAATCGATACTCCCAACGCAATCTTGAGCGCGAGGCCGACAAGTGATGCCTTCTTTCTCATACACCCCTCCCGGAAGGTGTGACTAGCCGAGTGGATCGATAGTCTTCACGTGCGCAACAAAACGCAGCGTGCGGCCGGCGCAATAGCCGCACGTGCGAAACTGCGAGCTCACTCGCCCGACGCCGATACTCGTGCCGTGAACTCATAGTCCCAACGATCGAAATAGAGGTTGCCGCCGCGCCACTCGACTTCACCTCGTTGGAAGTCGACCGTCTCGGAGCGAAAGTGCTGCTTGTCTGGACTTAAGGGTTGGCTGTAATCGTCGTTGAAGACGATGCGGTAGGCATCGAGGCCGCCCAAGTAGAACTCGTCGATCGCCGGATCGCCGGAATTCATCCGGCCGAACGTCACATCCATCGGCACCCAGCCGTACGGTGCGAGATAGAGCCAACCCCAATCGTGCATGTTGTCGTAGTCGCCATCGGAGAACATCCAACCGGACTGCCAGCGCGCGGGGATGCCATTCAGACGCAGCAATGTCATCAGGAGCAGCGTCTGTTGACCGCAGTCGGCGTGCCCGGCACGCAAGGCGTAGTCGCTGATGTTCGCGATCGTCGAATACTCGCGAGCGCCTGCCCATGGGATCCGATCGACCGCGGCAAAGAGTTTCTGCGCGATCCGGTACGGATTGCGCTCCGTGCCGACGATCTTCTGAGAGAACGCACGCATCTCGTCGGTAAACACGATGTGCGGGGGACGCTCACCGAGATACGATGCGAGCTCAGGCGTCGCTTGCACCGGCACGACCTTCTTTGGATCAATCGCGAAGTAGCGCGCGAAGATAGTCAAATCGTACGTAATCGAGAAGCGCGTCGGCTGACCGGCCTGCGCAGCCTGTTCCATGTAGATAGATCTCTGCGGCGCGTTCTCTGCAGCGATCGTGTGCTTCACCGGCGAGCTGGAGATGAGCCGAATGTCTTCCTGCTGTCGAGGAATGGCACGAGGGTAGGGTACCCAGGCGCGCACGATCTCTCCTGCAGGAACGGCATCGGCATCGACGATGATTGCCTGGGTGATCTGCACACGTCTCGCCGCAACGCTCGTCTCTCCGCTCGTCAGCGCAGCATCGCGAACCTCTCGGTGATGCGGATGGGGCTTCTCGAGCGGACTGTCGACGAATGGCTTTGCCTGCTTGCGACGACTCGCCGCGTCCGCGCTCAATCGGAACAGGTTCGATGGCGCGCGGTTGAAGTACAGCTTGCGTCCATCGATGACTTGATGCTCGAGGAGACCCGCGGCATCCCACGCTGCAAACTCCTCGGGAGTGACATCCGGGATCTGCTGGCGGATGCGCGACAGCGCCTGGGCTTCGCTCAACGTGAAGTCGAGCAAGATGCGACGCATACGCTCCTGCTCGAACTCGAGCGCTCGACGTTCTGCTTGCGTGAGGCCCGGCTCGGCTAACGCTTGCGCGATCTGTCGCTCAGCCTGTTTGAACGCTCCGGATTCGACAGCTCGAATCACTGAATCCAGCACCATAGGCCTTTGGATTCGTGCATCATTGGCTGCGATCGTGAAGCTCGCACTTAGAGCGAGCAACGCGCCGAGCACGATGCTCAGCAATGGGGCAGGCGAACGCGGGAAGCTGCGTAGCTGCGCGACACGCATAGTGGTCTCGAGATTGCATGCCGACTGGATGCAAACATCCGAGCTTTGAGTGTTGGGCCTCTGTGCTGACGCCACTTCGGCTCTCCACGCGCGGTTGGTCAGACGGCGATTGTTTTACACGCGCGGAGTTGAGCGGTCAATAAATTATTCGTGTTATGATCGCCGCCGGAAGAAAATATTCTGAACACGAAGCTGCGGCGGTGCGCCAAGCCTCGGGGGTTTGCGATGGTCGATTCAGCTCTGCCTCTCGCGGCGGCTTTGTTGGGCGCCGGACGGGCATCTCGTCGCACACATAGCGTCGCGCGAGCGGCTCGGTCTCATGGCTGAGCTGGCAGTCCGCATGCGTCAGCTCGGATCTCTAATCCTTCTACTCTGTCTTTCCGCGTGCGCATCGCAGCGGATCGATGAAAAGCGGGTCATTCCCGAGCACGGCGTCATCGGCGTCGAATCCTCCCATCTCGAACCCACTTTCTGGATCCAGCGTCAGCGCCTTTCCGAACGACCCATCCTTGGTGCCGAAGAAATCGCGGCGCAGAACGCAAGACTCTTTCAAGCCGATGCGTCAATGAACGACCTGGAGCGCATGCCGAACACGCTCGCGCGCTCGCAGGTAAGAGAATGGATCGAAGGGATATCGGTTCGCCCCGAGAACACTCTGTACGACGAGTCCAGCCAGGAGGTGACTCAGAGCGCGCTCGACGAGCTGGTCAACGCGATGAACCTGGCGGGCATCGTGGATCAACAATCGATTCGATTCGGAATGATCGTGCGTCGCGCAGACCTGCGTACGTTTCCCACTCGCTTGCGCGTGTTTCGCTCTCCGAACGACACCGATATCGACCGCTTTCAAGAGAGCGGCGCGTTTCCGGGCACGCCTGTCCTCATCGCGCACACCAGCTTGAATGGCGAGTGGTTGTTCGTCGTGACCCCGCGATATGAAGCTTGGATCGAGCGTCGCTTCGTTGCGGAAGGAGAGCGCGCGGCGATCTTCGAGTACACGCGCAAGACGCCTTATCTCGTCGTGACAGGCAGCACCGTCCGTACGGTGTTCACACAAGAGGTGCCGCAGCTATCCGAACTGCAGCTCGACATGGGAGTTCGCGTGCCGCTGTTGAACGAGTGGCCGGCGGATCAACCCGTCAACGGGCAGCATCCATACGCCTCTCACGTCGTCGAGTTGCCCGTGCGAGGCGAAGAAGGTCGCTTGCACTTCGCGCCCGCGTTGGTGCCGAGAACGGCGGACGTCGCGGCGAGCTATCTACCATACAGCGACGCTAATCTCGTCCGCCAGAGCTTCAAGTTCTTAGGAGAGCGGTACGGATGGGGACATTCGTACAACGCGAGAGACTGCAGTGGCTTCGTCTCCGAGGTGTATCGCAGCTTCGGAATTCAGATGCCTCGCAACACTCGCGATCAAGGAACGAGCCCGGCCTTCGAACGCATCGCGCTCTCAGCGTCCGATACTCGAGAGAAGCGGTCCGAGATTCTGAAGTCGCTCAAAGTCGGCGATCTCATCTATATCCCGGGTCACGTGATGATGGTGATCGGCTATGACCAGGGCATGCCGTATGTCATTCACGACACCACGGGCATCGCGTACCGCAAAGACAATGAGACCGTTCGCGTGCAGTTGAACGGCGTGTCAGTCACGCCGCTCATGCCGCTCCTGCTGAGCGAAGAGCGCGCCCTCATCGACCAGATCTACAGTATTCAACGCATCCGTTAGGAACTCTATGAAGATCACGGATATCCGCTTCGGCATGTTGCGCGTTCCGTTGAAGACGCCGTTCAAGACCGCGCTTCGCACCGTAGATAAGGTTGAAGACATCGTCGTGAGCATCCACACCGATACGGGGCACGTCGGTTACGGCGAGGCGCCTGCCACGGCGGTGATTACCGGCGATACGCACGGGTCGATCGTCGAAGCGATTCAACGCTACATTGCACCGCGAATCATCGGCCAGGACATCTCCAATCTGAACCGCATCGTGCAGCTCATTCAGAACGCGCTCGAGAAGAACACGAGCGCGAAAGCTGCCGTGGAGATCGCGGTCTACGATCTCTACGGGCAGCTCTACAACGCGCCGCTCTACAAGATGCTCGGCGGCGGCGGCGATCCGGTGGTCACGACCGATCTTACGATCAGTGTGGATTACATCGATAAAATGGTCGCCGATTCCGTTCGAGCGGTGGAGCGAGGTTTCGAGTCGCTCAAGATCAAGGTCGGCAAAGACATCGGTATCGATTTGGAGCGTATCAAAGCGATATACGCAGCGGTCGAGGACCGGGCTCTGTTGCGGCTCGATGCGAACCAGGGATGGACCGCGAAGCAGGCGGTGTATGCGCTGCAGGCGCTCGAGGACGCCGGCGTGCGGCTCGAGCTCGTCGAGCAACCCGTGAAGGCTCAAGATATCGAGGGCTTGAAGTACGTCACCGAGCGGGTGCACACCCCGATCATGGCCGATGAGAGCGTCTTTGGGCCGGCGCAAGTCATCGAGCTGATTCGCATGCGCGCCGCCGACATCATCAATATCAAGCTCATGAAGACGGGCGGTATCTCGACGGCGATCCAGATCGCCGACATCGCAGGCATGTATCAGGTCGATTGCATGATCGGATGCATGCTCGAGAGCAGCATCAGCGTCGCCGCTGCGGTGCACGTTGCCGTCGCGAAATCGAACGTCATCACGAAAGTGGATCTCGATGGACCGTCTCTGTGCGCGTTCAATCCTGTCGACGGCGGCGTGATCTTCAACGAAGCCGAGATCTCGATCAGCGACGCACCGGGTCTGGGCATTCGTGAGATCCGGGGGCTGGAGAGCATCGAAGGCTGACCGAGAACGAGCCATGCCGCCGCTCCTCAAAATCCGCTCTGAACGCGATCAGATGTCCGCGATCGAGCGGCGCATTGCGGACTTCCTGTTGGAGAACGCGCATCTGCTGCGCGACTATTCTTCGCAGCAGCTCGCGGATGCGCTGAACATCAGCCAGTCGAGCGTCGTGAAGTTCTGCCAGAAGCTCGGCTTCAAGGGCTACCCTGATCTGAAATTCTCCGTCGGCGAAGCGGTGGCGCGCAGCATGGGCGGTGAGACGGTCCGTACCACGCGCGCAAGCAAGAGTTATCCGCAGCCCGATCTCTCCGAAACGTTGTGGCAAGCGAAATCACACGCGGAGGAGGAGACTCGGCTCATCAATGGACAGGAACAGATCGAAGCCGTCGCCACTGTCATCGATCGCGCCGACAAGGTGTTTCTCATCGGGATGGGAGAAGACGCCCTTCCGGCACAAGCCTTCGCGGTGAGGCTCGCGCTGCTTGGCATTCTCGCGGTGTACCAGTCCGATCCGATCGTGATGACGGCAACTATCGCCACCGCGACGAAATCCGACGTGCTGCTCGTTTTTTCGGAGCATGGTCAGCAACCGACTCTGCTGAAGCTCGCGAAGCAGTTTCACGAACGACGTGGGAAAGTCGTGTCGGTGACACGACATACGGCAAACCCTCTGCGCACGCACGCCGAGCATTCGCTCCTCGTCTCGGCCCACGATCAGCGAGCATATGTCGCCTCCATGTTGTACCAGTCCGCACTGCTGCACCTGTTGGACACGATCTTCGCGCTTCTATGCAGCGACGGCGAGGATCGGACCTCGAAGCTCGCTTCGACTCTGGAGCGAATCGAGCGCATGCTGGATCCGAAGCCGTGAGGAAGGCTGTAGGCTCTAGGCTGTAGGCTGTAGCCAGAGTCTTCCCTCCCACGCGCAGCGGGGGCGGGGTTGGGTGGGGGGCAAACAACATGGGGCGCTAGGAACCCAAGTGGTGCGATATCTCAGCTTTTTCTTGATGCTATTCGTGGCGGCAATCTCGGCCGCCGATACACCGTGGTCAGATGCGCGCCAGCTCGTCCTCGTCACGACGTCTAGCTGGGACGCAAACCAAGGACAGCTTCGCACATTCTCTATGACGGATAGAGGATGGCAGCTCGCAGCGCCGGCCGTGCAGATCTCGATCGGTCGCGAGGGTGCTGCATGGGGCATCGGATTGCATCCAGAACAACGAGGCCCGCAGAAAGAGGAGGGTGATGGCCGAAGTCCTGCCGGTGTGTTTCGCATCGGGGATGCCTTTGGCTATGCGCCGTCTGCACGCACGCGGTTGCGCTATGACGCAATGACGGAATCAGATTACTGCATCGACGTCGCGAGCTCACCGCTTTACAACCGGATTGTCGACGCCAAAGTCGTAGGCAAGCATGCGATCGAAGGTTCGACCGAACCCATGCGGCGCGACATTCACGTCGCTGGCGATCATCGTTACCAACTCGGGTTCATCGTCGAGCACAATGGTAGGCATGAGGCAGGCAAGGGCAGCTGTATCTTCGCGCACATCTGGAAAGCACCTGGCGTGCCGACCGAGGGGTGCACAGCGATGACCGAGGAGAGGATGCGCGAATTGCTCGCGTGGCTCGATCGCACGCACAAGCCGATCTTCGTACTCCTGCCGGAGCAGGAGTACGAGCGCGTTCGATCGGATTGGGAGCTCCCGACGCTGTAGGTCGGCATTTATTCCGACCTACATCACGACTGAGCCAGGTGTCGGGAATGAATTCCGACCTACCAGCGTCGGATCAGATTCGACTATTACGCTGCGTGCGCGCTCTTCTCTGCAGGTGCGGACGTGCGGATCAGATGATCGAACGCGCTCAGCGCGGCTTTCGCACCTTCGCCCATCGCGATCACGATCTGCTTGTACGGCGTCGTAGTCGCATCGCCGGCAGCGAACACGCCAGGCACCGAAGTTTGGCCGCGTGCATCCACTTCGATCTCCCCACGCAGGCTGAGGGCTACCGTACCTTTGAGCCAGTCGGTGTTCGGCAGTAGACCGATCTGCACGAACACACCTTCGAGCTCGAGTCGATGGAGCTCGCCGGTACCGCGGTCCTTATACGTAAGCCCGTTCACCTTGCCGTTCTCGCCGTGCACTTCAGTCGTTTGTGCCGAGACGATGACGCGCACGTTCGAGAGACTTCTCAGTTTGCGCTGCAGGACCTCGTCAGCACGCAGGCGGCTGTCGAACTCGATGAGCGTGACATGAGCCACGATGCCGGCGAGGTCGATCGCAGCCTCCACACCCGAGTTACCGCCGCCGATCACTGCGACGCGTTTACCTTTGAAGAGAGGACCGTCGCAGTGAGGGCAGTAGGCAACGCCTCGTCCGCGATACTCACGTTCACCCGGAACGTTCATCTCGCGCCAACGCGCGCCCGTGGCAAGAATCACGGTGCGGCCGCGCAGTGCGGCCCCGCTCGCGAGCTCGACTGTGAAGAAACCGTCCGCGTCCGCGGGAAGCAACTTCTCCGCACGCTGCACATTCATGATGTCCACGTCGTAGCTTCGGACGTGCTCTTCGAGCGCGGCGGCCATCTTCGGCCCCTCCGTCTCCTTCACGGAGATGAAGTTCTCGATCGCGAGTGTGTCGAGCACTTGGCCGCCGAAGCGTTCGGATACGACGCCGGTACGAATGCCTTTACGCGCCGCATAGATCGCGGCGGCGGCGCCAGCGGGTCCACCGCCAACGACGAGGACGTCGAACGCTTCCTTCGCGTTCAACTGCTCGGCTTGACGCGCGCTCGCACCTGTATCGAGCTTCGACAGGACCTCTTCGATCGTCGTGCGCCCTTGGCCAAACACCTCACCGTTCAAATACACGGTCGGTACGGCCATGACTTGACGCTCTTCGACTTCACTCTGGAAGAGCGCACCATCGATCATCGTGTGGCTGATATTCGGGTTCAGCACCGCCATCAAGTTCAGCGCCTGCACGACGTCCGGGCAGTTCTGGCATGAGAGCGAAATGAAGGTTTCGAACTTGAATTCGCCTTTCAGGTTGCGAATCTGCTCGATGACGCTCTGCTCTAGCTTGGGCGGATAGCCGCCGACCTGGAGCAGCGCCAGCACGAGGGATGTGAACTCATGGCCCATCGGGATGCCGGCAAAGCGCAGGCTCATCTCCGAGCCTTTGCGGTTCAAGGCAAACGAGGGCTTGCGTTCAGCATGGTCCGAATACTCGAGCGTGATCAGCGGCGACAGCGCTGCAATCTCGACGAGCAGCTCCTGCATTTCACGGGATGCATCACTGTCATCCAGCGAGGCGACGATCTCTACGGGAAGCGTGACTCTTTCGAGGTATGTCTGCAGTTGTTGCTTGAGATTGGCGTCGAGCATGGTTGTTGAGTTCATCCGTTGTAGTTGATTGAGACCATCAAGAGCAGGGCGGCCGAAGCCGCCCTGCCACATCGCACGTGACGAATCGCTTAGATTTTGCCGACGAGGTCGAGCGACGGGGCCAGCGTCTTCTGGCCAGGCGTCCACTTGGCAGGGCACACCTCGCCCGGATGCGAAGCAACGTATTGCGCAGCTTGCACCTTGCGGAGCAGCTCCTTCGCGTCGCGGCCGATGCCGTTGTCGTGAACCTCGTAGACCTTGATCAGGCCTTCAGGATTGACGAGGAACGTGCCGCGCAGCGCGAGGCCTTCCTCTTCGATCAGCACGCCGAAGTTGCGGGAGATCGTCTGCGTCGGATCGCCCAGCATCGGATACTGAATCTTGCGGATCGTCTCGGAAGCGTCATGCCACGCCTTGTGGGTGAAGTGGGTGTCGGTCGACACGCTGTACACTTCGACGCCCAGCTTCTTCAGCTCCGGATAGACATCAGCCAAGTCGCCCAGCTCGGTCGGGCACACGAACGTGAAGTCCGCAGGGTAGAAGAAGAAGATCGACCATTTGCCCTTGACGTCGGCGTCCGACACCGGAATGAACTTTCCGTTGTAGTACGCGGTCGTCTTGAATGGCTTGATTGGGGTATTGATCAAGGAACTCATCTAGCGGGTTCTCCTTAAGGATCAGCAGGAACACACAATGCGAAACTGCAGTAACCGGGCGGCAAGATACCGATTGATGCCGCTAAGGGCCAGTCGATTGTTTCGACCCCGCCGATAGGCAGTGCCTATGAGCCCGTGGCTGGCACCCCTGGGACGCCAGACGCGCGCGGTAGGACTCATCCACGATTTCCTGCGTTTTCGTCCTAGCGTACTCTGTCGCTAATTTGGCTGTTCCACGGAGTCGGCGATGGAGCTCCTTCTTTCCTGGCTGATCTTGTCCTTGGCCGTTTGGGCGACCGACGCGCTGTTACCTGGCTTCCACATCAAGAGCTGGAAGAGCGCCATCCTCGTCGCTGCGATCTTCGGCATCCTGAACTTCTTACTGGGTTGGCTTCTGTTCGCCCTGTTCACCGTGGTGACCTTAGGCATCGCGTGGTTGCTTGCGTTCATCACGCGCTGGATCATCAATGCCATTCTGCTCGTGCTCACCGACAAGCTGACCGATCACTTGAAGATCGACAGCTTTGCCTGGGCACTCGGCGGCGCGGCAGTCATGTCTGCGATCGGTACCGCAGGCGAATGGATCGTTCGCCAGGTGTTCTAGCGATTGCGTGGCGGCACTCCGACGCAGCTCGCGCCTACTTCTTCGAACCGATCTTCTGTGCTTGCTTCAAGTGCGCCTCGAGTTCCGGAAGCGCCTTCTGTGCGAGTGCCTTCAATTGTGGGTTCTTCCCGCGCTCTGCTTGCTGGCCGTATAAATCCAGCGCGGCTTGATGATCTTTGATCATGATTTCCATATAGCGCTGATCGAACGCCGCGCCCGAGAGCGCATTCAGCTGGTCGATTTCGCGTTTGACTTTCGAGCTTGCTTTCTTGAACGGCGGTCCTTTCGCGCCCAGCAGGGCTTCGTTCAGGCTCATGAGCTCGCGATTGGTCGCGCCATGGTCGTCCACCATCTGTTGCGCGAACTGCCTCACATCCTCTCGGGTGGCGCGATCGAGCGCGCGCTGCGATAACTGCACCTCTTTTGCCCCGCTATCGATTGCGAGCTGCAGAAACTGCCGATCTGCCTGACTGACACGCAGCTCTGCGGCATTGTCGGAGTCTGCTACGCGTAGATCTTCCTGCAAGCTCGTGTTCTCGGCCGTGTCCTCGGCCGTGTTCTGGGTCGTGTTCTGGGCCGATGCAGAAACTGCAACCCACACGATCGTGCTCAGCAAACCTGCTCTCTTACCCATGCGCGAAATCCTCTTCTGCCATACCTATATATGGCTGGGCGGGCATTGGGTTCCGTTGCGGCGGTCTAGGTGGATTCGCGAGTGGCAGGCGCCGCCGCGTCGGCGGCTTCGGTCTTCGCAGCCTCGGAGTTCCACAAGACGGCGATGCCAATGATTGCCGACACGATCGAAGCGCCGAAGATCGCGATCTTCGCGGCGGCAAAGTCGCCGGCGCTAGGAAACGCCTCGCTCGCGATGAAGAGCGACATCGTGAAGCCGATGCCCGCCAACGCACCCGCGCCTGCCAGTTGCCGCCATGAATACTCCGCGGGCTTCACAGCCCAGCCAAGCTTCACTGCAGCCGCGCATGCGAGTGTCAGCCCAATCGGTTTGCCTAGGACTAGACCCAACACGATCGCTGTGATCAACGGTCCATGTCCTGCAAGATCGGTACCTTCAATCGCCACGCCCGAGTTTGCGAGCGCGAACAAGGGCAGCACGATGTAGCTCGAGCGAGGAGCCGTATGGCGTAGCAGTCGATCCGCGGGAGATTCCAGGCGATCGTGTATCGCATCGAGCGCCCGCAAAGCCGGTGCGGACGGACCGTGTCGCAACACTTCCGCGTTGTGGCGCGACTCCGCAACGAAAACCGCATTCGCTTGCGCCAGAAGCTCGCTGAGATTCGGTGGCGGCAACGTGGGGATGAAGAGCGCGAGCAGCACGCCGGCCAAGGTCGCGTGCAAACCTCCGGAGTGAACACAGAACCAGAGCGCCAAGCCCAGGATGACGTAAGGCGTGACTCTGTACACGTGCGCGTGATTCAACATCGAGAGCAGCGCGACGATGCCGAGCGCCGCGAACAACCACCCGACATGCAGCTCGGCAGAATAGAAGAAAGCGACTACGAGTATCGCGCCGATGTCATCTACGATCGCCGCTGCGGTCAGGAAGATTCGCAGCTCCACGGGGACACGACGGCCCATCATGGCGATCAATGCAATCGCGAAGGCGGTATCCGTCGAGATCGGTACGCCCCAGCCATGCGCCAAGGGTCCATCAGGGATGATCAATCGGTATAGAAGCGCCGGCAGCGCAAGCCCGCCGATGGCTGCTGCAATCGGTAGCGCGGCGGTTCGCCGCTCCGCCAAATGGCCGACGGTGAGCTCACGTTTGATCTCGAGTCCGACGACGAGGAAGAAGATCGTGAGCAAGCCATCGTTGATCCAGTGTCGCAGCGACATCTGGAACTGCGCGCCGTGGACTGTCAGCCCCCAGTACGTCTCCCAGAAAGATTCGAATCGCTGCTCGAACCCCGAATTGCTGAGCACGACGGCCAACACAGAGGCAAGCAACAGCAGAATGCCCGCGGACGGCGCCCAACGAGCGAACTCCAACGCCGCGACACGTACGCGGTGACCCAACGAGCCTTCGATCGCATCGTTGAGCGAGACGCTATCCCAAGCCCCTTCATACTTGCGGCCATTGATGAAGAACGTCGGTGTGACATACACGCTGCTTGCGCGAGCAGCAGCGGTGTCTTCATCCACGTGCCGCTTGGCGCGCTCGATGATCTCGACAGCCACGTCTTCGAGACCTTGTTCACGAGCGATCTCGTCGAGCTCCGGGGCCGTCAGCCTCTCGCCTCGCTCCATGAGCATGACGTGCACCCGCCAAAACTGCTCGGGTGTTTGCGCACGCTCTGCAATCTCGGCGGCTCGCCGCGCAAGCTCTAGCCCGATGATAGGCCGATGCCGAAATACGTAGCGCAACCGATCGCCGAACTCATTGCGAATGGCGGCGATACGGTCATTGGCTGCGCGGCAGTACGGACATACGTAGCTTCCATACTCGACAAGCGTAATCGGCGCATCATCTTGACCGAGCTTGTGGTCTCGTCGTTCTTCGACGGGCGGCTGCAAACGTGAGGACATCGAGTGGAAGGACTATTCTGGTGTTGGCTGAGAGGTCCGAAGTCTACAGGCAAGTGGAACTCTCCAGAGCACATGTGGGAACAAGCAGGAGCGGTTCTGCGTCACTGAACGATTCGTTACGCCGCGAAGGAGGTACACCATGCACGCCCGATATTTCGCCACAGCTTTGATGTTCGCGCTGTGTACACCCGCAGTGTCTGCGCAGAGCAGCATCGATCGATCGTTCACGACCACATCGAACAATTGTGACGATGTGCAATGGTCAGAAGAGATGCAGGAGCGTTACCCGAACATCGATTCAGCTTGCCAATCCGTCGAGGAACGCAACGGCAAGAAGTATGTGAGGTTCGAAGGTACGGTACGCGGTGTCCGCAATCGCGGCTCGGCAGTCGACGTCGATTTCCGAGGAGGGGGTCGAGTGCAGATGCAGCCTCCTGAGGGCACGAAGATCTATATGAGCGGCAAGGAAGTCCCCGTCGCGGATCTGCAGCGTGGCGATCGGCTGACGTTCTATGTACCAGAGGACCGCATGACTGCGCAGTTCTACCCTGACGAGCAGCTCGCTTCCGCACAGGATTCCGATGCGGTGAACGTGCCGATCGCGGCGGCTCAGCAGACCACACCTGCGCAGGAGGAGAGCGAACAAATGGCCGGCACGCTGCCGTCGACCGCAAGCGACATGCCTTTGCTCGCGATCTTCGGTCTGGGAATGCTGGGTGCGGCTGGCGCATTACGTCTGGCGCGCCGTCGCTAACCAACGGAGTGACCATCGCATGAACTGGCTGCGGTGGATAGAAAGAATTGCATGGATCGCCGGCATTGCGATGCTGGCGATCTATGCGGGTACGCGTGCATCAGCCGAGCGCGCGCGGCTGGACGGCATTGCGGCAATCGAGGCCGCGCGCCACGTGCCCTCAAATGAGGCGCCGCTGTCGGATGGGTCAGCCTCGAACGGGTCATTGCTCGCGCGGTCGTCACCCGAGCATGAGGCGGCAGATACATCCGAATGGTCCCCCGCGCGGATTGCCGCGTGGCGAGAAGCATCGACTATCCGCGAACCTCCACAAGCCGTACTGCGCATTCCTGCAGTCGAGCTCATCGTGCCCGTATTCGATGGAACGAGCGACAAGAATCTGAATCGAGGTGCTGGACGCATCGAAGGGACTGCGCAGATCGGCGCATCCGGCAATGTGGGATTAGCTGCTCATCGGGATGGCTACTTCAGAGCGCTCAAGGATGTTCGCGTCGGCGATGATCTTCAGCTCACGACGCCGCGCGATGTCTTCACCTATCGCATCGTCGAAACATCCATCGTCGACCCCACAGCCGTTGAAGTTCTCGCGCCGACGACCATACCGAGCGTCACGCTCGTCACGTGTTACCCGTTCTACTTCGTGGGATCGGCGCCGCAAAGATTCATCGTGCGCGCCGAGCTGGTTCAGGAACGTCGCAGCAGCTGAGTGTGTGTGCGGCTCTCTGCGCGCAATCATTGCGCGGGCGAGGTTTCGGGCGCGTAGTAGGCAGCGAGCGCCTTGATCTCCTCGGCCGTCAACTGCTCGGCAATGAGCCGCATCCGGCCATAGATGTCATTCGCACGCTCGCGCGAAGCAAAGGCCTGCAATTGTTGTTCGAAGTAGATCGGTGATTGGCCCAGCAGCACCGGCGACTCTTCGGGTCCGCTCATATTCACGCCATGGCACGAGTCGCAGGGCGGGAGCGCGCGCGCCGGACTTCCGATCTTGACCAACTGCACGATCTCGCGCGGAACTTGCGCGCCGTACTTCGTCGTTCGCGGTGGGAGCGACGCATAGTAGGCGGCGACGTCGGCCATCTGCTGATCGTCCAGAGGTTGCACCATCGGCACCATCACGACTGCCATGCCGTTCGAGCGTGCGCCCGATTTGTAGTCGTTCAGCTGCTTGTAGATAGCAGCAGCAGATTGATGCGTCAGATTCGGATAAGTGGGTGCGATGCCGACACCATCGGTCCCATGGCATGCGACGCAGACTTCCGATGCGATCTTCGCGCCGCGCTGCGCATCCGCATTCGCGAGCAGCGAGCGGCTGGTCGGGGTCCAATGCACTTTCGTGACCTGCGCTGCGGCAACCGGAAAGGTTGGCGGGGGCGCGTCCGAGCGCTCATATCCAGGGATCCCTATGGACCGACAGATCGCGGCCCACGGATCAAACCCGGGTTCCTCGGATTCAGGAACGACCCAGAACCCGAGAACGAGGCTTCCGATCACGAAACCGACGATTGCGATCGTGGCCCAGCGGCGCCAAGGTCGATCGAGCGCTTCTTGCTCGGCGGGAATCGCAGGTCGATCGCCAGGTGAGCTCATCGTCTATCTCACGCTCGATGAATCATCGCCGGTGGCGTGTCGATGATGAAGAACTGCGCGATCGGGTAACCATATGCCACGATCATCAAGAAGAGCACCAGCCAGTTCCACAGCGCGAAGCCGTTCAGTGCGGCGGGCAGGCGATGCGGTGGGTGGACGGCGAGGGCGTACGTCATTGGCGGCACCGCTTGCGCGCTCGCGCGGTAACGCGTCAGGAGAATCCAAATGAACATGAGCGCGCTCGCGAGCATGATCGCGCCACCGGCAGTGGATACGAGCGTCCAAGGTCCCCACCACGCGATCTGTGGAAACGAATAGTCGAACGTGCCGACGCGACGCGGCTGACCGTAAAGCCCAAGCACGTGCCACGGCAGCGTCATCACCATGATGCCGATGAACCAAAGCCAGAGTTGTAACCGCATCGGCGCATCGCTTGTGGACGCGCGCCCGGTCAGCTTCGGCCAGATCTCGTACGCGATCGCGAAATACATGATCACGACCGAGCCGCCGAAGATGAGATGGAAATGGGCAGTGACCCACGAAGTGTTGTGAACCATCGCGTTCATGCCATAGGCCATGTTGATGAGCCCGCCGAACCCGCCCAGCCCTAGCATGACGAAGGCAAGGCCGCCCGCCAGCACCATGGGGCGCTCCCATGGAAGCGCCCCAATCCAACCGAAGAGACCGGTTCCGCCGCGCAAGCGTCCGGCGATCTCGAGCGATGCGCCGATCGTGAAGATCGTGAGCAGAGTCGGAACGGTGACGAGCGAGGTCAGCATCATCTGGAGAAACTTGAATCCCGATCCGTGCTCGGGATCCATGAACAGGTGGTGCATGCCGACGGGCAAGCTGTACAAGAGGAACAGAATGAAACTGAGCCGCCCCATCGTGTCGCTGTAGAGACGGCCTCCTGCAGCTCGCGGCAGCAGCGTGTAGAACGCGATGTACGCAGGTATCAGCCAGAAATAAACGATCGCATGCAATGTCCACGAGAACAGTGTGCGCGATAGACCGACGTCGATCGTCTGTTTCCACCCGAGTGCCGCGGGAATGACCTGGAACAAGAGCTCTGCCGAAACGCCGACAGTCGTCCACAACCAAAGCACCGCGTTCGCGACCGTGGCATACATCGCGAGCGGCACGGGCCGCCCCGGATTGACTCGCTTCCAATCGCGCATCGCAATCAACATCAGCGCAACCCAGATCCAAGAGCCGATGACGACGAACACGAGACCCAAGTAGTAGAACACGCTGCCCGTGAGCGGCGGATAGAACGTGTAGAGCACCGTCGCTTTGCCGAGGAAGATCGGAATAGCAGCCATGACGGTGCCCGCAACCGCAAGCCAGAAGCCCACCCAAGCTGCTTTCATGCTCGGTAGCTCACGATCGAGCGCGGTCACGGCAACGAAGTACCCGAAGCCCATCACGAATAGCGTCGGCAGCACATACGCCATCAACGTGCCGTGTGCGGTCACGGAGATGAAGTACGTCTCGGGTCGTTCTGCCGGCGCGGTCAACTCGCTGCGCACGAGCATCTGTGCCGCACCCATGAGAGCCGCAACTGCAAACGCTGCGAAGCTGACCCACAGGTGTGCGCGAACGAGCTGACTAGTACGGGAATTCACAGCTCATCCTCCCGTTCGCATCCGGCTGCCATTGTTCATCCGGAACGACGCGCACCATGCTCCACATTCCTCCGTGACCGAGTCCGCAGTACTCGTGACAGGGTACGAAGCGATCGCCAGGTTCGGGGAAGCGCGTGTTCACCTGCGAGATGTAGCCCGGCACGATCATCGTGTTCACGTTCGTCCCGTCGATCAACATGCCGTGAATGACATCAGGCGTCGTAAACCGAAATACGATGCGTCGATTCACCGGCACAGGAACACACCGTGGGACGAATGCAAACTGTGTCGCGACGATGCGCACGGTGACCGAGCCATCCGCGTTCGCAACCGATCCCAGATTCGCTTCAGCGAACTCACCTTGGAGGTGCAAGGTCGTCGGATCGATTCTTTCGACATTGCTCGGTGGGTGCAGCACCATCGCGGCACTCGAGATCACGATCACCGCCACGATGATGCCGACTGCACCCGCCACGACGGCGCTCCAGCGCAGCTCGGTCTTGAGGATTTCCTGCTCGTTCATGTCTGCCCTAACTGACGGGTCCCCGCGGCAGGAACACTCCGAAATAGATGAGCAGCCAGCAGATGAGCAGTAAGGCCACCGCGATCCCGCACAGCGCGAACGTGCCGCGCGGCACTTCTTTCAGGATGCGCTCCAGCTCTGCCTCTAACACAGGATCCGCGACATTCTCGGGACGCTGCGCTGCGGAGGGTTCGTCGTGTACGGCCATGGTGCGACGTGAGTTGGTGGGCCGAGCAGGTTCTTGGATCGCGCTTGGTAATTACGCGATGGGCGATGCGCTCGTCGATGCGGACATCACGCATCCCTTGCTTACATGGTGGGCGAGCTCGATGTTCGCTGGACAACAACCGTTCGACTCGGAACTGCGCCTTCTCGCCCTTGATTGGTCATCGCTGCACTGCACAGCGCAACTGGAGTCGCGCTGCTCAGGCTCGGTCTTGCGGCGGCTTCTTCTTTGCGAAGGGGTAGGCACCGCGGCCTGCGCCGGGTTTCGGCGGGATCGCGAGCGACAACAGCATCGTCCCAAACAAGATCGTGCCCGTGATCCCCAACGACCAGACGACCGGCACTTTGTACACGTCGATCAATAGCATCTTCGTACCGATGACGAGCAGAATGAGCGCGAGACCGTATGAGAGCAGATGAAAGCGTTCGTGCATCCCGGCGAGGAGGAAGTACAGTGCTCGAAGTCCCAGCACGGCGAACACATTCGACGTGAGCACGATGAATGTATCCGTGGTGATCGCAAAGATCGCCGGAATGGAATCGACGGCGAAGATGATGTCGATGATACCGATCAAGACGATGACGACTGCCAACGGCGTAGCGACGCGCTCTCCTTGGTACATCGTCGTGAGTCTTTCGCCATCGTAATCCGGAGCGATCTTGAAGTGCTTGCGAATCCACTTGAGCGCGGGATTCGATTCCAGGTCGGGTTCTTGGCCTGCCGCGAGCCACATCTTGATGCCAGTGAAGATCAGGAAGAGGCCGAACACATAGAGGAGCCAATGGAAGCGCGCGATCGCCCAAGCCCCGATCGCAATCATGATCGCGCGCAAGATGAGCGCACCAAGCACACCGATCATGAGCACGCGCTTCTGAAACTCGGCCGGCACGCCGAAATAGGTGAAGACCATTAAGAACACGAAGATGTTGTCGACCGCAAGCGCCTTCTCGATGAGATAGCCCGTGATGAACTCGAGCGACTTATCGCCCGCGAGCGCACGAGCGCTCGGGTCCGGGTTCGTACCGCCCAGATACCACCATAGCCACCCGACGAAGACGAAACTTACGAGGACCCACGCAAGCGACCAGAGTGCCGCTTCTCGGATCGATACCTTGTGTGCGCCTTGCCTGTTGAGCGCCACGAAATCCACGAATAGCGAAACCAGAACGAAAGCCGCGAACAGCGACCACATCAAAGGCGTGGCGGACGTCATGCGATTCCTTTTTCACAGGGTGAAGACATTCCACGAGCAGCGTATCCACGCTGCCACGAGGTCAACGCCTGTCGCGGTCTTGCCGTTCACGCCTGGCAGCGTGAGTTGCAGTGCCGGGTTGTTCCGATCGCATGCTTGGACCGGTCTTTCCGTGTTGACGACACTGCAGGAGCATGAAGCTCCGGCTACTCCCCTGTGAGAGGCGGCACGATTACAGCAGCACCACCAGTGGAGCGTCAATCCACTCGGGAGATCAGGCACGCCTGCCGTGCCGTGACTGGTGCCCGGGACCGGACTCGAACCGGTACGGAGTCGCCTCCGAGGGATTTTAAGTCCCTTGCGTCTACCAATTTCGCCACCCGGGCAAGTGATGGCGCGCGCATTGTAAGGCAGATCGGTTCATCGCGTGGCTCGAGGCAAGGGAGTGCTACACTGCGCCCCGCCAAACGCCAGTGCCACGCCAAAAATAGACGACACTGCGAACGCTGCTACGAATGTTGGAATCCTCTGCCGCCCCCATCGCGCCTCTTCTCGAGGCGAGCGCAGTGCATCTGTGGCGCGGCGAGAAACATCTCCTTCGCGGCGTACACCTTGCGGTGCACGCGGGTGAGTTGCTGCAGATCGTAGGTCCCAACGGCGTCGGCAAGACGAGCCTGCTCCGTTGCATAGCCGGTCTGTTGCCATTGGAATCGGGCGAGGTGCGATGGATCGGACGCAGCATCCGCGAGTGTCGCGACGACTATCATCGCGAGCTGTCCTATCTTGCCCATTCGAACGCGATCAAGGATGACCTGACTGCGCTCGAGAATCTGCGTTACGGGGTCAGCTTGCGACGTCATGCTTCCGAGCGCGAGCTCCACGAAGCACTCGAGCGAGTTCGGATCCCACAGTGTGCAAACCTGCCATCCCGAGCGCTGTCCGCGGGTCAGAAGCGTCGGCTCGCGATCGCTCGCATCTTGCTGCTCGAGACGAAGCTCTGGATTTTGGACGAGCCGATTACCAATCTTGACGCAGCTGGCATCGCGCTGTTCGAAGAGCTCATCGCCATGCACCTAAAGGGCGGCGGCGCGGTACTCACGGCGGCTCACCAATTGTTGCTGCGAGGTGACTCCAATGTCCGCACGATGGAGCTCGAGCCATGAGCGCACCTGGTCTCGCCGCGCTCACGGGCTTCGTGATCGCACGCGATCTGCGGCTCGCGCTTCGGCACTGGGATCAGGTCGCGCAGCCGCTCTTGTTCTTCATCATCGTAACGACACTGTTCCCGCTTGCGATCAGCCCGGCGCTCGACGAGCTGAGAAAAATCGCGCCAGGGGTCGTCTGGGTAGCGGCGATGCTGGCCTCGCTCCTCGCGCTCGAATCCCTATTCCGGCCCGACGTCGAAGACGGGACGATGGAACAATGGACCTTATCGGGCCAGCCGTTGTCCATCATGCTGCTCGCGAAAACGTTCGCGCACTGGCTGTTGTCTGGGTTGCCGCTCGTGCTGATTTCGCCTCTCGTCGGAACGGCACTTGGGTTGCCTTCGTCAGTGTGGCCCGTGCTCGCGATCTCGCTCGCGCTCGGCACGGCAAGCCTGAGTATCCTCGGCGCGATAGGCGCGGCACTCACGGTCGCGGTGCGACGAGGCAGCGTATTACTCGCGCTGCTGGTGCTGCCGCTAGAAATGCCCGTGCTGATCTTTGGCGCTCGCGCGGTCGATCTCGCGCTCCAGGGCGAGAGCGTGGTGGGTCCGTTAAACTTACTCGGCGCAATGCTGCTGCTGTTCGCGAGCTTAGGTCCGATCGCAATGGCGGCCGCGATGCGAATCAGCGTGGAAAGCTGACCCTAGAAGCGGTTAGGGGTTAGCGGTTAGTCAGACGCGCCGCGAAACAGTTAAGAGTGGCTTGAACGCATGCGATGCAATGTCTGTATTCACCTACGATGCGACGACACGACACTAGACTGGGACGCCTTTTATTCTTACTAACCACTCACCACTCACCGCTAACCCCTAACCGCTTCTCTCCTATGTGGCTTTGGTTTCACAAGTTGAGCTCGCCGCCGCACGCGTATCGAACCGCGGGTCGCTTGCGGCCGTGGTTCTTCTGGCCCGCGATCATTCTGCTCGTCGTCGCGACATTCGGCGGCTTGGTGCTGGCGCCGGAGGATTACCAGCAGAAAGATGCATTCCGCATTCTGTATGTGCACGTGCCGAGCGCATCGATGTCTCTGATGGTGTACGTGGCAATGGCGATCGCAGCAGGCATCGGGCTCATCTGGCGCATGAAGCTCGCCCATGCATTTGCAGCGGCATGCGCGCCCGTCGGCGCGTGGTTCACGGTGCTCACGCTCGCCACCGGTTCCATCTACGGAAAACCAATGTGGGGAACGTGGTGGGAATGGGATCCGCGGTTGACCTCGGAACTCATTCTGCTGTTCCTATATCTAGGGTACATGGCCCTGCGCGCATCGTTTGATGACACGCAGCGGGCAGACCGAGCGAGCGCGATCCTGGCGATCGTGGGCGTCGTAAACGTTCCCATCGTGAAGTACTCGGTGGTGTGGTGGAACAGCCTTCACCAAGGGCCGAGCATCTCCAAGCTGAGCGCGCCTTCGATCGACTCGTCGATGCTCTGGCCCCTCTTGGTCATGATGCTGGGTTTTGTGCTCTACTTCGCCGCCGTGATGTGCGACAGGATCCGAAGTGAGATCTTGAGACGCGAACGGAGTGCGAGTTGGCTTTCTGAAACCGTAGTGAGAACATAGACTTGCAAGAGTTTCTTCACATGGATGGGTACGGTCCGTACGTGTGGTCCTGCTTTGGACTCACGCTCGCCGTCCTCATATATAACGTGTGGGCTGCCCGCCAGCAGTTGGCTGAGCAGGTGGTCAAAGCTAAACGCCGAATCGAGATCGGTGCAGGTTCCGAATGATGACTCCACGACGACGACGCATGGTGCTGGTCGGCTTGATCCTGCTTGGGGTCGGCGGCGCCGTCGCGCTCGCCCTCACAGCATTCCAAGAGAACCTTCTCTACTACTACACGCCGACCCAGGTCTCCGCAGGCGAGGCCCCCGCTGAACGAGTGTTCCGCGTAGGCGGCATGGTCACCGAAGGTAGTTTCCAGCGAGAGCCCGGCAGTCTCGAGGCGCGGTTCGTGCTGACGGACTATGCGAACAACGTGACTGTCAGCTACACCGGTGTGTTGCCGGACTTATTTAGAGAAGGGCAAGGCATCATCGCGCGTGGCAAGCTCGGCAGCGGCGGCATGTTCGTCGCGGAGGAAGTGCTCGCGAAGCACGATGAGAACTACATGCCGCCCGATGTCGCAGACACCTTGCGCCAGCAAGGCGACAAACGCGTGACAACCCCGATTGCAACCTCGACCGTCGAGCCCAATGCGGAATAGCTCAGCGCCATTGCGTAACAGTCATGATCACTGAGCTGGGCCATTTCGCGCTGATCCTCGCGTTCTGCTTGACGCTCCCGCAGGCTTTCTTCGGTCTCGTGGGAGCCGCGTACCGCAAGCCTCATTGGATGCGCGTCACAACGGGTGCTGTCACTGGGCACTTCGTGTTCGCAGGCGTCGCCTTCGCGTGTCTGGCGTACGCGTTCTATATCAACGATTTTTCCGTCCTGTACGTCGCGCAGAATTCCAACTCTGCGCTGCCGACTTTCTATCGATTCTCGGCTGTTTGGGGCGCACACGAAGGATCGCTGGTGTTATGGCTCTTCGTGCAGGCGGCTTGGACGC
The DNA here is from genome assembly GCA_023417315.1 of Pseudomonadota bacterium. Lineage (GTDB taxonomy): Bacteria > Pseudomonadota > Gammaproteobacteria > Steroidobacterales > Steroidobacteraceae > Steroidobacter. The sequence continues at coordinate 26,202 of JAEZFW010000068.1, forward strand.
TATCGGTCGCCGCCTTCAGCCGTAACATGCCGCAAGTGATGACGAGCCGCGTGCTCGGAGTGCTCGGTGTGATCAGCGCAGGCTTCGCGCTATTCATCCTGACCACCTCGAATCCGTTTGAGCGATTGTGGCCTGCTGCACCAGACGGTCGAGATTTGAATCCGCTGCTGCAAGATCCGGCGCTCGCGATTCACCCCCCGATGCTCTACACGGGCTATGTCGGCATGTCGATTCCGTTTGCCTTCGCTGTTGCCGCCATGCTGGAAGGAAAGCTCGATTCGATATGGGCGAGGTGGGTGCGCCCTTGGGCGAATATCGCGTGGATGTTTCTCACGATCGGTATCGCGCTTGGGAGCTGGTGGGCGTATTACGAGCTCGGCTGGGGCGGATGGTGGTTCTGGGACGCCGTCGAGAATGCGTCGTTCATGCCATGGTTGATCGCAACCGCGCTCATTCACTCGCTCGCGGTTACCGAGAAGCGCGGGCTGTTCAAGAGCTGGACGCTGCTGTTATCGATCACGGGTTTTTCGCTGTCGCTACTCGGTACCTTCCTCGTTCGCTCCGGCATCATCGAGTCCGTGCACGCCTTCGCGAGCGATCCGAGCCGTGGGTTGTTCATCCTCGTGTTCCTCGGGCTGTGCGTCGGCATCGCGCTCGGTTTGTACGCGTGGCGCGCTCCGCTGTTCCGATCGCAGGCGGGCTTTGCTCCGATCTCGCGCGAGAGCTTTCTACTCTTCAATAATGTGCTCCTCGTCGCGGCGACAGGACTCATCTTGGTCGGCACGCTCTATCCGATGTTTCTCGATGCGCTCGGGCTCGCGAAAATTTCGGTGGGACCGCCGTATTTCACCGTCGCATTTCTGATTCCGATGCTACCGCTCGCGTTTCTGCTCGCACCTGGGATGCACGCATCTTGGAAGCGCGCGTCCTTCGGACGCACCAAGACCTTGCTCAGCGTTCTCTTCATCGTTGCACTGCTGCTCGGGGCAACGATACCGATTGCGGTGTATGGGTGGCGCTCGGTCCTGAGCACCATCGGTGTCGCGGTCGCATTGTGGATCGCGTTCTCAGCGCTAGTCGAGCCGATCGAGCGGCTACGTAAGGGCCACAGTCTGTCTGCGGGTGTGCTCGGGATGAGCGTTGCGCATCTCGGACTCGCCTTCTTCATTCTCGGCGCAACAATCGTCGAATCGTACAAGAAAGAAGCTGATCTGAGTCTCGCGCCAGGGCAAAGTGCCGAGCACGCAGGTTTCCTGTTCACGATGAACTCGTTGCGTGAAGTGCAAGGGCCGAACTACCGAGCGATCGAGAGCGAGATCGTCATCACGCGCGATGGCGATCAAGTTGCGGTCCTGCATCCGCAGAAGCGCATCTATCGAGTGCAACAGAATCCGATGACGGAAGCCGGCATCGATGGCCGGTGGAATCGCGATCTGTTCGTTGCCATGGGCGAGTCGCTAGGGAACGGTGCGTGGAGCCTGCGCCTGCAATATAAGCCCATGGTGAGATTCATCTGGCTGGGCGCGTTCATCGCAGCACTCGGAGGACTGATCGCCGCGTGCGATCGCCGCTATCGGCAGCGCGCGGCGGCGGAGGCGACGAGCCCCGCTGCAATAGACGCGAAAACGGCTTGAGGAAGCTCCCATGTGGCGCTACCTCGTTCCAGTCGGCGTCTTCGCGGTTCTCATTGCGTTCTTTTTCGCCGGCCTCGGGCGCGATAAGGAAACGCTGCCTTCGCCGCTCATCGGCAAACCCGCACCCGAATTCTCTCTGCCGCGGCTAGACGATCCCACCGAGCTTGTGTCGAGCAAGGACTTCGCCGGCCGCAAGTACGTGGTCAATGTGTGGGGACCGTGGTGTTCAGGATGTCAGGTCGAGCATCCAGCGCTTCTCGAGATCGCGCAGCGCAAGGCCGTACCGATCGTCGGACTCACCGTGCCCCAAGGAGCGCTCGTGGACCAGCAAGGCAACGCTCTGCCGTTGGAAGATGTCTTGGGCGAGATGCAGCTCGGGCTGAGATGGCTCGAAGACTTGGGTAATCCGTACGACGTGAGCGTATTCGATCAGCTCTGGAAAACGGCGATCGACTTGGGTGTGTATGGCGCCCCGGAAACCTTCCTGATCGACGAGCAGGGCATCGTCATTCACAAGCACACGGGGCCAATCGACATAGCCGCCTGGGAACGGGACTTCATGCCGAAGATCTCGCAGGCCGGGAGCACGGGCGGATGAAGATTTTCGCTTGCACGTTGCTGCTCTTGCTGTCGCTGCAGCCCGCGTTCGCAATCGACACAGCACCCGCATTCGAAGACCCAGCGATGCAGGCGCGCTACGAACGGCTCGGGCGCGAGCTCAGATGCCTGCAGTGCCGAAGCGAAACGATCGCCGATTCCAACGCCGCGCTCGCGGTCGATCTGCGGCGTCAGCTGCGCGAGTTGATTGCCGCAGGGAAGAGCGATGCAGAAATCATGCAGTACATGACGGACCGTTACAGCGACTATGTCTTGTACAAGCCTCCGTTGGCTGCGCGCACTCTGCTGCTGTGGGCCGCACCGGCACTCTTAGTCTTGGGCGGAATCGCCGCAGCTGTCGTCGTGATCCTGCGCAAATCGCGCTTGCCTGAAGATGATCCCATCGATCCCGGCCTAGGTGCTTCGTGACTGCGTTCGTCATCGGGTGCGCCGCCATGATTGCGGCGGCGCTATTGTGGGTCCTCATTCCACTCTGGCGCACGAAGTCGGCCGAGGGCGCTGATGTGATCGAGCGGCGGGCCTCGAGCGCGCTCCTCGCCGTCACGCTGCCGGCGCTGGCAATTGGCCTCTACGCGACACTCAGCAATTGGAGCTGGGATGAGGCCGAGCGCGCGCGCCAAGAAGCAGGTGCGATGAACGATGCTCTCGCGCAACTCGAGGCACGGCTCGCGCAGAATCCAGGCGATGTCGATGGCTGGCTGTTGCTTGGACGCTCCAACACCGCCATGGGGCGCTTCGAAGATTCGATTCGCGCATACGAACGCGCGTTCGAGCTGACGAAAGGCGAGAACCTCGAAGCAGTCACGGGGCTTGCGGAAGCCTTGTTCCTAAAAGATCAGACCTCCCTCGCAGGCAGAGCGGGGCAGCTCTTCGAAGCTGCGCTCAAGCGCGCGCCTAATCATCCGAAGGCACTCTGGTACGGAGCCGTCGCAGCGCTGCAGGCTGGCGACTTGCGCACCGGACGCGATCGCTTGCAGCTGTTGCTCGCGCAGAATCCGCCCACTGAGCTGCAGTCGATCTTGCAGCGGCAGATCGACGATCTGAATGAGCAGCTCGGTGAATCGTCAGCACCTGCGCAATCCGCGTCGAACGCGGCGGAAGGAGGAGCAGGGGCTCGCACGCTCGAGGTCAGCGTGACGATCGCCCCTGAGATTCAAGAGCAGCTCGAGTCCTCGGTGCCGCTCTTCGTGATTGCGCGCGATCCCGCAGGGGGGCCGCCGTTGGCCGTTCAACGTCACAGCTCCGCTGCTGCACCGCTGACAGTTCGATTGACGGAGAACGACGCGATGATGCCAACGCGCACGATCGGGGCAGTGCCGCGAGTCGAAGTCATTGCGCGGCTGTCGCGATCAGGCAGCCCGCAAGCTCAGAGTGGTGATTTCTTTGGTGCCGCCGAGTTCGAGTTTGGCAAAAGCAGCGGCACATTGAATATCATCATCGACCAAGTCGTTCCATGAAGCTCCTTGGATGGATTCAAACTCGATGAAAGTGCCGCCTTCGCTCCGTTTCCCGGCCCCCGAGCTCTTCGCGCAGCCTGCGCGGTTGACGCAGCGCGTGCACGCCTAATGTCATCGCCGACACAGGTCAGGTTTACCGGGCTGCCCTCGATGGTGCCAGCCTATGCCAAAGTCGTTCTTGGCAAGAAGCCGTACATCGCCGCGGCAGGCACGGCGATTCAGCCGGTCGAGCTCGTCGTGGAAAAGCTGCGCGTATCCGCTGCGCACCTTAAGCGATACGCGGACGTTTGCGGGGCACCGCTCGACCGCGGGTTGCCGCCTGCCTATCTGCACGTCCTCGCGATGCCGCTGCACATGCAGCTCTTTGTCGTGAAGAACTTCCCTGTGAAGGTGTTGGGTCTCATTCACCTGCGCAACACGATCCGCGTGTTGGGCACGGTCGACCCGGCGCAATCGCTGCGGCTCTCCGTCTTCTTCGACACCATGCGCCTCACCGATTTCGGACAAGAGTACGATTTCACGACGCGTTATGAGCAGCAAGGCCGCCTCGTGTGGGAGGAGGTGAGCACGATGTTCGCTCGCGGTAATACGCCGCCGAAAGAGGGATCGAAGCGTCCCTCGATCGAGCGCTCCACACATCCGGAGTCCGGAGTCGCGCTGGAAACGCTCGACATCCAGGAGAACACGGGCTGGCGTTACGCGCGAGTGTCGGGAGACTTCAATCCTATTCATCTCACCGCGAAGACGGCGAGCATGTTCGGCTTCAAGCAAGCCGTTGCACACGGGATGTGGTCGCTTGGCCGTTGTTTGGGTTCTGCCGCATCTCATTTGCCGAACGGCAACATGCAGATCGACACGCAGTTCAAGTTGCCAGTGTATCTGCCATCGCAAGCGCTCGCCCGTACGTGGACGGTCGCGAATGGCGTGGACATCTCTATGTCGACGCCGCGCGGCGACCGGCTGCATTTGGCCATGCAAGTGAGAACGCTCTAGTGGACTTGCTCGAAGGTATTCAGTCGCGTGTCTCGGCCGTCAAGCTGGGTGCGCCGGGTCCAAGTCGAGATCATCTCGATCAGATATTGCGTGCGGGAATGCGCGCGCCCGATCACGGACGGCTCAAACCATGGCGATTCGTCGTGCTCGAGGGCGAGCAACGCGCGAAGCTCGCCGATGCCATGGCCGACATGCTGCGCCGAAAGGCGCCGCAGGCCACGCAAGCGCAGCTCGATGCCGAACGGGCCAAGCCGATGCGAGCGCCCACGATCGTGGTGGTCGCAGCACGCATCGCCAAGGGCAAGATCCCCGAGATCGAACAGATCGCCTCAGTTGCCGCAGGTGTTCAGAACATGTTCTTGGTCGCACACGCGCTCGGTTATGGAGCGATGTGGAAGACGGGCGCTGCCGCGTACGATGCCGAGGTGAAGACCACTCTAGGCCTGCTACCTCAAGATCACATCGTGGCGCTCTTGTATCTCGGCTCCGTGGTCACACCAGGGACCTTGGTGCCGCTCAACCTCGAAGACGCGATCATCTCGCGATAATGTAAGTCGGATTTTATTCCGGCGAGCCTCGCTTCGGAACAAGAATCTCAGATCTGCAACGTGTCGCTGTCGGAATGAATTCCGACCTACAGTGGCGCGCTTCCCGCTGGCTCGCTTTCGCGCACGACGCTGTATGCAGTCATCAAAGCCACGAGAAGGAATACGAAGCTTGCCGGAATCCACATGATCAATCCGCCGAGTTGTTGATCCTCGAGCGCGGTGAGATTCCAGGCGGACGTCGTGAGAAGGTGCGGCACATAAAGCACACGGGATGCGAAGGCGATTAGTGCGCCAAGCAGCCCCATGTGCGTCAGGGTGACGAAGCCAGCGATGACGCGCGCGAACGCATGTTCTCGTGCCGGAGCCAACAACGCGCGCCACAGTAGGAGCGCTGCCCCCGTTAGTGTGATATGCATGGCCCAATACGCAAGGTCGCTCGTGAACGTGCTCGCGTAGAGCGGAGGCCAGTGCCACGCCCACAGCGCAGCGGCGAACAGACCCGCAGCGCTGAACGGCGTCAAGCGTCGAGCTGGTTCGCTGACTGAGTCGGTGCTCGCAAGCGCTAGCAGCGGCGCCGCGATCGCGATCAACCACATGTGTTGACTGACGCGTGCGGCGAAAAGAGAAACACTCAGCGCGCAGAGCGGCGAGACCAGTGCAAGTGCCGTCGCGAGCCAACCTAAGTAGAACGCAGTGCGCCGAGTACCGCTCAAGTGAAACCGAGATGCGCTCCACATATGAAGCCGCAGACCATGCCAGACAAAGAGGAGGGTCAAGACCAAGATCAACGCCGGATCCAGATTCCAACGCGACCAGATCTCGTGCGGAGCAGGTGGAGTGCCGCAGTAGGGAACGTAGGCTAGTAAATCCTGCATGATGTGCGGGCGATCTCGATCGACACTCTATAACTTGCCGCGCCGTTCTACGTTCCTTCCTGCAGGGCGCTCAGCGTTCGATGCGATATTGCAGACCTGCGCGCGACTCTTCCGTGCCGCTTTCGGCTTGCACGGCGAGCGCTTCGGTGAGCTTGTACCGCAATGTGATGACTTCGCCGGGTTCGAACAATCCGACTCCGTAACTCAGGTACAGGCGCGGGGACAGGTACTGACCGATTGTGAAGGCAGAACCCCCGATCATCTCGTTGTCCTTGATTCCGAACTCATCGATTCCGAGCCGCTTGCCTAGATTCTTGGCAACAAGACCGCCCGCTGCGGTTCCCAGTGAGCGCGCCGCGGTTTGCAGTGCATCGCCTTCACCTTCGTCGCCTTGCCCGATTTCATGGATAGGTTTGCCGGCTACCAAGTAAGAGAGCGCATCTGCTTGGCCCATTTCGGGATCGGAGAACACGCTGAGCACTGGGCTTTTCGCGTTGCCCGTCACGCGCAATCCGGCGGTCACATCGCCAACCTCCCGAGTGGCGACGATGCGCAGGTTCGGATTATCGAGAGGCGTGTTCGCAAACAAGAGGCTTCCTTGCTGGATCGTTAAATCTTGGCCGTACGCCTTGTACGTTCCGCCGACACGTATCTCACCTGATCCCGTCGTGGGCTCGCCCGGGCGTTCGCGCACAGCAAGTTGACCCGTCACGTTCGCAACGAGCCCGAAACCCGCGAGCTCCACGTCCTCGCCCAAGATTACGCGCACGTCAGCGTAGATCGGCAGGGCCTGCGCTTGTTCCTCTTCTTGATTCTGCGCATCGACGATCACCACGTCCGAGGACACTTTCGCGCCGCCACCGCCGCCCCCAGGGAGCTCTTGCAGATTCACAACCGCTTCCGGAATCGCGACTTGCCCTTTCACCGTGAGACGTTCGGCGACATGCTCTATGTCGAGCGCAGGTTCGATGAGCACGCGTGCCCCAGGCATGTCGGCCGCGAGAAATTGCTTACCTGTGATCGAGAGAGAGGAGGGTCCGTCGAGCTGCGCAGAGCCCTGCATGTCGATCGCGCCTTCGCCGGAGGCAATGTGTCCCTCGATTCCGAACGTGCGGTCTTCGCGCGGCGTAATCACGAAACGTCCGTCGCGCAGCACTAGGCCGAATTCCGGCACATCGGCCGTCAGATCGGTGAGTTGCAGCGCCCCGCCGATCTCGGGGGCATCCAGCGAACCTCGTACGTTGGCGCGTAGATCCACCGCGCCGTTTACGTTGGCGAGCTGCGGTACGAAGAGCTCGACGACCGCGATGCTCGGCAAGCTCGCCGCGATCGAACCATCGATCTCAGTGGTCGTCTGAGTCAATCCTGCAACTGCGATCTCGCCCGTGAGCTGCCCGGTGTCATTGAGGCGCGCACCGATCTGAGCACGGGCGCGATCGCTTTCGAGCGCGGCCGTGATGTTCAAGTCTGCAATCGCGAGCAGCACCTGAGTCGGATCATCTTCTGAAATGCGCTGTCCGATCTCGGTACGTGCCGATGCGATCCGTGCGCTGCCGCTCAAAGCACCGTCGGCACTGCGCTGTACGTCCCCTTCGCCCTGCAGCGTGCCGGTGAACTCGAGTGTGGAGTCGGCGGATGCGAATGCGTTAGCGAGAGAAAGCGGCACTTGCGCGAGCGAATAGCGCGCCTCCATTGAGCCGTCTACGCGCATGGACCCATCGAAGCAGAGTCGAATCTCACGGTCAGCGAAGCACGCTTGCGAAACACGAGCTCCTTCCTCACGGTACTCGATCTCAACGGGCTGCTGCAGCTCGAGGCGCGCGGCATCCCTGATGTCCAGCACGAGCTGATCGAGCGTGCCGTTCCAATTCGTTTTGACGAGTGACCCTTCGAGCGCAAGCTCAGTGCTGAAGGGGGCTCCATCCAGTGTCAGCTCGAGCGTGTGCGACTCGGCATTGCCGGATGCGTTGGCTCGCAACGTTGCGATCTCCAAGCCCGCGGCGCTCGCATTGCGCAGTCGCACTTCGATGAAACCGTCGGGCTTCGTCGGGTTCGTCACATCCACGTTCACTTGCAGCACATCGACGCGCATGTCGTTGAGCTTCAGCTCCGACGCGCGCGCCTGCCCATCGATCGTGAGATCGGGCCACCGCCCCAAAGCCGAGAAGGTGCCCCGTACCGCACCGGAGGCGTTCGGAATCCAGTCGTCGAGCGCAGGCACATCGATGCGCGCGACAGCATCCGTCCCCGGACCTGGCTTAGCATCGAGGCGAATGCGACTTGCACCCGAGCGCAGGTCCGCCTGCCCGAAGACGTTTCGGTTCGATGTGAGCTTGACGTCTGCATGACCCGACAGCGCGCGCCCGCGTAGGCGACCGCGCAACTCGCGCAGGAGCACAGTCGCAGTCGGCCCTTCTTCTTCGAGCGCACCTTCCGTTTGAAGATCGAAGTTGAGATCGCCGGGCCATTCGGTCGCGAAGTGGCCCGGATTAAAGCGTCTAGCGTTCGCCGAGAGCGACCAGGTGATGTTCGGCTGCAAACCGACGCTTCCGCTCGCAGCAAGACGTCCTTTCGGCTGCACGATATCGAACTGTTCGATCGCGACGGAGGAGGGCGATCCTTGAAGATCGAGCTCGATGTCCGCCATGCGGTCGGGTGGGCCGAGCTTCACGCTCCCTGTTGCCCGATAGGAGGCGGCGCTACCCTCGTAGTGCAGAGTGCCCTGTGTGCGCAACGCTTGTCCGGCCCACTGCTCGGGTATCGTGATCTCGGTCCAGTTCGCATCGACCTTCGCTGCGAGGGGGTCAGCTGCGAGTTGCACGTCGGCATGCGCCTCCACGTTGCCGCCACCGAAGATCGTTTGCAGCGCAAGCTGCAATGCGTCTTCCCCTCGCTCGAAGGCAATGCGCTCCAAACGCAAGGGCACACCGTCGAGCACGATCTCGCCGCTCGCAACACCACGCTCCAGGGTGCCTTCCCCGTTCAGCTTCGCTGCGAGGCTCTGCCACGATGAATCCGGCATCAGCTCCTCACGAGGATCAAACGAGGGAACTGAGAGTGCGAACTTCCAAGGCAACGTATCCGCTTGCTGCAACTGGACGTCGAGATTTGCGCGCAGTGGTGCGGCGAGAGCCAGCTCGATTGCGGCATCGCTCGACTTTGCATGAGCCTCGATCGTCCCTGCGTATGTCGATTCGCCTACGCGCCAACGGAAGCGCCCGGTGCCATCTCCAATGTAGGTATCCGCTTCTCTGACATTGCCGGCAAAGTGGATCTCGCCGTCTGGCGATCGAACATCGAGTTGTTGAACATTGATGTGAGTGTCGATCCAGCTACCGATGAAGGTCGCAGAATCGATTCGGATGAGCTCGGCACCGGCCTGCCGGACGAGCAGATCGCGTAGCGCAAAGCGCTCGACGGCAACATCGATCGGCGCCTGCAATGTGAACGGCTCGCTCGGTTCCTCCGGCACTTGGTCTGCACCGGCTTCGCCGAGGGCGACATGGACACCTTGAACATCCGCATTCACGATTCGAACGCGCATGCCGAAGAGGTCGAGCAGCGCGGCGTCGAGCCCCACGCGGCTGATGCTTACGTCAAGTCCTGTCGCAGGATCGCGGAAGCGAATCCCTTCGAGCGACAGCGGTCCGGCGATGGTGCCGGTCGTGCTCTGGATAGCGAGCTTATCGCCCATCGCGTTTCCAACGATGCTCAGCGCAAAGCGCGTGCCGCTTTGCGTGTTCAGCATCCACAACACGGCCACGATCACGAGCAGGAGCAGCGCTCCGATCGTGCCAAGCACCCAGTGAAGCCAGCGCCGCTTCATAGGTCCGGACCGATGACGATGTGAAAGCGCACACCGTCTTCGAGATCTGTGACGACTGGTACGGCCACATCCAAACGCACCAGTCCAACGGGTGAACGCCAGCGCAAGCCCACGCCCGCACCCACGTTCGCATCCAGATCCGTCGAATAGGCATCGCCGGCATCGACGAATACGGCCGCGCCCCAGTTATCGACGAAGTAGTGCTCGTACTCGGCGCTGAGCACCGTGAGGTACTCCCCACCGATGACATCGCCTTCCGCATCCGTCTCGCCGATCGCCTGATAATCGAACCCGCGAACCGAGCGGTCTCCACCGGCGAAGAATCGCAACTCTGGAGGCAGCGCATCGAAGTTGTCGACGACCATCGCACCCGCAGCGGCTCGGGCGATGAATCGGCCACGTTCACCAGCAGGGCGGATCCACTTCGCTTCAGCGCGAATCTGTGCGAGCGAGGTATCAGAGAGGATCTGTTCTGCTGCGAGCCGCAGTCCATAGAGGAGGGACAATCCTCGGCTCGGAAACAGCAGGTCGTCAGCGCGCTTTCTCGTAAGAAGACCTTCGGCGTAGAGAATACTGGCCGATTGTTGGTCGCCTCCGATCTCGAAGTCGCCGTTCAGATAGTTGAGCGCGAGCGTGCGGATGAAGTCGTTCCATTCCGCGGTTACTTGGCTGCCTGACAAGCGCGCCATCCGCGATCTGCTGGTATCGGTCTCCTCATCGACGTAGCCGCCACTCAATGTGTACACCCGCAGCTTGTCCGGCACCGGAATGCTATAAGTCGTCGAGATCTGCTGCAGGCGCTGGGAATACTCGATCTCACCGCTCAGCTTATGCCCACGCTTGTTCAACCAGCGTCGATTCACGCCGACCCTGACGCCCGGTCCAGAATCGGTGCTGACGTGCACACCCGCGGTGTAGACAGTGCGCTTCGCGGGAATGACCAATGCTTGAATTGGGACGACATTGCCGTCGAGTTTGTCCAGATCCGGCTGCACAGAGACGCTCGAGAAGTAGTCGGCATCGACGAGCCTCTGCTGCAAGGTTAGAAGGTCCACGGCAGAATAGAAGTCGCCTTCCTTCCACGGGACATAGCGCTGCAGGAAGTCCTCAGGAAACTGCGAATCCGTGAAATCGATCTCTCCGAAGCGATGTCGCTCGTTGCTGTTCCACTGCAGCCGGATATCAGCGGAATTGGCTGACTGTACGACCTCGACTCGGTGCTCGACGAGCTTGGCACCGAAGTAGCCCAACGCTTGAAGCTGCGTATCGATCGCCGTCTTGCTGTTCTCGTACGCAGAGTGGTCGAGTCGCTCGCCAACCTGGGGGCGGAAGTTGTCGAGCGCGGCGCGCACTTCCTCGAGCTCCGTAGCATCCCCCGTGATGCGCACATTCGAGCTTCGCACGATCACAGGATCGCCGCGCTTGACGCGGAACGTAGCCACGTAAGCATCGGGCTTCTTTTCGACCAGCTCGCCGTCAACTGTGGCGGCGTAGTACCCATACGGTTGCAATGACTCAGCGATCTGCTCATCGGCGCGATCGAACAGCCTCCTCACTTGCGTAGGTGTGATCTCTCGCTCGCCATAGCGGCGTAGATCGAGGCTAGCCAGAGCGGCATCTTTCAGCTCGGCTTCGAGCCCCTCGATCTCGATCTCGATGCTTGCTGCACCGGAGAGCGACGCCACCAGGGCCACGAGCGCACCCGCGAGCCACCTGAATGATGAAGAGCTCGCACCGCGGCGCACCGACGTTACCGAGCCGAAGAGCGAATGTATGCCATCCTGTCTTGACGCTTGCTCCGGGCCGCCGGTTCCATGTGCGGGGAGTGGTCGCGCGCGGGCTGCGCGATTGGCGGCGATTGGCTCTGTCTCGACGAAATGGAGGTGCTCCGGGTGCATGAAGGGTGTCGCGCTCGAACGATGTGCATCTGATCGGCTACAAGTGTGCCGCATCATCGCCGAGCCTGTAAGATTCGATGAGAACAAGTAGAGAAGGATGAGTATGGGTTTCAAAGCAGTGAAGTGGATGCTCTGGAGCGCGGCGCTCTTACCGATGAGCACGGTGCAAGCGGATGAACCCAAGAAGAACGTGTGGCCCGAGAGCTGGACGCAGCCTCGCGATGCCGTTCGCCTGTTCGGCAATACCTATTACGTTGGCACACGCGGATTGACAGCGGTGTTGATTGCTTCCGCGGACGGCCACGTGCTGATCGATGGCTCGATGCCGGAATCGGCGGGATTAATCCTTGCGAACGTGCGAAAGCTCGGATTTTCGCCGACCGATATCAAATACATTCTGAACTCGCATGCGCACCTCGATCATAGCGGCGGCATCGCTGAAATTCAGAAGGCATCAGGTGCCATCGTTTTGTCGAGTCCGGCTGGCGCGGCAGCACTTCGACGCGGCCGTGGCGGCCCGGATGATCCTCAGTACTCGTCGATCGAACCCTTCCCGGCCGTTGCCAATGTGAGGGAGCTGAGCGAGGGTCAATCGATCAACGTCGCAGAGACGAGCTTGACAGTTCACTACACGCCCGGACACACGCCCGGGGGGACGAGTTGGAGCTGGCGTTCGTGCGAAGAAAGTCGCTGCTTGAGCTTCGTTTATGCGGACAGTCTGAACGCAGTCTCCGCTGACGACTTTAGATATAGCGGCGATGCGCGCTATCCGGCAGCTGCAAAGGACCTGAGCGCGAGTATCGAGAAGATTGCAGCCATGCCTTGCGATGTCATCGTGAGCGCACATCCGGAAGGCTCCGACTTGTTCGAGAAGATTGCGCGCCGTGAAGCGGGTACAGCTGATGCATTGATCGATCCGAACGGCTGCCGCAGGTACGCCGAAGCCGCGAAGAAGCGACTGGCCGAGCGTCTCGAGCGCGAGCGCAAGGAGCACGCCGGCGACTGAGACTCGCCGACGCATGCATATCAGCGATGCTCGGCTCCCACGACGAGTTTACCGAGCGAGCGCGAACCGTCATCGGACTCGTCCTGCTCGCACTGCTGCTCGTCGCAGTCGTCGTGATCGCGGCCGACGTCCTCTTGATCCTGTTCGGCGGCATCTTGCTCGCGGTCCTGATTCGCGGGGCGGCCGACCTCCTGAGCGAGCACTCGCGCATTCCACCCAAAGTGTCCATGGGACTCGCGCTGTTAGTGCTGTTCCTACTCGTCGTCGGCGGCGGTTGGCTTCTCGTCACCGAGATCGCCGATCAGTTCGGCGAGTTGAATGCCAGCTTATCGCAAGTGTGGAAAGAGCTCGATGAGCAGCTGCGCGGACAGGTATGGGGCCGGCAGATTCTTGTCCTGGTGGAACGGGCGGGCGGCGAGGGCACGGATGCGGCCGCTGTTTCACAGGCATTCTCCACGACGCTGGGTGCCCTCGTGAACATCGCCGTCGTGCTGTTCGTCGGTGTGTATGTCGCAATCAATCCTCGTTGGTATCGACGCGGCCTCATTCGACTCGTCAATCCGTCCGAACGCGCAAGGGCACGAGAAATACTCGATGCAATCGGTCATACCTTGCGCTGGTGGTTATTCGGTCGCGCGGTCGGGATGACCATCGTCGGAATCACGACGGCGCTCGGCTTGTCGCTGCTGGGTGTTCCCTTCGCCGCGGGCTTGGGCATCCTCGCGGGTGCACTCGACTTCGTGCCATTTGCAGGCCCAATCCTGGCCGCCGTACCCGGTGTGCTGGTCGCGCTGGGGGATGGCACGATACAAGTCGTCTACGTACTCTTGTTGTACTTCTTCATCCAACTTCTGGAGGGGTACGTGTTGACGCCGTTGATCGAGCAGCGAAGCGTGCATCTACCTCCGGCGCTGACGATCGGCGCGCAGGTCCTGCTTGGAGTACTCGTCGGGCCGGTAGGCGTTGCGGTTGCGACTCCGCTCACCGCCGTCGTGGTCGTGCTGATCGAGAAGCTGTATGTCGAAGATACACTCGAGAGCGAGTGAAAACCTTCAACCGATCTGAATCGCCAGCATCGAGATGGAACCGCCATCGAATCCTTCGACAGGGAAGCTGATCGACTCCATCGGCTGGTGCTGTGCAAGTACGTACAAGAGGGGCAGGTAATGGTCCGGCGTGGGGGCGCAAAGCATCGCATCTCGGCCTAGGCGCTCGTACTCGATCAAGGGCGCGACATTACCCGCCAGCAGCGTCTGACGTGCGAGCGCTTCGAAGCGAATCGCCCAGTCGTACGGTTGTACTTCGCGTCGACCCCAGCCATACGTATGCAGGTTATGCACGAGATTACCGCTGCCCATGACCAGCACACCTTCCTCACGCAGCGGTGAGAGCTGTTTCGCGATGTCATAGTGCCAGCTCGCCGGTTGAGTCTCATCGATGCTCAGCTGCACGACGGGCACATCCGCCTTGGGATACACGTGAATGAGCACGGACCATGTGCCGTGATCGAGACCCCATGCTTGATCCATACCTACGCTGAGCGGACTCAGCAGCTCGCGCACTCGTGAGGCGAGCTCGGCGGACCCGGGTGCCGGATACTGGACTTCGAAAAGAGGTCGAGGGAATCCACCGAAATCGTGGATCGTACGCGGTTGCGTCATCGCGGTGACGGCAGTCCCTGGCATGTACCAGTGTGCGGACACGCACAAGATCGCCTTTGGCTTTGGGATCGAAGTACCGAGCGCGCGCCAGCCTCGAGTCCAACTGTTATCGGCAAGCGCATTCATCGGATTTCCGTGACCGAAGAACATAGCCGGCATGCGAGTCTGTGCCACGTGAAATTCTCCAGGACAGAATCAGATACCCGAGCGTCAGGCTCCCTTCGGCAGAATCACGCGCTCGCGCTTGGTTCGCCCGAGTACTAGCTTGAACTTATCGGGTTTGATGATGAGCAGGTCGCAGGGCGCCGCGTCGATGAGACGCTCGGCGGTATCGCCGATGACGAAACGCTTGAGTCCCCGGCGGCTGATCGCTCCCATCACGAGAAGCTGTGCATCGAGCTCGCGGGCGAGCTCGGGAATACCGCGCTCGGGCAGGGTACTCAACACGTGGACGTTGTCCGCCGCCACCCCGAACTTCTTCACGCTGCGCTGTAATCGCTTGCGTGCCTTCTCACATAGCGCCTCATGAGCTCCCTTGCTGCTGCCCAATGGAAGGGCGGACTCGGGAACACAATGAACGGCGTGCACCTGCGTGCCTAACAGCTTCGCGAGGCGACTCGCCGCATCGAGTAGCGCAGCATCGAGCGATGCGGGCTTGTCGTACAGATGCATCGGATCGAGGGCGGCGATGATCGGCCCGGAGCGAGCTTCGCGAACGCGAACCATCCACAGTGGGCGAGGGCAGTAGCGGAGCAGCTGCCAATCGGTCTGTCGCAATGAGAAGGGCACATTCGTTCGCTCGCCCTCATGCGGGCCTGCGAACACAAGGTCGGCATTCTCGCGGATTGCGGCACGGATGATCGACTCGTATGCAGGCTCTTCCCACACCACATGAGTGCTCGCATCGATGCCGTCGGCTCGTATCTCTCGGGCGAGATCTTCGAGTTGACGCGTGCGCTCAGCGACGAGCGATCCTCGCGAGCGGGCCAGGCGAGTCGTATCGAAGAAAGGCCTGCCGCTGAGCGCAGAGCTGTAGACCGCGTGAAACAAGACCAGATTCGCACCCGAGAGCTTCGCGATCCGAGTTGCGAGTTCGACGACGGTTCGGGCCGGTTCTTGCGGCGAGGCGAGGGCGGCGAATACGTGGTCCAGTTGCATCGGAAGCTCCACACGAGGGGAAGGCAGTGTGGAGTGTATGTACTAGCTGATACGTCTTACAAATCCTCCTGTTTCCGAAAGAGCTGCACACCCTCCCCCGCGGAAGGGGAGAGCATGCATGCAGCCGCTCGGAATCACATGAGCTCGCTCGATTCCAAGGTGAGCGATTCGTACCAACCTCGTATCTTGAAGATGTGTTCTTGCTCGTGCTCCTCGGCCTCACGGAACCGTTTCACCATATCGGTCTGACCCATATTTTCCGCAAGCGCGATCAGGGTTTCCCACCCTGCTTCATCCACCAACTCCGCGGCGAGTGTGGCATGCAGCGTCTGAGCGAGGCTCGTGCGCGGATCGCAAACCGCTTGCAGGAAACCCATCGTCTCGACGCCGACAAGATTCGCACTGGGCGTCTGCGCCGTCGGATCAGCGCCAAGCTGCTCGATGCACTCCTTGATGAGGAGCGCATGCGCTGCTTCCTCGTCGCGAATGTGCTCGAGCTCTGACACCGTGGCGCCAGGCAACTCGTCCGAGTGCGCGATGAACTTCACGATCACAGCATCGTACAGCCGGGTTCCACCGCGCTCATAGGCAAGGCGCTCCGCGAGCTTGTCGATGAAGACCTGAGGACGATTGCCCGTCAGCATCTTTGCGCCGCTCTTGAGCGCGCCTTTTGCCGTGGTGGGCGGAGGGATCGATCCGAGCGGATCGGCTTCCTTGATGTACTCCGAGCGCACTTCTGCCAGCGCCTCGCCGTCGATGACCGCGCCCGTTCCCAGCTCGAGCTCTGTGTTGTCCATCATCTCCTTCGCATGGGCAGGAGACGTCTGCATCCCCGTTCGGTTTGCACCCATTCGGGTGGAATCGATTGACTCTTGCATATCTAGTCACTCTCTCAAATGTTCAAAGATTGGCGACCTTGCGCGTGAGCTCCGTACCGGGGCGCCACACATACCCTGTCGAGACCGCCTCGCTCGGCGATCCTTGCGAGTTCATGTGATTGCGATAGTCGATCGAGCTTTGCGGCTCTTCCTCGAGCGACACGAAGTCCGGGCCACTCGGACGCAGGTCGACTTCTCGCGCCAAGGTCTCGCGTACGAACTCGCGCTGGCTTTCGAAGGGGATCGGAGTCGGTAAGCGCTCCCCCACGACCTCCTGTGGGTCACGTCGCTCATGTTTCTTGAACAGCTCAGCTACTAAGTGCAGGTGTCCCAGCTCGTAGCTGAGCATCCGTTCCCAAATTGCTTTGATGCGAGGATTGGGCTCCGCCTCGACGCAGCTGTAATAGTTGTAGACCTCCATCGCTTCATGCAGCAGCCAGTTCTCGAGCAGCGTCTGCGTCGGGTCGAGCAGCGATTCGTACTGAGTCACGTGCTGCTGTTCGATCGAGGCAATCTCCGCGTACAACTGTCGAGCCACCGGGTCCGCGAACAACGGCCCGATGTTCATGTAGTAGTTGTGCGTCTGCTGCTCGGCAGCGGTCAAGGTGAGCGCATTCATCTTGGTGACCGGAGCGGCGGTGCGGCGATCGAACGGACGTCGCAGGTCGTTCTCTGGCGCGCGATGTTCCACGACGGTCGGACGGCCCGGCATCACATCCGTGTAACTCTGCAAGATGTTGTTCGAATCCTTACCTTCGAGCCGGTCGAGGAGGGCAGAGTACCGATACATGTGATCGAAATCCTCGAGCAGACCGAAGCGATAGTTCTGCGCCAGATACGGATCCGGTTCCTGCTGAGCCAAAGCGGCGGTGATCTCGATCGCGACTTGCTCGTAGCCAATCGTCGTCTCGAGCGGAGAATGATCCGCACCGAGCAGCCAGTTGATCATCGTGGCTTGGTGATGCTCGACACGGCGGACGTCTGCAAGAGGCAGGCGCAGATCACCATTGAAGCGTGCGGCCGCATGCTGAAAGCGTAAGGCCTCGTTCTCGAGGCCGTTCATCAGGATCACGCGGACGCGAGTGAAGGCGTCGTCATCGAGCTTGCTGATCGGCTTACCCGCAAGCTCTCGCCAGGTAAAGCGTTGGCGATCAAGTGCAGTCCCTTGATCCTCGAACAAGGCTAAAGTCATGGACGTTCTCCCCTAACTGAAAGGAACTGATGACGGACGTGAGAACGCAACGGCTCACGCGAATCGGTGTTCCATCGCAGCGCCACTCATTCGGCTGCTCACGGGGAACAGCGTCTATATCGGTGTCGTTGCTCTGTCATCTAGGGAATGCATCCATTCGCACATGCTTATTCACCACCTCAATTGCGTCTCCTCTTGTCCGCTGGGAGGCGCGCTCATGGACGGCCACACGCACGGACTGCGCGGAAGACTTGCATGTCACTGCCTCTCATCGAAACACCGACCCTCCGCGTGCTCGTCGACACCGGATTCGGCCTGCGCGACGTCGAGAATCCGCCGTCATGTCTCAGTCGATTCTTTCTGACGCTGCTCGCACCGGAGTTCCGCGCCGAGCTCACTGCCTTCAGGCAGATCCAAAATCTCGGTTATGACCCTAAGGACGTGCGCCACATCGTGCTCACCCATCTCGATTTCGATCACGCAGGCGGGCTCGATGATTTTCCCGAAGCGAAAGTGCATATGCTCATGACTGAACGAGACTCCGCACGCGCGCAAAGCACCGTACTCGATCGCATGCGCTATCGGCCCCAACAGTGGTCCACGCATGCGAACTGGCGCGGCTACTCGGAGATGGCGGGGGAGAAATGGTACGGCTTCGACTACGTGCGTGCGCTGGATGATCTTCCTCCCGAGATCCTACTCGTACCCCTATTAGGCCACACGCTGGGACACGCGGGCGTCGCCGTGCAGCGCACCGGCGGTTATTGGCTTTTCCAGACGGGAGACGCCTATTTCTATCACCAAGAAATGAACGTCGGACGACCGCGCTGCACACCTGGGCTGCGCTTCTACCAATGGATGATGGAGAAGGACCGTACCGCGCGACTCGCAAATCAGGAACGGTTGCGAGAGCTCAAGCGCAATCACGGCAAGGCAGTACGCATCCTGAGCTCACACGATGTGCTCGAATTCGAACAGCTCGCGCGACATCCGCTCGCGCAAGTGCCTTCGCTGCGCCCCTCTATGGGAGCGCTGAGTTAGTTCCGGATTAGATCGGAGCCGCTCCGAAGAGCTATACGCAACGCTCAATAACCAGGGCTATCTATAACCAGGCCATGTAGATCGCGAGGTAGAGGATCAGCCCCGAAGCGGCCAGGCACGCTGCGAGAACGAACATCGTCATGCCCCATTTGGTTTCAAACCAAATGTTGCCGGCGGTTTCTTCTCGCGGTAGCTGACTGGGTAGGGTTCTTCTAGAAGACATAGGCGCATCGCCATGCTGAGCATTGACATGCAGCATGCGGGACGCCAGTCGCGCGTGACAAGACGAAGAGCTTGCACTCGCGGTCCGAACAATCCGTCGTCTCCCAACCGCGACTCATCTCGTCATGGTGGCGTACGACGCGAGGACGCACGCGCAGATTACTGATAAAGAAGGAGGTGCGCCGATGCGGCACGACACGAAGGTTCGTCTCGCGATCAACAGCGTGCGCTTTGGTAATCGCGATCAACAGCGTGCGCTTTGGTAATCTCCGTAGGACGTGGCGCGATCGTGCGCCGCACCCTGAATCTGTTGTAGATGAGTATGCGACGTGATGAGCACGTCGCACGCCTGAGTGCGCAGCGCGAGAAGAGCAAGCGTGCGTTGCCGCGCCCGCGTGAGCAACGAAGTGCGATTGACTGCAGTCACTAAGAGCTGCGGCCGATTCGCCTGCTTGATGCGCGCGAGGAGCTTCCGCGGTGTCGGACGTCCAGTTACGATCTCGAATCCGAGCAGGTGGATCCCCGCGTCCTCGAACATCCGCTGCGCGCGGCGATGTGTCCGGTGACGAATCGCCGTCGCGAGAGCGATGTTGCGGATGCCCGGGAGCGCTGCAAGTCCATGGGCGAGATCGACGACTCGGGATGCAGGGGAGGCAACGGCGACATGGGCTGTATCGTATAGGTCGAATCGATCTGCGAGTTGCACGAAGAGCTCGAGCGAACGTCGTGCATAGAACGTCACACCACGATAGTCGCCTCTCGCTTCGCTGTTGACGACGAGCACTGGCGCTCGCCTTCCATGCGCGATGCGCTCAGCGCTGGTGTAGCGAAGCAGACTTGCCGAACGTTTGCGCGGTCTCCCGACTACAATGAGATCTGCGCCCCATTCACGTGCCGCTCGAGCGATCGTGGAATAGGGTGCACCGATACGAACGGAGAGCTCCGGTGCTCGGCGCAAATGCCGCAGCTCCTTCGCATACCACTCGAGAGCGGTCTGTGCACGTTCGGCTCGACGCCCAGCTAGCCGCAGGGGCACATCGTCAGCCACGACATGGAGCAACATGAGTTGGCCGTCCACGGAATCGCACAAACGCACCGCTCGTTTCAAAGCGAGCTCCGATCGCGAAGAAA
Organism: Pseudomonadota bacterium; assembly: GCA_023417315.1. Classification (GTDB taxonomy): domain Bacteria; phylum Pseudomonadota; class Gammaproteobacteria; order Steroidobacterales; family Steroidobacteraceae; genus Steroidobacter. Next base: position 46,340 of record JAEZFW010000068.1, read on the forward strand.
GGTCCATCGCGCACAGTATCCTCGGCCTCACGGCGGACTGTGTTGGCACGACATGGATCGCGACACGCTCGGGTGTGCTATTCGCAGTGAGCAGCATGTCGTCAGGCCGCGAGACGATCGGGCGACGGATGCGTTGGCGGACCATCCGGCGAACGACTGTCATGGAGCACCGCTTCGATGCGCAAGCGTCGCCACCCGCCGGGCATGTTCCACTCGACTTCATCTCCTGTTCGATAGCCGAGCAGCGCAGTACCGAGCGGCGCAAGGACCGAGACTCGGCCGTCCGTGAGGTCAGCCTGCGATGGGCTCACCAACGTGTAGACGCGCGACTTGCCGGTCGCGAGATCTCGCACGAGCACTCGTGAGTCGAGCGCCACGGCATCCTCAGGAAGACGATCGTCCTCCACGATGAAGGCGCGATCGATCTCCTCACGCAAGTCGAGGAGCGTTTCTCGGTCTGCGTCGGTCAGCATGCGCTGATGACTGATGAGCGCACGCAAACGCGCTGCATCGTGCCGGCTCAAAACGATTCGCTTCTCCATTCCATTCACCTCGGGCGTTCAACAGATCCGGGCTGACACGGCGACACCGCCGCGCAGCAAACAACAGTTCTACCGCGCGGAGAAGCTTTGGTCGATTAGAATTATTCTATGTGCATCTTAGATTTTAGCTAAGCGGCGATGCAGCCTGTGCAGCCGTGACGCTGTTTCGATCACATCGCCTAGATCAAACCGAACGCGAGCATCGCTTCGGCAACGCGGCGGAACCCTACGATGTTCGCGCCGACGACGTAATTGCCAGGGCTGTCGAACTCGGCCGCAGTCTCATAGCAATCTCGATGGATCCTTCTCATGATTTCTTGCAAGCGACGCTCCGTGAATTCGAACGTCCAGGCATCCCGGCTCGCGTTCTGCTGCATCTCGAGCGCCGATGTTGCGACGCCACCTGCATTGGCTGCTTTGCCGGGCCCGTACGCGACTGCCGCCTCCATCAACAAACGGATCGCGGCAGGTGTGGTCGGCATGTTCGCGCCTTCCGCTACCAGCTTGCAGCCATTCGCGATGAGCGTTCGTGCATCTTCTGCATCGAGCTCGTTCTGAGTGGCGCAGGGCAGAGCGACATCGCACGGTATCGTCCACAGCGAACCAGCCTTCAAGCACTGCGCCTGCGGGAACTCCTCTGCATAGTGCCGAAGCCTGCGCCGCTCGACTTCCTTGAGGCGACTCAACGTGGCGAGATCGAGTCCGTCGGGATGAAACACGACGCTGTCCGAATCGGAGCAAGCAACGACTTTCGCGCCTAGCATCTGGAGCTTTTCGATTGCGTAGATGGCGACATTACCGCTTCCAGATACGACACAGGTCTTGCCTTCGAGCGACTCGCCCTTGGCTTTGAGCATCTCGTCGACGAAATAGACTAGCCCGTAGCCCGTTGCTTCACGGCGCACGAGCGCGCCGCCCCATTGCGGGCTCTTGCCAGTGAGCACGCCGGATTCGTAGCGGTTCGTGATTCGCTTGTACTGACCGAAGAGGTAGCCGATCTCGCGCGTCCCAACCCCGATGTCTCCAGCCGGCACATCGGTGAACTCACCGAGGTGTCGATACAGTTCGGTCATGAAGCTCTGACAGAACCGCATCACCTCGCGATCGGACTTCCCTTTAGGATCGAAATCCGCACCGCCTTTGGCCCCGCCGATCGGCATGCCCGTGATCGCATTCTTGAAGACTTGTTCGAATCCGAGGAACTTGACGATTCCCAAGTACACGGACGGATGGAAACGCAATCCGCCCTTGTATGGGCCCAGCGCACTGTTGAATCCGACACGAAAGCCGCGGTTGATGTGCACCTCGCCCTGGTCGTCCTGCCACGGCACGCGAAAAATGATCTGGCGTTCGGGCTCGCAGATGCGCTCGATGATCTTGTGCTCCGCATATTGCGGATGCTTGCGCAGCACCGGCTCGAGCGACTCGGTGACTTCACGCACGGCCTGGTGAAACTCGGTTTCGCCACGATTGCGGCGAATGACATCTTCGATGATTTGATCGATGCGGGCACGAATAGTCGGCAAGATGGCGGCACTCGTCTATGGATTGAAGGGCCAGGGCCGCACGTGCAGATGCGCGTGCGCAGCTCAGGCGTGGAAATTTGCAGCGCGCGAGCGAGGCGAGAGAGAGCGTTCGAAACGCATTTTCCCCGGGGCAGCTGCGCTACGCCCGGGGTACGGAGCCCTGGATGAGGCGACTTCCCGGCTTGGATGCGGACTGGATCACACACGCGATGGTCATGATCGCAGCATATTATCTCGACTTCGCCAGTCAAGAACCCGACCGCTTGCAAATCGAACGACGTGAGCTATAAACGCCCTCATGACGCTGCAACTCGTCAGGCTCTGCCGACATTCGACTCTCCGCGCGATGCGAGCTGAACCCGTGCTCGTGCTTCGCGCCGCAAACGCCATCTTTCTTCCGCGTACCCGGCTTCCACGCACATAGAGCGTGGGAGCCGGGCCTCTCGACACGGTCGGCGAGCGATCGCCGAGTTTCGCAGCAGAGTCGCGGGAGAGAGCGATGTATTCCAGGTTTCCAATCGAGTGTGAGTGTTCGTACAGCATAGATCGCTTCAACTTGTCGTTCGCGCATAAAGCGATGGAGGTGCTGAGGCCCGGCAAGGAGATCGCATTCGAGCCCTCGCGTCGTGGCCTCACGATGCTGGCTGAAACGGAGCTCGCGCTGGAGCGCCCGATCGCCTTGCTCCGCGATGTGTATGGCAACGAAGTGCGGGTAGGCCCGCCCAAAGTCCGCTATCACCAAGGAACCCACTTGGAAGAGCCTCATATGGGATTGCGTATTCGGTGCGAGCCGCGACACTTCGAGTGGCTGCGCGACGACTTGCTACGACGAAATGCAAGATTGATCGATGCCGAGCAGAACCAGCTCTACAGTGTGTTGCGCGCCACCGCGCCCCTAACCGAGTTGGTGGGGTATCCCGCGCATGTTCGAGATGCAACCGAAGGGAAGGCGCAGCTCGTCATGTGGTTGAGTCACTACGAGCCGGTGAAAGGCGTGCCTCCTGGCGGCGATGCGGCCTAGCTTGCAACCTAGTCAATGATCTCGCGAGGGTGGCCCTTGATACTATTCAAATACGACGGCCGCCTTCTCGAGTATCGCAACCACCGCGGGATGTCGGAGCTTGCGCTCCATTGAAATGGCGAAGAATTGAGCGCGAACTTTGCCCGCGGTGCCGAGCGCCACGAGCCCGGATTCCTTTCTGAACTGATCAGCGAGCACCTCAGGTACTGGGGCCACACCGCGGCCGTGGCGCGCGAACTCGCGCAGCAATGCGTAATCTTCGAACTCCCCCACGATAAAAGGCCGCACGCCCTGCTTGTCGAGCCATTGATCGAGCGAGCCGCGAATGGCCGTGTCGTCCGTTGGCAAGAGCATTGGGATGCCATTCAGGGATTTCGGGAATTGATTGCTCAGACGTTTCGCTAACGCCGGCGTCGCCATCCAGACCTCATCACACGCACCGAGCACATGGTTGTAGGAGCGCATGTTCACGCTCGGCGTCGCGGGCGCATCCGAGATGACGATGTCGAGCTCATGGACCTGCAAGGAGGCGAGGAGGTGAGCCAAGGTTCCTTCGCGGCAGATGAGCTGCACAGGGTGCTTCAACGACAACACCGCCTCGAGCAGCCGCTGCACGATCTCTTTGGGCACCACATCGTCGACGCCCACCGCCAAACGCATGGGCCGGTGCGTTGGACGTTGCGCCAGCGCGCTCAAGAGATCACTGCCGAGACCGAAGATCTCCTCCGCGTACGTGAAGACCAAGCGGCCCACTTCGGTCGGCACGAGCGTGCGGCCTGATTTCATCAGCAGCTTCTCGCCGATGCGTTCCTCGAACGTACGCAGCTGCGCGCTGACGGTAGGGGCGGAGAGTTTCAGTTCTTCGCATGCCTGCCGCAGGCTCCCAGTGCGCACCACCGCCCAGAAGTACAAGAGATGCTGATAGTTGAGGCGCGGAATGTGAAGAGCCATGGATTAACCTATACCTAATCTTCGCGAAGAATAATTCTAATGGATCTAACTTACGGTCTCGAGTAGAAGAAAGATCCAATCGCTGAACGAAGTTCGAGGAGGTCCCAATGATGACGCGCGATCGTGCGCCGGCGGTCTCGAGAATCTCTGGAAATGCCCTGCGAGACTGCGACGATACGATTGCTGTTCAGCGCATCCTCTGCGCCACGGACCTGACTGCGCGATCCGACAACACGACGCGACGTGCTTCTCTGCTCGCGCAACAGCTGAAGGCGGAGATCCTTTTCGTCCACGCCGTCGCAGAATCACATGCCGGCAGGGTTCTACGCATGAAAATTGCCCGTGCTCAGGCACAGCTTCTCACGCTTGCGGAGCGCGCGAAGAAGTTCGGCGCGGCGAACGCAGACGTGTCCGTGAGCGTGAGCACGCCCATTCAGGCCATCATCGGCGCCGCGCAGGCCTGGAAACCCGACATTATCGTGATGGCGCGTCCGAGAAGACAACGCCTAGATCCCGTGATTGGAACGACAGCGGAACGCGTCATCCGCGCCACACATCGACCGGTGTTACTCGTCAACGCACGCGGCGTCGAGCCTTATCGCAATGTCGTGCTCGCGACCGATCTATCCAAGACATCGGTGCAGGTTGCGCGAATCGCCGCATCGATGGGTCTCTTACGAGATGCGTACACCTGGATCGTTCACGCATTCACTCCGCCTTACCATGGCTTGGTGCCAACCGACATCGAGGAGCAACTTGCCGCGCATAGACGCCATTGGCGCGGCGTTCTCAGTCGTGAGGTTCTACAGAAGCTTTCAACGGAAGGAGTCGATCTGTCGCGGGTCGAAGTCGTAGTGGAAGCGGCGCGGCCGTGCGACGCAATCGAACAGAGCCTGCGCAACTCAGGGTCGGAGCTCGTCATCATCGGAACCAGCCGTTGGTTCACGCTCAAGCGAATGCTGTTCGGTAGCGTGGCCGACCAAGTGTTCCGCAGGATGTCTTGCGACATCCTCGCGATATCTGCGCGCGCGAACACGCGGCAACAGGCTCAGCAGCGCGACAACGCGACGCCCGCCTCGCTGCCAACGGGCCTGCCCGTGACGACAAGCCCTCTCGGCGAGCTCGTCGACTCTTGATTGTCTCAGCGTAACATTCACGAGGATCAGCACGAGATGTCGGTGCACGTGCATAGGCAAGGGCGTTCACGGCTTGGGTCTAAATCCGTTCTCAACCTCGAGCTCGTGCGCCAGGAGTGCACGGCCACGCTGACGGAAAGCACGCTCCCGCAGCCCGCCAATCAGGACTATTTCATCGAGCGGGCCGGCGTGCGATGTGCAGGCGCGCACCTGCTGATCGATCTGTTCGGAGCGAACCACTTATCCGAGCTCGCATTGGTTGAGAGCACGCTACGCAAATGCGCGGAGGTCGCGGGGGCAACGGTGCTCCACCTTCATCTTCATTCCTTGGCACCAAACGGCGGCATCAGCGGTGTCGCTCTATCGGCGGAGAGTCATATATCGATTCATGCTTGGCCGGAGCAGCAGTACGCGGCTCTCGACATCTTCATGTGCGGCCAAGCGCGTCCGGAAAGATGCATAGAAGTGTTGCTCGAAGCTTTCACGCCGCGCCGAGTCGCAATCGAGGAATTACTGAGAGGTCGTTTGGGATAACCTGCTGTTGGCTGCTAGACGGCTGCGGCAAGAGGAATGTCGGCCGTACGTTGGAAGTGGCGACCTGCGGTCATTGCACTCACGATACCGGAGCGAATAAGGAAATTGCCGAACGGCTCGCCGACATCGTGTCTCTGAGTCGCATATCGACTCAGCAAGTCGCGCAGTATCGAGAGAATCTGCTCCTCGCCAATGTTCTCTTTGTAGAGAGAATTGAGCCGGTCCCCGCTCGCGCTCGCGCCGAGATATAGGTTGTACTTACCCGGCCCTTTGCCAACCAATGCTATCTCGCCGAGGTAAGGTCGTGAGCAGCCATTCGGACAGCCGCTCATTCGCAGGGTGATCGGCGCGTCCTGAAGATCCAGTTCCGCGAGAATACGATCGAGCTCAGTGATCAAGTTGGGTAGATATCGTTCGCTTTCGGCCATCGCCAGGCCGCAGGTTGGAAACGCCACGCAGGCCATCGAATATTGACGCAGCCGACTCACTCCCGGCTCGTTTGCAATCCCGTGTGAGAGGAGCAGCTGTTCGATTCGAGCACGATCAGTGCTCTTGACGCCTGCGATCGTGAGATTTTGGTTTGTGGTGAGGGCGAAGACCCCGTCGTGCATCCGGGCGATTTCGCGTAGCCCGCTCATCAGGGCGCGGCCGGGCAGATCTGCCACACGACCGTTCTCGATGAATAGTGTGTAGTGCCATCGTCCGTCCAACCCTTCCTGCCAACCATAAGCGTCAGAGGAGCTGTCGAAACGGAACGGCCGAGCTGCCTCGAGTGGATGACCCAGCCGCGACGCAAGCTCCGCTCTGAACCAATCGACGCCTCGATCCTCGATCGTGTACTTGAATCGTGCGTGCGCTCGGTTCTTGCGATCGCCGAAGTCGCGCTGGATGCACATGGTGTGCTCAGCGACCCTAATGACGTCTTCGGGTGCACAGAAGCCGGCGACGTCGCTCAGCCGCGGAAACGTCGCCGGCACTTTATGAGTCATTCCCATGCCGCCACCGACGAGCACATTGTAGCCGACGATGCGCGCCTGCTCGACGATCGCGACGAACCCAAGGTCGTGCGCGAAAACGTCGACATCGTTGCTCGGTGGTACCGCGAGCGCGATCTTGAACTTGCGAGGTAGGTACGTTCTGCCGTAGAGCGGCTCTTCCTCACCATTCACCGGCTGCGCATCTTGCTCGAGTAGGATCTCTCGATATGCGCCGGTGCGCGGCAAGAGATGTCGTCCGATCCGCTGCGCCAACTCGCTCACCTCTGCGTGCGCCGGCGAGAGGAGGGGATTGGCACTGCAGATCACGTTGCGGTTGTCATCGCCGCACGCCGCGATCGTGTCCAGACCCGCCGCAAAGATACTTTGCACATGACGGCGGAGATTCGACTTGAAGACGCCGTGAAACTGGAACGTTTGACGGGTAGTCAGACGCAGCGTGCCGTTGGCCGTATCGCGCGCCGCCGCGTCCAACGCAAGCCACTGCTCCGGCGTGCAGACCCCGCCCGGCAATCGCACTCGCACCATGAACTGGAACTGCGGCTCGAGCCTGGCACGTCGACGCTCCTCCCGCAGATCGCGATCGTCCTGCTGATAAATTCCGAAGAATTTAAGCAGCTTGGTGTCGTCGTCCGTGACCGCGCCCGTGACAGGATCGCGCAGACTCTCCTCAATCGTGCCTCGAAGGTAGCGACTGTCGTGCTTGAGCTGCTCGTTGTCGTGCAGCTCGGACAGCGGCCGGGATACATCCGAAGTACGTTCCAAGCTCATTTAATACACATCTCGTTGATAACGACGCGCGCGCTGGAGCTCCACGAGCTCCTCTGCGGCGCGCTCCGTCGAACGGCCACCGTGCTCTTTCAGGATGTCGAGCAGGGCAGCCTGCACGTCATGCGCCATGTGCTGTGCATCACCGCATACGTACACACACGCTCCTTCCTGTAGCCACTCATACAGCTCGCGGCCGTGCGCACGCATACGGTGCTGGACATAGATCTTCTCGGATTGATCGCGCGAGAACGCGAGCTCGATGCGATGGAGGGCGCCGCGCTTTCGATAGTCGAGCCACTCGGTCTGATAGAGGAAGTCCGAGCGGAAGTGGCGCCCGCCAAAGAACAACCAATTGCGTCCGCGCGCGCCGAGCGCCTCGCGTTCCGCGATGAACGAGCGAAACGGCGCAACACCTGTGCCAGGGCCGATCATGATGATCGGTGTGTTTGGATCTGCCGGCAGGCGGAAATTGGGATTGCGATGGAGATACACAGGCGCGACCGCATCTTCCCCGGCGAGATCCGCGATCTGGCTCGAGGCCACACCATGATGAATCTCCCCATTCAGCTCGAATGTCACCAGTGCGATCGTGAGATGAACCTCGTCCGGGGTGGCACGCGGGCTCGATGCGATCGAATAGAGCCGTGGAGCAAGCGGACGCAGCACGCTTACGAAGTCTTGCGCTGAGATCCCTCCCGGTGGATGCTGACGAAGGAAGTCGATGAGCTGCACGCCCTGAGCATCTTCGCTTAGGTACGGGGAGCGATCTGCTGCGCCATTGCGCTCGAGGTACTTCTTGGCGAACGTGTTTGTGACGCGCCCGATCTCACACACGTGCAGCACCTCACGAAGAGATCGCTCTGTTGACTCGAACGAAACTGATGTGTCTGGACGATAGGGCAGTGCTGCGAGCAAGGCGTTCACACGTTCAGGTGCATTGCGCACGACGATCCCGAGCGCATCGCCCGGATCGTAATGGATGCCTGATCCCTCAAGCGACAGCTCGAGATGGCGGACATCCCGATCTGAATGGCGCGCGGTCAATCGATCGTTTGCAAGGACAGGCGCGAGGAACGGGTTCTTTCTCGTATAGGCGTTCGCAACGGGAGCGAGCGTACGTTGAGGAATACCCGCACTCGATGCTGTCGATGCGTCGCCGTGCTCATGCGCGATGCGATCGACAACTGCATCGATCCAGGCTTGCGCGGCTTGTTCGAAATCGACGTCGCAATCGACGCGCGCGTGAAGCGATCGAGCGCCCAGCGCCGATAACCGTGTGTCGAATTGCCGACCGGTCTCGCAGAACTTCTCGTAGCTCGAATCGCCAAGGGCCAAGACGGAGTAGGTCAGATGACCGAGAGCGGGCGCTTTGCGACTGTGAAGGAGCTCGTAGAGCGCAGCAGCACGATCGGGCGGATCGCCCTCGCCGTGCGTGCTCACGACTACGAGCAGCCTCTTGGCCTCTTGGAGATGGGCCTTTCGACAGTCGAGCATGTCGAGGGCGACGTACGGAAGTCCGCGCCTCGACAATGCCTCACCGATCTGCGTAGCGAGCCGTTCGCAGTTGCCGCTCTGTGATCCGTACAGCACAGTGACCGCAGCTTGCTGTTGATCGGACGCGCTTGCCGCGATTGCAGGTGCGGCGATCGCAGCGCTTCCGGCAAGAAATCCGCTCAACCACATTCGCTGAGCTCCACTCAGCTGGTGGACGAGATGTTGGAGCGTCGCCGCGGTCTGCGTATCGAAGGGGGCCGTCAGCCATGGATCCACGGCCCTGATCTGATCCTGGACCTCTTTAGAGGGGATACTCATCGGCGTTGATCGAACCGCCTGCTAGGACCCGAGCTTCAGCGTCCGCAGATAGGGGCGTTGTTCGTTCCAGCCCTGCGGGAAGAGCTTGCGCGCATCTTCGTTCGTGAGTGACGGGACGATGATCACCTCATCGCCCGGCTTCCAGTTCACTGGAGTGGCCACCTTGTGCTGATCCGTGAGCTGCAAGGAGTCGATGACCCGGAGAATCTCATCGAAGTTTCGACCCGTGCTTGCTGGATAGGTGATCATCGCGCGAATCACTTTCGACGGGTCGATGATGAACACGGAACGCACGGTCAGTGTGGTGCTCGCCTTTGGATGCAGCATGCCGTAAAGCGTGGAGACTGCTCGATCGGCATCGCCGATCAGCGGGAAGCGCGGGCGTGCGCCTTGCGTGGCTTCGATGTCGTCCGCCCATCGTTCGTGATCGCCCACCGCATCAACCGAAAGACCGATGACTCTGACGTTTCGCTTCTCGAACTCAGGGCGCAGCTTCTCGGTGTACCCGAGCTCCGTCGTGCAGACGGGGGTGAAGTCCTTAGGGTGCGAGAACAGCACGCCCCAGGCCTTTCCCAGCCATTCATGAAAACGAATCGGTCCTTGCGTCGTCGTCGCTGTGAAATCCGGGGCGGTATCACCAAGTTGCAGTGCCATCGCGATCTCCTGCCTGAATGCATTGGGGTGGTCCGGACAGGCACAGTAACACCTCACAACGTGATACAAAATTAGACTCGGCTTTGACGTTATGCCTTTTGGTAATAGCCTTTCGTGCGCTGGACTCCATGAGGCAGACCGTGGACGATGCGACCACGGGTGCCGGAAACACTTGAACAATGACCGCCGCTACACGATCGCGAATCTCCAAGAAGCAGTACGAGACGCTCGCCAACTTTCGTTACGAGCTGCGCCGCTATCTTCGATATAGCGAGCAGATCAGCCGCAAACACGGCGTGACGCCGCTGCAGTACCAGCTTCTACTGCATATCAAAGGTTACCCCGAGCGCGAGTGGGCCACTGTGACCGAGCTTGCCGAACGTCTGCAGGCCAAGCACCACGGCGTCGTCGCGCTCGTGACACGCTGCGAGACATTAGGCCTGGTCGAGCGGCGCACTGACGAGCACGATCGGCGTCGCGTCATCGTGCAGCTGACGGATAAAGGTGAGAGGCGACTCGAACGACTTGCAGAGCTCCATCGCAAAGAGCTACTGACGCTGCAGGAACGATTCTTCGTTCCAACGCGCGAAGACCTATAGAAGCTGTATCTGTTGCCGCTCGTCCGTCGCTGCGTAGCTCAAGCGTCCGTCGATGACGCGAGCAGCAGAGGTGAAGGGGTGCGATACGGTGTGGGTCGGGTCCACGATGTGAATCACGTCGATGGCCTGTACGCGCAATGCGTCCGAGATCAAGGCTCGGTGACATCGCCACCATAACAACTCAGCACACATCACCACCGTGCGTTGAAGCCGAGCGAGCTTCACGAGCTCGTTGAATGCATTTGCGAACTCATCCGTCGCCATGTAGTCCGCGTAGCCGCGAAAGGACGTGTTACGCCAAGCGGTATTGGGCGAGTCGGGAAGCGATCTACGCCGACCACCGAGGTCCGGCATCCATCGATAAGAAATCTGGTGCTCGGGGAGCGTCGCCTCGAGCGACTCCCGCGCATACTGCGGATGGCGACGCGAACCCGGAAAGCGACGCACATCGACCACGCCCTCGATCCCATGCTGCTCGAGGAGCTCGATGAATGCCTCGATGGATCGAGTGGAATGGCCAACCGTCCAGATCTGTATCGATTGCGCAGGCATTTCAGGCATGAGGCACTCGCTCCCAAACTGGGAACGCAGGCTCGAGAAACGTTCCGCGGTTTCGGGTCAGACCTGCAGATAGAACGTCTCTTTGATCTCTTCCATGACGACGTAACTTCGCGACTCGGCAGAGGCGGGGAGACGCTGCAGAATCTCGCCCAGCAAGCGCCGATAGTCGTTCATCTCGGCGAGCCGAGCCTTCACCAGATAGTCGAAGTCGCCGGACACCAGATGGCATTCCATCACCTCGGGCATCCGCTGCAGCTCCTTTCTGATCTTCTCGAATACCTCATCCGATTTCGCGGACAGCTTGATTTCCAAGAACACGAGCAGATTCTTACCGAGCGCCTGGGGCGAAACGCGCGCGTGATAACCCGTGATCACGCCGTTGCGCTCGAGTCGGCGTACGCGCTCTGCACACGGTGTCGCCGACAGGCCGACCTCCTGCGCTAAGTCTGTAATCGAGATGCGACCATTACGTTGCAGGATGTCGAGGATCTTTCGGTCGGCGCGGTCGAAGGTTTGCATAGAAGCTCGGGACATGCAGATATCTTGTATAGGGTATGTGTATGCGCGCGGGTGGTCGAGCAGTCGCCAGTGATTTTCACTGCCGCGACAGGTGCCAGGGCTCAAAGGACGGTGAAAAACGCTGCCTTCCTGGAATCTTCGGAGGAAGTCGCTTCCAAGACATTCCTACACTCGCGTTTCGAAACATCTGTAGGTGGGTGTTGATGCACGTCATTGTTCTAGGCAGCGGTGTAGTCGGCGTGACGAGCGCATGGTACTTGGCGCGGCGGGGCGCCAAGGTCACAGTGCTCGATCGGCAACCTGCACCGGCGCTCGAAACGAGCTATGCGAATGCTGGGCAAGTGTCGCCCGGCTACTCGACCCCTTGGGCAGCTCCGGGCATTCCGCTCAAAGCGCTGCGATGGCTCTTCGAACGGCATGCGCCCCTATCGATTCGTCCCGACGGCACCGTACATCAGCTGCGCTGGCTTGCGGCGATGCTTCTCAACTGCTCCTCCGCGAGATATGCGATCAATAAGGAGCGCATGCTGCGGTTGGCTGAGTACAGCCGAGATTGCCTGCGGCAACTGCGTGAGGACATCGACATCCAGTACGAACAACGCACCGCTGGCACACTGCAGTTGTTTCGCACACGAGCGCAGTTCGAAGCGGCGCGGCGGGACATCGCCGTGCTGGAAAAATCCGGCGTGCCATATGAGCTGCTCGAGTCCCGACAGCTCGCAAGCGTGGAGCCTGCACTCGCGAAGGTTCAGCATCGCCTGACCGGCGGGCTGCAACTGCCGAATGATGAGACGGGCGACTGCTATGTGTTCACGAATCGGCTCGCTGAGGAAGCGAAGAAACTCGGTGTGACATTCCTCTTCGGCCGCCGGATCGATTCGGTGGACGCCAGGGCAGGGCAGGTCACGGGTGTGCGAAGCGCCAACGAGACATTCACGGCGGACGCTTATGTCGTCGCTTGTGGCAGCTATTCACGCTCCGTGCTTGCACCGCTCGGGGTCGATCTGCCTGTGTATCCAGTCAAGGGATACTCGCTCACTGCACCCATCGTGAGTGAGGAAGCTGCACCTGTCTCCACAGTTCTAGATGAGACTTACAAGATCGCGATCACGCGTTTCGACGATCGCATCCGCGTGGGCGGCATGGCAGAGATCGTCGGCTTCGATCTCAGCAAGCCTACGAAACGACGCGCAACGTTAGAGATGGTCACGAACGATCTGTTTCCGGGAAGCGGTGCGCTCGAGCAGGCGCAATTCTGGACGGGCTTGCGGCCCATGACGCCCGACAGCACGCCCATCGTGGGCGCAACCGAATATCGCAATCTCTTCACCAATACAGGTCACGGCACGCTTGGTTGGACGATGGCCTGTGGATCGGGTCAATTGATTGCGGATCTGGTAACGGGCTATCGGCCCGCGATTCGCATCGAGGGACTCGACTTCTCGCGCTACAACCGCGTGAGAGTTCCGCGATCGCGACTGATTCCGCAGCGCGAGGATGCAGCATGAGTCGTCCTACAAACGTGATAGTGAATCTCGGTGCGCTGCGTGCAAATTATCGGCTCGCGCGCCGCGTGCACGGCGGCCGTGCGCTTGCTGTCATCAAAGCAAATGCCTATGGGCATGGCTCGCTCGCATGCGCAGATGCGCTTGGGGCAGAAGCCGATGGTTTTGCGGTCGCGTTCCTCGACGAAGCAGTGACCCTGCGAAGCGCCGGAGTGCGCAATCCCATTCTGATTCTCGAAGGTGTCTTCAACGAAGCCGAGCTGCAACTCGCGAGCAAGCTCGATCTGTGGCTCGTCGTGCATCACGATGAACAGATCAAGATGCTCGAGAGCAGCCGAATCGATGCGAGCAGTTTGCATGTGTGGCTCAAGATCGACTCCGGCATGCATCGAGCAGGACTCGCCTGCGCCGTGGCACGGAACGCTTACGAACGGCTGCAAACCACCGGTAAGGTGCGTGCGATCACGCTGATGACGCATTTCGCCTGTGCAGACGATCCGAATCGCGCGATGACCGCAGAACAAATCGAACGCTTCGACGCAGCGACGTTTGATCTGCCGGGCGATCGCAGTATGTGCAATTCAGCAGCTTTGTTGTGGTGGCCAAAAGCGCGCAGAGATTGGGGCCGCCCTGGGCTCATGCTCTATGGAATCTCCCCCGAAGGTTGCGAGCTACCGAACCTGCAGCCGGTCATGTCGTTCTGCAGCCGCATCTTTGGGATCCGCGACGTGCCAGCCGGCGAATCGCTGGGCTACGGCGCTACGTACGTTACGAAGCAGCCGATGCGAGTTGGCTTGGTCTGCGCAGGTTATGCAGATGGCTATCCGCAAACAGCGCCGTCCGGCACGCCAGTCGCGGTAAATGGGCATCGCACGATGCTCGTCGGCCGCGTTTCGATGGACATGCTGATGGTCGATCTTACGCGGGTGCCGGACGCTATCATCGGAAGCGAAGTCGAGCTCTGGGGACAAACCATCCGCGTGACTGAAATCGCGAAGGCCGCCGGTCGCATTCCGTACGAGCTCGTCTGCAACGTGCGCCGAGCACGAATCACGTATGACACCGCCATGTTGGCGCCTGATGAACCAAACGAAGTGGGCGCGGGTGCAGAATCCTACCGAACTGGGACAGGCTGACGAGTAGGATAGACAGGGAAGTGATGGAGTGAGGAACACATGCGGTCCGAGGCGGAGATAGCGACGTCGAAAGAGGCTCCGCGCAGCGGAACCGCGAGCGAAGTCTTCGCAGCGTTCTTGAAGTTAGGACTTACGTCGTTCGGGGGACCCATCGCGCATTTGGGCTATTTCCATCGCGAGCTGGTGGCGAGGCGCGCTTGGGTCAGCGAAGCGCAATATGGCCAACTCCTCGCGTTGTGTCAGTTCCTACCTGGGCCTTCGAGTAGTCAATTGGGATTTGCGCTCGGACTCATTCGTGCTGGATGGCTCGGGGCACTCGCGGCTTTCGTTGCATTCACGTTACCGTCCGCGGTGTTGCTGTTAGCGTTTGCGAGCGCGGCCGACTATCTGTCAGGCGCATACGGTCAAGCGTCCATTCATGGATTGAAGCTCGTCGCTGTCGCCGTGGTTGCGGATGGCGTGCGTCGCATGGCAAAGCAACTGACGCCCGATGCACCGCGCGCGTTGATGGCCGCAGGCGCAGCCGCCATTGTCGTAACCGCGCAGTTGCCGCTCATCCAGCTCGCAGTCGTGGCGGGTGGAGCAATTGCAGGCCAATGGCTATGCCGACATCTGCCTCGAGTCGAAGGTGCCTCCTTTTCTTTGAGCTACGGACCGCGGCTCGGCGCATCTCTGCTGGTGGTGTTCAGCGTCCTGCTTCTTCTGGCGATTGCGCTCTCCGAATCAGGGAGCGGTTCGATGCTGGCGAACGCGAGTGCAGGATTCTATCGAGCTGGCGCACTCGTCTTTGGTGGGGGGCACGTCGTACTGCCGCTGCTACAGCAGACCGTAGTGGATCCAGGTTGGGTGACGACGGACGAATTTCTCGCGGGGTACGGGGCGGCGCAAGCGGTGCCTGGACCGATGTTCACGCTCGCCGCCTTCCTCGGCGCGAGACTCGATGGTGCCGCTGGTGGTGCGCTCGGAGCGAGCGTCTGCCTGCTGGCGATTCTGCTCCCTGGATTGTTGCTCGTGGCAGGCAGCCTGCCATGGTGGAGCACGATAGGCCGGCATCCGCATGCGACGCGCGCACTCGCGGGCGTCAACGCGTCGGTCGTCGGTTTACTCGTCGCTGCGCTCTATCATCCTGTGTGGACCAGCGCGGTACAGAGCGCTTGGGACTTCGCAACGGCACTCATCGCGTTCGTACTGCTCGCAGCAACGCGAACATCCACGCTGTGGATCGTTGTGTGGTGCATCGTCGCGTCGATCGTGCGAGTGAGCTTTACGTGACTCTACTAGCCGCGCTCCATCCTTAATTTGACTTAATACACATTATGCGTCTGTTGATACTACGCGGAGGTCAGAGGATCAGGCGCTTGCTCGTGATGCGCCCCGCTTCAGAGCTTCCGGGTCGTCTAGAACGGCAGGATGGCTGCGAAATCCGGCGATTTCACGATCAAGGCGTCGCATGGCAATGACTCGAGCACATCCTCCGCGGTGCTCCCGATGAATACACGTCGCAATCCGCTTCGGGACACGGCGCCCATCGCTACGATGTCCGCTCGTTGATCCGCGGCGATCCTAGGGATCACTTCAGCCGCACCGCCGAACTCAAGATGCACGCGGGCCGGTGCAACTCCGTACTCCGTAGTCAGCTCCGCGAGCTGCGCACGCTTTTGCTGCTCTTCAGACGCCAACTCTTCCGCGGGACTCGACGTTTCCATCGGTTGCACCTCAGATGCTGCCGCGCTCAATAGTTCGATCGTGATATACGCGTGCAGCACATGCAGCTCTGCGCTCAGAGCTTTCGCGAATCTGGATGCGCAGTCGAGTATGCAGTTGTCCAGGATGGCTGGTTTGTCGTTAGCATGCCCTGGATCCACCGCCGCGAAGATTCGCGGCGCCGCGGGCCACGCATTTTGCTTAGTCAACAGTAAAGGGACAGGGCATTCGCAGATAAGATGCCAATCAGTGTTCGTCAGAAAGGTGCGCCTAATGACCGAATGATGATGTGTATCCTTGACGACCAGATCCGCGGAGCAGCGCTTGGTCTTATCGACCAAGGCGGCATATAGGGGCTCCGCACATTCCCTCTCCGTGGTGACTTCCAACCCGCTCCGGCGCAAGGGCGATGCCAGAGCCTCAAGAGCGTCCGCGATACTCGATGCTGCACGGGCTGCCACGCGCACTTGTCTGGCAGCTTTCGTCTCGCAGGCATACAGGTTCAACCGCGAGCCGAGCTTCTTCGCAAGCAGGGCACCTTTCAGGACTGCAGGATGCTGTGCCGCCGTGGGGTCCACGATGACTAGGATGTTGCGGATCGCATTCATATTATCAGCCCTCCGCTCGAGACCTCCTAGCGTTCATGCTCGCATGCAAGTGGGGCACTAGGATGCCGATCGCGCGTCGCCGAGCGGTCGTGCGCGCCACTCTTGTCTCTGTTCGTTTTGGATGGAACCCGTGATATCGCAAAGCAAGCCGGTGATGTAGTCGACGGCGTCGTCGATCGCGATGATTCCCATGAGCGAACCGCGAACGTCGACAACGGGTACGCGGCGAATCCCTGCACTGCGCATTGCCTGCAGCACCTCGCTCAGGTCGTCGGCCTCACTCGCGATCAGAGGTTGTCTCGTCATCACATCCTCGACGGTAACGTCTCGTGGACTAACGTCACGGGCCGTAACTTGCAGCACGATGTCCCGGTCTGTCAGCACACCGATCGGCCGATGAGTCTCATCCGTCTCTTTGAGAACGACGAGAAATCCTATGTGCTTCTCGCGCATCAGCTTTGCCGCTTCGACGACATCGAGCGTGCTGCTGATCGAGACAACCTTGCGCTTGCAGATGTCACCGACTCTCATGACTGACTCCTCAGTGGATTCCGACTGTGCTCATCATCGATCTTCGCTTCGCTTCCGAGCCAATCGTCTAGCTCGCCGCATTTGTGGGGCACTGCCTGCCGACGCTAGCCCCGCCTGTGCGCCCTACTTCACTTCGATTCTGACGGGCTTGGATGTAGACGCTTGTGTCTTCGGGATGCGCACACGAAGCACTCCATCTTTGGTTTCCGCTTGAATGCCCTTCGAATCGATGTTGTCCGGAAGCGAGAACGTGCGCGAGAAGGCTCCGTAGAAACTCTCCACGCGAATCTCGTTCTCTCCCTTCTCTTCTTTCTCCTGGCGTCGCTCGCCGGAAATCGTGAGCGCACCGTTGTCCAACGTCACCTTGACATCTTCCTTCTTGACTTCAGGCAACTCGGCCTTGATCACGTACTCCTTGTCGGTTTCGCTGATATCGGCGACCGGCGACCACTCGATGCCTTCTCCGCCATGGCGCCGAAGTGCGCGCGCGAAGAAGGGCTGGTACTGCCGAAACATGTCTTCGATCTCCCGGAATGGTTCCCAACGAGTGATGTTCATTTCGATCCCTCCTCTCGCTAGAGTGTCGACTCCAGAATGGAGTGCCAGTGTTCACACTCTCCCGATGTGCTTCCATGCGGGGAAGGCCGTAATCGCTACGGGATTCATGTCTCGGACCCGCGCTTCAGGCTTCGATCGTTGGCGCCGCCGACTTCTTCTCTTCCGGGACTTCCGTCATGGTTGCTTCCGTGAGCAGCAACACACTGGCGACGGAGACGGCGTTCTCGAGTGCAATACGCATGACCTTCGTTGGGTCGATGATTCCCGCCTCGAAGAGGTCAACGTAGCGGTTGCGCGCTGCATCGAATCCGACGTTCGAGTTCGACTCGAGCATCTTGCTGACGACCACACCGCCATCGACGGCTGAGTTGACGGCGATCTGTCGGGCCGGCGCCTCCAGTGATCGCTTGAGAATCTGCACGCCGGTGCGCTCATCGCCTTCGCATTGCGACTCCATGGAGTTGACCGCGCCGACACATCTGAGCAAAGCAAGCCCGCCGCCGGCTACGATGCCTTCCGCCACGGCGGCTTTCGTTGCGCTGATCGCATCGTCCAGCGCGTCCTTCTTCGCCTTCATCTCCGATTCGGATGGCGCTCCGACTCGAATGACAGCCACTCCGCCTGCGAGCTTGGCGAGTCGCTCCTCGAGCTTCTCCTTGTCATAGTCGCTCGTCGCCTTCTCGATTTCACGGCGTATCTGTGCCGTGCGGGCATCGATTGATTTGCGATCGCCCCCGCCGCCGATGATCGTCGTAGTGTCTTTATCGACGACCACGCGCTTCGCACGCCCAAGTTGTTCGAGACTGGCATCCTCGAGCTTGAATCCGATCTCTTCCGAGATGAGCTGACCGCCGGTCAGCACAGCCATGTCCTGCAGCATCGCTTTCCGCCGGTCACCGAAGCCCGGCGCTTTGACGGCCGCGCTCTTCAACACGCCACGAATCTGATTGACGATCAGCGTTGCAAGCGCTTCGCCCTCGATCTCTTCAGCCACGACGAGAATCGGCTGCCCGCTCTTCGCGACCTGCTCGAGCAACGTGAGCAGATCCTTCATGATGTTGATCTTGCGGTCTGTGAGCAGAATATAGGGATCTTCGAGCACGCCCTCCATCTTCTCCGTATCGGTGACGAAGTACGGAGACATGTAGCCGCGGTCGAACTGCATCCCTTCGACGACCTCGAGCGTCGTATCCGTGGTCTTCGATTCCTCCACGGTGATGACACCTTCCCCGCCGACCTTCTCCATCGCTTCAGCGACGAGCTCACCGATGCTCTCGTCATTGTGCGCGGAGATCGTGGCCACCTGAGCCTTCTCTTTTCGGCTCACGACCGGTTTCGACTGACCTTTGAGCGCCGCTACAGCCGCTTTGAGGCCGCGGTCGAGGCCGCGCTTGATATCGATCGCACTTGCGCCCGCAGTGACGTTACGTATTCCGTCTGCCAGGATCGTGTGAGCCAAGATGGTCGACGTGCTGGTTCCGTCACCCACGGCTTCGCCGGTGCGCTCCGCGGCCTGACGCAGCATGCGTGCCCCGAGGTTCTCCTCGGGATCAGCAAGCTCCGTTTCCTTCGCGATCGTGACACCGTCGTTGCACACGATCGGAGCACCCCAGGATTTTTGGATGAGCACGGATTTCGACTTTGGGCCCAACGTGATGCGAATTGCGTCGGCAAGCTGCGCCGCACCGCGCAGAATTTTCTCGCGCGCCGCGGACTGAAAGCTGATTTGTTTATGAGCCATGTCGATCACTCCTGGCGTCCCTGGCTCTCGGCATTCTGATTGGTGTTCGCATCGCAGCGCTGTACGGGGAAGATCTAGTCGAATCGGGAACTTCGCGTGGTTTGCTGCACTAGCGCTTGATCATCGCTGCTCGGCTGCGGCTAGATACACCTCAAGAAAGACAGATCACCGCGGTGCGACAGAGCGTGAGACTTCCTCCTCGATCAAATCTGCTGGGCGATGCAATGCTCGAGCGCGAGAGCCTGCCTGCGATGCACCGCACCTGCGGAACGTACCTCTCGATCGCCCTCTGTCTTCTCGTCTGCTTGGCCTCGGGCATCGCCGAGGCGCAGACGCTTTGGTTCAGAAACGGAACGCTGTCTGCTCAAGGACGCGCGGTTGTCGAGATGCTGCGAGCCGCCGAAACGTACGGCTTGAGCAGTGAGAGGTATGCGCTGTCGATGCCGGAAAGTGACTCGGCGGACGTGCTGGCGGGGGAACCCGTCAGTGAGAGCGCCCGGATTCGATTCGATGCCGCGCTCACTGAGTCAGCCACGACGTTCTTGAGAGATCTACACTCCGGGCGGGTCAGTGCCGAAGCGGCCGGGTTTCACCTTCCGACGGTGCGCGGTTCGTTCGATGTTCACGTCGCAATCCGTGAGCTTGCGGTCTCGCGCGACATCTCCGCGACGATCGCATCCTACGAACCTCGGCCCATTCCATATCATAGGCTGAAGGAGGCATTGCAGCGGTATGGCATGCTCGCTGCTCGCCAGGATCTTGTGCCACCTCCCCCGGTGCCAACATCGATCAAGGAAGGAGACCGCTACGAAGGCCTTCCGCAATTGCGCCGTCTCCTGGTCGCATTCGGAGATCTCGACGTCCAAAGCCAGGCAGATGTCGCACCTGAGTCGCTGTTCGATGCGACGATGGCGGAAGCAGTTCGTCGCTTCCAGCGGCGCCACGGTCTTCTTGTAGACGGCATACTGGGTCGGCGTACGTTTGCCGCGCTTGCCGTCCCGCTCCACCGGCGAGTACGTCAGATCGAGCTCACCCTCGAGCGCTGGAGGTGGACCACTTCGCTCGGGAGGCCAGATATCGTCGTCAACGTTCCGCAGTTCATGCTCTTCGCGCTACCGAGACAGAGCGCCGGTGAGACGAGCCTCTTGGAAATGCCGGTCATCGTGGGTCAGAGCTACCCTCACACTCGAACTCCAGTGTTCGTCGCGGCCATCGAGCACGTCATTTTCCAGCCGTTCTGGGACGTCCCCGCTTCGATCACGCGACGCGAGCTGTTACCGCTCATTCGTAGAGATCCTTCTTATCTCGCGCGACATCACATGGAGATCGTCAAGGGCCTCGGGGATGATGCGAAGCCGCTCGCGCCCACGCCCGAAGTACTCGCGCAATTGGCAGCGGGCCATTTGCGCTTGCGGCAAAGACCCGGAGCCGACAATGCGCTCGGCTCCATCAAGTTCATGATGCCGAATCCATACAACGTGTATCTGCACGCGACTCCGAACACCGAGCTCTTCGAACACGCGCAGCGCAGCTTCAGTCATGGGTGCATACGGGTCAGCGAGCCAGCGTTGCTCGCAAGCTATGTGCTCGAGAATGCGGCGGAGGCTTGGACGACGGAGTCTATTCAGACGGCATTGTGTGACCCGACGACGCGCCGCGTCACGCTCGACACACCCGTGCTCGTGCTGATCTTCTACGGCACCGCAGCAGTTTCCGAATCGCTCGGAGACATGTTCTTCGAAGACATTTACGGGCACGATGCGCGTCTTGAGCAGCTCCTGGCTCGATGATTCCGCGCCCCAACCGAGGGCTGCGTCATGGACAAGCTGCAGCAGAGCAGCGATAGTCGCCAGCAAGCGACCCCGTCGGATTCTCATGATGCCGGTTCAGTTCCCATTTCGGCCCTCGGCCGCAGCGTCGTGCTCTCGCCTCATCAGTCTCGTCGCATTCGTGGCGGTGCTGATGCTGACGATGCGCGCGAGCGAAGCGGCCGCATCCGGTATCGATGATTCACTCCATTCTCATCTTTCGGCCCTCGCCGCGACTTTACCTGAGCCCGCGCAGCAAGCGCTCGAGAGCATCGAAGGCTCAGAACGGAAGTTGCTCGCCGCGAGATCCTACGCGCGCGCAGGCGCCGAGTTGGTCACGCGGTGGAGTTGGACCTCACTGCAGATTCGGCAGTTCGAAGCATCCGCAGAATACGAGCGGTTGCTCGCACAGGTTCGGATGGTTTCGAACCGCTTCGAAGCACAGAACCCCGGGTATAGCCTGTACGCGAACATGCAGGTGCGCACCCTTGAGCTTCAACTCGCACGTTGGCACGAGAACCCTCGCGTGGGCACCACGGCTGAGGAGCTCAGACGCGCTGTAACGCGAGAGCTCCGCAGCCATGACTACCCGCTTCGTGCCACGTCACAATCGGTGGAGCGCTTCAGGCAATTCCTCCTGCGCTGGTATCCGAGCATGCCGGCTCCTCTGGCTGCTCCAGGCCTTTCAGCTCATGGTCAATTGCGAGCAGTCGACTTTCAAGTCACCAAAGGAGCGGAAGTCGTTGCGGGTCCGAGCATTGCCACCGTGCGCGATGCTTGGGAGCACAGCGGCTGGCGCAATAGGCTGAGCGAAGCCGTTCGCTCAGCAGGCGTTTCCTTCATCGGTCCTCTCGCCGCGCCCAATGAACCGTGGCACTACGTTTACAACGCAGCGAACTAGCACGTCGACCCTAAGCCGCTAAGGAACGCCGCTTAGAGCCTCTCGGAAACACTCGGGTACGCCGCGTGAAGTGCGCGCGTAGATTCATTCGCCAGATGTCGTAAGCGAGATCTGTCGCATGAAGCGCGTGGCAGTGATGACGAGCGGCGGCGATGCACCTGGCATGAATGCCGCCATCCGCGCGGTCGTGCGAACAGGGGTAGTTCACGGCCACGAGATGCTCGGCGTGCTGCACGGATACACGGGGCTGATCGCTGGTGACTTCGTACCGCTCGGTCCACGGGACGTCGGCGGGATCATCCAGCAGGGCGGCACGATGCTCGGTACGAGTCGCTGCGAGCCATTCAAAACGGACGAAGGTCAGAGCGCGGCAATCGAGCAGCTTCGCACGCAGGACATACATGCGCTCGTCGTGATCGGGGGCAACGGTTCGCAAACCGGTGCTCATGCCCTGTGCGAACGCGGCATGCGGGTCGTTGGTGTCGCCTCCACAATCGATAACGATCTGGTCGGATCCGAAATCTCTATCGGCGCTACCACAGCGCTCGATGTCGCACTCGAGGCGATCGATCGGCTGCGCGTCACAGCGGCATCGCATCAGCGCGCGTTCCTCGTGGAAGTCATGGGACGGCATTCAGGTTTTCTCGCTGCCATGACTGCTATCGCGGGCGGCGCAGAGGCTTTGGTCGTACCGGAAGTTCATACCGAGCCACACGAGATCGCCCGACAACTGCGCTTGTCGCACGAACGCGGGAAGAGCCATTCGATCATCGTCGTTGGAGAAGGGGCCAAGCACAACGCGGATTCGCTGTTGGAATACTTCCGCGCTCATCAGCACTCGCTCGGAATTGAGCTGCGTGCAACCCGGCTCGGCCACGTTCAGCGTGGCGGCGCACCGGGCGTATACGATCGGCTCCTCGCCAGTCGACTTGGGGCCGCGGCCATCCAGCAACTTGCCGCAGGTGGGCGTGACGTGTTGATGGGCATTCGCTCCGGCGAAGTCGCGGCGACCCCGCTAGCGGATGTAGCCGGCCGCACGAACCTTCTTGACATTCGCTTCCTGGAGCTCGCCCATGAGCTCGCGACCTAAACACGCCTGCTCCGCCCGCGCGCGATGCCGCTCGAACGCTCGACAGCCAAACCAGAACCCTCTTTCTGACCGTCAACCGTTAACTGTCAACCGTCAACTCAGGAGAGCTCCATGCTATTGAAAGACATCTGTGTGCTCGATGTCGCGTGCTGCACGAGAGATCTGAGCATCGTCGGCGCTGCGCGGATGATGCGCCAACAACACACCGGAGATTTGATTGTCGTCGACACAGAGGATGACGAACGCACGCCAGTCGGAATCATTACCGATCGTGACATCGTCGTCGACGTGCTTGCTCAGGGACACGACCCGGCGAAAACGAGCGTCGGCGATGTCATGACGACCCGGCTAGCGATTGCCTCCGGTTCCGAAGATGTGACGCAAGCGTTGGCGAGAATGCGCGAGCATGGCGTGCGCAGACTTCCCGTTGTGGATGACGCGGGCGCCATCCTCGGCATCGTCACGCTCGACGATCTGCTCAAGCTGCATGTCGAGCAAGGTGCAGATCTGCTCGAAGTCATCTCGAAGGAACAGGCGCGTGAGAGCCGCGCGAAGCGTTAGCGCTGAATACTGACATGAATACTGAAATGAATACTGATTCGAGCCCCCTCGTGTGGTTCGCCGATGTCGGTCGAGCCGATGTTCCACGCGTGGGTGGGAAGAACGCCTCACTAGGCGAGATGATTCGCCACTTGGCGAGTGCCGGAGTCAATGTGCCGCCCGGCTTCGCGACAACCGCGGATGCCTACTGGCAGTTCGTAGACGCCAATGGATTACGGACCGTCATTGCCGATGTGATCGGCGCATATCGCGAGCGCAAGCTTGCGCTGGCCGAGGCCGGCCGCACGCTTCGTGCTGCATTCCTGCGTGGCGATTTCCCCACGAGCACCCGCAATGCAATCTACACGGCTTATGGCGAGCTTTCCTCGCGCGCGCACACGCACGCAACGGATGTTGCGGTTCGATCAAGTGCCACCGCTGAAGACCTGCCGGATGCGAGTTTCGCGGGTCAACAGGAAACCTTCCTCAACGTTCAAGGCGAGGAATCACTCCTAGATGCATGTCGCAAGTGCTATGCGTCGCTGTTTACCGATCGGGCCATCAGCTATCGCGAGGCGAAGGGCTTTGATCATCTCAAGGTTGCGCTCTCCATCGGAGTGCAGCAGATGGTTCGTTCGGATCTCGGTGGGGCCGGGGTGATGTTCTCGATCGATACCGAAACAGGATGCGATCGAATCGTGCTCATCAATGCGGCATGGGGGTTGGGCGAGAATGTCGTGCAAGGCAGCGTCGATCCCGACGAGTACCAAGTCTTCAAACCGCTGCTCGGCTCCCCTGCCCTGCGGCCGATTATCGAGAAGAAATGCGGGGGCAAGGCTCGCAAGCTCATCTATGCCTCCGGAGGAGACTCCGCCACTCGCAATGTTCCCACCTCACGTGTCGAACGCGAGCGGCTGGTGCTGAACGACGAGGAGATTCTGACGCTTGCACGCTGGGCGTGTGTAATCGAGCAACATTACGGCAGGCCGATGGACATGGAATGGGCTCGCGACGGACGCACCGGCGCGCTCTTCATCGTGCAAGCGAGACCCGAGACGGTTGAGTCTCAGCGCGGTATCGACGCGGTGGAGTCTTATCGAGTCACACAGAAAGGACCCTGTCTAGTGAAAGGATTCAGTGTAGGGCACGCCGCAATCACCGGCCGTGTGTGCCTCCTCGAGAATGCGAAGCAGATCGATCAGTTCGTCGATGGCTCGATCCTAGTGACCTCGACGACCGATCCTGACTGGGTACCGATCATGAAACGCGCGGCCGCGATCGTGACTGATCACGGCGGTCGCACTTCGCATGCCGCGATTGTCAGTCGCGAGCTAGGTCTGCCCGCGATCGTCGGGACAGGCAACGCGACCCAGCTCTTACACGATGAGCAGGACATCACCGTGTCTTGCGCTGAAGGCGAAGAAGGATTCGTCTACGAAGGCCACGCTCAGATCGCAGTCGAGCGCACCGATCTTGCGTCGATTCCGGCGACGCGTACGCGGGTAATGCTCAATCTGGCGAATCCCGCCGCGTCCTTGCGTTGGTGGCGTCTGCCGGCGGACGGCGTAGGGCTCGCGCGCATGGAGTTCGTCGTCGACACTCACATCAAGATTCACCCGATGGCGCTCGTGCGCTATGCGTCGCTCCGCGATGAGGAGGCGAAGAAGCAGATCGAGGAGCTCACGCGCGGGTATACCGATAAGACCGAGTACTTCGTCGAGCGCCTGGCCCGAGGCCTTGCGCGCATCGCAGCGGCGCTCTACCCGCAGCCAGTGATCATCCGCACCAGCGACTTCAAGACCAACGAGTATGCCAATCTCATCGGCGGACAGGAGTTCGAGCCGCGAGAATCCAATCCCATGATCGGTTTCCGCGGCGCCTCTCGCTACTACTCGCCGCGATATCGCGACGGCTTTGCGCTCGAGTGTCGCGCGCTGAAGCGCCTGCGCGAAGAGCTCGGATTCCGCAACGTCATCGTGATGATTCCCTTCTGCCGCTCCATCGCGGAAGCGGATCGGGTTCTAGCGGTCATGGCCGAGAACGGACTGGTTCGGGGGGAAAATGGACTCGAGATCTATGTCATGTGCGAGATTCCTTCCAACGTCATCCGCGCTAAAGAGTTCGCCGATCGCTTCGACGGATTTTCCATCGGAAGCAACGACCTTACACAGTTGACACTTGGAATCGATCGCGACAGTGAAGACCTCGCGGAGCTCTTCGACGAACAGGATGTCGCGGTCAAATGGATGATTCGCACTGTGATCGCCGAAGCGCACAAGTCGCAGGCGAAAGTCGGGCTGTGCGGACAGGGACCGAGCGATCACCCCGAGTTCGCCGAGTTCCTCGTCGACTGCGGCATCGATTCGGTCTCCGTCAGCCCGGATAGTTTCGTGGAAGTTAAACGCCGAGTTGCTGCGGCCGAAGCACGAACGAACCTGCGCGTTGCGAGCTGAGCCTGCTATGGCTAGTCAGTGACGAGATCTGACTGAGCCTCCGATGCGGGCAGCCTCGAAATGTAATCCGCCACGGCGGTGATCTCATCGAAGCCAAGGTCCTCGAGCGTGGCGATCACCTCGACCGGAACGCTGTATCGATGTCCGACGGCGAGGCTGCGCACCTGACTCAGAATGTAAGAATAATGTTGACCTCGCAAGGAAGGAACAGCGAAGTCATCCTGCCCTTCGCCCGACACGCCATGACAGACTGAGCAAGCTGCTGAGTAGATCGCTTTCCCTAGCTCGAGACGCGTCCCATCGCCCACTTCCGGCGACGAATTATTCGGCAGAGATGACAAATACTGCGCGAGATCGCGCGAGGCTTGCAGGGTGGTGAGCGCCTTTGGCGCGATCGCGCGGTGCATCTCTGGGCCGGATCGATCGCCCTCCGCGAAATCAGCCAGCTGTTTGAGCAAGTACCGCTGTGTTTGACCTGCCAGCGCGGGCGTCGCGGTGCGCGCGTTCCCGACGGCTCGCGCACGATGACAGGATTCGCAGAACTCGCGATAAAGACTGAAGCCGTTGTTTGTGTCTGGCGACAACGCGAGCGCGCGCTCGATCATCTCCTCCGCGCGCTGCGTCTGTCCGGCCGCAGTGTGTGCCGAGAACACAAGTCCGATGAGCGCGAGTCTCAGCAGTCCCGAAAGCGCGCAAGGTCCGGGTTCACCTCGCAACCCTAAGAGTCCGCGAGCGATGAGCAGTTTGGGAAGCGCGGATCGACAACCCGAACGGCCAGCGACACTGTGAGCAGCCATAGTGAGTAGAAGAATGGCCTCACGCTGAGGCACGGGCTACAGCGGAAAGTTCGCATGCGATCTGGAGCTCGCTGTGCCATCGATGGAGCGGAGCTTGTCCCAAGACCCTGGTTGATTCGCACACCGGAATCTTCCCGGCCGCGGCAGTTCGCGGGCCGACCGAGAGTCAGCAGATCAGGCACTCACGTCCGCCAGAAGACCTGGGCTCCGAACGCGGCAATGATCACCTTCCGCATTACCCCGTAATCGACCGCGACAGCCGCGGATGTCAGCAGTGTAGTCGCGCGTCTACTCTCTGCGAGCGCGGTCGTGCGGCTTTGTTTCGACTAGACCTGCGCTGCACGGGAGAAGATCGATGGCCAAGCACATGAAGGCAGCGGTGTTTATCGAGCCGGGGCGAATCGCGTTGGACGAGCGCCCAATCCCGGATATCGGCCCGCTCGATGCGCTCGTGCGCGTCACGACGACGACGATCTGCGGAACGGACGTTCACATCATGAAAGGTGAGTATCCCGTTCGTAGGGGCTTGATCGTCGGACACGAACCGGTGGGCGTCATCGAAAAGCTTGGCTCCGCGGTGCAGGGGTATCGTGAGGGACAGCGCGTGATTGCAGGGGCGATCACACCGAGCGGCTACAGCAACGCATGCCTAGCCGGAGTATGTGCCCAGGATGGCGCAGGGACGACACATGGCTGGAAACCGATGGGTGGCTGGAAGTTCGGCAATACGATCGATGGATGTCAGGCGGAGTTCGTCCGCGTACCCGACGCAATGGCGAATCTCGCGCCCGTGCCCGATGAATTGACCGACGAAGAAGTGCTGATGTGCCCCGACATCATGTCGACAGGGTTTGCTGGCGCGGAGAGCGGTCGCATTCGCATTGGAGATTCAGTCGCGGTATTCGCACAAGGTCCGATCGGGCTGTGTGCAACAGTGGGTGCGAAACTCATGGGCGCCACCACGATCATCGGCGTGGAAACCATCGCTGCGCGCGGCGACGTCGCGCGCAACTTGGGCGCCGACCACATCGTCGATTTTCGGCAAGTAGATCCCGTAGACGAGATCTTGCGGCTCACCGATGGTCGAGGCGTCGATGTCGCCATCGAGGCGCTCGGCACGCAAGCTACCTTCGAGGCTGCACTGCGAGTGCTGCGACCGGGCGGGACACTTTCGAGCCTCGGTGTCTATTCAAGAGATCTGACGATTCCTTTAGGAGCGTTCGCTGCGGGTTTGGGCGATCACAGAATCGTGACGACATTGTGTCCCGGAGGCAAGGAGCGCATGCGACGTCTCATGGACGTCATCGCATCCAAACGCGCAGATCTCAAACCACTCGTAACACACCGGTTCAAGCTGGACGAAGTCGAAGCCGCATACGATCTGTTTTCGCACCAACGCCAGGGTGTGCTGAAAGTGGCGATCACACCGTAGCGCTTCACCACACACTGCTCGCGACCTTCGACGCTCGCCGGAGCGGATGTGCGCAACGAAAACTATGTGTCGGGCCGGAGTGCTCCGATTGCGAGAATGCACGAGGCGTTCGCCGCGCAACATGAGGCATCGCGTCAGCGTCCTCATTTGTCCGCATCCGAACGTCGAGAGCATCTGCGCCGTTTGGAACACTTACTGGTCGCGCATCGAGAGTCGCTGTGCTCCGCCATATCCCGTGACTTCGGTCATCGCCCGACGAGCGAGACACTTCTACTCGAACTGTTTCCAACTCTCGAATCCCTGCGCTATGCACGCCGCAACGTTGCACGATGGATGCGCCCCGAACGCCGGCGGGTCGGCATCTGGTTCAAGCCGGCAATCGCTGAAGTTCGCTATCAACCGTTGGGCGTCGTCGGCATCATCGTGCCGTGGAACTATCCGCTGTATCTCGCGATCGGCCCGCTCGCCGGTGCGTTGGCCGCAGGGAATCGGGCGATGCTCAAGCTCTCCGAGCTCACGCCGCGATTCGGCGAGCTGCTCGCCAGTCTGATCGCACAAGCGTTCTCATCCGACTATATCTACGTCTGCTCGGGCGCTGCCGATGTGGGCCGTGAGTTCAGCTCGCTGCCCTTCGATCACCTACTGTTCACGGGATCGACGGCAGTCGGGCGTGAGGTGATGGGAGCGGCAGCAAAGAAGCTCACCCCTGTCACGCTCGAGCTCGGCGGCAAATCACCCGCCATCATCGCACCGGCATTCGATCTTGCTACTGCTGCGCGCCGCATCGTATTCGGCAAGCTGGTCAACGCGGGTCAAACCTGCATTGCACCCGACTATGTTCTCGCTCCCGAAGAAGCCCTGGATCCGCTGCTCCGCGAGCTGCGGAAGGCGGCCCGCTCCCTGTACGAGGACGCGGGCTCTCAAGACTATGCGAGCATCGTGAACGAACGACACTGCACGCGGCTCGCCTCGCTCCTCGAAGACGCAAGCGCGCAAGGGGCACGCATCGAGCCATTGCTTACGTCGGGAGCAGGCGCCCTACCTCGCCGCTTCGCTCCGACGGCAGTCATCGGAGTGAAGCCCAGCATGCGCTTGCTGCAGGAGGAGATCTTCGGCCCGATTCTGCCTGTGATTGGCTATCGCACGCTCGCAGAGGCAATAGCGTTTATCAACGCACGTCCCCGCCCGCTCGCGATGTATCTCTTCGACGACGATCGCGCGCGCGCCGACGAGGTGATCGCCGGCACTGCATCCGGCGGCGTGACGGTGAACGACACGCTGCTGCATGTAGGTGTGGCAGCGCTCCCCTTCGGTGGAGTCGGGGATTCCGGTTTCGGGCGCTATCACGGCGTCGAGGGTTTCCGCACCTTCTCGCAAGTGCGCAGCGTCTTTCGGCAGCGGTGGTTCGCCCCGACGACACTCATGTATCCGCCCTATGGCGGCCGCCTGGCACAGCGTCTACTTGCATTCATGGTCTCCAAGGGCGGCTGATCTACCAATGCAGTCCTTTCATCAGATTCGCAAGCGCCACGGCTTCTCGAGTCGGCGGCGCTTCCGTCGTGCCGTCGCCGCGCGCGGCTGCCGAATCGGGGAACATGTGGAAGTACGTGTTATTGATGATGTCTGCGATGCGAGGCGCGAATACTTCCATGAGCTGCGCGAAGAGCCCGAGCCGCGACACGATGCGCGGCGGCTTATGAATCAACGCCTCGGCAACGAGCGTCGCGGCCTCTTGAGTCGACATCATGTGCATGTCGGAGTACATCCGCGTCGGTGCGACCATCGGCGTATGCACCAAGGGCATGTTGATGACGGTGAACCGGACATTGTCATCACGGTATTCGGAAGAGGCGCAACGCGCGAATGCCTCGAGCGCTGCCTTCGAAGCCACGTAGCCCGCGAATCTCGGTGAGTTGCTCAGCACGCCGATCGATGAGATCACGATGACATGCCCTGCACGCTGGGCAACCATGTGTGGAAGGAAAGCCAGCGTGAGGCGCACCGCTGCGAAGTAATTGAGCGTCATCAAGCGCTCGAAGTCGTGTAGGCGCTCGTATGAGATCGCGAGCGATCGGCGGATGGACCGCCCCGCATTGTTGATAAGCACGTCGAGCCCGCCGAACTCGGCCAAGACATCTGCGACCAGTTTGCGGGTCGCACACTCATTCGTAATATCGCACTGGAAAACTCGCACGCTGCCGCCGAAGCGGGCGATCTCTGCTTGCGTTTCCTGGAGCTTCGCGGGATCGCGCGCGACGATGAGAACATGTGCGCCCGCTTGCGCCACTCGCACCGCGCTCGCGCGGCCGATCCCCGAGCTGCCGCCGGTGATGAGCACGCGTTTGCCCTTGACCGCACCGCACAGACTGCGATCGAGCGATATCTCCGGATCCAGGTGGCGCTCCCAGTAATCCCATAGACGCCAGGCGTAATCATCGAGCACCGGCAGACGAATTCCAGCCTCCTCCAGCAGCTTCCTAGTTGCTGAGTTGTCGAACAGCGTCGGCAGGTCGAAGAAATCGATCACTGCCCGCGGCAACTGCAAATCCTCGAGAAGTTGGTCGGCGATGGCTCGTAGTGGTGCCTGATTGGCAAATGCTCCCGTCAGTGAAAGCGGCACGAGCCTCAGCAAGCGCTCATCGAGTCGCACCGTCATAGATGGAGCATGTCCGGCGCGGGCGAAAAGATTGAGGACCTCGCCAGCGTGGCGCGGCTGCGGGTCAATGAGATGAAAGCACCGCCCATCGAGTCCCTCGCGTCGACATAGATAAGCGATCGAACGCGCTACATAGTCGACGGGCACGAGATTGACATAGCCGCCTTCGATGCCAATCGTCGGTAACCAAGGCGGGAGATTGCGGCGCAGAATCTGCAGCGCCTTGAACGCGTAGTACGGACCGTCCACCTTGGTGATGTGTCCGGTTTCAGAATGACCGACGACCATTCCAGGCCGATAGATTCGCCATGGGATGCGTGATTCGCGGCGAACGAGCGCCTCGCCGTCATGCTTCGTTCGGAAATACGGATGATCGAGGCCGTAGGCCTCATCGAACATTGCTTCCGTGAATACGCCGTCGTAACGGCCCGCCGAGGCGATCGAGCTGCAATAGTGGAAGCACCGAGCGCCGACATCGAGCGCGAGATCGAGCGCATGCCGTGTGCCGCCTACATTCGCCGTTTCCAGGCTCATCTCGTCGGCGGATAAATCGTAGATCGCGCCGAGATGCAGCACATGCGCAATCCGCCCCCGCCAGCGCGACCGGTCTTCTTCGCTGATGCCGCAGCGCGCCATGCTCAAATCACCGCGCAGGAGCACGATTCGGTCAGGCGCCTCCCACCATCGCAGCAGCTCCTCAACCTTTGCGCTGGCGGGTTCACGCACCAGCACCGAGACTGTGGCGCTGGGATCAGACAACAGCTCTCTGACGAGATAGCGTCCGATGAAACCCGTTGCCCCCGTTACCAGAAAATTCATGACGCGGCGGACCGAGCTGGTTGATTGAGCCCACGTGACTTCAGTGAGGCTACGAGTCCACTTCGCGCATCGGAATTCGGAGTAGCGCGTAACGCATCCGTGTGAGGCGCGGTTTACTTCGGCATCGAGAGGGTCGACGCTTGGCGAGTCGTCGCGGGCGCACCGAGCCACCGTATCCTGCACCACATGCTTGAACACGTGCGCGAACCCATGTCAGGCATCGATCTCGCCTGGCTGCGAATGGAAAGCGCCACCACTCCAATGATGGTGGTTGCCATCCTGACACTCGCATCACCGGTCTCCTTGAGCGCAATAAGGGCGCTGATCGAGCGACGTCTGCTACGTTTCGCCCGCTTCACGCAACGCCCCATCCATGACTTCACGGGCACGGATTGGCAGACCGATCCGCAGTTCACGCTCGATACTCATGTGCACCGACTCGTACTACCGGCACGAGCGGGACAACGGCAGTTGGAAGCAGCCGCAAGCGATCTCGCCAGCACCTCGCTCGATCCTCGCCATCCGCTGTGGCAAATCCATGTCGTCGAACGCTATCGCCGCGGGAGCGCACTCATCATGCGCTTCCATCATTGCTACGGCGATGGAGCCGCATTGGTGCGCGTGCTCGGTTCGCTGGCGGATGCGCACTCGCCTTCGGCATCGACATCCACGCCTCCCCCGCCGTCTCCCTTCGTCTCCTCAGTACCGCTGGTCGGTTCGGCGGTATCTTGGGCAGAGGACTTCGTCGCAGGCGCGTTGAATCTCGTGTCCGCATCGTTGCATGCGCTGACGCATCCGAAAGAAACCGCTGCGCTCGCACAGCAGGTCTCGAATGCGACAGCGGAGCTCGCTCGCATCGCAACCTTGAGCGATGAGCCCTCCACTGCCTTCAAGGGCGAGCTCGGTGTCCGAAAGCGGGTGGCGTGGGCGGCCACGCTTCGGCTGGACGAGGTCAAGACGATCGGTCACGCGCTCGACTGCACGGTCAACGATGTGTTGCTCACGACAGTGGCGGGTGCATTGGGTCATTACTTGCGACAGCGCGGATCCGTGGACGAGGATATGGTCATCCGCGCGTTGGTGCCGGTCAACCTACGCCCTCTGAATGCGGAGCCGGAATTAGGTAATCGTTTCGGACTCGTGTTTGCGAATCTGCCCGTAGGCGAGCGCGATCCCGTGGCCAGACTGATAAGAGTCCACGGCGACATGGAGAATCTGAAGCGTTCGACCCAACCTTTGCTTTCGTTTTGGCTGCTCACCGCCATGGGTATGCTGCCAGGCATCGTGGAGACGCAAGCGATCGATGTGTTCACGAGTAAGGCGACACTCGTCATCTCGAATGTGCCGGGCCCGAAGCATTCGTTGTTTCTCGCCGGCGCGCGCATCGAGCAACCGCTCTTCTGGGTTCCTCAGGCCGGTCGCATCGGGATCGGCATTAGCTTGTTGACCTATAACGGCCGCGTGCATTTCGGTGTCATGGCGGATGCCAACCTCATTGGCGACCCAAGCGTGGTGACCCGAGCGTTCGCGACCGAGTTCGAGAAGCTGCTGCTGTGCGTTGTCTCCATGCAACCAGGTGTGCGGCGCGGGGGCTCTCCGCGTCATACATGAGTGATCCCCCTATTCCTTCACGGTCTTTCGCTATTTCGGCGATCTCGCACGGCTCACACACTGCGACCCAGTTGTCGCCCTGGCAACTCAAAGCTCTTCAATCACTCGGGAGATATCACCATGGCTGCACGAAAAAAGGGTAAGCGCCGTACCGCAAGCCGAGCGTCGACGAAGCGAGCATCGACGAGGCGTGCCTCGCCGAGACAAACAGCGGTGAAGCGAGCCTCAGACAAGTTCGATCTCGTCGAGACCGGCCATAAGGTCTGGCTGGCAGGACTTGGCGCAATGGCACGTGCACAAAGCGAAGGACCGAAGCTCTTCGAGGCGCTCGTAGAGGAAGGCGCCATCGTGCAGGAGCGTGCGCGCGAGACGACCGAGCAATTCTTCAGCAAAGCCGTCGCCGAGGTCAGGGGTGCAGCGGACGAACGAATGGAAGCGCTGCGCGGCACCGCGAATGAAACCTGGGACAATGTCGAGAAGATCTTTCAGTCGCGTGTTCAGAAGGCATTACAGCAGATCGGCATGCCCACCTCGCATGAGATTCGCGCGCTGACACGCAAAGTCGACGACCTGACTCGCAGCGTCGAGGGCCTGAGCGCGAAGCCGCGGCGAGCCGGCGTCGGACGGACGACGAGCAGCGAAGCAGCATCGAGCGCCGCTGTCTAATCGCTGCAGCGGCCAATGCTGAACGTCGAGCCCGCCGCCAAGCAACGCCCCAGTCGGCGTCGATTCGGTGTGGCGTTAGCTGGCGGCGGTCCACTCGGTGCGTTCTACCAGCTGGGCACGCTGCACGCGCTGGTAGAATGCACCGAAGGACTCGATCTCACGCGGCTCGACGGGTACGTCGGCGTGAGCTCCGGCGCGGTCATTTGCGCATGTCTCGCGAACGGATTGTCGACCGACGACATGATTCGCGCCTTCTTCGTCGAAGACGCCGCTGCGGAGTATCCCTTGTCGCCCGGCACTTTGATGTGCCCGGCCTTCATGGAGTACACGCGCCGTCTCGCTTCTCTTCCCCGGCTCGTCAATCAAGTCATCGTAGAGTGGATGCGAGATCCGCTTCGTCAGAACTGGGCGGAGTTCTTCACGCCGCTGCTCGAGGCCATTCCGACTGGGGTATTCGACAATCGTCCGTTCGAGCGGTACCTACGCACGCTGATGACGAGCGAAGGACGAACGAACGACTTTCGTCAGCTGCCATGCATCTTGCGGATCGTGGCGACCGATTTGAACGCGGGGACCGAAGTGCGCTTCGGTGAACCTGGTCTGGATGATGTCCCAATCTCCGAAGCCATTCGTGCGAGTACGGCGCTGCCGGGGCTGTATATCCCCGTGACGTTCGGGGGCCGCACTTATGTGGATGGTGCGTTGCTGCGCACGGTAAACGCCTCGCTGGTGCTCGAGCGTGGAGCTGACCTCGTCATTTCAGTCAATCCGCTCGTCACCTTCGACAGCACAGCGAAGGGGGCTTCTCGCGCGCGCGACTTGGCCGGAAGCGGCTTGGTCCCGGTCATGAGCCAAACGTTTCGCGCGCTGATTCAGTCACGGATGCAAGTGGGGATGGCACGCTACCGTGCGCTGTATCCGTTCGCGGACCGGCTGCTGTTCCAGCCGGATCGCAGTGACGAAGCAATATTCTTTGCGAACGTGTTCCGCTACCGCGACCGTGCACGCCTTGCCGAGCATGCCTATCAGCGTACGCGCAAGGTGCTGCGCATGCACGCTCATGAGCTCAAGCCGATTTTCGAGCGTCACGGCATCCGCCTTCGCAAGGAGCGACTCGCAGATGGCCGCACCTTCCTGACGAGTACGACTGAGGCGCATCGTGCAGAAGGCGAGGTCATCGCTCGGCTCGATCGCACGTTGGATCGATTGGCTCTCCTCGTCGAACAACACAGCGACGCATGACCGGGAGTCGACCCGAGTGGCCGCGCGACGCCTCTGGCTTATCTTCGCTGGCGAGCTTTCGACTTACGCGTTAGTCATCGCGCTGCTGAATGCCAAGCTGGGCATCCAAATCGTTGTGCTGGTCGCTGCCGTACCCGTGGCGATGCTCGGTGTACGGATCGCACTCGTCCTCGGTTCGTTTCTGTTCGCGGCTTTGGTGGAGCGCGGCCCTCCGATTGGCTTCGTCGCTTGGTTGAAAATGATTGCGCTGGAGTTCCTCGCGTTCCTTCGTTTCCAAGTGCTGATTGCAACGCATCCGCACAACGATCGCCCGGCATCTGAGCAGGAAGCCAACTTACCGCTGCTGGTACTGCTCCACGGCGTGTATTGCAACGGGGCCATCTGGCGACCGATCGTGCATGATTTGCAGCGACGCACCGGCTGCGCGATCAGAACCCCAGATCTGGAACCGCCTTTGGCCGCCCTCGAGGTGCAAGCGCGCAGCCTCGCGAAGTGGCTTCAGACGGCGGCTGCGGTTCATCCCGCACGTCCGATCATCGTCGTGGCGCACAGCCTCGGTGGCCTGATGGTCCGCCAGATTCTGCTGGAGCATCCCTCTGTGCCGCTGCGGGCCATCTACGTCGGAACGCCGCATCGCGGAACCCTTATCGCACGAGCATTGCGGGCACTGATCGGACGAGATCTGCGACAGAAAAGCGCTGCGCTCGCAGTGCTCGAGCGCGGTGCGCTGCCTCATGACGCGATGAACATCTATACGCTGCACGACAACTTGGTCGTGCCGGCGAGCACCAGCGAGCTTGCCGGTGTGCGCAATCGCACCGTCATCGGTTGCGGCCACATGGCACTGATCTATTCACGCGAAGTGCGAGATCTGCTGTGCGATGAGATCGGCCGCGTGCTCAGCACCTATCGAGGGGCTACTGCCACTACCTAGTTCCCTACGCGCGGTTCACGTGGCAACGAAACGCGCTCGGCGGTAGCGTCGAATGACCCCTTCCACGCAAGTCGCGTGACGTCATGTTGGAAAAACCTTGGCTCAAAGTGTATCCGGGCGGCGTGCCTGCAGAGATCGAGTTAGATGCAGACGCGACCCTCGTCTCCATGTTCGAAACCGCCTGCAGACGTTTCGCAGATCGACCTGCGTTCCATAGTCTCGGCACGACGCTGACCTACCGGGAGCTGGAGAGTCGCTCGCGCGACTTCGCCTCCTATCTGCAGAGCACGGGGCTGCACCCCGGCGAGCGCATCGCGCTCATGCTGCCGAATGTGTTGCAGTACCCGATCGCATTGTTCGGGGCGTTACGCGCAGGCCTCGCCGTCGTCAACACGAATCCGCTCTACACACCACGCGAGCTGGAGCACCAGCTCAAGGATTCAGGTGCGGTGTGCATCGTCGTGCTGGCCAACTTCGCTCATGTGGTAGAGCAAGTCCTTGGGCGAGTCGACGTGCGGCTCGTCATCATCAGCGAGCTCGGCGACATGTTGCGCTTTCCGCGCCGCGCGGTGGTCAACTGGGCCGTACGCCGTCTCAAGAAGCTCGTGCCGCAGTATCGCATCCAGGATGCGGTTTCGTTTCGGGATGCGATCGACTTCGGCGCACGCTACAAGTACGTCCCGAACAAAGTGTCGAGCGCGGATACAGCCTTCGTTCAGTACACAGGAGGAACGACCGGGGTTGCAAAAGGCGCGGTGCTGACGCATCGAAACGTGTCGGCGAATGTCGAGCAGCTCGCGCTCGTATGGTCATCCTACATCCGAGACGGCGAGGAGATCATCATCACCCCGCTGCCGCTATACCACATCTTCTGTTTGACAGTGAATTGCCTGACATTCACGCGCAAGGGCGGGCTCAACGTTTTGATCGTCAACCCGCGCGATCTCCCTGCGTTCATCGCGGAGCTCAAACATTGGCGGTTCACGTTCATCACCGGCGTCAACACGCTCTACAACGCGC
Organism: Pseudomonadota bacterium; assembly: GCA_023417315.1. Lineage (GTDB taxonomy): Bacteria > Pseudomonadota > Gammaproteobacteria > Steroidobacterales > Steroidobacteraceae > Steroidobacter. The sequence goes on from JAEZFW010000068.1 coordinate 83,713, forward strand.
TGCTGAATCATCCGCGGTTTTCGCAACTGGATTTCTCTCGGTTGAAGCTGGGCATCGCGGGCGGCATGGCCGTGCAACGCGGGGTTGCAGATCGCTGGCAGAAAGTGACTGGGCACTGGCTGGTCGAAGGCTATGGATTGACCGAGGCCTCGCCCGTTGTGACCTGCAATCTACCGACCGGTCCTGTGATCGGTACGGTTGGCGTGCCGTTACCGTCTACAGAGATCTCGATTCGCACCGACAACGGCGAGGCTCCGGTGGGCGAGCCCGGCGAGCTGTGCGTACGCGGTCCGCAAGTCATGAAAGGCTACTGGCGTAACGACGTCGAAACCGCAAAGGTAATTGATTCCCAGGGTTGGTTGGCCACGGGCGATATCGCGGTGCTGGAGCCCACCGGCTACGTTCGCATCGTCGATCGCAAGAAAGACATGATCATCGTCTCCGGATTCAAAATCTTCCCCAACGAGGTCGAGGCCGTGATTGCCATGCATCCCGCGGTGGTCGAAGTTGGCTGCGTGGGGGTTCCGGATGAGCGCTCGGGCCAGGCGATCAAAGCCTTCGTCGTCACGCGTGAGGCAACGCTCACGGCGGAGCAGCTACAACAGCATTGCCGGCAGTACCTCACCGCATACAAGATTCCGAAACATGTCGAGTTCCGAGAATCGCTGCCGAAATCAAACATCGGTAAGATCTTGCGGCGCGCACTGATCGAGGAGACTCGCGCGAGTCATGAAGATCCCAGTGCTCTCGCTCATTGACGAGCTATCGCGCGCGCGTGAGCGATTGCGCAAAGATGCGGGCAAGCTCGCCGCGTTCGAACGATTGCAGAGCTGGCAAGTCGAGCGATTGCGGCGCACGTATGCAGATTACTACCGAGAGGAGCGTTATCGCAGCGGCCTGGATTTCTTCACGCAGGATCTCTACGGCTCGCATGATTTCCACGGGCGCGACAGCGAGCTGCGCAAGGTGATGCACATGTGGTGTCGCGTATTGCCTGAGCGTGCACTCGCCGCGATCGAAGAGGCGCTCGGCCTCGAGTTGCTCTCGCTCGAGCTGGACCAGCAGATGGTGCGTGCCCTGCAGGGTGAGGCGATCACGCAGGAGAGCTATGCGAGCGCCTATCGCGAGATCGGTCGTCGCCTCGATAGGGAACGGCAGATCGCACTAATCGTGAGCGCCGGTCGCTCACTTGATGAGCTGATCGGACACAAGTGGATCCCGCCGGCATTGAGAATGGCGCGGCGACCCGCTCGGCTCGCAGGAGTCCGCCAACTTCACGAGTTCTTGGAGCGCGGCTACGCCGCGTTCGCGAAGATGCGCGGTGCCGATCAGTTGTTGCGCGTAATCGAGGCGCGCGAGAACGCGATCCTCACGAACCTGTTCGCAAGCTCGCCGAACCCGTTCGACGTCCTCGATCTACAAACTCGACCAAGCAGTAAGATCCAATGACGTCCGATGCGCCTCGTGTTTCGATTGCTCGATCCAAGGCACGCGCCAAGTCCTTTCGTTACATCATCGTCGGCGCAGGCTCCGCTGGATGCGTGCTCGCCGACCGGCTTTCGCAAGATCCCACGAGTGATGTGTTGTTGATCGAAGCCGGCGGAAGGGACATCAATCCCTTCATTCATATGCCTGCAGGCATCGCGCGTCTCGTCCACAACCGCCGCATCAACTGGCACTACTACACAGAGCCGCAAGCGCAGCTGTTCGGCCGCAGCCTGTACTGGCCGCGCGGCAAAGTACTCGGCGGATCGAGTTCCATCAACGCGATGTGCTACATCCGCGGCCAACCCGAAGACTACGACGGCTGGAGCGATCAAGGAAACGCGGGATGGGACTACGCATCCGTGCTGCCCTACTTCAAGCGCTCCGAGCGGCAGATCGAGGGATCTCGCTTGGCGACTTCGCCATTGCATAGCACACAAGGAAAGCTGTACGTCGAGGACTTGTCCTACGCGAATCCTTTGAGCGGGATATTCGTCGATGCGGCGGTTGCGAGCGGATTGACGCGCAACGATGATTTCAACGGTGGACGTCAGGAAGGCGCCGGGCTGTATCAGGTCACGCAGCATGCCGGTCGACGCTGCAGCACCGCCGTCGCCTATCTTAATTGCGCGCGCTCGCGTCCGAATCTCAAGATTGCGACTCACAGGTTCGTCAGACGCGTCATGCTCGAGAATGCTCGGGCTTGCGGCGTCGAGGTGCAGTACGGCACCCGCATCGAACGTTACTACTGCGATGGGGAAGTTCTGCTGTGCGCCGGAGCGATCAACTCGCCGCAGCTCTTGATGTTGTCCGGCATTGGCCCACCTGATCATTTGGGCGCCTTCGGTATCCGTGTAGTCGCGCCGCTTGCAGGCGTCGGACGGAATCTGCAAGACCACCTCGATATCTGCCTGCTGCAGAAATGCACGCAACGGATCACATACGATTTCTCGATCCTCGATGAACTGAAAGTCGCAGCGCGATATCTATTCACTGGGAACGGTCCTGCGGTTTCGAACATCGCAGAAGCGGGCGCGTTCCTGCGCAGCTCGCTGGCAAGCGCCAATCGACCCGACATCCAGTTGCACTTCGTGCCTGCGCAGCTGGACGATCACGGGCGCAATCGCCTGCCCGGCCACGGTTACACGGTGCACGCATGCTACTTACGGCCGCAAAGCCGTGGCCATATCGCCCTGCGCTCGCCCGACCCGCGTGAGCGAGCGCGCATCTTTCCGAACTATCTCGATGAGCCCCGCGATCTGAACGTCTTGATCGAGGCGGTGCAGCTCTCGAAAGCGATTCTGGCGGCGAAACCCTTCGATCCGTATCGGGGCACCGAACTGTTTCCAGGGGCGAACGTACGTGGCGAAACTGCGATCTCGGATTTCGTTCGCAGGCGCGCGGAGACGTTGTATCACCCGGTCGGCACGTGCCGGATGGGTATCGACGAGTCAGCGGTCGTCGACGCACGATTGTGCGTACGCGGCGTCGAAGCATTGCGCGTCGTCGATGCCTCGATCATGCCGACCCTCATCAGCGGCAACACGAACGCGCCTACGATCATGATTGCCGAGAAGGCCGCCGATCTGATTCTTGAGGCTGCTTCCCGATCACGTGTCGAAGCTAACGCTGGACCGAAACTGCGCGATTAGAATTCCGGGTAGGCAGACGCGAGGAAAGGACGAGTATGCGGTACGGAGGTGATCGAAGGTGGGCATGCGAGATGTACGGCAGATCACGATTCAGACCGGCCGTGGAGTCGAGTTAAAGGGTCTGCTCGAAAGCCCGGAGCACGCGCGCGGACTGATCGTCTTCGTGCACGGCAGCGGGAGCAGTCGATTCAGTGCACGCAACAATCGCGTTGCGCACTTCTTGCGACGCGAAGGGTTCGCGACGCTGCTCATGGATCTGCTGACCGCAAGCGAGGATCAGATCGATGCAATCACGCGCGAGTTGCGATTCGATGTTCCGATGCTTGCCGAGCGCGTCGCGGGAACACTTGAGTGGCTGCTTCAGCGTAAGGATGTCGGCCACTTACCTATCGGACTCTTCGGAGCGAGTACCGGCGCTGCCGCTGCGCTGATCGCCGCCGCAGCGCAGCCCTCGCGCGTGCTAGCAGTGGTCTCTCGCGGCGGTCGTCCAGACCTCGCACACGAGAACCTGGCATCCGTAGACACGCCGACGCTGCTGATCGTGGGCAGCGAAGACGTGCAGGTTCTGGAATTGAATCGGCTGGCGATGAGCCAGATTCCAGGGAAGACGCAGCTCGTGATCGTCCCTGGCGCGACGCATCTGTTCGAGGAGCCGGGCACATTGGATAAAGTAGCGCGATATGCAGCAGATTGGTTCAGGCTGCATCTCCACGAAAAGACGCACGAGAGTCAACAGCCCAGTCGTGGCCCGGCTCCGCCCATGAGCTCGTCGGCTGAAGCGACTCGCACTCTCGATTCACCGCAGCGGTGAGCCAACGCGCATCGCCCGCTCGGCGGAGGAGATCAACACACATATAAAAAATATGTGTGGGCTCTGTGCTCCTCGTTCGCTTTGATCGGCTTCGTGCGCAAGTGCGCCCAACGGCGCGACATCGATGAGCGGATGTTCGCAGCAGCCCAGGGGGTCGCGGGCTTGCAACATACGCGCGGCTAAGCGACTCGTTGCATCGAGCTACAGGCGCGCCGGATTGCTTCGATGAAATCTCCGAGCTTTCTTTCGTAAGTAAAATGATTCGCGAGCTCACGTGCGTTGAATCCTGTCAAAGCGACCGCCCTCTGTCCGGCCGCCGCCTCGAGTGAAGGTGCAACCCGCTTGATGTCCGTATCGCCCGATGTGACGAAGAACGCCAGGTGCCGAGCTCGACCGCGAGTCGTGTTGAGGTAGGCGCGTATGGCGGGCGTCATCTGCCACATCCAAACGGGTGTGCCGACCACGGTGAGTGCGTAGTGCGCCGGGTCGTGTCGTAAGAAGCCAATTCTCGCCGGCGCTTTTCTCCATGCATCGAAGGCGGCGGTGAACTGGCCGAACGTTCCTTTCCCGTGGCGCGGGTCTTGAATAGTCTCGACGTCGGCGCCGAGACGGCTCGCGAGGTCTTGCGCCACTCTCGCCGTGTTGCCTGTAAGCGAGTAGTACGTCACCAGCACTTGCTTTGGCTCGTTCATGTGCATGCCTCCCACCCTCGGTGAGCTGTGACGCGCGTTGCACGTTACTGCTCACTGTGATCTTCGATGTATGCGACCGCACTGTTTAGGCTTGCAAGTCGCGGATAGTCCCTCTCTGGTATGTCCACTGCGAAAGCCTTATGCAGTGCTAGAGCGAAGTTGAGCGTATCCATCGAATCGAAATCGAACTGGTCACGAAACGGCACATCGCGCTGAAACGATGCCGGATCGACATCGGGCGCGACAGCAAGAAATACGCTCAGAATCCGCTGTTCAAGACTCTCCGCGCTCATAGGGACTCCGGTGCCGCGAGCGAGGCCCGAACGTGCGATAGAAATCGTGCGCCGGCGCGACCATCGGTGACCCGATGATCGGCGGCAAGGCTCATCGTCAGTACCGGCGCGGGCTTCACGGCTCCTTCGACGACCCACGGGCGCTCTACGATCGAGCCGAAACCGACGATCGCAACCTGTGGGGGATAGATTGCGGGAATCATCGTGTCGACGCCTTCTTCCGCGAGGCTCGTCACCGTAATCGTCGGTAGCGCCAGCTCCGAAGCCCGCATATGTCCGCTGCGGACGCGTGTCGTGAGATCGCGCAACTCCCTCATCACCGTAGCGAGCGGCTTCTGATCCGCTTTCAGAATCGCGGGCGCCACCAAGCGGCCGCCACGCATCGCAATCGCCATGCCGACATTCACGTCGGTTGCAGGCGCGAACTGATCGTCCTTGTAGAACCCGTTGAACTCCGGCAACGCGCGCGCAGCAAGCGCTACTGCCTTCGCGAACAGCGCCGAGGGCAGCAAACGTTCTTCGATGCTGGCCGCCGAGTTGTGCTGGTCGAGCCACGCTCGCGCGCCGGCGAAGCTGCACGTCAAAGACAAGTAGTAGTGTGGAATTTCTCGTTTCGAGCGCGACATTGCTTTCGCGATGACCCGACGCATGTCGGGCACGCGTTCTCGAGTGCCTTCTTCAGCTTCCTGCCCTTCTCCGGCTCTCTTCCCTTCGCGCTCGGTGGCATTGCGAACCACATCTTCGAGCGTGATCACTCCGCCAGGTCCACCGCCTCTCACGTGGTTCAGATCGACATGCAGCGCAGCAGCCCGGGCGCGTGCAGCAGGCGAGACTCTGCGGTGTGCCGAATGGGACGCAGCTCGGACAGCCGAACTCACGATCTCGGGCGAGCCTGCAATTTCCACTTCTGGCACGGGCGCGGCAGGCGTTGGCTGCTCCGTTGGTGCGCTAACCTTGGCAGGCTCCTCCGTGTTCAGTTCCGCGAGCACTGCACCGACCGGAACGAGCGTATCAGGCGCGACGATGAGCTTGTCGATACGCCCACTCGCGAACACTTCGACATCGATCACGCCCTTGTCGGTCTCGACCAGCGCCACGATGTCGCCGCGTTTCACGATGTCGCCGGGTTTCACGCACCAGCGTACGAGCTTGCCTGATTCCATGTCCGGCCCGAGTGAAGGCATTCGGAATTCAGTCTGCATGAGCCATCATCCCTTCGACCGCAGCGATGATCTGTGCCACCTGTGGAAGCGCGGCCTCTTCCATATGCTTTGCGTAGGGAACCGGGACCTCGACGCTGCAAATGCGCTGGACGGGCGCATCGAGGTCATAGAAGGCCTGCTCCATGATTCGCATGGCCACTTCCGCGGCCACATTCACGCTGCGCCAAGCTTCGTCGACGATCACTGCGCGATGCGTACGTCGCACCGACTCGAGGAAGGTCCATTCATCGAGCGGTCTGAGCGCGCGCAAATCGACGACCTCCGCCTCGATGCCTTTGCGCGCAAGTATTTCCGCCGCTTCCAAGCACTTGTACAAGCTCGCGCCATAGGTAATGAGCGAGACGTCTCGTCCGGCGCGTCGGATGATCGCATGCTCAATATCCACGGCGCTGCCCGTACGCTCCCCCTGCACGTTGTAGAGATTCATGTGCTCGAAGATCAGCACGGGGTCGCGGTACTTCAATGCAGCCGCAAGCATGCCGGCGGCGTCGTCGATCGTGGCCGGCACGACGATGCGCAGGCCTGGAATGTGGCTGTACCAGCCCTCGAGACTATGTGAGTGCTGAGCTGCGACTTGCCTTCCAGCACCCGTTGCCATGCGTATGACGAGCGGCACAGGACATTGGCCAGCGGACATGTGGCTCAACGTCGCGGCCGTATTCAAGATCTGGTCGAGCGCGAGCAGGCTGAAGTTGACCGTCATGATCTCGACGATCGGGCGCATCCCTGCGAGGGCCGCTCCGATGCCCGCGCCGACGAACGCCGATTCGGACAGCGGCGTATCGCGGATGCGCTCTTCGCCGAACTCTTCCAAGAGTCCCTTCGTCACGGCGAAGCAGCCGCCGTAGTGGCCCACATCCTCGCCCATGACAAACACGCGAGGATCGTTCAGCAACGCTGTGCGCAATCCTTCACGAACCGCTTCTCGATACGTCAGTGTTCGAACAGTGTCGGCTTGCGCGCTCACAGGCCGGCCTCCGCATAGATGAAACGCTGAAGCTCCTCGATCGGCTCGAGCGCGGAACGTTCCGCGTAGGCAACCGCCTCCTCGACTTCCGCTTCAGCGGCGCGCTTCAACTCGAGAAAGTCAGCTTCGGTCATGAGACCGGCGGCTTTGAGCTTGCGGGTCAACGTGATGAGCGGGCCCTTTTCCTCCCACTCTTTGACTTCATCTTTGCTCCGATAGAGCTGCGGGTCGTACATCGAATGGGCGCGCAGACGATACGTACGCGCCTCCATGAACGCCGGCGCGCTGCTCGTGCGCACATAGTCGATGAGCTCGCGTGCTCTTCGCTCGATCTCGAGCACGTCCATCCCATCGACGCTCTGCATTCGCACGCGATAGGCTGCGAGCTTGGCAGCGAAGTCGGTCTGCGCATGCGAGCGCGCGAGCGCCGTGCCCATTGCGTAGTAGTTGTTCTCGCAAACGAACAGCACGGGCAAGCTCCACAGCGATGCCAAGTTCATCGACTCGTGAAATTCGCCCTCCGCAGCCGCGCCTTCGCCGAAGAAACATACGGCGATGGCATCGCTCTTTTGGAGCTTCTCCGCCAAACCGAAGCCGAGCGCGAGCGGCAGGCACCCGCCGACGATCGCGTGACCGCCGTAGAATCGTTTGTCGATATCGAAGATGTGCATCGATCCGCCGCGGCCGCGGCAACAGCCGTCGACCTTGCCGAACAGCTCGGCCATGATCTTCGGCATCGACACGCCGCGCGCGAGCGCGTGGCCGTGCTCGCGATACGTGCCGACGATCGAGTCCTGCGGCAAGAGCGATTGCATGATGCCAACCGCCACACCTTCCTCGCCGTTGTACAGGTGCAGAAAGCCGCGGATCTTGCCGCCGCTATACAACTCCGCGCATCGATCCTCGAAACTGCGTATGCGCAACATTTGCGCGAGCAGCTTCAGCGCATGCTCGCGCGAAACCTCGATCTGCTCTTTCGCTTGCGCAACCATGCTGGATCAGCCGCTCGCGGACGCGATGTTGGCTGGCTGCTCGAGCGTCGAAAGATCGCCTTCTGGAAGGCCGAGCGCCCGTGCGCGCAGCAACCGACGCATGATCTTGCCGCTGCGCGTACGCGGCAGCGATGCCGTGAACTCGATCTCGCGCGGAGCCAGCGCCGCCCCGAGCAAACGCCTGCCGTGCGCGATGATCTCGAGACGCAACTCATCCGTTCCATCGAAACCCGGCTTCAACTCGATGATCCCCTTGACCACCTGCCCCACCACTGGATCCGGCAAACCAATCACGGCGGACTGCATCACGGCGGGGTGCTGATTCAACGTACATTCAAGCTCGAACGGGCTGATGAGGTGGCCCGCGGATTTGATGATGTCGTCGCTGCGGCCGATGAACCAGAAGTTCCCTTCGCTGTCGCGGCGGGCTTGATCGCCCGAGAAGTACCAGCCGTCCGCGAACGCGCCGCGGTATCGTGCCTCGTCGTTCAGATACGTCTTGAACAGCGAAGGCCAGCCAGGCCGCAACACGATTTCTCCGATCTCATCGGGTCCCAGCAATTCGACACGGCCATCATCGGTATGCCGCGCGATCGCTGCTTCGACGCCCGGGACGACGCGTCCCATCGAGCCCGGCGAGATGGGTTCAGCGAGGAAGTTCGCGATCATGATGGCGCCGGTTTCCGTCTGCCACCACGTGTCGTGCACGGGCAGTCCGAACACTTCCAGACCCCACGTCACCGCCTCGGGATTCAGCGGTTCTCCCACGCTCGCGATCAAACGCAGAGCCGGGTACTGGTACTGCTTCGCGAGCTCGACGCCTGCTTTCATCAGCATGCGAATCGCTGTCGGCGCCGTGTACCACACCGAAACCTGCTGCTCCGATAGCAATCGATACCAACGTTCGACTTCCATCTCCTCTCGATCGACGAGGACGCTGACGCCGCAGGTGAGCGGTGCGATCACGCCATAGGACATGCCCGTCACCCAGCCCGGATCCGCTGTGCACCAGAATGTATCGTGCGGATGCAGGTCCAGAACGAGTCGCGCGGTCGCGTAGTGCGCGATGACCGCGCGATGCACATGCACGACTCCTTTCGGTTTCCCGGTCGTGCCACTCGTAAAATGCAGGAGCGCCGGATCTTCGGGATCCATCGGTACGGTGTCGAAGCGGTCGGATGCGCTCGCGAGCTTCGCCGCAAAATCGAGCGCGCCGGTTGGCAGCGGTGTGTCGTCCTCGCGAATCACGAGCACGTGCTGCAATGCCGGCAGCGAGGAGCGAATCGGCGCGACTTTTCGCAAGTACAGACGCTGTGTCGTGACGAGCACACGGGCCTGAGATAGCTCGAGGCGAGAGCGAATCGGCTCGGGTCCAAATGCCGAGAAGAGCGAACACAGCACGTTCCCGGCCTTCAGCGTACCGAGCACGGCGATGAAGAGCTCGGGGCACCGGCCAAGAAGCGTCGCGGTGACCGCCCCTGGCGGCACGTCGAGCTCGCGTAGCAGATTCGCAAACTGATTCGCTCGCTCGAGCAGCTCGCCGTAAGTCAAGTCCACGACCGAATAGTCGCGCGCGATGAAGCGGGTTGCGAGCTTGTGCGGCGCAAGCGTCGCCGGGCGATCGATGGCAACCTGCGCGATGTTCATGCGCTCATCTGCGCGTTCGAACAGCTCCTTCTGCAGTCTGTCCCACGAGAAGCGACGGCGGCTGCCATCGTAGTCGGTCAGATTGGGACGAACACCCCCGAGCGTCGCTTTCTCAATTCGACCCCATGTACGTTGGACATGAGCGCCATGGGCACCACTCGGCTCCATCGGGTGAGCAACGTTCTCTTGGTGCATCATCTGACCCTCGTACCGTCGCGAGGCGAGTGTTGACTAGATGCGTGGCCTGCTGAATGGGGAAAAGCCCCTAACGACTAGGGACGCTCAGCACAAGTCCTTTGGTGCAGCCGCATCATGCAAAGCCGCCCGCGAGCATTCGCGTTTGCTGCATGGCCGTTACTCGAGATATGCCTCAGTGGCATAGCGACGCATCATGCGATGACTGTTGAAGTACGAAGCATTCTTGCTGATCGCACCCTTCATGAGATTCGCCCACCTGCTACGTTCGTGATCATAGAAAAGAGGCAGGATCGTATTCTCGAGCTTGTCGTACAGGGCACGTGCATCCGTGGCCGTGACTCCCGAGGATTCAATCGCCCACCCGGTGCTCCCCTCGATGCATCCTTCGATCCACCACCCATCGAGGACGGATAGATTCGGTACGCCATTGAAAGCGGCCTTCATGCCGCTCGTCCCCGATGCCTCGAGCGGCGGAAGCGGGGTGTTCAGCCACACATCTGCGCCCGCTACGAAGAGCTGCGCAAGCGCGAGATCGTAGTTGGGCAGATACACGACGGTCACGAGCCCGGAGAGCGCCCGAGCGTAGGTATGAAGCTGCGCAATCAATTCCTTGCCTCGTTCATCGCGTGGATGCGCCTTTCCCGCAACCACGATGCTGAACGGATGGTTGCGCGCGATCGCTTTAACGCGCTCGAGGTCTACGAACATCAAATCGGGCCGCTTATAAGCCGTCATGCGGCGCGCGAAACCGAGGATCGGCACGTCGGCCGCGAGCGAGATGCCCGTTCTCATCCGTACGTGCTCGATGAGCTGGTGTTTCGCCTGAACATGCGCATCCCACAACTGCTCATCCGGTACCGAACCATCGACGCGCACCAGCAGCTCGGGCTCGTGGCACCAGCTCGGAACGTAGCGATCGTAGAGTCGCCGAAAGCTCTCGCATGCCCAGGTGTAGGGATGTACGCCATTCGTGATTGCGTGAACTCGATAGCCAGGGAACATGCTCCTCGAGATTTCCGCGTGGCGCTCGGCTACGCCGTTGACGTACTCGCTCAAGTTCAACGCGAGCCGCGTCATGTTGAGATCGTTCTCTCCAGCCAGTCGTTGAAGCGTGGCGCGCTCGATGAAATCGCTGTTCCCTGGTTGCGGCTCTCTCAGAATGCGTGTGACGAGCTCGTAGGAGAAGCGATCGTGACCTGCCTCGACGGGCGTATGGGTGGTGAAGCAACACAGATCGCGCGTTCGTGGCAGGTCGTAGCGCGATTCGCCAGGAAGCACGTGCTCAGGCGGATACGCGTACCTGCGCAGCAGCTCGATGCCCAGTAAGGCGGAATGTCCCTCATTTAGATGGTACTGGCGAATCTGAAATCCGAGCGCGTGCAAGAGACGCACCCCACCGACGCCCAGGACGATCTCCTGCTTGAGTCGGTAGGCGTCGTCGCCTCCATATAGATAGTGAGTGATCTCGCGATCCTGCGGTGCATTCTCCGGCAGGTCGGTATCGAGCAGCAGAACGGGCTGACGGCTTCCCCAATGACTTTCGAGGACGTATAACCACGCGCTGACCCATACGAGGCGAGCTTCGATCGGCACGGCGACCTTCGCTTCCAGCATGCGCGCCCAAGTCTTGGGCTCCCAAGGATCGGGCCGATCAATCTGTCGGCCCTCAGCATCGATCTGTTGACGAAAATATCCAGCACGACTGACGAGACTCACCGCCACGAGCGGCAATCCCAAGTCGGCGGCGGAGCGCATCGTGTCGCCGGCCAGAATGCCTAAGCCCCCAGCGTAGGTGGGAATCTCATTGCGAAGCGCGATCTCCATGGAGAAGTACGCAACGCGTGGTTCAAAGATGAACTCATCGACCATGACGCATCCCGCACGCACTTTCGGTACGCACGGAGTGTCACTTCCCAATCGCGGATGCTGTATGCGTGGATGCGCGTAGCGGATTCCCGCTGCGCTACGACATGTGGATCCAAAAGCCGCGCTAGGTAGTGTGTCTGAGCGAATAGGGATTATCTCTAGATGCGGTCAGATGGAGGGAGTTCTACAACAACCCCGGCATTGCCGTGGAGAGATCCATGAGAACGCGACATCCGACGATCATCGAGGTGCGGCGTTGTCCAGCGATTTGAGGACAGGCACGCCTCTGTGCGAGCGCGCCACCATCCTCACGTGTGCACTTGCGCGACTAGGCGTTGCAGACTGAAGAGCTTGGGTTTAGCGCAGGTGAGGAGCGCGTTCGAGAGACGTCATGAGTCCGGTCACTGACGCTGCCGACTCGAGCGAGCGGCTGATCGACATCGCACGTGCGACCGTTGCAGAGCTGCGGCAGCAGGACGCAGGCGCGCTTCGCCCTACCCTGGATAGCACGCTCGAGCGCGATCTAGGTCTCGATAGTCTCGCTCGCGTGGAGTTGTTCGCGCGTATCGAGCACGAGCTCGATGTCCGACTGCCCGAGTCCGTATTCGAGACCGCGGAGAACCTACGCGATATCGCAGCAGCGCTCGAACGCCTGCCCAGCGCTCGCGAGATATCAGGTGCGCACCTTGAAGAGCGCAAGGTTGAGATCGCCGGCACCGCACCCCCGCAGTCGATCGGTACGCTGACCCAGGTGCTTCGCTGGCACGCCGATCGGGATGCGGACTTCGGCCAGATCACGATCTGCGAGGATGAGCGCGAAGAAGTTCTCACCTACGATTCGCTGCTGCGCGATGCTCGCTTCGTTGCGGGCGGCTTGCAGCATGCGCGGGTTGAGCCAGGTGAGGCAGTCGCCTTGATGTTGCCTACGAGTCGCGAGTACTTCTGCTCGTTCTTTGGAATTCTGCTTGCGGGCGCGGTGCCCGTCCCGCTCTATCCTCCGACTCGCATTAGTCAAATCGAAGAGCACGTGCGCAGGCATGCCGGCATTCTCGCGAACGCTGGCGCGGTCGCTCTCATCACAACGGCGGCGATGCGTAGGTTAGCTGGCCTTCTGAGGATGCACGCGCCATGTCTCAAGATGATCAGGACAACTGAAGAGCTCTATTCATCGAATCTGGACCCAACGGCGGTCCACGTGCGAGCCGACTCGATTGCGCTGCTCCAGTACACATCCGGAAGCACCGGACAGCCGAAAGGGGTCACGCTCACGCATTCCAATCTGCTATCGAACATCACTGCGCTCGGTAGCGCACTCGAGGTCAGTCCGGACGATGTCTTCGTGAGCTGGCTTCCGCTGTATCACGACATGGGACTCATCGGTGCCTGGCTCGGCACACTGTATTTCGGGATTCCGCTCATCGTCATGTCTCCCCTCGCCTTTCTGACCCGGCCCGTGCGTTGGCTCGAACGCATCCACCGTCATCGAGGCACGCTGTCCGCCGCGCCCAACTTTGCGTACGAGCTGTGCTTGAAGCGCGCAACGGATGAGGAGCTTGCCAGTTTGAGCTTGAGCTCATGGCGACTCGCGATGAACGGGTCGGAGGCTGTCATGCCCCAGACGCTCTTCAGATTCCACGACCGGTTCGCACGTTGTGGCCTGCGACGCGATGCGCTGACGCCGGTGTATGGGCTCGCGGAGTGCTCGGTCGGTTTGACGGTCCCGCCGCTTCGGCGAGGGCCGCTGATCGATGTGATCGAACGCGACGCGCTCGTGCAGCACGGGATTGCAGAACCCGCTGGATCGCGCACCAGTAAGACACTCTCGTTCGTCTCGTGCGGGCGAGCGATCGCGCGCCACGAAGTGCGCATCGTGAACGATGCCGGGCTGCCGCTCGCGGAACGGCAAGAAGGTCGCTTGGAGTTTCGCGGTCCATCTGCCACGCAAGGCTACTATCGCAACGAAGAAGCCACGAGCAAGCTGATCCACTCGGGCTGGCTGGATAGCGGCGATCGCGCTTACATCGCGAATGGGGAGATCTACGTCACCGGGCGCATCAAAGACATCATTATTCGCGCTGGCCGACATCTCCATCCGGATGAGGTGGAAGCCCACGTCGGTGCGATCCCGGGTGTTCGCAAAGGATGTGTCGCCGTCTTCGGCAGCACTGACGCAGCGAGCGGAACGGAACGTGTCGTCGTACTCGCAGAGACGAGGCTCGAGGAGATGAACGCACGTGAGCAACTGCGAAACGCCATCGTTGGGGCCGTTGTCGAGCTCATCGGTGAGCCGCCTGATGAGGTGGTGTTGGCCGCGCCTCACACCGTGCTCAAGACATCGAGCGGCAAGATTCGCAGGGCCGCCACGCGGGATCTATATGAATCGAAAACTCACCCGATCGCTCGAGCGCCTTGGCTGCAACTGCTGCGCCTCGCGCTGGGAGCGGTACGTCCAGTCTCGCGCCGGCGCCTGCGGCAAGCACTCGATCTTCTCTACGCAATGTACTTTTGGACATGGTTCGCTGTGCTCGGAGGCGCCACGTTCCTCATCGCTTTGCTGCCTTTGTCGCGGCGGGCGATCTGGTCGATCGGGCACCGCAGCGCACGCGTGTTCCTGCGCGTGGCGCGTTTGCCGCTCACGATCGACGGTGCTGCACCGACCGATGCGACGGGCGTGATCGTCGTGGCCAACCACAGCAGCTATCTCGACGGCCTGTACCTGCTCGCTGCGCTTCCTCACGCGTACCGTTTCGTTGTGAAGCGCGAGCTTGCTCGCATGCCGCTCGTAGGACTGTTCTTGAAATGGCTCGGTTCGGTATTCGTCGAGCGCTTCGAGATACGCGCCGGAGTGAAGGACGCCCATCACATTGCGAATCTCGTCGCGCGCGGCGACTCGTGCATCTTCTTTCCCGAGGGTACCTTCGCAGCTGCACCCGGATTGCTGCCATTCCATCTAGGGGCATTTGCAGCCGCCGTGGAAGCAGCGCACCCGATCGTGCCGATCGCGTTGCGGGGCGCGCGAGCAGTGCTTCGCGATGACGACTGGCAGCCTCGGCGCCGAGCGGTCAGCGTGCACATCGGCGCACCCCTCGAGGCCTCCGCGGGACGCAATAGCTTCACCGCGACCGTCGCACTGCGCGATGCCGCTCGCGGATACCTCCTCGCCCATTGCGGCGAACCGGACATGGCTCGCTCGCCGCCGACTTCATCGGGCGTTGACGCAGAGCAAACACAAGCGCGATGCGGCGAGCAGGCCAAGGTCGACTTGGCGGGAACCCGCAACCTCATCCGAATAGTCCCTCAATCGCGCGGCTCAAGCCGCGACTATAAATAGCAGATGGAGCGATGCGAGGGGACGGACTCATGAGCCAGTTTGCGAATCGAGCCAGTGCAGGCCGCGAGCTAGCGATTGTTCTAGACAAGTATGTCGACAGCCCAGATGTCCTCGTGCTCGGCTTGCCTCGCGGAGGCGTGCCGGTTGCCTTTGAGGTCGCGCGGGCGCTGCATGCGCCATTGGACGTGATGATCGTGCGCAAGATCGGAGCGCCAGGTCAGCCGGAGCTTGCCATCGGAGCCATTGCCTCGGGCGGCGTGACGGTGATCAACGAAGGCTTGCTCCAGTGGTTCAGGGATTCGCAGGCAATCGAGCGTGCGCAAGCGGCCGAGCGGATCGAGCTCGAGCGCCGCGAGAAAGCCTACCGGGGCACGCGCCCGCCACTTACGTTGAAGGAACGGATCGTCATTCTCGTGGATGACGGAGCAGCGACCGGCGCCAGCATGCTCGCTGCCGTGCGTGCTGCGCGTCAGCTCGGTCCGAGAAAGGTCGTCGTCGCGTTACCTGTTGCCGGCTCGAGCGCGTGTGAGCTGTTATCGAAAGAGGCGGACGAGCTCGTTTGCTTGAGCGCTCCGTCGTCCTTCTATGCCGTTGGCGAGTGGTACGCAGACTTCGGGCAAACGACCGATCGCGAAGTGACCGAGTTACTCGCACGCACCGACGAAGCGACGCCCGCCCCTTGAGGATGTCTTGTTCGTCAAGCCGAAGCTTGCGCTGCCGCGCGAGCGCCGCCGCTCAGGCGAGCAGACCGTGACTGCAACGCCAGTCTCCTCACGTTTGGAGTCGATCGACCTGCGCGGCGAGAGCGTGCTGTCGCTCCGAGACTTTCGTGGGCGCTTGTGCGACGTGCTCGAGTCCGCGCAGCCAGACAGGAAGTGCCGCGAGTTGCTCCGCGCAATGCCGCCGCACCTCGCTGAGCGCAGGCGAGGCGCACATGCGCCGGCCGTTCACCATGACTTGGTGCAGCAAGGGCTCTCCCTCGATATTCTCGTCCGAACAACCGAGCACGTCCCTCGCGATGCAGCCGTGCGAATCGTACTGACGATAAACCTGTCGCGGCCCGGGGTAGCTTTCCTTCCATTGCGAGCGCTTGCGCCGCGGTCGGCCTGCATACTGATGCAGCTTGTAGGCGCAATCGAGCGCAGGCGCGTCCTCGGAGACGGCGAGCCGGGTGCCGAGGCAGTACGCGTCGATCGGCGCGTGCGCGGCTTGCATCGCTTCGATCGCATATTCGTCGAGATTGCTGCTGACGAAGATGCGCACGTCTTGACAGCCATTCTCATCCAGTATCCCGCGCACGAGTCGCGCCGCGCACTCGAGATCGCCACTATCGATTCGAACTCCCTTCACGGCGATTCCCTTCCCGCGCAGCTCTCGTGTCAGAGCCGCGGCGCGCTTCGCACCACGTCTGGTCTCATATGTATCGATCAGAAGCACGAGATTGTCAGGCTCGCACGCAGCGAAGTTCGTGAACGCATCGATTTCCAGGTCGTGCGCTTGCACGAACGAGTGCGCCATGGTGCCGATCGCTGGTATGCCATACCGCCGTGCCGCCTCGGCGGTGGCCGTCGCATCGAAACCGGCAATGTAGCTCGCGCGACTTGCGAAACAAGCGGCTTCCGCACCGTGAGCACGACGCAAACCAAAATCGATCAGCTGCGCTCGTGGCGCAACTAACCGTGCTCGCGCAGCTTTCGATGCGATCAGTGTCTGATAGTGAAGCAAGTTGACGACGCGGCTTTCCACCAGCTGCGCTTCCGGCATCGGTGCTTCTATACGAATCACGGGCTCGCTGGCGAAGAACACGGTTCCCTCAGATAAAGCGAATACATTTCCCGTGAAACGAAACGTCGCAAGTCGCTCGAGCAATGTGGGGCTGAAACGCTGCGTGGAGGCAAGCCACGCGAGATCGTCTGTCGAGAACTGCAGAGATTCCAAATAGTCGAGCACTTGCTCCAAGCCGGCCGCGACGAGGAAGTTGCGCGAGTCGGGCAGGCGTCGTACGGAGAACTCGAACACGGCCCTGTCCTCCATCCCGAGTCGGTAGTACGCATCCATCATCGTGAGTTGGTAAAGATCCGTCAGCAGTGCCGATGCGCCGCAATCAGATTTCGTGTCGCTCACGCTGCCTCCGCACGCCGGCGCAAAGACTCAATCATTGCTCCACCAATCGATGAACTCACGACAGTCGATGAGCCCATCTCCATTGGTGTCCACCTCGCGAAAGCCGATCTGCATCTCATCGCTCGTCATGCCCGACTCAAGGCCCTCCAGCAGTTGCTTGAACTCCTCGAAGTTCACGCGCCCGTCGCGGTTGCGATCTACGCGTACGAACTCCTTCTGAAGCTCGCCCAGGTCGGAGGTGTGCCGATAGCTGCGGGATTCGGGTTTTGACATGGATCGCTCTCCTCGACGAACAGTGCCCCTACGTCACCCTACTATCCATGTCCTGTAGAGCGCTCCCATAGGGAGATACCGGAGTACGCACGGACAACCACTAGAAGCTCGGTCGATGACGCTCGCCTTGAGGATCTCGCGGGCCGTTGGCATGACTTCCTCAGGACGGGCGATCGAGCCATGGAGCTTGGCGCAAGCGGGTCATGGCCAAGTCGATGAGGATGAATGCAACCGTGACGGCGACAATGCCCCAAAAGCGCAGCGACAAAAGGTCGGCAAATAGGACGAGCGGCAATAAGGCCTCGCCGATCTGATCGAGGCCGGGGACTTCCGTGCCCGGGCGCAGGCGCATGCGGCGCTTCACGGCGCTCGAGAGCGCATCACCAAGCAGCGATGCCGCAGCGAACCCGACACCTATCCACGCCGCAACGCCAAGCACACTGCTGACGAGCGCGCTCACTGCGATGCCAAAGAACAGCCCGCGCCAAGTCTTGTGGTCGCCGAAGAGCCGCTCGCCATCGGGCAGTGTGTATCCGAAATCGAGCGGCGTCCCCGCACGCTCCCGCATGAGCTTCGAGAGAACGACAGGGGCCGCATTCGAGGCGATCAACAGTACCAGTGCCTGCAAGTGCACAGAGAGCATGGAGATCCTGCGAGTCGTGAACCTTCAAGTTGCTTCCAGGCTGCGCTCCTCGATTCGCACGCCTGCGGATATTCGGTCGTTCGGATGCAGGACGATGCGCTCACCGGGTACAACCCCGCTCGTGATCTGCGCGACCACACCGTTCTGTTGACCGATGTCCACGTGGCGAAGCGCTGCGCGCCCGCGCTCGCTGATGAACACGGCCCATTTGTCGCCGTCTCGAAAGAGCGCTGCAAGGGGCGCAAGTATCTCATCCCGCGATTCCCAGACGACAATGCGTGGCTCGACTCGATATCCATGACCGAGTGAACGCCACGCCTCATAGGGACTCGTAAGGTCGATGATGACATTGACTCGCTGCTCCTCGATACCGAGCGCCGATACTTTCGTGAAGCCGAATGGCTCGATGCGCTGAACGACGCCTTCCAACCGTGTCGTTCCGCCCCATCCCTCGATCAGTGCACGTTGACCCGGCCTCACGCGAACGGCTTCCTCGGAAAGAAGGTCCACCTGCACTTCGAGGCTGCGCGGGTCTCCGATCTCCACGATTGGCGTTCCTGCTGAAACGACGCCCTCGCTCTTATGCAGAACACGCAGCACCGATCCGGAGATCGGCGAGTACACGAGCACGCAGTCGCAATCTTTCGCGGCGCGCTTCGCTTGCGCAGGATTCAAGAGCCGAGCGCGCGCCTGATGGAGCTCAGACTCGCGCATCTTGAGCGCCGCCTTCGCTTCTTGAACAGCCGCCACCGCTGTCTTGGCGCGTCGAGCCGCAGCATCCAGCTCGTTCTCGGAAATGCTCTGGCGACTTGCGAGCGCCTTGAGGCGCTTCAGCTCCGATTCGGCGAACTCGCGCTCGGCCTCGGCGCGGCGAAGCTGCGCTTCCGCGAAACTGCGTGCGGCGGCAGCGGCATCGACGCCCGCGCTCGCCTCCGCCGTCGCCCGCTCGTCCAGGAACATCGGCACCGAGGGCTCGAGCCGCGCGATGATCGTCTCGTTCGCAACGACTGGGTCTCCCGGCTCGAGCTCGACTCGGCGCATCAGCCCCGTGATGGATGCCGATACGACGAACATATCTCGCACGCGCATTTCTCCCTCATCGCTGACGCTCACTTGGAGCGGGCCGCGCTCGACGATCGCGAGATCCACGGCGATCGGCAGTGGCCTGAATAGCCAGATGAGCGTCAACGCGAACAGCGCGAGCGCCGGTAGCCAGAAGTACAGTCTGCGTTTGAGTGTCGAGTTCATCATCATTCGCGCGTCTTCAGCACCGCTATGAGATCGAGCCGATCGATTCGCCGCCTGACGAGCAGCGCCGATAGAGCTGTGGCCATGGAGCCAATCACGATCGCGCTGCCGTAAGTCGAAAGCTCGATGATGAACGGTACGCGGTAGAGCTCTGTTTCGAACCCCATTACGGTCAGGCGGGCAAGCATCCACCCCACAAGGCAACCAAGAGGCAATGCCATGAGCGTGAGCAGAGCGAGCTCACCCAATAGTAGATATGAAATCTCCGAGCGCGTGAACCCAAGCACGCGCAGGGTGGCGAGCTCGCGCCCTCTTTCGGAGAGCGCGATTCGAGCGGCGTTATAGGTGACGCCGAAGGCGAGAGCACCCGAGAATGCCACGAAGAACGAGACGAAGATCAGCATCGTCTCGGCCATCGTCTCGTCGAACATGCGGATCGCTGCTTCCTTGATCGTGATGCCGCTGATGCCGGGAAGTGTCTGCAGCTCGCGCAACAACGCAGCTTGATGAAGGCTATCGACACGCAGATGCACGCTCGACACCGTAGAGCGCTCGCCTAGCAGCCGAGCGAGCGCGCCGATCTCGATATAGGCGGGCGTACCGATATAAGTCTCGAACGTGCCTGCGACCGGCACATTGATGGTCTTTCGATGCCCTTCGAGGATTTCGACGTCAAGCGAATCGCCGCGGCCGACACCGAGCAGCTTGGCCAACATCGAAGAGATGATGAGACCGTGCTGCGGCAGCGTCACGGCTCGACCGTCGGCGTCATACACTCGATAGAGCTCCTGCCGCGCCGGCAGACCTTGCAGCGCCTCTCGCTGTTCGTATCGACCGACGCGCAACTTTGCCGGCACGATGCGCATCGGCTCGACGGAGAGTACGCCTGGTAGTCGAGCAAGCTCGCGAGCTGCATCCGCCGTCCGCGGTTCTGCGAAGCTCACCGTCACATGCTGCGATTGGGCTTGTCTGAAGTAGACATCGACCATGTGCTCGATCGCATCGAGCCATTGCATCGAAAGCACGAGCACCGCGACGGACATCGCAATGCCGGCGCACGTCGTGAGCGAGCGCAAGGGCCAGCGCCCGATCTGCCGCAGGATGATCCGTGTCAGATGCTCGATGCGTCCGGCCACGCGCAGGCGCGCGAGTCGCGGTTTATGAAACAGCGGCGGTGCCGGCGGGCGCATCGCTTCGGCAGGCGGCAATTTCGCGGCGGAGCGTACCGCCCTGAGCGCCCCCGCGAGGGCCGCGCCGAGCCCGATAGCTGCACCCGTCACGAACGATTCCGGACCCGGGCGATACAACAGAAACGGGAAATGATAGAACTCCGCGTATGTGCGCGTCTGATAGGCACCGAGCCAATAACCGAGAACCCAACCCAGGAGCACACCAAAGGCCCCGATCGCGAGCACGAATTGCGCATAGTGGAGCGCGATCTCGCGTTCGCTATAGCCGAACGCCTTCAGCAGCCCAATCTCGCTTCGTTCGATCGCGACCAGGCGCGCGACGACCATGTTCGTTAAGAAAGCTGCGACGAGAAGAAACACGGTCGGTAGGATCCGCGACAGCGTGCGTAGCTGCGCGATCTCGTTCATCAGGAACCAATTAGAAAGCTGGTCCGCACGCTCGTATGCGCCGATGCCTCCGTAGCGACCGAGAATGCGATCCATGCCGTCGATCACGGTTTGTGCGCTGGCCCCGCGCAACAGCGACACGCTGACGTCATTGAATGCGCCAGTGAGGTCGAAGGTCGCCTGCAGCATCTGCTCATCGAGCCAGATCACGCCGAACCTTGCATCGTCCGGCATGAGGGCGCCGGGACCGATCGCGTAAACGTACTCGGGAGAGAGCGCCACGCCGACGACGTTGAGCTCGCGCCAGCTACCATTCAACACCGCTCGAATGCTCGCTCCGGGATGCAGGCCATGCGCCTGCGCGAACGGCTCGGAGATCACCGCCTCGTATGTGGATCGAGGACGGGGCAAGCGCCCTTCCCGCAACGTAAGCTCGTTCAGATGCGCCTTGCTGTCCGTCGACAGAGAGACGAGTTGTGCCACGACGGGCTCGGCGAACCCTTCGATCTCGAGCACAGCGCTCTGGACGACACGGGTTTCGACACTCTGCACGCCCGGCAGGTCCGCGATGCGTTGGGCGATGCGTTGTGGCGCACGCTTCACGTGCGCAAAGACGTGGGCGAATCGGTAACGCTCGTAGTACGCCCGTGCGGTTTCCTCCAGGGCCTCGACGGTCGACAGGCCCATTATCAACACGCCGACGCCGGAGGCTGTTATCAGGCCGATGGCGAGCACTTGGCCGCGCATGCGCCACAAGTCTCGCCAGAGCTTGCGATGCAGAGCACGCCTCACCATGACAGCTCTCGCGCGGCTTTCCGCGTCGGATTGTGCAATTCCTCATGAATGCGTCCATCTCGCATCGAAAGCACGCGATGCGCCATGCTGGCGATCACCGAGTTGTGCGTGATGAGCGCAGTGGTCGTGCCCAACTCCGCGTGGATGCGCTCGATGGCCTCGAGCACGAGCACGCCCGTGGGACTATCCAGCGCGCCAGTCGGCTCATCGCATAGAAGAAGATCCGGCCGCTTCGCAATTGCCCGCGCGATCGCAACGCGCTGCTGCTCGCCGCCGGAGAGCTGCGCGGGGAAATGGTGCATGCGCTCGCCGAGACCGACTAACCGCAACGAATCTTCCGGCGACATCGGCGCACGTGCGATCTCCGTTACGAGCGCGACATTTTCGAGTGCCGTCAGACTTGGAATGAGGTTGTAGAACTGAAATACGAAGCCGACGTGCTCGCGTCGATAGCGCGTAAGTCCGGCATCATCCAAAGTCGCGAGCTCGAGATTCAGGAAGCGAACCTCTCCGCTCGTCGGTGTGTCCAAGCCGCCGAGGATGTTCAGTAAAGTCGATTTGCCGCTGCCCGAGGCACCGAGCAGGACGACCAGCTCTCCGGCATCGAGGCTCAGATCGACACCGCGAAGCGCATGAACCTCCACTTCGCCGGTGCGATACACCTTGCTGAGTGCGCGCGCGCTCAGTATGGGCTGGCTATTCAAGAGCCGCTCGCCACACCACCCGCATTGCACGTCGGCGCGTGCTAGCTCGCGCTCTCAGGGCCTCGAACCATCAGCACCGGCACCGGCGTCGAACGCAAGACCCATTCCGCATCGCTTCCCATGACGAGCCGGCGGATGCCGCGCCGCCCATGGGTGCCCATCACGATGAGATCCGCAGGCCACTGTGTGGCTCGCTCGACGACCAGCTCTGCCACGCGGCGGCCAAAGGTTTCGACGAACGTCGATTTGAGCTCGACCCCTGCTTGCTTCACCGCGGCTTCAGCACGATCGAGGATCTGACGCCCGGATTCTCGTAAGGCGGCAATGACATCGGCGTAATACGCGGTCGACATATACGAGGCGTCCGTTGCGGGACCGATCACGAACTCATCGACGACATGCATCAGATTCAGCGTCGCCCCGCTGCTCTTTGCCAATTTGATGGCCTCGGCCAACGCAAGCTGGGAAGGTTCGCTGCCGTCCACCGGAACCAGGATGTGCTTGAACATGGAGCCTCCGCACTTGCGAGTGCTGTAACGTAGGTGATCCTAACCTCGGGGTATCCAGGATTGAGTTAGGAGATCCACGCAATTCGGCAGGGAAACCTCGCACGCACGTTGGACATCCTCCGCCGCGCTCACCGCTCGGCTGGAGCTTCGATGATCTCGAACTGTAGTTCCCGACTGCAGCTCAACGAATTCGCAACCAGGCAACCGCGTTCTGCTTTGCTCAGCGCTCGTTCGTACGCCGCGGTATTTTCGGTACCGCGCACGGTGAGCACCGCATGCGTGACCATGCGGGTAAAACGCATGACACCCTCAACTCGCTCGAGCGTGGCGCTCACATCGCACTTCAGATGCAGCCATTGCAGATGTGATGCCGTAGCAATTGCACGAAAGGTAAGGATGAAGCAACCCGCCACTGCTGCCGCTAGCAGCGATTCCGGCGACCACTGATCTCCGGGTCCATCGAACTCCACCGGCGCGGCGCTCATGAGCTGCGGTATGCCCGCTGCAGTGAGCGCGACGTTGCCGCTTGCGCCTCCCGAAGCGGCTACAGAATAGACATGCGGAAAAGGATGCATAGAAGTCTCCGGCTACGCTGGCGGCAGCGTACGTCCGCACAGTTAACCGGACCTATCAGGAACCTCGCTTAATGCGTCTCGGGAGATGCGAACCTGGAGAGCATGAGTGCTGACCACCTCGTCATACGTGTTCAGCCGTCGATTGCGGTGCCGCCCTGGTGCGAGCGAGACGACGCAACGAATAGAAAGCGGCCAGACCGATCAGCGCGAGGGACAGTCCGGCCGCGAAGATCAGACTCGCACGGCCGGACACAAAACTCGCGCCGAGCTGCACCGTTGCGATGGTGTACGGAAGCTCTGCGAGACTGAGCGCAAGCAGATAACGCGACGGCGGATAGCGAACCATCCCCAATCCGTAGCCTAGAATTTCCGAGGGAAGCGCCAACTGAAGCAGGAACACGAACCAGAATGGCGCGTCTCGCTGCAGCCGATGCTCGAGACCCTGTAGAGCATCGGAAGCAAGGATGGCGTGTGCGATCGGTCGACCGAGTATTCTGCCGATCGCGTATGCACCCAAGCCTCCAAGCACCCAGCCTACCCACAGCAGGACGATGCTCTGTATCTCTCCCCATGCGAGCACGGCCGCGGGCACGACCACCGCGATGGATACGAAGGTCACCATCGCTGTCACGGCCGCGGCTGCCACGAAGAGTGCTGCACCCACAAAGGGGTGCCGACTGATTAGATCGTCCAGGACCACGAGAACCTGGAGTATGGCTTCATGCAGCGCATCCGAAGCGGAGACCACTGCGAGCGCAAGGCACACCGCGACCACAAGTCCTGCGCGCCGCCACGGGGAGCTCTGCGAAGCCAAGCGATGCAGCAAGACTGATACGCACGACCGTACCCGCACGCCTAGTCCTCGCGCGTTCTCCAGAAGGACCATCTCGTCACGCCCTCACGGCCGGCACCCTGTGAAGCGCAAGCTGACACGGCGCGATGACGCGCCGCAGTCGTGAGACATCCCATCGCACTACGTAGATCACCGGAACAGGCGCGTGGGAGCTCAGATACCGCTGCTGCGGCTGGCGCAGGACACTCCCACGACGTGGAGAACGAAGATGCTGCTCTTTGCCCCGAATCATTCCGCACCCTTCGCGCGTGCTGTGGCCCAGAAGCTTGGTATCGCGCTTGCGTCGAGTGAAGAGCGCGAATTCGACGGCGGCGAGCACAAGATGCGCTCGCTCGAGGATGTGCAGGGGCAAGATGTATTCGTGATTCAAAGTCTCTTCGGCGAGCCCCAAGCCTCGGCCAACGATAAACTGTGCCGTCTTCTATTCTTCTGCGGCAGCTTGAAGGATGCGGGCGCAGCACGAGTGACCGCCTGTGTTCCTTATCTGGCTTATGCGCGGAAGGATCGGCGCACGCAACCGAACGATCCGGTGTCTACTCGATACGTCGCTGCATTATTCGAAGCCGTGGGAGTCGATCGCGTAATTGTGCTCGACGTTCACAACGAAGCCGCGTTCGACAACGCCTTCCGCCATACCACCGTCCGCATCGAAGCCATGCAGACGTTCTCCGACAATCTTGCGCCCAGCTTGGTCGAGAGCGATGTCGTGGTCGCCTCCCCGGATACCGGTGGCATCAAGCGGGCACAGCGATTTCGTGAGATGCTCGCTGCGTGCCTCGGTCGCGAGCTCGGCTTCGCATTCATGGAAAAGCGCCGCGCCAAAGGCATCGTGTCGGGGGAAACGTTCGTCGGGGAAGTTGCATCGCGCGAGGTACTCATATTCGATGACATTATCGTCTCCGGTACGACGATCATGCGTGCGACCGCAGCGGCACGCAGCGCCGGTGCAAAACGGATCACGGTGCTTGCATCCCACGCCGCGTTCTCTCTTGCGGCGCAGCAGCTATTCGAATCCGGCGGACCTGATGCGGTTCTCGTGAGCGATTCGATCTCGATCGCAGCGGCGTTCACGGCGTTTGTGGGCACACGGCTGCAAGTGTGCTCCGTCGCGCCTCTCTTCGCCCGCACGATCGCGCACTTATCCGTCGCAGCGCGTTAGGGAACGCTGCGCGTACGCCTGCGCCTTCCTCAAGTAGCCCTCGGCCCGCGTCGCCCAAGGTTTTTGGTTTCGAACTTGTGGGTCGCGAAGATGCCATGCCGTCACCATGGCCCGTACCATTGCCCGCCGGCATCGGTAGAAGTCGATCAACCGCTCTGGAATCGGATCTCGTGAGCTTCTCAAGTAACTCTTGAGAACTTGATCTCCAGCCTGCGCATCCCCCAATCGCTCGCATTCAACACTCAAGAACGCGAGCTCCTCGCCAGGGTCGAGCGTGCGCAAATCTAGGGAGAATTCGAGAGAATCGATAATGAATGGAGGATCGCTCAGGCAGATGTGCTCCGGTCTCAAGTCTCCGTGGCCCTCGACGATTCGTCTGTCTCGCGCGCGCTTCTCGAGATCCTCGCGAACGTGCTCGCACGATGCGAGCGCCTGCCGTGCGAGCGATTCGACGAGCGCGCTGGAAAGCGCCAAGTCGGGTGCTGACAACTGTGTCGTATCGCTTGCAATCCCGCGCGTGATGCGCCTCATGTATGCATCGGGGGAGAGCTCGATTGGACGTTGCTGCGAATAGAACTTCGCCAACAGCTCGCCGACCTTCACAAGCCGCTCGCGGGGGACGTTTCTGGCCTCGATAGCATGGTCGAGCATCAACTCCGAAGGTAGGCGACGCATCGTGACCAACCAATCGACGGTCCGACCGGGGCCGCCGACGTGAAGAGTGCCATCTTCCTGGCGTACCAGAGGCGTGACACCGAGATAGACGCCGGGGGCCAACCTTCGATTCAAGCGGACCTCTTCGGCGCAACTGTTCTCGCGTGCTGCAAGCGTCGTCTGATCCACTGCACCCACGCGCACAGGCTTTTTCAACTTATAGGCATTCTGCGCATCGAGGAAGACCCACGCGAAATGCGTTTCGATTGCGTCGATCGGGCCCGACGTTCCATGGTAGGCGGCGCAAGCGCGCAGAGCTCGAACCTTATCCTCCAACGGAATATCGAAGTCGCGTCCGACTGATTCAATCGGTTGCATCTGGGGCGGGCTCATGCGATGAGTTCTACGGATTTAACGGGCGCTCCGAGCGTCCGTATTATCACCAGCGTCTTCCGCGCTCTCTCTGGGAATGCCGCGCATGCCTGCGGCTATCGCTTAACGAACAAGGTACGGTGCAATATCACACGTCGATTCGTGCTCTTCGAGCTCGGCATGAGATCAACCAAGCGATGGCCCCAGGATGCAAGCCTGCCGCCCCAGCAAGCAGCCGGTCGTCCGCGTGCAGCGGCGCCGAATGCAGCATCCGCTCCAACAGCTCGACTTGTACGGGTACGAACGCAGGAAGAAGCGCGGCTGCAACGTCAAGGAGCGCACTGCGCGCATGAAGCGCTAGATCGAGTGTCACAGCGACGCGGGACGACGGGCCTTCCTTCTCCGTACTAGACCATAGATCCGTTCGGGGAATTACCGTTTCGCTGCACGAGCGACCGGCGCACCTTGAACAACCTTCACTAAAGAGCTGTTCTCTTGGTCCAACTGCTTCTCATCCCCGTGCTTTACTTCCTTGGCGTCAAGCTGAGCCTGTTGTTCGCGGCCACGCCCGATGTGCTCGTGATGCTCTGGATGCCGAACAGCTTGGTGCTGGCAGCGCTCCTGCGATACGGCTTTCGTCGCTACTGGCTCTTTGCGATGGCAATCCTGAGCGCGGAAGTCGCCGCGGATTTCCCTACATTCTCGCTAGCCGAATCGTTGCTGTTCGGACTCATCAATGTTGCGGAAGCCACGCTCGCGTACTTGCTCCTGCGACGATGGCGGTTCGACCCGGCGTTCAAAACGCCCATGGACATCGCAAAGTTCGTTGCTGCAGGTCCGATCATAGCCGCCTTCCTCGCCGCGTCCGCAGCGGGCGGTGTCTATGAGATCTTTCGCGGTCACGAAGCGACCTATGTCGATTTCGTTCGCGTATGGTGGTTTAGCGATGGCTTGGGCGTTCTCATTCTGACACCCGTGATACTGACGCTATGGGCTCCGCAAGCGGATGGTTCGCATCGCGCGAACGGATTACGGTGGTATGACGCAGCCATCCTCGCCGCGGGCGCGATGATACTGCTCGCCTTTGCTCTCTCGAACCAAGGGCAGTTCTATCATCTGACGATTCGACCGATATTGCTCATGCCCCTTGTCGTGTATGTCGCGATACGGTTCAGCTTGAGATGGGCGACTGCGTGCGTGCTCGTGACGGCCTTGGCCCTCATCTACCTGACGAAGATCGGCGAGCAGCCGTTCGGACCGCTCGATTTTCGTGCCACGGCCCTGTCAACGCAGGAATTCATCGCGACGATGAGCCTGATCGCACTCGGCTTGAACACGCTGCTCGCCCAGCACCGTGCCAACGCTCGCGAGCTGGAGCGACGGGTGCGCGAACAAACTGCGGAGCTGCGCGAAGCGAACTCCAAGCTCGAGCGCCTCGCGTTGACAGATGCGCTCACCGGGCTGCCGAATCGACGCGCGCTGCTCGAGCTGTTACCCAAGGAAATGGAGCGCTGCAGTCGTATGCACGACGGTCTCGCGTTGATCATGTTCGACGTCGATCATTTCAAGCGAGTGAATGACCTCCATGGTCACGCCGCAGGCGATCTCGTACTGCAGCGGGTGGCGGCTGAAGTATCGAGTGTCGTCCGGAGCATGGACACGTTGACGCGATATGGCGGAGAAGAGTTCGTGCTGCTTGCACCTGGAATCGAATCGAACAGCGCAGTTCAGCTCGCCGAGCGCATGCGCAGTGCAATCAACGGCAGTGAAGTTACGATCGGAGCGCACCGAATCCCGGTGACCGCCAGCTTCGGCATCGCAATGATAGTTGGCGACGAACGATGTCCGGAAGACCTGCTGCGCCGCGCGGATCGTGCTATGTACGCTGCGAAGTCGGCGGGACGAGATTGCGTCATCGCGGAAGGCGCTCAACTCGAGGGCGCCGGCGAAGCGTACAACCGGCAACACGTCGGTCACTCTGCACAACCACTGGATGCAAGCTAGAGCATGCACGGCATACGAACTTGCTAGTCGTCTACGCCCACGCATCAACGATCAGCAGAGCTTTCTGGCGCGCTCGCGATCGAGCCATTCCACCGCGTCGGCTGGCTCGCACTGCGCAGCCTGTTCCAGCAGCGCTTCGATCTCATCTGCGTACGCGGCCTCATTCAATCGACGCAGCGCGTGCGCGTACTCAACCTTGACCACCGGCGCACGGGGTGCGAGCTTCAGCGCTTTCCGAAAGTGCTCCATCGCTTTGTCGCTGCTCGCGCCGTAGGTAAGCCGAGCAGCAAGTGAACCTAGCTTGGCCACGATTTCGGAGTGGTACACGCCGAGGGCAGTATGTGCATCGGCGTGCTTGGGTTCGAGGCTCAAAGCTCGATGAAGACCCTTCTCGATCTTGCCTGCGAAACCCTGGGCGAGCGCCTCGGCTATCGAGATGCGCTGGCCATAGCGTCCCATCGTGAATGCATACAGGTAATGCGCGTTCGTATCTTCTGGGAGACGCTCGACAATGTCCCTGGCGCGGATCGACGCTTCATACAAAAGCTTCTCCGCGTACTGCGCATTCTTCTCGACTGCCGTCGCATAAATACCAGCCGCCTTGAGCGCAACAGCAAATCCGGGCAGGCCCACTTGCGATCCCAATTCGAAGGCGCGCTGAAGATCGCCGGCATGAAACGCGCGCCAGGCGTCTTGGACTGTTGCGACTGCCTCCTTCGCACGACTTGATCCGTCGTTTGCAGCGAACCGGTCCCGTAGGGTCGCTGCTGTTGGAAACGGCTCACAGTCGCCGCGGTGCAGTCGCGCCCACTGACTCTTCAACGCCGCTCCGCCGAAGTCGAACGACGGTAGACGTTCCACTGCTGACCATTTCCGCTTCATGCGTAAATAGTAATGCCGATCCGTTACGTCGCGTTCGTGTAGCCTCGTAGGAAAGGACACCCTTTCCGTATCGCTGCAGCTGCCCCCGCCCACCTACGCTCCAGCTATCTGCTACATGGAGTTTGGGACATAGGAGATCGCGATATATGCGCGGCCCAGTACGTTGCGATCATCAGCGGAATCCTCGCTGGAGTGACGACGAGCGCTCACTGGGGACCCACTGAATACTTGACGACGTATCACGCAGACGCTGTTAGCGGCGCGACGAGCGGAGTCGGCCGCTTTTATCTATGATCCGAGGAAACTTGTCACGCAGTGACACGCTACTGATTTCACAAAGCTTAAGCGCGAGATGAAGCGGGGTGGTAGGCGATGCACGTACATGTAAGTAACTCGTCAATCAGATGCGCCTACGCTGCTCCACGCGATCGGCGATCTTGGCACGCAGCGCGACGTCTACAGCCATGAGCTCCGCAATCTGATTGAATTCCTCGAGACGCAAGCCGCTGCGCTCGACAGCTTCGATGATCTTTGTTTCGGCCTCTGCCTTGACCTTATTCGCCGTTTCGGAATCTGTCGTCTGCTTAAGCTCCGCTGCCGCTTGGGCGTGGATCTCCTCTATCTCCAGATACGCGTCCGCGAATTGGTCGATCTTCTTCTCCTCGAGCGGTGCGACTTCTTTAGGCGTAGGCGTTACAGATTCCGCTGAAGGTGGTGTGGCAGGCGGCTCTTCAACTTGTGCCCACGCGATTGAGACCGCCAATGAAGTCGCGACGAGCACGCACGCGCGGCGAGGGAGATCGTGCCTGAGAATGTTCAGCATCGCTTAGCCTCGAAATAGCCGCTCGTAACGAAGCAATACATCGCATCGGCAGCGAGTTCCGGCCGAGGAAAGCCACAGTGGATTCAAGACCTACGAATATCGCGGGAAATTTTGCAGATATTTCATAGGCCTATTTAACGAATACGAGATGGCACTTTAGCTCCGACAGGCTTCTGCTGAATTCGTAGGAGCGTTCAGGTCTTTTACTTGCCTTTCGAAGTCGCAGGAGTATATTCGGGCGCTAGATGCTTGAGCTGACAAAGAAACGCTGCTCAGCAAATCTAAAGTAACTTCTCAACATTTGGTTACCGCTTGTAAGCGACTCAGGTTGGACCACCCTGCAGCTCCGTAAGCGGTTCCTTGCCATCAGTGTTCGGGGGTAAGTTGCAATGAGCAACGCCTGGGAGAACTTTTTCGCCGCGACCGCAATGCTCGCCTCGGCCGGTCCGATCAAGCAACGCCTGGTCGACGCCTATCGCATGCATTTGGAGTCGTTGGACCAAGACGACCTTCCAAAGGAGATCCGCGAGGAGTTCTCCTCGATATCGAGCTCGATGCAGTGCGTTCGCCCAATGCGCGGTGAAACGGCCGTGCAAGCGACAGTTCGCAAGATGTCTGATCTCGAGGCTGGCCGTATCGCGGCTCGCATCGTGAGCATGCTTGGCGTGATCGCCCGACAGCAAAATGTACAGCGCGCTCCGAAATTGCGCGCCGTGGGCGACGAGTAAGCTTCAGAGGTCGACTGGAATCGGCGGGTAATCACCCGCCACGCTCGCCTACGCGCCGAGCAAACCGCGGGGTGATCGCCGTGCACACCCCGTCAGCAGGCTCAATCGAGCTTGAAATCGATGACATCCCAGCGTGCCGTATCCTCGTGCCGAGCCTGGCGACGGATCGCATCGGCTATTGAACGCTCGTTCCATTCGATCACTTCATCCGCGAGCGCCTCGAGCTGCACGGGAATCTTCGCTTTCAGACCGAAAAATTCGAGGACGATGATGGGTTTGTCGAGCCCCTTGGCACAGTTGAGCTGAAAGTCGATCCATTGCTCGTTGTGCTTGTATTGGCCCGCGGGGACAATCACGACCTCGGAGAGATTGATCTGTTTGCGCAGCTCGTCCTTCATCGCCTCCGAGCTTCCGCCGAGCTGGCGCTCCGGATCACTGCAATTTCGATAATAGAAATTGTGCGAGCTTTCGAGGTACTCGAAGACACGGTGATAATCGTCCGATGGCGCAAACACGTGACTCACGAACACGCGCACCGGATTTTGCTGAGAGATACTGCTCACCCCTGGCTCCCGTTGCGATTGTCCGCAACATGGTTTCT
This sequence comes from Pseudomonadota bacterium, assembly GCA_023417315.1. Classification (GTDB taxonomy): domain Bacteria; phylum Pseudomonadota; class Gammaproteobacteria; order Steroidobacterales; family Steroidobacteraceae; genus Steroidobacter. The sequence goes on from JAEZFW010000068.1 coordinate 115,394, forward strand.
ACGCTTGAATTCTAATGCAGAAAGCGCCTATCGCGACGTTTATAGCCGTAGGCGAGCGCCCCAGCGCGCGCAGGCGACAGCTCCTATAGAATGCGGCGCTGCGATGCCGACCCTGCATATCCAGCTTTGAACATGCGCTTCGTCCTCTACAACATCCGGTATGCAACCGGCACGGGCCCTGCTTTCCACCTGCCGGTCCCAGGCGCCGGATACTTGCGCAGCAACTCGCGTGTACTCGAGCGCATCACGCAGTATCTGAAGCTGCTCGATCCTGATCTCGTCGGCTTGATCGAGATCGACACCGGGTCGATCCGCTCAGGGCTCGTCAATCAAGCGAAACAGATCGCGGATTCTCTGGGGCACTACTCCACGTATCAATGCAAGTACGGAGCGACCTCGATCAATCACTTGATGCCGATCGTGCGCAAGCAGGCAAATGCATTTCTTGCTGCCCCACGCGTCGAAGGTGAGCGTTTCCACTATTTCGAAACGGGTATCAAGCGCCTCATCATCGAGCTCGAGCTCGAGGAAGTCGCGATCTTCCTCGTGCACTTGTCGCTCAAGTTTCGGCACCGACATGATCAGCTTCGCTACCTGCACGAGTTGGTGAAACGCTCGCGCAAGCCAGTGATCGTTGCGGGCGACTTCAACACGTTCTGGGGCGATCACGAGATTTATCTGTTCATGGAAGCTTCGGGGCTCAAGAATGCGAATCGACTCGGATTGCCGTCCTACCCGAGCCGCAATCCACGTAAGGAGCTCGACTTCATCCTGCATTCCAAGGGTATCGAGATCACGCATTTCGACGTTCCCGATGTGCGCTTCTCGGACCACCGTCCGCTCATCTGCGACTTCGAAATTCGCAACGGTTGAGCGATCGACTCGCACAAGAAGAAGGGGATCTTGAATGCAAGCGTCAACGGCGTCGACCACGAGCACGCATTGGCACCTCTCGAAGGACGCTGATGGCGTTGCCTGGTTGACCATCGATAAGGCGGGTGCGAGCGTCAACAGTCTCTCGCGCGACCTGATGCAGGAGCTGCAATCGCACATCGAGGCGATTGAACGCGACCGCCCCAAAGCCCTCATCGTTCGCTCCGCCAAGAAGGGCTTCATCGCCGGCGCCGATATCAAGGAGTTCCTGACGATTCAGAACGCCGATCAGGCCTACCAGATGATTCGAGGCGGCCAGCAGCTGTTCGATCGTCTGGCGGCTCTGCCCTGCCCCACGGTTGCCGTCATCAACGGGTTCGCACTCGGAGGCGGCCTGGAACTCGCGCTCGCGTGCCGCTATCGCGTGTGCGTAGACGATTCGAGCGCGACGCTCGGGTTTCCGGAAGTTCAACTCGGCGTGCATCCGGGGTTCGGTGGGACGGTGCGCTCGGTGCAACTCATCGGGCCGCTTGCGGCAATGGACATGATGCTCACGGGCAAGTCGCTCCGGCCGCAGAAAGCGCTCGAGCTTGGACTTGTAGACAAGTTAGCGCCGCGGGCGCAGCTCGATGAAGTTGCAAAGCAGCTCGCGCTGAGGCCACCGAAAGCGCGCACGCTGGGCTTCAAAGATCGACTGCTAAACGCAGGTCCGGTCCGAGCGATCGTCGCCGGTCAGATGCGAGCTCGAGTCGCGAAGCGGGCGCGTCCGTCTCACTACCCTGCACCGTATGCCATCGTGGACTTGTGGCAACGTCACGGCGGCCAGGGCGAGCGGGCGATGGAGGCAGAAGCTCGGTCGATGGCAGGATTGTTGCTCACACCCACCTCACGCAACTTGGTGCGCGTGTTCTTCTTGCAGGATCGCCTGAAATCAGCGGGTCGCTACGACGGTCCGCCCGCCGCGCACGTTCACGTGGTCGGAGCGGGCGTCATGGGCGGCGACATCGCGACCTGGTGTGCGGCTCGAGGTCTCACTGTCACGTTGCAGGATCGCGGCGAGCAGTACATCGCCCCTGCCCTCGCACGCGCTCGCACGTTCTTCGAGAAGCGGTATCCCGACGCGCAGCGACGCGATGCCGCGCTGGCAAGACTTCAGGGCGATGTCGCGGGCCAAGGCGTGGCGAATGCGGATATCGTCATCGAAGCCATCTTCGAGAACCTCGATGCCAAGCGCGAGCTCTACGCTCGGCTCGAGCCGCAAATGAAACCTGATGCGGTGCTGGCGACGAACACCTCGAGCATCGTGCTCGAGCAGCTTGCGGACAAGCTGGCAGACCCATCTCGACTCATCGGCTTGCACTTCTTCAACCCGGTCGCTCGCATGCCGCTGATCGAAGTCATTCGTGCCGAGAACAGCAATGTCGAGATGGTCCAGCGCGGACTCGCGTTCGTGCGCCAGATCGACAAGCTGCCGATCGCGTGTCGAAGCGCGCCGGGCTTTCTCGTGAACCGCGTGCTGATGCCCTATCTGAGCGAGGCGATTCGAGCGGCGGAGGAAGGCATTCCTCTGGCGCTGATCGATCGAGCGGCCGAGGACTTCGGCATGCCGATGGGCCCGATCGAGCTGGCGGATGTCGTCGGACTCGATGTCGTGATGAGCGTCGGCAAAGTATTCTTCAAGTCGAACACAGAAGTCCCAAGCGTGCTGTCGACTCGCCACGCACAGAAGCAGTTCGGCAAGAAGACGGGGCACGGGTTCTACAACTGGGTTGACGATAAGCCGCAGAAGCCGCCGGCCGATGGCAAGACTGCGCCCGACGACCTCGAAGATCGGCTGCTGCTGCCGCTCGTGAACGAGTGTGTGGCGGTCTTGCGCGAGCAGATCGTCGAAGATCCTGAACTGATCGATGCAGGCGTGATCTTCGGCGCCGGCTTTGCACCATTTCTGGGAGGGCCGCTCCAGTATGCCCGCGCACGAGGCGTGAATGCGATCGTGGCGAGACTGCAAGAGCTCAAAGAGGCGCACGGAGAGCGCTTCGCACCCGATCCGGGATGGGACTTGCTCCGATAACTGCGTGAATTGAGCATTTATCGTACAGCCGGCGTCGGATTCGCCTGCTACCATCCTCTTCGTTGAAGATGTCGGGCCCTCGCTCGATGTCCCTCACTGGAGAACCATGGAAAGCAAGCCGATCGATCTTGGCCTGCTGCGGTCGTTTTCTCCTCTCGACGGCATGAAGCGAGACAACCTGCACTCGCTCGCCCGCAAGGCTGCTCTGCGCGACCTACCGCTCGGGCGGCTGGTCTTCAAAGAGGGCGAAAACGACAAGCGCACGTACTACCTCGTTCGAGGCACTGTCGAATTACTGCACGACGGTCGCCCCGTACTGACCCTGCGCGGCGGAACGCCTGAGGCGCGCAACCCCATCGGCCCTTCCGTACCACGGCGCTACAGTGGCCGCGTGGTCTCAGACTCTGCGCAATTACTGTCGATCGACAGCGATCTTCTGGACATGATGCTCACCTGGGATCAGACCGGTACTTATGTCGTCGATGAGCTCCATCAGCTCGACGATGTGCCAGTCACGGATGACTGGATGACGACACTTCTGCAGTCGAAGGCGTTTCACCGCATACCGCCGGCGAACATCCAGGCGATCTTCATGCGCATGCAGCGTGTCGATTACAACGTCGGCGATATCGTCATCAAGCAAGGCGACGAAGGCGATTACTTCTATGTGATCGTCAAGGGAACCTGTTCGGTGACACGCGAGACGCCTCTCAACAAGGAAGGAATCAAGCTTGCCGAGCTGGCCATTGGTGATACGTTCGGCGAAGAAGCGTTGATCTCGAATGCGAAACGCAATGCGACCGTGTCGATGCTCACTCCGGGCACGCTCATGCGACTTGCGAAGGATGATTTTCGAACGCTGCTGAACGAGCCGATGATGGATTGGGTCGACTTTGGGCAGGCGCAGTCGATCGTCGCACGCGGGGGCAAATGGCTCGACGTACGCTTGCCGAGCGAGTTCGATGGCTTTCACCTTGACGGCGCCATCAACGTGCCGCTCTACTTCATTCGGTTGAAGATGAAGTCGCTCGATCGCGAGACGCACTACGTCGTGTGCTGCGACACCGGCCGTAGAAGCTCGGCGGCCGCATACATTCTCAACGAACGAGGCTTTCAAGCCTCCGTGCTCAGGAGCGGACTTGCGTCAGTCGAGCCGCGACGGAAAGTGGTGGGCGAATGATGGAAGGGAATAATGACTAGGGGATAGGGGATAGGGGATAGGGAGTGGTCAGAGAAAAAACGCGACGGCGTCGTCGCCTCTGACTATCCCCTATCCCCTATCCCCTATCCCCTATCCGCTTCCCTCACATCGTATGCGTCGGCTTATCGCCGCCCAGCGCTCCCGCTAGATAACTTTCGATCTTGCGTTGCGTGTTGCCGCGATCCTGTTCGCTGAACTGCACGCCAATGCCGGCAGTGCGCTTGCCTTGCGCGCCCTTCGGCGTCATCCAAATCACGCGTCCCGCGACGGGTAGCTTTTCATCCTCTCCCATGAGATTGAGCAGCATGAACACCTCGTCACCGAGACGATAGTTGCTGTTCGTCGGGATGAAGAGCCCGCCGTTCTTCACGAATGGCATGTACGCCAGATACAAGGCGCTCTTGTCCTTGATCGTGAGGGTCAGAAGACCGGGTTTGCTGCTGGGCTGACGCATTACCATGCGTGCTATCGACTCCGATTCATCGGTACACCGCGCGGATTTGGCCCCGCCGCGACGGGTGCCAAGACATCCAGCAGCGCGTACAGCCATGAAGTCACGGCAAGCTCGCGCTGGAGCGCGGTACGGGCGAGTTGCGCTTTTAACGCCCGTGCGCGATCTACCAAACTATAAACGCTGCTTATGTTCAACGTGTGCGACGGGGTTGGCAAGTGCGTAGACCGGCTGGGGAACGTGATCAATTCGGCATTTCCAGCAAGTACCCCGCGAGCGAGAGAAGCGAGCCATAGATCCACCCACCTCAGGCGCTCAGGGAGTTGCTCATCCGCCCAAGCCGACGCGACTTGCGTCACATCTGCCCGGCCGGATAGTAGTGCGCCGAGGGATTTTTGCATCTCTTCGTGGAGCGCGGGAAAGGCGCCTTCCGCATGTTCGAGTGCTCGCAGCGGTGCATGACCGCAGTACTCGAGCACATCGGAGGAGATCTCACGACCGAGCTGCGCGTGCACCCATTCGCGCGCCTCGTCGGCGCGCGGCGCTGTGACGGAGAGCTTTAAGCAGCGACTGCGCACGGTCGGAAGCAAGCCCGACGGTTGCGAGGTGACAAGGATCAGTAGACTTGCGGGCGCAGGCTCTTCGAGCGTCTTCAATAGGCTATTCGCGGCTCCGGGTGTCATCTGATGTGCGGGCTCGACTATCGAGACTTTGTAGCCCTCTCGATAACTCGTCTTGCTCAAGCGCTCGCACATCGCGCGCACTTGATCGACGGAGATCTGCTGCTTGTCTTCTTCTGGTCTCACCCACCACAGGTCGGGGTGCGAGCCCGCATCGATGAGCTTACAGCTCGCGCACTCTCCACACCGGTCGAGAACCTCGGGCCCGCTGCGATCGCACAGCACGGCCGCGGCAAGCCACGCCGCCAGATGTCTCTTACCGATGCCTTCGGGCCCGTGCACCAACAGAGCGTGCGACATGCGGCCGCTCGTCCATGCGGCCCGCAGCTGCTCGAGCGTCGGTCGATGCCACGGCAGCGCGCGCGGTACAGGCAGAGTAGGTGCTTCGTTGCTCATCGGGGGTCAAGTGCGGGCAAGTGCCCGGGTTTCAACGATCGCGCGAATCGCACTGGCGACGCTCTCGAGAGATCCTGCTGCATCGATGATGGCGATGCGCTCGGGCTCGGCGTTTGCGCGCTCCAGATAAGCGGCGCGCACCCGCTGGAAAAAAGCCTGCTGCTCGAGCTCGAAACGATCCGTCGCACCCCGAGTTTCGTTGCGTGATCGAGCACGAGCGGTCCCGACCTCGACCGGCGCATCGAGCAGGATGGTGAGATCCGGTCGCAAGGGTCCCAACACCGCTTGCTCGAGGATCTTGATGAGCTCGCGATCGAAGCCTCGCCCGCCTCCTTGATAGGCATAGGTCGCATCCGTGAACCGGTCGCACACGACCCATACGCCGCGCGCGAGGGCAGGCTCGATGACGTTCGCAATATGCGTCGATCGGGCTGCAAACATGAGCAGCAGCTCGCACGATGGGGGCATCGTCTCTTCGCTCGTTTCGAGCAGGAGGGTTCTGATCTTCTCGGCACGCGGTGTCCCGCCGGGCTCGCGAGTCAGAATCACCTCGAGGCCAAGCTCGCTCAGCCAATCGCGCAGTGCGCCGATCTGCGTCGACTTTCCGACGCCTTCGCCGCCTTCGATCGTGATGAACTTGCCTCGCTTCATTGTCGCTCGCGGAGCTTTCGTAGATAGCGCTTCACGGCGGCATCATGCTCCGCCAGTGTCTTGGAAAAGTAGTGGCTGCCGTCCGGCTCACCCGTGGCCACGAAGAATAGCGCACCCGTCATCTCCGGGTGCGCGGCCGCGCGCAGGGAATCGAGTCCAGGCATCGCGATCGGCGTCGGCGGCAATCCTGCGCGCGTGTACGTGTTGTAGGGCGTGTCGCGCCGTAGATCTGCGCGGCGGATGTTGCCGTCGTAACGATCCCGCATTCCGTAGATGACTGTTGGATCTGTTTGCAGCCGCATGCCTCGACGCAAGCGCTCGATGAAAACACCCGCGACGGCTGGCCGTTCGGAGTCGAGCGCCGTCTCCTTCTCCACGATCGAGGCGAGAATCAGCGCTTCGTAGGCACTCGCGAGCGGAAGATCGGGAAGGCGCGCATCCCACGCACTCTGTAGCTCCGTTTGCATGCGTCGGTGCGCCATGCCGAGCAGCTCGATATCGCTCGTGCCGCGCGGAAAACGATAGGTATCCGGAAAGAATTGTCCCTCAGGATGAAGACCTGGCGCGCCGAGTGCGGTCATGATGTCTTCGTCCCCACGATCCCTGAACTGCGCATCGACGGCCTCGTGTGTGGCGACCGCATTGCGTACGTCCGAGAAGGTCGAGCCCTCGATGAAGGTGATGCTGTGAAGGATGACTCGTCCAGAGCTCAAGAGATCGAGCAGCGTGCGGGGCGTGAGTCCAGGCGCGAGCTCGTACTCGCCCGCTTTCAACGCCTGAGCGCGATTCAGCACTCGCGCCCAGCCGACCCATAGCCGTGGACGATCGAGAACGCCTGCTTCGTGAAGCGAGCTGCCGACAGCTCGCAAGCTCGCACCCCGCACCACCTCGAAGACGCGCACCTCGTGCAGCCCGCCGAGCGGAGTATCCAGCCATCGATGAATCCACCAGGCACCGCCGAGCACGCCGAGTGCTCCTAGCGCGAACAAGATGAGCAACGCGCGGATGATCGCTCCGCCATTCGCCTTCGAACGTGGCGCCGTTGAACGCGGTGTCATTACGCCCTCAACGCTGCTTTGAATGCATTTGCGACCTCGCGTCGCGTCCATTCCTTCGTTCCCAAGACGCGGACTGGACGAATGCCGCGCACTGCATTGGTGAGGAAGACTTCCTCGGCCGCCTCCACATCATGAGGCCACAGAGGCTCTTCACTGACCGCGATGCCGAGCTGTCCGGCCGCGCGCAGAACTTGCCCGCGCATCACGCCGCGCACCCCACAGTAACGAAGATCAGGCGTAAGCAGCATCCCCTCTCGCACCAGGAACACGTTCGATGCCGTACCGCACACGAGCTCGCCTTCCGTGTCCAGCATCAAGCCTTCGTCGATCGATACGTCGTGCCATTCCGCCTGCGCCAGCACTTGTTCGAGCCGATTGAGATGTTTGATCCCGGCAAGGCGTTCGTTACGCCCAAGTCGCGTCTCGCACCAACGAATGCTCAACATGCGATCGGATTCGATGTCGGGTGCCGCATAGGATGCGACCACCCGCGTCGCGAGTCCTGCGCTCGACGGCCGATAGCCTCGTGCCCCAACACCGCGCGTTACGATGATCTTCACGACGGCACTGCGCAGATTCGCTGTGACTTTCTTGATCTCTTGCTCGAGCACCGATGCGTCGGGCGGTGCGATTTGCAGGCGCTCGCAGCCGGTGCGCAACCGCTCGAGATGCGAGCCGAGGAAGCGAACGACGCCATGCTCCAGGCGAGCGGTTTCGAATAAGCCGTCGCCATACTGAAAACCGCGATCGTTCAATGGCAGCGCATTCGTGAGGTCTTTCGGGGGCGCTCCATTGACGAGCACCGACAGCGTCATCGGGGCCCCCACGGCTGTGTCAGCGCCCGCAACACGCCGCGCGCCTTTGCGCGGGTTTCCTCCAGCTCGCGCTCCGGAATCGAGTCGGCAACGATGCCGGCGCCCGCCCGGATCGTGAGCTCCCGATCCCTGAGCTCGACCGAGCGAATGAGAATGTTCAAATCCATCGAGCCGTCGCGATTCAAGTAACCCAGAGATCCGGTGTACGGGCCGCGCGCCTCACCTTCGAGCTCGCCGATGATCTCCATACAGCGGATTTTAGGACATCCGGTGATTGTACCGCCCGGAAAAACGGCTCGAACGACACCGCCTGGCGAAACGTCGGGGCGAAGCTGGCCGCGCACGTTGGACACGATGTGATGCACGTGCGCATACGATTCGAGCGCCATGAACTCGTCCACCTCGACGCTGCCTGCCGTGCAGATCTTTCCAAGATCGTTACGTTCCAGATCGAGCAGCATGACGTGCTCTGCGCGCTCCTTGGGGTGCGCGCGCAGCTCCCGGGCCAACACCTCATCGCTGCCGAAATTGTGACCGCGAGGTCGCGTGCCCGCGATCGGACGCGTCGCAACCCAACCCCGATTCACTTGCACGAGCCGCTCGGGAGAGGAGCTTGCGATCGTAAGCTCGCCGAAGCGCGCGAGTGCTGCGAAGGGTGATGGATTCGTCTCACGCAATCGTCGATAGACTTGATGTGGCTGAACACCTTCTTTCAATCGCGCACGCCACGCGCGCGACAGATTAGCTTGATAGATGTCGCCAGCGGCGATGTAGTCGAGCGCACGCTCGACCGCATCGAGAAATGCCTGAGGCTTCTCCTCGTCGATCTCGCCTTCAATGAGCTCCGACTGCCATTGAGGCGCGCTCGCCGCTGCGGCCGCATCGTCTTGGATTTGCGAGACAGCATCGGCCGCATGCGGCTCAGCCAGGATCCAGGCTTCCGAGCTGTCGTGCCGGAATACGATCGCCGCTGGGATGCGAACGGCTTGCGCGATGGGACCGTGTGCCGGCTGAGGAAGCTGTAACCGGGGCTCGACCTGTTGTGCGAGCTCGTAACTCAAGAAGAGCAACCAGCCGCCTCGAAACGGCAGATGCACGTTCGATTCGTCGACTCGCTCTGCACGCCACCAGGCATCCAGCGCATCTAGAAACGTTTGGCCTTTGGCATGAGAGCTGTCGCTCGCAAGCTCACCGGCTGCATCCAAGGTGAGCACTTGTGTTGGGCACGCGAACAGGATGTCGTAGCGGCCGAGCGGCTCACCGCTGGCTGAGCTTTCGAACAGAGCGGGGTAACGCTGCGGGAAAACGGAGTGCAGCTCCAGCAGAGTCGAGCGTTGTAGCCGTACCGGAATCATCAACGGCTCTGCGTTCATACGAGAGCCATTATCGCCGAGTACCGAGGCAGGCAACTTGTCGGCGAAGGTGCAGATTACTCAGGCTTACGGAAGACGAGACTGCCGTTCGTGCCGCCGAATCCGAACGAGTTCGACAGCGCAACCTTAATCGGCATCTTGCGCGCGGTGTGCGGGACGTAGTCGAGATCGCACCCTTCGCCTGGATTGTGAAGATTGATTGTCGGCGGTGCGACCTGATCGCGAATCGCGAGGATCGAGAAGATCGCCTCCACTGCACCCGCCGCGCCGAGCAGATGGCCAGTCATCGACTTGGTCGAGCTCACGGCGAGCTTGTACGCGTGATCGCCGAACGTGCGCTTGGTCGCAACTGTTTCGGCCAGATCGCCGAGCTCCGTCGAAGTCGCATGCGCATTCAGATACTGGACGTCTTCAGGATTCAGGCTGCCGTCGCGAAGCGCATTCGCCATGGCAAGCCGCGCACCCTCGCCATTCTCCGGCGGTGCGGTGATGTGATGCGCATCGCCGCTCATCCCGAAACCTGCGAACTCGGCGTAAATGCGTGCTCCACGCTTCTTCGCGTGCTCGTATTCTTCGAGCACGAGCGCGCCCGCGCCATCCGACAGCACGAAACCGTCGCGATCGCGGTCCCACGGCCGGCTTGCGCCTTGGGGATCATCGTTACGCTGCGACAACGCACGTGCTTGGCAGAAGCTGCCGAGACCGAGCGGCGTCGTGGCCATCTCTCCGCCACCTGCGATCATGACGTCGGCATCACCGTATTGAACGAGCCGCGCGGCAAGACCGATCGAGTGAGTCGACGTCGTGCACGCCGTGACGGTCGCAATGTTCGGTCCAGTCAATTTGAAATGGATCGACACGTGCCCGGAGATCATGTTGATGATGCTGCCCGGTACGAAGAATGGAGAGATCTTCTTCGGACTGCGGGTTTCCGAATACTTGTCGTAGTTCTCTTCGATCGTGTCCAGGCCGCCGATGCCTGCGCCCATCGCAACGCCGATGCGTGCGCTGTTCTCGGGCGTGACTTCGATGCCGGAATCCTTCAGCGCATCCGCTGCGGCAGCGAAGCCGTAGTGCATGAAAGGGTCCATCTTGCGCAGATCCTTAGCGGAGAGATACTTCTCCGCATCGAACCCTAGCACCGCGCCACCGAAGCGAACGGGGAACGCGCTCACGTCGAAACGGGTGATCGGACCGATCCCGCTCTTGCCGGCCAACACGCTCTCCCACGCAGACTCCAATGTGCTGCCAACGGGAGAAACGATCCCGAGACCAGTCACGACGACGCGTCGCTTAGACAAGCGTTGACCTCATGCGAGTGAAGTGGGAATCGAAGAATGCGCAGATGTCGAGCCGCCCTCCGTGGCCGGTCGACGAGCTGAAGCAAGTATGCAGCTCAAGCCTGATTGCGGCGTTCGGTGATGTAGTCGATGGCCTGCTGGACGGTCGTGATCTTCTCGGCATCCTCATCCGGGATCTCCGTCTCGAACTCCTCTTCCAGCGCCATGACCAGCTCGACGGTGTCGAGCGAGTCCGCGCCAAGGTCGTCGACGAAGGAAGCGTCGTTCGTGACTTCTTCCTCTTTCACCCCCAATTGTTCGGCGACGATGGCTTTAACCTGCTGTTCGATACTGCTCATTGGTGTACGAGTCCTCTGTGAGGCTGCTGAACCCTTCGCAAAGACCGACCCTTGTATTTCGTTGGGCGGGTCGCACGGGGGGCGTATTCTAAGTTAAGTGCCTGAAGCGTCAAAGCCGAATGCGCGATAAGGCATCGGAGCCGTCGATTTGTGGTACGCAGCAAGGCCGCGCCAGTCGCGTTCGATCCGAGCTCCTGCTCCAGTCACACCATGTACATGCCGCCGTTGACGTGAAGCGTCTCGCCTGTGATGTAACCAGCGAGTGGAGACGCCAGAAACGCGACCGCATGCGCGATGTCCTCGGGTGCGCCGAGGCGGCCCAACGCAACTTGCTGAACGAGTTGTTGTTGTTGCTCGGCCGGAAGCTGCGCGGTCATGTCGGTGGCGATGAAGCCCGGCGCAATGACGTTGACCGTGATGTTACGCGAGCCGACCTCGCGAGCCAGCGACTTCGTGAATCCGATGATCCCGGCCTTGGCCGCGGCATAATTCGTTTGCCCCGCATTGCCCATCACCCCGACAACGGATGCGATATTGATGATGCGCCCGCGGCGTGCCTTCATCATGCCCCGGAGCACACCCTTTGAGAGGCGGAAGACCGAACCGAGGTTCGTATTGACGATGTCATCCCACTCCTCGGCCTTCATGCGCAGAAGAAGATTGTCGCGTGTAATTCCTGCATTATTCACCAGAATTGTTGCGGCCCCTTCTTTTCCTTCGACGTCTTTTAGGAACGCATCGACCGAGGCGGCGTCCGCGACGTTGAGCACCGCGCCGCGCCCCTTGTAACCGCTCGAGCTCAACCACTCGGAAATGCCCTGGGCGCCGGCTTCCGAAGTCGCGGTGCCGACGACCGTAGCGCCTTGGCGAGCAAGCTCGTTCGCGATCGCACGGCCAATGCCGCGCGATGCACCCGTCACGATCGCAACGTCCTGCGACAGTGCGTTGGTCGGCTCGCTCATGCGACGCTCCCGCACGCCTGCAGGGCGCGCTGTAGTGATTCGGCATCTTCGATCGCGAGCATCTCGATCTCCTTGTTCTTCTCGATGCGACGGTTCAAGCCCGTGAGGACTCGGCCCGGGCCACATTCGACGACTGCGCGAGCGCCGCCCGCCACGATCGCCTGGATCGTCTGCGTCCAGCGCACGGGCTTCACGAGCTGATCGACGAGCGCTTGTCGGATCTCCGCCGGCCCACCGTGCTTACGCACTTCGACGGTATAGATATCGCGCACCTCGGGAGCACGAAGCTCGACCGACTCCAAACGCTGCGCCAACCGTTCTGCCGCAGGCTGCATCAATGCGCAGTGCGAGGGCACACTGACAGGCAACTTGATGGCGCGCTTCGCGCCTTTCGCTTTGAGCAATTCGATCGCCCGATCGACGGCTCCGGCCGCCCCCGCAATCACGACCTGCCCTGGAGAGTTGAAATTCGCAGCCTGAACGACCGCGCCCTGAGCCGCTTCTCGGCACGCCTGTTCGACATCGCCATCGTCCATTCCCAGGATGGCCGCCATTGCGCCCTGCCCAACCGGAACGGCGGCTTGCATTGCCTCACCGCGAAAACGCACGAGCGCGACTGCGGTTCTGAAATCCAGTACGCCGGAACAGACGAGCGCGGAATACTCACCCAGACTGTGACCGGCCATTGCGGCAGGCAATCCGCCGCCATGCTTGCGCCACACTCGCCACGTCGCCACACCTGCAGTCAGCATCGCGGGCTGCGTGCGCTCGGTTGCGCCGAGCTGCTCCTCAGGACCTTCTTGGCACAGCTTCCAGAGGTCGTAGCCAAGCACGTCCGAAGCTTCGGCGAAGGTCTCCTGGACGAGACCCTCGGACGCCGCGAGCGCTTGCAGCATGCCGACGGACTGCGAACCCTGACCGGGAAAGACGAAAGCGAACATTTTGAGAAGCGGTTAGTGGTTAGTTGCGATCCAAGCATGTTCCGGCAGTCAGCCGAAAGGCAGTTGTAGGTCATGAAAGATCTCGCCTCTCATCTAACCGCTAACCGCTAACCGCTAACCGCTTCGGGGCTGCGTGAGCCCGAAAGGGCCGCGATTATAGCGATGGATGTCGGGAGAGCCAGGGTTGTCGCCACGCCCAAAGTATGCTGGCGGCAATCGCACCGCCCAATGCCCCGTACAGATGCGCATCTACAACGACGGGCAAGTCGCCTGAGAGCGGCAGCGCGCCCTGCCATTGTTCCCACACGAGCTTCCCAATCAGAATCGCGCCCAACGCTAGCGCCAGCGCGGTGGGACCTCGCTGCCACCAGGCGACTGCACCGGCAGCCAAAATCCCGTGCAAGACGCCTGAATAGCCGACGTACCACGTCAACTGTGGCTCATAAAAGACAAATCCGATGTCGATCGCTGCGATGCTGAGCGCGATGATGAACAACCACGCACGGGTGGCGTAGTCCCTCCAAAACAGCGCGGTGACGAGCGCGAGCCCGACCAGATTCAGCAGCAGGTGTTGCGTCGATCCATGGACGAAGTGACCCGAGATCAGCCGCCAGTAGTCGCCATTCAGCACCAGGGCGCGCTCATAGCGGAACGATTCGACCGCGGCCCTGCCAAATAGTCCCAACGAGACGATGGCCATGCCGATGAGCGCATGTAGCCAAATCGGGCTTCGCCTGATGCGTACGGAGGAAGTCACGTCACTCAAGGCGCAATTCCACTTTGTTATCATCCGGCGCGCCGCCGAACACAATTATTTTCAGTCTCTCGCTCACTGAGTAAGGAACGACGAACATGTCAGAAACTTCAGCGCTGGCCCCGGACGATCAGGCAACGGCAGCCGTCTTGCCTGCGGCCCCGGCGCGCGGTCTTCGATTCGTGCGAAGCATGAGCGCTCGCCTCGCAGGTTTCACGCTGATCGAAATCATGGTCGTGGTCGTGATTCTTGGATTGCTCGCTGCGATCGTAGCGCCGAACGTCATCCGACGTATCGACGATGCCCAGATCGCGAAGGCCCGGCAAGACATTCGCTCCTACGAAACAGCGCTCAATCTCTTCCGTATGGACAACTTCAAGTATCCCTCGGGCGAGCAAGGTCTGCAGGCGCTCGTCGCGCAGCCGAACGATCCCACGATTCGCAATTGGAAGCCGGGCGGCTACCTTAGCGGCGGCCTCCGCAAAGATCCGTGGGGCAACGACTATCAATACGTGAACCCCGGTCAGCACGGAATGGAATATGACCTCTTCACGCTCGGCGCCGATGGCCAAGAAGGCGGTGAGGGCGTGAATGCAGACATCGGCAACTGGAACCTGGATCAATAGGACGCGGGCGCACCTGCGCCCTGCGGTAGCCATGCCACCGCCCTCCGCTTGGGTTCGTCGCGCTTCCGGCTTCACGCTGATGGAAGTCCTGGTCGTGATCGTGATCATCGGAGTCATCGTCTCGGCCGCAACGCTCGCCATCGGCGTGCTCGGTGGCGATCGCCAGGCCGAAGACGAATCGCGCCGCGTCTGGGCTCTGCTGCAACAGGCGCGTGAAGAGGCCGAGCTTCAAGGTGTCGACATCGGTGTGTATCTCGCCGCGTCTTCCTACGAGTTTCTACGTTTCGATCCGCGCCGCGGTGTCTGGCTGCCGATTCAGGGCGATGCGCTCTACGTACCTCGCGAGCTGCCCGAGGGGCTGCGGTTTCGCACTTGGCTCGAAGCACGTGAGATCGTTCTGCAATCACAACTGCCCGAGCGAGCCGCTTACGAAGAAGAGGAAGACGAGGACGAGAAGGCTGCCGATCACGATCGAGATGACGATGCGGGCGATGAGCGCCCGCCGCAGATCGTCGTCATGTCGAGCGGTGAGATCATGCCGTTCGAATTGCAAATCGAGCGCGATGGCGCCGAAGCGCTCTGGCGTGTGGTCGCGCAGGCCGATAACGATCTGAGACTCGAGCGGCGTCGAGACGCGCGCGAATGGACGGTCATCAAGCAAACGAAAGCGCCCGAAGACGCTGAACGGAACGAGGACAGGACGTGAGCGCGGCGTCCAACTTGCGACTCTCAACTTCTTCTCTGGCTGAAGGCTACAGCCTTGCGCGCCCCCACCCTACCCCTCCCCCGCATAGGCAGGGGAGGGAATCTTTTTTGGCTGCAGCCTCCAGCCTACAGCCTACAGCCGGCGGACGCGCGCGCGGCTTTACGCTCATCGAAGTGCTCGCTGCGCTGCTCATCGTCGCGCTCGGCATGATGGCTGTGATTCAGGCCGTCGGTCAGACCGCGAGCAATAGCACATACGTCCGTGACAAGACGATTGCTCACTGGGTCGCACTCAATCAGCTGACCGAAACGCGACTTCAGCGGACACCTCCCAAGGTCGACGAAACATCTGACGAACTGGAAATGGCGGGACGGACCTGGCGGTGGACGATGACCGTCACTCAGACGCCGATCGAGACGATGCGCAGGATCGACGTGAGCGTTCGGCCCCAGGATGCGGACGAGGATTCGTCGATGGCGACGGTCACCGGATTTTACGGGTCAGCTATCGCCGCTCCTGGGAGCGCGTTCATCGATTGGGATGGGCTCGCGCCGGCAGGGGGTCAGCCGGGCGCGGACGACGATGGCGATCGGGATGAACAGCCGAACGACGACCCGAACGAGCAGCCCGAGGATCCGCCGCAAGACGAGCCCGTCGATCCGCCTTCCGATGAGGCGGCTTCACAGGAATGATGATGAGTGCTCACTTCCATCATGCCCGTGCACGAAGCGCGTCTCGATCTCGAGCAACCGGCTTCACATTGCTCGAGGTTCTGATCGCCGTTGCCATCTTCGTCATCGTTGGAACTCTCGCGATGGGCGGCTACAACGAGCTGGTCAAGCAAAGCGAGATTGTCGAGCGGAGCAGTGCCCGAACGCGCATGGTGCAAAACGCCGTGCAGCGCATGGTTCAAGATTTCGCGACGCTCGAGCCGAGGCCGGTGCGCGAGCCGCTAGGTGAATCGTTTCAGCCCGCACTGCGCGCAGATGCACGCTCAGAGCAGCTTGCCGAGTTGACGCACTCAGGTTGGTCGAACCCAAGCGGAGTGCCAAGGTCGACTCTGCAGCGCGTGGCTTATCGATTGGACGAAGACGGAAGATTGCGACGCGATTACTGGTATGTGCTCGATCGAACGCTGGCCGTGGAACCCGTGAGCACCGTTCTCGTCGACAAAGTCGAGGAAGTGAAGCTGCGTTTCATGGACAACAATGGCCGGTGGCACGAGCAGTGGCCGCCACTCGGCTATTCGGCGCCTGATGCGCAACGTATTCGACCGATCGCTGTCGAGATCACGCTCGAGCTCGAGGATTGGGGCGAGATCAAGCGGCTGGTGGAGGTCGCGGGATGAGCAGCGGGCGACCGGCTTCGGACGGACTACGTCCAGACGCGCGCCAAGCGCGCTGCGCGGTCTATCCCCTATCCGCTATCCGCTATCGCCTTCCACATCGTCAACGCGGCGTTGCGCTCATTACCGCTGTGTTGATCGTTGCGCTGGCAACGATCCTCGCCGTGAGCGTGGGGTTCAACGGCTTCATGGATCAGCGGCGTGCTGCGACTCGTTACGCAATGGATCAAGGCTTCCAAGTCGCTGTCGGCGCAGAAGCTTGGGCTGCCGACACACTGCGTAGGGACGGCATTCAGAGCAACAAGCAGGACGATCTCACGGAAGAATGGGCAACACCGATTCCGCCCATTCCGATCGAAGGGGGCGAGGTCTCGGGCTACCTCGAGGACATGCAAGGCCGCTTCAATCTGAACAGTCTGGTCGTGCGCCAAGGCGATCAGCTGCAACCCGATCCACTCGCGGTGAGACGCATGGAACGCTTACTCGAGATTCTCGAGCTCGAAACGAAATGGGCCGGTGTGATCGCGGATTGGATCGACACGGATGGGCAAGCAGGCTTTCCGGATGGTGCCGAAGATTCGGTGTACACGAGTCAAACGCCGGCATATCGCACGGCGGAAATGCCGATCACGCGCACGAGTGAGCTGCTCGCGCTGGCAGAGTTCGGACTAGAACGCTATCGCAAGCTCGAACCGTACGTGACTGCATTGCCTATCGGCACCTCGATCAACTTGTGTACCGCCTCCCCCGAGCTCCTGGATGCCCTCGTACAAGGAAAGCGACAGTTCACGCTCGGTCGCGACAATGTCGTCGATCTGCGCAAGGATCGCTGCCATCCTTCGATTCAAGAACTCAATGCCACGTTGACGCCGGACGAGCAACAGGAGTTGATTCAGGGCAAAGTTGTGGGCGAGAAGAGTGCTTACTTCCGTTCCACGGTCTGGGTCACTATTGGCACCACCCAGTTCACCCTGTACAGTCTGTTGTATCGCAACGACAGGACGAATCTCGTTCGTCCCATCTTAAGAAGCTTCGGGACGGCCTAATGGCGGAACTCCTAGTGATCCGTTTGAATCCGGCTGCGGGTTCGCAAGACACGCCTCAGTGTCAGTGGCTGATCGTCGATGGCAGCGGCGCGCGTCGCGGCGCGGTTCAAAGCGGGCCGCTTGCAAACGTATCCGCCTACACTCCGGGAAAGAAAGTCGTGCTCTTGGTCCCGGGCACGGACGTGCTCCTTGCGGAGCCCGTGCTTCCACTCAAAAGCAGCGCGAAGCTCGCGCAGATCGTTCCGTTTGCCCTGGAAGAACAACTCGCGGCCGATGTCGAGGATCTACATTTCGCCGTCGGCAAGCGCGAAGGACGCCCCGGCACGCCAGTGACCGTCGTGTCGCGGGCACGCATGCAGGCATGGTTGGACCTACTCGCGGCTTGCGACGTTCGTGCCGATGCCATCTACGCAGAAACAGCGGCATTGCCCGTCACGCCGAACGGCGTCACGCTCATCATCGATGAAGGCCGCGTGTACGTTCGACGTGAGAGCACACAAGGTGCAGTCCTCGAAGTCGAGCCGTTGATCGAAGCACTTCAGCTCGCGCTTGCTTCAGGCGATGAAGCGCGCGAGCACGTGACGATCTACGTCTCGGAGGCCGACTATGAACGCGAGAAGGATCTGCTCGAGGGTTTGCGAGAGTTCACTGCGAGCTTGCAGTTGAAACTGCTGCCGGATGGCCCGCTACCCATCATGGCAGCCAACGTAGCGACGGCGGCGCCGGTCAATGTGTTGCAAGGACCCTATGCGGTCAAACGCAAGCTGCACGTCTCCTTCGCGCCCTGGCGTTATGCCGCGATGCTCGCGGGCGTTTTCGTCGTGCTGCATCTTGGCTTGAAGGGCTGGCAGTATTGGCACTACCAGCAAGTCGAAGTCGCGCTCAACGATCAAATCACGCAGGTCTTCCAGCAATCGCTGCCGGGCGCGCCGATACCCGATCCCATGCAAGCTCGCCGCCAAGTCGAGCTGCGACTGAATCAACTGCGCGGCACCGCGCCCGTCAGCGGAATGATGGTCACGCTCGCCGCGCTGAGTGAAGCGCTTGCGCAGGCGCCGAACACCACTGTCGAGGCGATCGCGTACCGCAACAATACGACTGACGTGCGACTGCTCGCACCCTCCGTCGATGTACTCGATAGGATCCGGCAGGTCGCAAGCGAGAAAGGATTGGGTGCCGAGATTCAGTCGGCGAGCCCACGCGAGTCGAAGTTCGAAGGCCGGCTGCAGTTCAAATCGTCGGGCGCATGAGCAATCGAGCACAACGATGCAGAAACTGAAGGATTGGTTTTATGGGCTGCAAGCGCGCGAGCGCTGGATGGTTAGCGGCGCGGCGGTACTCGTGCTACTCACCGTTGTTTATCTATTCGCGCTGGCGCCCTTCTACGCTGCTGTCGATGCACAAGCGGAGCGCGTCGCGAAGAAGCAAGCCGACCTCTCGTGGATGCGCAGTGTCGCCGGCGATGTGATTGCCCTCTCCAACGATGCGCCGATGGCAGTCGTGCCCAGCGGAGAATCGCTCGTGGTTCTCGTCGACCGCGCAGCACGCGAATGCGGTTTGGGTTCGTCGCTCACCGGGCAAACACCTAACGGCGCGAACGGCATTCGTGTGCGTCTGGAACGTGCGGAGTTCGACAAGCTGGTGCTGTGTCTCGCGAATTTGCAGCAGGGCCACGCTGTGAGCATCGAGTCCGCAACGATCGATCGCACCTCCGAGCCTGGCTTCGTCAACGCAAGTCTCGTGCTGAATCGCGCCGCCGGATAATGCGAGCGGCACGATGAAACTGCGCTGGCTCATTGCGCTCGGCATCGTCGCGTACCTCGTGTTCGCGATCGTGACGCTTCCTGCCTCGGTACTGCTCGATCGCTTTCGTGACGCCGGCCTCACCGCTGCCGGCGTGGAAGGGACGGCATGGAAAGGGCGAGCGCAGCTGCTGCAGATCCAGGGCGTCAACGTCGGCAGCGTCGAATGGGATCTGCATGCGCTCGCATTGCTCGCGCTCAAAGTGCGCGCAGACGTGAAAGTTACTCGCGGTGAAGGATTCCTGCAATCGCAGGTCGATGTGGGTTCAGGATCCATCGAGCTCGTCGATCTGAGCGCATCCGTGCCTCTCGCTGCACTGAGCGGAATCGCGCCGCAAGGATGGAATGGCACAGTGAACATGAGGTTTGCCGAATTGGTGCTCGATGCCGGCTGGCCTGTGCACGCGAATGGAACGGCGGAGATCTTGAACCTCGAGAGCAGCTCCCAGCGCTCGCCCGTATCCGGAAGCTACAAACTTGCGTTCCCGGCGTCAGAAGCGCAGTCGGCCGATGGAAGCTTAGTGGGCGCGATCAACGATCTGGGTGGGCCACTTGCCATCTCCGGCACAGTGGAATTGCGGCGCGATCGATCCTATCTGCTCAACGGCTTAGTCGCGGCACGCCCGGAAGCACCGCAAAACCTTGCGAACCAACTGCAGATTTTGGGTCCCGCCGACGCTGAAGGGCGAAGACCGTTTACGTTGGAAGGGACGCTCTGACACCTCCGGACACACGGGTAGACAAGAGACTCTCGCCAAGCACGCCAGGCTCGCGAAGGAAGACAAGAACAATTTCTGCGCGAGACCCAGAGCGAGAACAGAAGATCAAGATCAGGCTATATCTAGCGCCTTCTTGCTCGCGTCTCCGCGGCTCTGCGAGCGCATTTTCTCATTCTGACTTGACGCACTTTGCGAGCTTGGCGAGAGTATTCCGTGTGTTAAGCCCATTTTGACGTCGGCTTTGCGCGTGCTGCGAAATAGTGCTCAGTCGCCTCGATGAGCTTCAGCTGTTCGCTATTGATGGAGCCGTCGAGCGCCGCCATTCGACGCATCATCGCGAGGAGCGATGCCACCGCATCCGGCTCGAAACGCTGCGCGCTGCGCTCAAGGATCTTATCCAGATGATCGACGATGTAGATCTCATCGCGAATCAGGTAGGAGCTCGCGAGCAACAGGTCGGCGGCTTCATCGCGTGAGATCCCAAACTCGCTTTGAAACATCTCGAGCAGAGTCTTCTTCTGATCCGAGGTGATCTCGCCATCCGCCTTGGCGACCCCAAGCAGCAAGACCGCTGCGACGTCCATCGGACGCTCGAGCTTGTAAATGGGTTTGCCACCGTAAGTGCGGCGCCACTGCCAGCGCCGATAGGCAAGAAACGGATTGAGCGAGCTGAGCTGAAATCCTGAGCGCTGCAGGGAATTCAGCGCCCAGAGCAATCCCGCAATCGCGGTAATCGCCGCAATGATGACGTGCATGGGATTTGTCCCTCTTATTTTTCCGCTTGCTTGTCAGTTCGACGAACCGCCACATTCTAAGGTAGCAACGTCACGAAGTGACGGGGTGACGAGGTGGCGAAGTCAGAAAAAGAGCAGCTCGTCTCAATTCCCTCTCATGTCCCGACTCTACCTCGGAGGTCGTCTCCTGCTTCTCCGTCCGGACCCCCCCTGAGGGTGAGGACTCTGACTTGATTCATAAGGACGTGCGAATGGCGCGCAGTGCATGGATGGCACGAGCGGGCGTCGCTCTGTCACTCCGTCACATAGCCCTATCAGACTTCCACCTCCCGCCATGCCTTCAGCAACGGGAAGTACAGTGCTGCCTTGACGCGTTCTCGTGGCTTGAACGCCCGCATCAACGCCGCATAACGCGTCAGCTGAGGGCGGTAACGCTCCACTTCTTGCGCAAGAAACGCCTCGAGCCCGCCGCCTTCGTGCACGCTCGTCTTGAAATCCACGATCCATCGGACACCGCTTGCATCGACGAATGTACGGTCGATGATGCCCTCCACTATCTGGCCTTCGATCACACTGCTGAGCGCGAGCTCTGATTCGGATTCCGAAAGGCCACCTTCCAGACCGAGCATCCAGCGACCGCGCGGATCTTCGAGGGCGCCAGTCAATGCCGCCAGCACTCGTTCACTAGCTGCGTGGCTGCGATTGGTCGGGACGCCGAGCTCCTCGAGTTCGATGCGAATACGCGCGAGCATCGGCTCGCGCGGGATCGTCCTGTCTACGCTTTTCTTGCGACACATGCGCTCGATCTCGCGATGCACGAGTGTTCCGATGTGCCGACTCGTGAGCGTCACCCAATCGAATGGAGGCTCCGGCTCCTCGATCTCGATCACTTCGAGTGCTCGAGCTTTGACGGGCTCCGGCGGCGGCGGTGCGACCCACTGCATCGGCAGCCGTCGCAACCTTTGTGGGAGACGCCCGCCTGCAGGACTCGATCCTGTGCCTACAGGCACTGCGTTCTCGAACTCGCTCGCGACGGCGCTCCACAACATGCGCAGCATCGAGCCACGCGGAGGTTCCGACAACGAGGTTTCACCGTCTCGCTCTCGCGCTTGCGCGTTTCCCAACAGGTGCAGCTCGCGCCTCGCACGTGTTACGCCGACATACAACAGTCGCGCGCGCTCACGCAGCATACGCTGGCGTTCGAGCAACTCGATCCATCGATAGATCGGATCGCTGTCGCTCGCCTCGGCTTTGATGGGCGCGAGAACGAAACCGCCTTGAGCGCTCGCGACGCGGGTCCAGCGTAGAAGCTCGCGGTCCTCTGCACGAACTTGCTTGTGCAATCCAGGCATGATGACCGTTTCGAACTCGAGACCTTTCGCCGCATGGATCGTCATGAGCTCGACACGAACGTGCTGAGCGGTGCGCGCCGTCGCGAACAACCGCGTGAGCTGCTCTTCGAGTCGCGCGGCATCTTGCAGATCGCCCGCGATCTCAAGATCCTCCAGACGCGCGAAGAATGCGTCGGCATCGTCGAGATCCTCGTCTCGCGCCAATGACGCGGGTCCCGCAAGCGCATTCCAAGTCCTCTCGACCCATGTGCGCAATGTCCATCGACCGCGTTCGGCCAACGCCGTTTGCATGATCGAAAGCATCTTCGACAGACGCGCACGCCCCTCGTCGGACATACCGGTGCTTGCGAGCGCGGCCTCCATCCCTGCTTCGATCGTACGATCGGACCGCGCCGCGACGATATGCAGGTCTGGCAATGTCAGCCCGCACCATGGTGCCCGCAGAATGGAAAGCCATGCGGTCCGATCGGCGAGATGCACGAGCGCGCGAGTGAGTGCCATCAGATCTTGCACAACGGGACGCTCTCGCAGCTGCTCGATTTCGATCGCTTGAAAGTCGATCCGCGCCTCAGTCAAGGCTCGCGCGATCGCGCCGACGTGAGTGCGCGCGGAAACGAGTACGGCCACTCGCCCCTCCGTATCGCGTGCAAGCGCATCCTTGACGATGGACACGACGCGGTGAGCCTCTGTGTCGGCATCGCCGTTCACGAAGGCGTGCACGCATACTTGGCCCAGCGACTCCAGAGTCGCGAGACTGGCGCTGTACTGCACGGCGCCCTGCCCTGCATCGCTTCGCTGCGCGAGCACGTTCGGGAACACGCGATTGACCCAATCGACGATCTCGGGCGCGGAGCGAAAATTCTTCTCCAAACGCAGCGGTTCGAGTCGCAGACCGCATAAGCCGTGCTGCTGCAGCTCGATGAACAGGCCGACCTCCGCTTGTCGGAAACGGTAGATGGATTGCATCGGATCGCCCACACAGAAAAGCGTGCGCTCATCACCGTCCACCCAACCTGCAGTCAAGCGCTCGAGCAAGTCGAGCTGCGCGAACGATGTATCTTGAAACTCATCGACCAGGATGTGCTTCACCCGATGGTCGAACGCAAGCGCTAGATCCGTCGGCTCCTCAGCGCTTCCCAATGCCTGCAGCGCGCGTAACGCGACCTCGACATAATCAGCCTCCCCTCGCGACTGGAACACGATCTGCAGCTCGGCGACGACCGCCGGCAGCAGCTCCAATAGCGCGACCAGAGTTCGCCACTGCTCATCGGTGTAGTTTGGGTCCGGCAAAGCGCGCAGGTCGGCAAGCCGCTCGCATGCTTGCTCATCGCTGCTGAGAGACTGCAACAAGCTGAGCATGCGCGACTTCATCTCCCGGTTCGTCTTCGGGAAACCGTGTCGCGCATCGACGCTCAAGTACAGATCTCCGTCTTGCTTGAACAGCAACGTTGCAACGCATCGCCACACCGCGAGTGTCTCACTGTCCGGCGCCAAGCATGCATGCTCACGCACTCGCTCGAGCGGTGCTCGTCTTGCGGCTGCCAGCGCCGGGTTCTCAAGAAGGTTGTCGGCCGAGAACTTCAGCAGCGTGAAGATCTCATCGAGTCGCGGCGGCCCGAGCGTCTCGCACAGCAGCTGCAGATGACGCTCCACGAGTCTCTTCAGCGTTCCTTCCAATACGGAGCGCAAATCAGCTGTCGAACGTGCTCGCATGACCGGATGCAACCATTGGTCGCGCTTTGCGAGCAGATCGCACAACAGATCGATGATTCGATCGACTCGGTTTCCGAGGTGCACGATCAACACTTCGAGCTGCGCCGCAACGGAGGATGCTTCGCCAAGTCGTTCGATCAACCTGCGACCTGCCAGCTCGTACAAGGGACGCGGGTCGTCCGTGGGTTCCAGCGCAGCGCCAGTCCCTGAGAGCACCGGGAGACGTCGCGACAATGACGCGTTCAATGCGTCGATCGTTTGAATTCGCAGCCGGGCGGGATGCTCGGTCAAATGCCAATCGTAGCGTTCGTCCGCGGCTCGAACCGCGCGCGCCAACTCCCAAGTCGTGCGCTTGTGCTCCGACAAAGGCGGCGGGGCGGCAGCGGACTCCACGGCGTGAAGAATGCGCGTGCGCATTTCTGCGGCGGCCTTGCGGGTGAAGGTGAGCGCGAGTATTTGCTCCGGCGCCTCAACCCTCGCGAGCAAGCGCAAATAACGCTGCGTGAGCAGCTCGGTCTTGCCTGACCCGGCGGGGGCCTGAACGATGAACGAGCGGCTGGGGTCCAGTGCCTGTTCGCGTGCGCGCTCGTCGTTACGCATCCTTGCGTACCTCGTTGACAGCTTCGCGATCTTCTCGCATCAATGCGAGCTCATGGATCCTGCACAGCGTGCTGAGATGACAGGTGGCGCATTCCTGCGGCAGAGGATCCACCTGCGCTTCGCCGGCGACGTAGCGTTCCGCCAAGCGCGTGAGCGTGAAGCGCCAGTGATGCAAGAGCGCAGTCCAATCGGCAGGGTCGCCTAAGTCGATGCGAATACCCGCCGGATACGGCGGCACGCCAGGACCGATGTTGCTTGCGTCGCTCCACCCGCGGTACTCGACAGCGCCAGGCGCAAGCACGACATAGGCAAGACCTCGAAGCTCATCGGCATGTGCGAGCCCGTACAGCGGCAACTGGGGCCGTCGTGGCCTGCCGGGCAGCACATCGAACCAGTCGCGCTGTCGATGCGAATCGCCGAGCTTGTAGTCGATCAAGAGCGCGCCGCCCGACTCGAGCTCATCGATCCGATCCGGCCGCAGCGTGATCGTGAGCCCTCCCAAGGAATACATTTCTGAAGTCTCCGCGAGCCGCACAGCGAACGGCGGGCGTTGTTTCTCTAAGGCGAGCAGACGCATGACTTGAGCGACGACGCTTTCGACTTCGAGCGCCGCGAGCCGCACTCGATGCCGCGTGTCCGGCCGCAATGATTGAGCCGCATGGCGTTGCGCACTCTCGCGCACGCGGGCTTCGAGCTCCTCATCGGCGATTGCGAGCAATCGCTCCTGCGTGCGCAGCGCGCCCCAGATTTCTTCGAGTACACGATGCAAGATCGCGCCGCGATCGATGGGCTCCACGCCGACACTGACGCGCGGCAACGGTTCCGCGCGCAAACGCAGCTCCGCTTGCGCCTTGAACGGACAGCGCGATTGCAGTTCCACCGTCCGTGCCCCGCCCCGCGCAGCATCTGCCAAGGGCGGAGCGCGCTCGTCCTCAACTTGCTCCAGCTTCGGCCGCGCCGCGAACAGCAAGCGGCTTAGACTGCGCGCGCTTGGCTCGGGCAGACTTCCTGGTTCGATACCGAGCCGGGCGATGAGCGGACTCACCTGCGCCTGCGCATCGCCCTCGCGACGCGGCCACGACAGCACGAGACGTTCAGCCGAGGCGACCCAGCGCTCGAGCTGCACGCTCGCTTGGCGAAGCACTCCATCAGCGCTCGCCTCCGGCATCCCCACCCGACGTTGCAGCTCGAGCGGAATCAGCGAATCGGGATTGAGAGGGGGTGGAAGGCTCTCGGCATCCAGTCCAGCAATCCACAGCGAATCGAACTGCATGCCTGCGCTGGTCGATGCATCGATCACGGTCACCGCACCGCTCACGCTCTCGGGTTCGAATGGCGTATCCGTGAATAGATCGCGCAGATGCGCGATGGCACGCGCCAACGGCATGCGGCCCGCGACTCGATCGAGCGTTCCGAAGTCTGCAAGCACGCTGCGCACCTTCTCGGCTGTCTGATGCTCGAGACTGCTCAAGGTGCGCTCGCCGGGCCAACCACTGCCGATCCATAACGATTGGAATCGATCCACCCATTCGCTCGCGAGCGCTGGACCCGCGAACGTGCGTACGATGTCGTTGACCCTCCGCGCGACGAGCTGTAACCGATCGCAGCCGGTCATCGATGCCCAGCGCTCGATCTCGAACCAATCCCAACGCTCCCGCTGTTCCTCGCGCAAGCGAAGGTCTGCAAGCGCGCGGGCCGAGCGTTCGCTCATGCCGCTGCCGATGAATGGCGATCTCAACAGCCGTCCCGCATCTTCGCTCGTTCCGGTCGAAGCGAGCTGCAGGACGAGTAAAGCCGCATCGACCATCGCATAGCTCGACAATGGCGAGGGCGCGGCCACGACCACAGGCAGGCTGACATGCGCACGACCGAGCAGGCGCTCACCCGGCGCGAACGCGTCTTCGAAGACGCGGATCACCTCTTCGCGTCGACGCTGCAGATCGGACAAGATGATGCCGATGCGTTGCGCACCCGCGAGCAACTGCTCGCGCGCCCACGCCGCAGCGCCCTCGAGCTCTTGCCGAGCATCTTCCGCACCGACGATCTCGATGTGTCTCGCACCTCGAGAGCCGGCATTCAACTCCACGAAGCGGCCGGCGGCACGCCAGCGTCCGATCAGACGCGTCATCGCCGGTGGCATCGAATCGAATCCCGCACACGCAATTCGCTCTGCTGGCACGAAGTGCGCGCGGTCCGCCCAATGTGTGAGTGCAGCTTCGTCGATCGCACCGAGCTCATCGCAGCGTGTCGCAAAGCTCTTGCACCACGCTTCGAGCGCCTTCGCTTCGGGCGTATCGAATTCAGCGAGTGACTCGATCGGAATGAGATAGTCGTGAAGGCGCCGCCAGCTTCGTGCTGCAAGACGCGCGGCGTTGGATGGGCTCAACAGATCGCGCGCGAATCTACTGTCCGCGACGACTTCCTCCCACACTGCTCTGCTTTGCGCGCCGGTGAGCACGCGTCGTATCGGGAACGAGTCGCTGGAGCTGGCGCGCGCTTCCACATACTCACGTCTGAGCCATGTCGACCACGGCAAGATCTCTGGCGTCCGCCATACCTTGAGCCCTTTCCCTTGCGCATTCGCGACGTACGCAAGCCGCATCGCGTGCGCAAGCCGCCGGCTTGCGGTCAGCACGACCGGATCGGAAGGATCTTGGGTGAGCGGGAGGGAGAGCTGCAAATCGGTGATGGAAGTGACGTAAGTGATGGAGGTGATGTAGGCGATCCGGATTCGCGGCGCAAGCCCCTCGCCTGCTTACATCACTTCCATCACCTTCATCACTTCCTTCACTGTCGTCAAGACTTCGTCTTGACGACCTTGAGCTCCGGCGCGCTTCGCGAGGCCGGCGAGGCGCCGGAGGCGTAGCTGTCGAGCAGCTCTTCCATGCGCTGGAAGACATCGCCTAGCACTTCCGCTGTCGGCAGATTCGTGATGCGGAAGTGGGTCTTGTATGGCGTATTGAAGCTGGTGCCCGGCGCGAGCAGCACGTGCTTGTGCTCGAGCAGGTCCATCGCGAACTGTTGATCGTCGAAGTTCGGAAGGACGCCATCCTTGATGCCGATGAACGCGTAGATCGCCCCACGCGGTATACGCACCTCGAGGTACTTGCTCGCCGCCACGCTCTCGAGGATCGCCTGTCGAGATTGATATAGCCTGCCGCCAGGCCGCGTGAGCTCATAGATGCTTTGATAACCACCGAGCGCGGTTTGGACCGCCCACTGTCCAGGCACGTTGCTGCACAAGCGGAGCGAGGAAAGCTTGTCGACCGCGTGCAGATACTCGCGCGCTTGCTCGATCTCTCCTGAGAATACGGTCCACCCCACGCGGTAACCGCACGCGCGATAGACCTTCGAAAGACCTGCGAGCGTCGCACACAAGGTGCCGTGTACGAGAGTCGCCATCGGCACGAACTCGACCTCGTCGTACAGAATCTGATCGTAGATCTCATCGCTGAACACGACGAGATGATGCTTCTCCGCAAGCCGTGCGATCGCTTCGAGTGTCGCTCGCGAATACACCGCGCCGGTCGGATTGTTCGGATTGATGACCACGATAGCGCGCGTGCGAGTCGTGATCAGCGCCTCGATCTCAGCGGGATCCGGCTCGAAATTATTCTCCGGACGACACGGGTAATGAACTGCGCGCCCACGATTCAGATTGACTGCCGCCGTCCACAAAGGATAGTCGGGAGTCGGGACGAGCACTTCATCATCGGTCGACAGTAGCGCACGCAAGACGAGATCGATGAGCTCGCTCACACCGTTGCCCATGAACACCTCATCGGCGCTCACGCCACGCACGCCCCGACTCTGCTGCTGCATGACGACGGCTTCGCGCGCGGGGAAGATGCCCTTCTGGTGACAGTACGCCTCGCTCGCCCGCAAGTTCTCGATCATGGCAAGCCGCATCGTCTCCGGCGTCCTGAAGCCGAACACGCCCGGATTGCCAATATTGAGCGGAACGATGTCATAGCCCATACGCTCCATTTCGTGCGCGCGGCGAGCCAGATCGCCTCGAATTTCGTATCGGACGTTGGCTAAACCGGCACTGGGGCGGATGGGGCGCATTGCTTAGGCCTACTGGTGAACTGGCAAACTGGCGACTGGCCAGAGTGGAAAGATAGCAGAAGCCAAGCCTATTACCCGATACACGCTGCGACTGTGGCGAGCATCACAGCGTCGACAGCGATCCACTGGGTAGCTGCCGGCTAGGCGCACTCGCTGTCCATTCTGGCCAGCGACCAGAGGCCAGTTGGCCGCACGCTAGTGCTCCATCAACAACGACCCAAACCCTTCGATCTTGTCTTCGATGCCGCAGGCTCGCAGAGCGTGCCAATAGGTGCAGGTATTGACGGCGAGCACGGGCTTGCCGAGCCACTGCTCGGCCTCCCCGGCGATGCGGGCAAACGCCAGGTTGGTCCCCACCTGCATGATGAGCTCCACACTGGGATCGTCCACTTCGCGCACTGCACGCCGCAAGCGCTCGGGCGATTCATGAGCCATCAGCAGCGGGCTGTTCGACTTGAGGCCGAGGAGATTGATCACTTCGAAGCCGCTGTCGGTGAACGCTCGCCGAACTTGAGCATCCCCCGATGGCATGTACGGTGTAATCAACGCGATGCGACGGATGCCGCCATAGCGCTGTATCGCAGCCTGGCACGCCTGTGCCCCCAAGATCACCTTCGCACCGGAACGCGCTTCGAGATGGGCTTGAACGCCGGCGGGGTCCGAAGTGCCCTCCCAGAACGTTTCAGCGGACATCGCCATGACGATGGCGCCGGGCGCACAGGCCATTGCTGAATCGATCGCCGATTCGATCGACGTACGCACGGCGCCGATCATGTTTGCGAACTCCTGCTCCGTGCCGACTGGCGTATCCGGGATCACGACGCGGGACACTTGGTTCGTCACCCCGCGCGGGCGCATCGCGTCGAACTCGGGCTGAACGATGGTGTTCGTCGCCGGCGTGATGATTCCGAACTTCAGGCGAAAACCGAGTGCGTCGGGCATTGTGAGAAAGAAGGCGATAGCGGATTGGCGATAGGCGATAGTGTACAGCGTACCGTGTCTTGACCATCGCTATCCCCTGTCCCCTATCCCCCATCCCCTTCTTTCTTGCAC
>JAEZFW010000006.1 GCA_023417315.1 Pseudomonadota bacterium
GGAGTAAGGAGCAGATCAGTCGTGCGGGTCGTCGGTTCTTCAGAGTCATTTACGCGATCAATCCTCAGAACGAAAGATAAGCGCCGATGTTGAAGTTGCTGCTGTCGTTCTCGATGCCGCTGTGCGCTTGCGCATTCACGTCCGTGAACTCGGCCAGCAGCGTGAGATTCTCGGTCAAAGAATGATAGACCCCGAGTGTGTACTTACTATTCGATTCGACAAGATCGGAAATCACTTCACTCGGTGCGAGATCGAGATTGCTCTCCCCATAGTTAAGTCCGATCTTCGTGTCGCCGAACTTGTATGTAATTTGTGCAAGAAAACCGTCCGAGTCACGTTCGTTACCGGCACCATCATCGCCCAACAAGAACAACGCCGTCGTACCAACGCCTTCGCCTTGATAGTACCAACCTAGGATCTCGAAATTGCCGAACGTGAGCTTCCCGCCGACGTCAAAGCCGAAGCTATCGAAATCCTGCGCGTCTGTTACACCTTCGTGCTTTTGACTGATGAACGCCGCGCTTACATAGACAGGTCCGTTCGTGTACGCGAGTTTTCCATGGAAACCAGGCGCGGATTCAGGCCTCGCGGCACCTACGGGCGTGCCGACAGGCTCGAGCGGATCGAAAACACCGAGCGTGAACTTGAAGCCACTGAAGTCGGGCGTCGTGTAATTGATCTGCGCGAGCCAATCCGTGTAGATGTAGCCGAGTCCGATCGAACCGAGCGACGTGTTGGATGGTGTGGCGTAGTTTCCGTTTCCAGCGCCGACGCCTGGCAGCGTCATGTCGTTGAGAATCACATCTGCGCCGAATAGACCGATGTTACGTCCCAACAGGAACGTTCCCATATTGTCGTTGCCAAAGGTCAAGAACACTTGACGAATGTCGAGGCCCGTCGTGCCCAGCGCGGTGTTGCGACTCGCTGCGCCTTGGCCGAGATTCGGGCTGCCGTCGTTCGTGCTGATTCCAGGATAGAAGCCGAACGTGACAGCGATGTCGTAACCATTCTGCGTCGTCGAGGCGCCGAATGCGATCGCTGCAGGCAACAATCCGTTGCTGATTGAGGAGGTGTCTTCCTCGCCGCCCGCGCCCATACAGGCGAGGCCGCCGCCCACTGGTGCCGCTGTTTCGTCTTCGCAGCTCGCACGGATGTAGTGGACGTTAACGTTGCCGTTGGCTGTGAATTTCCAGTCGCCCGCCGTCATCTCGACAGCGTGCGCAGGCGCGCCCAGGCATAGCGCGAACAGCACCGCGGCAGAAGAGGTTGTTGAGATATCAAGCCCGTTGTTCCGTTGTTTCGCCGGCATGGAACTGCTCCGTGAGGCAGTACCTGTCGCTTGCGTCGCGATGCATCGCGCGAATCGCCAGGCACGTGGCTTAAATGTGAATGTGGGCGCTGAGCTGAAAGCAAGGCGTATGCCAGTGCGATGGCGCGATGCGCGCGAAGTGTCAACAAACGTTGTGGCGCGCGTTGCAATATCTATCTGGGCTGTGGGTTCATTCAGTATCCGTGAGCGTCGCGCAACGGTGATTGCGATAACGGCCTGCGTGAAAGCCGCGAGGCGAGCTCATTGCGATTTATACGGATAAGCGCGCTCTTACACGGAAGCCTCTGCAACTTGAGGTGGATTGTGCGATCTGCAGGACACTGTCGCGCGACAAGTGCGACAGGTGATACAGTCTGATTTAGCGCAGCTACGTTTCCTCGCTAGGATGTAGAATGCGCGCAGGCCCACAGATTGGACGCGGGCTCTACACAACGAACGGAAACAATAAGGGCTATGACCCTAGAGGTCGGGGGATGCAGGAATCAACTGCAGTACAGCACGCAGCCGACGTGCTGCGCTTCGTGCGCGGCAGCGACGCTTCTTCGTCGCGATCCGCACTACTGAGCACAGCCATCGCGAACTCGTGGCGCCGGTGCGTGCAAGATTACGCGCTCGATCCGGCGCGACGTCATCCAGCGCGCGTGCTCGACGCGCCTTCGCTTCGCAGTCTGCATGATCAGCACGCGGAGCTCGTGCACATCGCGTCGGCGGAGATCGATTGGCTGTACGAGCACATCGCCGGCTCCGGGTACGCGCTTCTCTTGACCGATGCCAGCGGCATCATTCTCTATGAGAAGTCCGAGCCGACGCTCGCGCAAACATTCCATTCGGCGGGACTCTTGATGGGGGCGGATTGGAGCGAACCTTCGCAAGGGACCAATGGGATGGGCACGTGCATCGCCGAGCGGCGAGCCGTGACGGTCCATTTGAATGAACACTTCCATGGGTGCCACATCGGACTATCGTGCTCGGCGGCGCCGATCTGCGATCCATCGGGTGCGTTGCTCGCGGTTCTAGATGCATCGACGCTGGATGCGCGCGATACGCGCGTAAGTCAGGCGCACACCATGGCGCTCGTGAATCTCTCTGCGCGGTTGATCGAGAAGTGTGTGTTCTTACGCCACTTCCGCAGTTCCATCATGCTGCGCTTTCATGCCCGCCCCGAGCTCGTGAATCTGCAGCACGACGGCGCGCTCGCGCTCGCACCGGATGCCACGGTGCTCTCTGCAGACGAAACCGCAATTCGGCTGCTGGGCGCGCGCAATCGCAACGAACTGATCGGTCGTCGCATCGATGAGGTGTTCGACATCCGCCCGGAAGAAGTCCTGGGCGCGCAGTCTAACGGCCGGAGTGGTCTGCTCACGGTGCGTGATGCGTATCTGGGCCGCCGCTTCTTTGCTAGCGTGGGCGAGGAGACGACCGCAACAGCGATGCCATCAAGAGGCGCGCGCACAATCTCGATGCCGTCGGTTCTCCAAGTCGCGGCTTCGGCGACCCGAAGGACGGCGCTGCAGCTCGATGAGCTCGCCGGCGACGATCCGGAGATGCTTCGCAACGTACGAAGCGCGCGCAGAGTGGCATCCTCGCGAGTGCCCGTGATGATCCAAGGTCCTACAGGCGCTGGGAAGGAAGCATTCGCGCGTGCACTGCACGCCGCAAGCGGCCGCGCGGACAAGCCCTTCGTGGCGCTCAACTGCGCGGCGATTCCGGAGTCGCTCATTGAAAGCGAGCTGTTCGGTTATCGGCCCGGTGCGTTCACGGGTGCGCGCAAAGAGGGAATGAAAGGCAAGATCCTGCAGTCGTCCGGCGGCACCTTGTTCTTGGATGAGATTGGGGACATGCCACTGTTGCTGCAGACGCGCTTGTTGCGCGTGCTCGAGGAACAAGAGGTGATGCCGCTCGGGGCTGAGACGCCGCTCAAGGTCGATCTGCACGTGATCTGCGCCTCTCATCAGAACCTACGTGGCATGATCGCGCGCGGCACGTTCCGTGAGGACCTTTACTATCGGCTCAATGGAATCACATTCGAGCTGCCACCGCTTGCGCAACGCACGGATAGAGAGCGACTGATCAGGGAGTTCCTTGCCGCGGAAACCAGCGACGGTCGCCCTGCTGCGATCGAGATGGATGCATTTCAATGTCTGCTGACGTACTCCTGGCCAGGCAATATCCGTGAACTGCGCAATGTGATCCGCACGGCACTCGCAATCTGCGAAGGCGGTGTGGTTCGTCTCACCGATCTGCCCAGCGAAGTCCGAGGACACGTTACGAAGGGTGCGCAGCCCACACCCGGGTCGAGCACGCCAGAGCAGGCGCGCTCGGAGCTGGTGAGTGCGCCCAGGACCGAGTGCGGGCCGGATTCTCTCCAAGCCGCCGAACGCGACGTGCTGCTCGCGGCCATCCGCGAATGCGACGGCAACATGTCGCTCGCTGCGAAGAAGCTCGGTATCAGCCGCAATACACTGTATCGGCGCTGCAAGCGCCTCAACCTTGCGGTCCAGCGTGAGCGCCCGGCGTTCCTGAGCTGATTCGACGGCTGTCGGTCAACCGGCCATTGGCGACCGGCTAGCCTCAAACAAAAGCAGTGTTCTGATCTCGCCAGGAGCCAGCGGCCAGTTAGCCAGTCGCCGCTCGGTGTGGCACGCAATCTGCTTCTCGCTTTCTCGATCGAGTGAAGCTCATGCGAGCTTCTCGTCACGCATTCTTGCGTGTGAGGGACGGCATGGCGGCAGAAGGCGGCCGAGGGCGATACGCGAAGCGCGACGGAAAACGCAAGGCTTCGCAGACGCCTCACGGTGTACAACTTGCGGCGGGCGTGCGGCTCATCGCAGCCGGAGGCAAACACAAAGTGGCGATGCTGGTTTGTGCTGACGGCAAGGTGCAGTTGAACGAAGGTGCGGTCGCGATCCTGCGGCTATGTGATGGTTCGCGTACTCGCGAGCAGATCGTGAGCGAAGCAGCCAAGCACTCGCAGGGCCGCGCCTTAGTGGCCGACATTGGGGAATTCTTGGACGCGGCGCGGGCTCGCGGCTGGATTGTGGAGGTCACTCCCGCGCAATCATGAAAATCATGAAAATGCCTGTGCCCCAGCGCGCTTCCGCTTCCTGATGCGCCAAGGCCATTATCATCGTGCGGATGAACACCCGCACACTGATCGTGGCAAGCGCTGCGATGCCACTGCTCCTCACACAAACGACGTTC
This sequence comes from Pseudomonadota bacterium, assembly GCA_023417315.1. Lineage (GTDB taxonomy): Bacteria > Pseudomonadota > Gammaproteobacteria > Steroidobacterales > Steroidobacteraceae > Steroidobacter. The sequence continues at coordinate 4,532 of JAEZFW010000006.1, forward strand.
GCGGCCGAATCTCTGGATACGGTCGTCGTAACGGCCACGCGAACCCAGCATCAAAGCTTCGAAACCCCTGCGGCGATTGACGCGATCGATGGCGCTGCAATGCGAGAGCATCGGCCCCGCGTCAATCTCTCGGAGAGTCTTGGTCGAGTGCCTGGGCTCGTGGTCCAGAATCGTCAAAATTACGCACAGGACCTGCAAGTCTCCTCCCGCGGGTTTGGCGCACGCGCATCGTTCGGCGTCCGTGGGGTGCGGCTGATCCAGGACGGGATTCCACTGACGATGCCGGATGGTCAGGGCCAAACAGGGTTGTTCGATCTAGATGGTGCACAGCGAGTGGAGGTCTTGCGCGGTCCCTTCGCGGCACTCTATGGCAATTCATCGGGCGGCGTCATTCAGATCGTAACGGCCGACGGCATCGAGGAGCCCACATTCGAGCTCAATACGACAGCGGGCGAAGACGGTTTCAGGCGCTACGGCGCACAATTCGGCGCGGGTGTGGGTTCCGTCGATTTAAGCGGCAATCTTTCGCGTTTCGAAACTGACGGCTTTCGCGAGCACAGTGCCGCCACGCGCGATGTTGCGAACTTGAGGATGCGTTTCGCGCCTGACGAGCGCTCGGCCCTGACGGCGATCGTCAACGTACTCGATCAGCCGGACACCCAAGACCCGCTCGGACTGACGCGCGCACAGCTCGAAGAAGATCCGACGCAGGCCGGCGCGAACGCGCTCGCGTTGAACACGCGCAAGTCGATTCGCCATTCGCAAGGCGGCTTAGCCTATGAACGTTCGATCACGGATGCCGACCGTCTGCGCGTCATGGGTTACTACGGAGATCGCGATCTGGTGCAGTACCTTGCAAATCCAAGTGTCGCGCTGACTGGTTCCGGAGGCGTCGTCGATCTCGCGCGCAGATTCGGCGGCGGCAGTCTGCAATGGGATCATGAGGGGGAGCTCGCGGGCGGCACCTATGAGCTCACTGTCGGCATCGAGTACGACAGGATGGAAGAGCGACGTCGCGGTTTTGTGAACGCCGGTGGTGTGCGGGGCGATTTACGTCGGGATGAAGACGACACCGTGTATAGCGTCAATCAGTATCTAATCGCGCAGTGGCGGCCCGTCGATCGTTGGGTAATTTCTGGCGGATTGCGCAATAGCGAAGTGCGCTTCGAGGTAGACGACAATTTCGTCGTCGGCCCGAATCCAGACGACAGCGGCAAGCTGAGCTACGACAGCACACAACCTGTGCTAGGCGTGCTGTTCGAGGCGACACCCAACATCAATGTCTTCGCGTCTGCGGGGCGGGCGTTCGAGACGCCAACTTTTGCCGAGCTCGCGTACCGACCGGACGGTTCTCCAGGATTGAACTTCGACATCGACGCCGCGATCAGCACCAACTACGAGCTGGGCGTGAAGTCGTTTGTCGGCGAGACCGGGAGGCTCACTGCGACGCTATTCCGTTCGGATACCAAGGACGACATCGTCACAGGTCCATCGCCCTTCCCTGGCCGCAATACATTCGTCAACGCTGCCGAAACGCGCCGCGAAGGAGCAGAGCTTGCTGCGCAATACATCGCCAAGGGTGGCTTCGACATGGGCATCGCTTACACATACACGCGGGCGCGCTTCGAGGAATTCGTGAGCTTCGGTGGGGTGGATCTGAGCGGCAAGCAATTACCTGGGGTACCCGAACATTCGTTCTACGCAGATGCGAGTTGGCAGCATGTACCGAGCGGATTCTCGACCGGGCTGGAAGCTCGTTGGTCAGGGAAGATCTATGTTGACGATGAGAACTCCGACTTCGCTGATAGCTACACCACAGTCAATTGGCATGCGGGTTTGCGGCGCGATGTACGCGATTGGATGCTGTCGGGCTACGTCCGCGTAGACAACGTGACCGACGAGGACTATGTAGGCTCCGTCGTAGTCAACGCTGCGAACGATCGCTTCTTCGAGCCCGCGCCGGGTCGCACCTACTATCTAGGCTTCACGGCGGGCTTCTGAAAGGCACAAGAGGTGCCGAAGCACCTCTTCCTCGACTCGCTCTTCTTTACCCTTGATCCCAATACTGCGAAGCGTCCTGCTTCCACGTTTCACTGCCTTGGCTGCGCCATTCGCCTTGCTCGAGTTTCGGCGCTTGCTGCAGCTTCGCTTGATCGATGATGACTTTGCCGCCTTCGATCATCGAGCTCGCAGTCTGGAACGGAACAGCCGCGTTGTGACCTTGGCTTGCGATCACGACGTAGTCGGGTTGCCCGCGGCTGTCGAAGACCACGTCGACGACCTCACCGATCGGCGCATTCGAGGGCGATACCACCTGGAGGCCTACGAGCTCAGGCTGCATCGTTCCGCCTGCTTCGCTACGAGGCGGGGGCGTGCGATCAGCCGCGGTTCCCTCCGTAGGAGACGTCGCGGGGCCGGTCGGTTGTGTGATGTCGCGCGGGGTCCCCTGCGTTGCTGTTTCGCCGGGCGGTGTCCGGTCAGCGGCGGTACCTTCAGTCGGGCTGGTGGAAGGGGCAGGATTGCGTGGTGTGGTCGTTTCAATTGGCGCCTGAGCCATCGATGCTGCAGCAACGATGCAGGCGCTCAGGAGCCCACATAGGTGTCTCTTTCTCATGACGATCTCCAAGATCGCAGAACTGATCTCGCACACACGACGAGCAACACCGATACGGCGCAACTGACCGTGCAACAGCACGTCGTGTGTTGGAGCATTCTGCGCGAGAAGCCTTGCGCAGGGCGCCGCACCCTATAGAAGAGTCGGCGCGTCGGCTTCGTTCCTATCATCTGAACGAACGACGGGCGTTAGATGCGCATTCGCGGCTCGCGCTGCTGCCAACGGTATGGACTTGGCAGGCAGGAGGGCAGTCACGTCCACGAGAGGCCGAATACGTGTCATCGATATCGGACAGCTGAACGTGCGGGTGTCGAGCTCCACTGCGATCTTTGGAAACACCTCTTTGCTCATCGCCACAATTAGGTCGCAATCCGCTCGTTCGATCCTGGCACGGCGATCGCGAACCAGGGAGACCCGCTGCCAGGCCGCAGGAAAGCGCTCGATATCGGCCGTCGTCGGTAAGGGCGCTTTGCGCAAGCGTGCGATCAGCTCGTCGCGACCGTCATAGGAAGTCTCTCGACGCACGTTCTCCGGTGTCGCTGGGACGGCAGACGCCAATGTCACTTGGACCACGCCACCGCGAACGAACTGATTGCCGAAGCAGCCAGTGTCGGCTGCCACATCAGCACGTGCGCCGACCGCTTTCAAAATGTTCGCCACCTTGCGCTCGAGTGAATCGCATGCGTAAGTCGTCGTCGAGCTGTAGAAGTGGAAGTGGAGCTTCTGGATGCGCCAGATCGCTTCGATCGGAAGTTGCGTGTGCCCGGCTGACGCGCTTCGAGCGATCGCTATGCCGATGAGTAACATCGCAGCGAGTGCCGAGCGATGAATTCGGTGTGCCATGATGATGTCTCCCCAGCTAAGCGTCTGCCCTCGGTTTCATTGTGCGCATCGTGGGAAGGAAAACATCGACCGTAAGTGCCGATGCAGGCGCTCTGCGCGCGTAATCAGACATCGATCACGCAACGCGGCTCTTTGGTTCGATGCCCGATTGGGCGGAAGGAGAAGGACTGCGCGTCTTACGTGCTACTCGTAGCCAGATGTTGTCGTACGGCTTCGATGAAAGGATCGGCATAGCGCGCGAGCTTCGTTTCGCCTACGCCCGAGATGCTTGCGAACGCGTCGTGAGTCGTTGGCTTGCGTTCGGCGATTCGCTTGAGCGTCGCGTCATGGAAAATAATGTACGGCGGCACACCGTGTTGCGTGGCGATTTGCTTGCGCACAGCGCGCAAAGATTCGAACAGGCGCTCATCGATCGTGGTGGCTCCAGCGTGTAGCCCAAAGCGCGCATCATCGTCCTTCGGTGCCCGGGGGATCGACTGCCGTTCGTCAACGGCGGTCGCGGCGATCTCGACCGTTTGCTCGCCGCGCATGATCTCCCAACTCTTCTCATTGAGCGTGAGTACCGCGTAGCCGTCGTCCGATTGGCGAACATATCCTTTGTGTACGAGCGTGCGCGCGAGCGTGCGCCATTGATCCAGACTCATGGTTTTTCCAATTCCATACCCGCTCAAGGACGTATGGCCGTTGTCGATTACACGCTGCGATTGAGAACCGCGCAGCACATCGATGATGTAGCTGATTCCAAAATGCTCGCGACGCTGAGCCAGTCTCGCCACACATGACAGAAACTGTTGTGCCTCGACGGTGCGATCTACGAGCCGCCGTTTGGAAGTGCAGTTATCGCAAGCCGCGCAAGGCGGAGAGAACGATTCACCGAAGTAGCTGAGCTGGATCGCGCGGCGGCACTCGCTGGACTGCGCATAGTTTGCGACCTGCCGCAGCTGCTGGCGGGCGATGCGCTGCTCATCCACGAGCGCTTCGCCGGTGGCGGGGTCGACCTTCTGTTGAATCAGGAACTCCGCAGTGCGAATGTCGCCAGCGCCGAAGTACAGCACGCAATCGGCCGCATCGCCGTCCCGTCCCGCCCGACCGGATTCTTGGTAGTAGCTTTCCAGCGTGCGCGGTAGATCGAAATGAACGACCCACCGCACGTCGGGCTTGTTGATGCCCATCCCGAAGGCAATCGTCGCGACGATGACCTGCGCATCGTCGTTGATGAATGCATCTTGGTTATGGGTGCGTTCCTGGGCCGTGAGGCCCGCGTGATAGGGCAGGGCGGCGATGCCATCAGCGCGTAGCGAGGCGGTAAGCTCGTCGACTCTCTTGCGGGAGAGACAATAAACAATCCCGGAGCTCGCGCGCTGTTTACAGCGCTCCAGGATCTCGCGGTAGCTGCGCTTATTCTTCGGGCGAACGGAATAAAACAGGTTCGAACGGTTGAAGCTGGCAACGTGAATCTTGGGCTCGCGTAATGCGAGCTGCCGCACGATGTCCTCGCGCACGCGAATCGTTGCAGTGGCGGTGAACGCGAGAATGGGTATCGCTGCGAAGCGCTGCCTGACGCCCGCAAGTTGACGATACTCAGGACGAAAGTCATGGCCCCATTCAGAGACACAATGTGCTTCGTCGATAACGATGGCGCTGACGCCGCGCGAGCTCACCAGGTCGGGTAAGGCGGTGCGCAGGAACTCTGGATGGAGCAGCCGCTCCGGTGCTAAGTACAGGAGCTTGAATTCGCCCGCCGCGGCGGCGGCAATTCGTGCTCCGATCTGAGCTGCGCTCAAGGTCGAATTGATGAATGTCGCTGCGATGCCTTGCTCTTCGAGTAGGCGAACCTGGTCCTGCATGAGCGCGATGAGCGGAGAGACCACGATCGTCAGACCAGATCTCAAGACCGCTGGGAGCTGAAAGCAAAGTGACTTGCCGCCGCCGGTGGGCATGATCGCGAGAACGTCGCGGCCGGCGAGCACGTCGGTGACGATCGCTTCTTGGCCCGGGCGGAACGTGTCGAAACCGAAGTGCTGCTTCAGCGCGCTCGAGAGTGCTGCAGAGCAATGGGGTAGAGCTGCCTTGGCGGGGGCTGATGTCATGAGATCGCGAGGCTGGATCAACGCGACGCGCGCGGTCGCCGGATCGATTATGGCCCGAGCGGTGCGTTGGCGAACGTTCTTTTCCAGTGGATGCGCAAGGAATTCGCGTGCGCTCGCGAGCTTCCGTCTGCTCAGCGCGTGCCGGTGAGACTTTCCATCATGAGACCGGTGCCGCCTTTCGACACATGGGCGACGATGGCTGTGCGTCGGTGGATTTTGGTGACGACGCCGAGATTGATAGCGAATGCGAGATGGACTGTCGCGCCTTTCTTCAAGCCCAGGTTTTGCGTTTCGATGAAGACGCCATTGGCACTTAAGTTGCGGGCCCGGCACAATTTGCCGGGGCGACCTGGAATGGCGACGTAAACTGCCGTGCGCGCACGATGTCGTGTGTGTAGGCGCCGCTCCATCTTCAACCCCTCATCTCTTCGTTGTTGTTCAAGCGATCGCACCAACTCTTGCGGAGAACGCCGATTCATTCTCGACGTGCCCCATTATGCCGCGCGCGCGTGCCGGTGCGAAGTGTCAATGACGAGCGTTATGTCGCAACGAGCATGCAGTTATGATCTTTGAAAATTCTCCTGCGATCGATGCGGCTCGCGCGCGAGTAGGTGCGTCGAATCTCTTGACGCTCGATGAAATCCGGCGCGCGGCAAGCGTGCTGACAGGACGCATCGTGAGCACGCCCGTCGCGCCTCTGCTCGGTGCGCAAGTGGAAGAAGAATTTGGAGCAGACACGCGGGTTTATCTGAAACTCGAGCTGTTCCAGATCACCGGAACGTTCAAAGCTCGAGCGGCGCTGTTGAATACTTTGCAGCTCTCGCAGGAAGAGCGTGCGCGGGGTATCACCGCAATTAGTGCGGGCAACCACGCGATCGCTGTGGCGTTTGCAGCGAAACAAGTCGGAATGAGCGCGAAGGTGGTCATGATTGCGACTGCCAATCCTCTGCGAATCGCGCTTTGCAATGCATTTGGCGCCGAGCTCGAGCTCGTCCCAGATGCGCATCGTGGGTTCGCGCGCGTTCAGGAAATTGCGGCCGAGGAGCGGCGTACCCTCATCCATCCATTCGAAGGACGGACGACTGCAACCGGCACGGCAACACTCGGCCTGGAGCTCTGCGAGCAATTGCCTCAGCTCGATGCGGTGATCGTGCCGATCGGCGGTGGGGGGTTGTGTGCCGGCGTTGCCTCTGCGGTGAAGTTGCTGAACCCGAGCTGTCAGGTGTTCGGGGTCGAGCCGTACGGCGCAGACAGCATGTACCGCAGCTTCGAGGCGGGCGAGCCACGCTCGATCGAGCGCGTTGCCACCATCGCCGATAGTCTAGGTGCTCCTTACGCTTTGCCGATTTCGTTCGAGCTCTGTCGCAGCAATGTCGATGCGCTCGTGCGCGTCAGCGACGAGGAGCTGCGCAATGCGATGCGATTTCTGTTTCGGAATGCGAAGCTTGCGGTCGAGCCCGCCGGCGCAGCAGCAACGGCTGCGCTACTCGGCCCGCTCCGCGAACGCCTCCGCGGCAAACGGATCGCGCTGGTCGTCTGCGGCAGCAATATCGATGAGGCGAGTTATGCCAAGCTCATCACGCGGTGATGCGATGTTCAAGTAACGCAGTGGCGGAGTGACGAAGTGACGACCTCAGAATCGAAACGCCAACACGAAGCATTGGGACTCCGTCACTCCGTCACTTCGTCACTTCATCACCTGCCGATAGGCGTCTTCGACTCTGGCGTCGGCGGCCTCACCGTGCTGCGTGCGCTACGCGAACAGCTGCCGAGCGAGACTTTCCTCTATTTGGGCGACACGGCACGTCTGCCCTATGGAACCAAGAGTGCGCAATCGGTGACGCGGTACTCGTTGCAAGCCGCCGATCTGCTGGTTCGCAGGGGTATCAAATATCTTGTCGTAGCCTGCAATACCGCCTCGGCTGTCGCTCTCGAGGCGCTGCGCGAAAGATATGCGCCGCTGCCCGTGCTGGGTGTAATCGAGCCAGGCGCCGAGGCGGCGTGTAGAGCATCTCGTACGCATCAAATTGCAGTCATCGCGACCGAAGGAACGATCAGAGGGGGCGCGTACCACCGCGCGATCACGCAGCGGAACTCCTCCGCCGCGGTGTTCGGCCAGGCCTGCTCATTGTTCGTCGCGCTGGCGGAAGAGGGGTGGACGACGGGAGTGATCGTTGAGGCGGTCGCGCGGCGGTATCTAGATCCCCTGTTCGAGCGGTACCCGTCTATCGACACGCTGCTGCTTGGCTGCACCCACTTTCCCGTGCTCGCGAGTGCGTTGCGCGCAGTATTGCGCCAGGATGTGCAGCTCGTAGATTCGGCTCGCACGACCGCCCTCGTGCTGCATCAAGCGTTGAAGAGTTGCGATCTACTGAGCTTCGAAGGGCAGCCTCGGTCGATTCGCATGCTCGCGACCGACAATGCGACGCGCTTTGCACAAGTGGGCAGCTTGTTCTTGGGCGAGCCGTTCAGCTCGGGCGATGTGGAGATCGTCGATCTCGCTCAAGCGCCCGAGGCGCCGCTCAAATAAGCTCAACGACCACCGACCGACGCACGGTTGCTGCCCGAGAGCTCCTCGTAGCATTCGAATCGATTACGACCACAGAGCTTTGCTGCATATAAGGCGTGGTCAGCAGCTTCCAGCAACGCGAGCGTGCTCGCAAAGCGGTGTTTCGGCGTGTAGGTCGCAACGCCGATCGAGGCGGTGATGCGAGTTCCCTGGGCGGCTTCGCCATGATCGAAGCCCGCTAAAGCGCCAAGCACTCTCTGGGCGACCTGCTTGGCGATCTCGCGATCTGCACCTGGCAACACGACCATGAACTCCTCGCCGCTGAATCGGGCGACGAGATCGCTGCCACGCACGCATGACTGCAGCACTCGCGCGCAATTGCGCAAGACTTCATCGCCGACTTGGGTGCCGAAGCGTTCGTTGACGTTCTTGAAGTGATCGAGATCGACATGCGCGATGCTCAAATCGCGCCCGAAGACAACTGCTTGAGTGAACTCTCGATCTAGCATGCGATCGAGCCACGCGCGATTCAGCGCGCCGGTCAGTGCGTCGCGTCGTCCTGAATCTTCGGCCTCCTCGGTTCGGGTCAGCAGCACGCTCGTCGTAGCCTGTAGCGCACTGACTTCTTGAAGCGCATGCAGATTGCGCACCGCGAGCAGCTCGCGCGCTTCGGCGAGGAGATTATCGGCATCCTCGGCCTGCATGATGCTCGTCTCGTACAGCTCCTCGGTTTCGGGGATGAGGCTCAAGATCCGTGCTACCACCTCGTTGAACAGTTCGTGGCTCATCCCAAGGAGTGAATGAGCTCGTTGCGCGAGCGGACCGACACCGGCCGCGGCGTCCCGGCGCAGAACCGCCTCGGCAAGATCGCTGCCGAGGGCGACACAGCGCGCGTACTTACCTTCTTCCGTGCTTCCGCTCAGCACTTGCGGCGTATGGCTGTGCTCAACCGCCTGCCAAATGCGTTCCGGCAAGTTCCACGACTTCAGGAGCAGCGCGGTATATGCGGCGTGATCCTTACCGAGGTGCTGGATCTCGTATGCGATCCAATCGGCGTGCGTCGCTCCTTGCGGGAGCTTCGCGTAGAAATCGCGCGCGGCACGATCGAGCGCGAGGACGCCCATGTCCTGCAGCAGGGCAGCGAGAAAGATGTCCTCAGGCTGCCCGGCTTTGGCGAGCTCGCTGAATGCGCGTGCGGCTGTCGCCCCCAACAAGGATCTACGCCAGAATCGCGGATAGTCGATACCTGCTGCGCGGAGCGCGCGAAAGGAAGACACGAGCGAGAAGCTGAGCGCGAGTGTCAGCGCGGCATTCAGTCCGATGATCACGAGCGCCTGGCGCAAGTTCTGACTGGGGCGGCGCTGCGCGTAGAAGGCCGAGTTCGCAATGCGCAGGATCTTGGCCGTCATGGCGGGGTCGCGTCCGACAGCCTGAGCCACCTTTGCCATCTCGATGTCGGGATCCCGCGCGAGCGCAATGATGTCGGTCGCGACGCGCGAGGGACTCGGAAAGTCGACCTGAGCTTTAAGGCGATTTTCGAAGTCTTGGGAGTGCATGGACTGAATCGCGGAAATCAACGACGGGGATTCGCCTCTCCTTTAATATATCGGTCTGCCAACGGCTGTCTTAATCAGACAATCCCTTAGCTGAGCGGATCCTTGAACGAGGCATCACTTATCGGCAGCGCCGGCAGCGCGTTCTAGAACGGGAGCGCGGGCAGGGACCCCTTTCGTAGTTGACACTCAAAGGGTTGGCAAAGAGAATAGCCGGCTCTTATGTCCGCGGAGGGGTACCCAAGCGGCCAACGGGGGCAGACTGTAAATCTGCTGGCTTATGCCTTCGTAGGTTCGAATCCTACCCCCTCCACCACCTCTGCGGGTG
>JAEZFW010000024.1 GCA_023417315.1 Pseudomonadota bacterium
GCGATTGCCTCCGCCCGCTTGCTTCGAGCTCGTCCGACTTAGAACTGATACCGCAAACCCAAGACGACTCGTCGATCGTTGAGGAATGCGAAGCGAGGCGCCGTCTGTCCTTGATCGTTCAGCTGCATGTATGCCTTCTCTTTCGTATCCAACACGTTCGAGACCGACGCACGCACCTGCAGGTTGTCGTTGAAGTCATATCGGAACGAGGCGTCTAAGAACCCGCCCGCATCGACATAGATCGGGTTGCCGGTCACCCAGTCGCGGTAGCTCGTCAGGTACTCGGAGCGCCAGTTGTAGGCGAGTCGCACCTCGAACCTGTCGTCCTGATAGATGCCGACCACGTTGGCGATATGCTCGGATTGGCCGAGCAAATCCCGCACGCCGAAACGGAACGAAGTCGTCAGGTCATCTGGAATCCCGTCGCCGTTCGCATCGACACCATGCCCCGGCGGATCCGCAGAGGCTTGGATGTTGGTGTAGTTGGCCTGTAGACCCAGATGCGACATCCAACCGGGTAGCTGATCGTAGAACTGTTGATACGCCAGCTCGAAGCCGTGCAACTCCGCTTTCGCTTGGTTGACCTGCCCGTTGTAGACCACATCCACCGTGCGACCATCCAAGGTCACTTCGCTGATCTGCTGATCGCCTGTGGAAATGATGTTCTTCAAATCCTTGTCGAACACGGCGGCAGAAACGAACCCACCGTTGAAATACCACTCGAACGACAGATCCAAGTTCACCGCCGTCGTCGGCTCGAGGTTAGGATTGCCGCGGGTGAGTAGGATTCGGTCGAGGCTGATGCTTTGCGCGCCGCGATCCACACCGAAGAGAGGATCGTTCTCATCCGTGATCGTCGGGAAATTCACCCTCGTGGTATTGGCTTGCACGAGCTGCGAGGCGCGAAGGTCCTGCACGTTGGGACGCGTGACCGCCTTGCTCGCTCCGAAGCGAATCAGCATGTCGCTGTTCAAGTTCCACTTCAGATTGAGGGACGGCAGCCACTTCGTGTCTTCCTGGTCGACCGCGATGTCGCTCGCCAGCTGCTCGAGATAGGCCGCCGTCTCAGGCAGGAAGTCGCGAGGATCGTCGCGGCTTTCTGCATCTGGAGTTCGCGGCGCGTCATCCGTCGAGGGCGTCTGCACATCCGGGTTGAACGCCTGATATGCATACGATCCGTTGGATACGAGCTCCGTCTTCACGAAGCGAACGCCGACGTTACCATCGAACGACATGCCGTTGTCGAAGTCGGAGCCGAAGTCGAATCGCACAAAGGCGCTGGTGGTTTCCTCGCTGATGTCTGAGACGTCCTCCGGCCGATAGTTGCCGGTGCCATCCATGTTTCCACGCGGCTGCCATCCATGCCGCGTTCCGAGGTCGGGCTCGTTTAGGATGTAGTTGCGGAATGCCGTGTAGTTCATCAGCAGGTCCCGTCGGATATACGGGAAGTGCGTGTTGCCTCCCTGCACGACGCCGCCGCGGAAGAAGTTGGAGAAATCCACGGATTCGTGGGCCGGCGTATCGAATCGAGACAAGACGCCAGCACCGCCGTCACCCCAAGCTGGTGCGATGGCGCCCCAGTTCAGTCCGATTTCTTTGTTCGTTTGCTCGCGTTCCGAATAACGAGTTCCGAATCGCACCGCTCTGAACCACGAGTCGCCCTCGAACTCGTATTGGCCGTCGGCACGGAAAGCACGCAAATCGCCGGTGCCTTCGCGGAACGAGTCCGCTGCAAATTGCCACACTGCGCCGTTCGGATCCGCGGGCGAAGTTGGCGAAGGAACCTGCCCCGTTCCGCCGCCGCGCGAGTTGCCGAGATTGATGGCCGTTCGCGGGTTGGATTGGAAACGAATTCTCGGATCATCGAGGTCCGGTTGTGTCCAAACATCAGCGAAGAAGTTGCCGCCGCCCCAGACCTCGGTGAAATCAGCGTCTGCTTTCGTCAACTGCGCATCGAACTCGAAGAACAGTTGGTCCGTCGCGTTCCATTTCAGATTGAGGCTCACGTCCTCCGTTGTCGCATTCTCGTGCTTGCCGATGCCAAGCGTCGTGACTGGCAAGCCCCAGGCGCCCCACCAACCTTCGCCCGTGTCAGTCACCCATGCCGATCGCATGAGCCCTGTGGCTGGGATCATGACTTCACAATCGCCAGGCGCGGTTGGCTGGCCCTCGGGACCGCTGCACGTAGCGATTCCGGAAGTGGACCAGTTCGAATCCATCACCACATCGGTCATCGTGACTCGGGGACCCGAATTACGATCAGGGAACCACTCGGTCGTACGCTCGAGGCTGTCGATCTCGTTCTCGACGCGCGCGTATTTCAGGGTCGCGCGCACCGTGTCCTTCTGCCACTGCGCCGCGAGGTAGTAGCTCGTGCGGTCGCGATCCACTTCGTTCGTTCGCAACTGGAAGCCCGGAACGTAGGCTCCAATCTGATCGCCCGGCACGCCGGCGAACTTGCCGGGACCGGCAGCTTCCGAAACGCTGATATCCATGCGCGGGGTAGGCGCCCCTTGCTGCCAGCCATTGATCATCGAGTTGAGCTGCGAGGAGGAATACGAGGCCAGAAGGCCGAACTCACCCGCGCTCTCAGTGTCCCAGCGATCGCCCGCGATGGCGCTGAACGTCGGTGTCCAATCCTCGCGCAAGTCCGTATACGTCGTCTCGGCCGAAAGAGCCAAGACGTGACCCGAGCGGTCGAAGGGCTCCAAGGTCCGCAGATTGATGGTGCCGCCAATGCCGCCTTCGATGAGGTCGGCAGATTGGTTCTTGTAAACGTCCACCGCACCGACGAGCTCCGGCGGAATGCTCGACCAATCGAGCGCGCGGCCGCCGTTCGCAGAGAACGCATCTCGGCCGTTGAACTCCGAGCGCACGAAACCCAAGCCACGAATCAGGTTGCCGCGCCCTTCCGGAGAGGGGAAGTCAGGAGAAGCACCGCCATAGGGGAATCTCGTAACAGTAACGCCCGGCACGCGCTGCAGAGCTTCCGCCACTGACAGATCAGGCAGGCTCGTGACATCCGACGCAGTGATCGAATCGACGAAGGTGTCTGCGTTGCGCTTGATCTCGGCAGCGGTTTCGAGCGAGGCGCGAATACCGGTGACGATGATGGTTTCGAGCTTGCTTTCATCGCCCTCCGTTGTTGCTTCAACATTCTGCGTCTGCGGCGCAGCGTCCTGCGCGGCGGCGGATCCAGCGACTGCCAAGGCCAATATGCTCGACACGCTGGCCAGCGCGCTCTTTCTGACTTCTTTTTGCATCTAGCATCCCCTGATGAGTTGTGCCGCTCTTACGACGGCGATCTTGGTCTTGCGAGCTACATCGTCTATTACTCAGACATATGCGCGTGACAGCCGATCCTACCCTCGGCAATCTGAATTTCGCAAGTAAAACTACGGTTCACCTTATAAAACCCGGACGGTCGCGCGCGAAGAGGATTGCCTTTGCAGCTCTTGAGCAGCTCGATCCCATACCGAATTTAGAATCGAGCCTTGCAGCAATGGGAATGACCAACGATGTCATGTCAACCGACATCACGTATGTGCTAATGAAAATTGCTTTTCATTTGGAAAATTCGAGCGCGGTTGCGCTAGCATGCTGAAGCGTTAGGCGCGGGAGGCTGCAGACCCGTGCTGTTGAGCAGCGATCCTCGGCAGCGGGGCAGATCCGCCAGGGAGTTAGCGGGTCGAGCTCTCGTCGGCAGCCCACCGGACGATAGGTGGCGCGTGCTCAGGCTGCATGGATCGGAGTGAGCCCTCCTGCCGGCGTGATCCCCGCTGGCAGATACGAGCCCGCATCGAAGATGTGGGCTCTTTTTTTATTGGGCTCTCTTTGATCTAGGGAAGCGCGATACCCGTCAGCTCTGCGAGTTTCGCGATCAGCCGATCCTGGAACTGCGGATCGAGCGCATCGGCGGCGGGCGGGCGCTGCTTGCGGTGATGCCAGTAGGCGCCACTCACGCATGCAGCGGCATCTTCGCTCACCGCGAGCCACGTCTGCGTGAGATGCCCCTGCTCGAGATCATCGGGTGCGCCGGGCCCGCCCATTTTGGTCGGCACCCAACCTGGATCGACGGCGTTGCTCAACACATCGGGCCAATGACGAGCGACGGCAAACGCAAGCCCGATGACGAAGAGCTTGCTCTCGGAATAGGCGGCGCTCGACTCCCAGCGACGCTCCCGCCAATCGATATCGTGCAGCGAACCGCTGGCGCTGCGATGCATGCCGCTGCTCAGGTAAATCAATCGATGCGGGCGCTCGATCAAAGCGGTCAAGATGTAGGGTGCCAACGTGTTCACGGCGAGCGTCGTCGCGTGCCGTTCGGGCGTCGACCCTCGGGTGCGTTCCTGAAAGATGCCCGCGTTATGAACGACGGCATCCATTCGCCCGATCTTGTTCACTTGATCAGCGATCGAACGCGTCTCGACAGCGCTGCTGAGATCGCCGATCACAATCCCCGCGGAACGTTGCGCGATATCGGCAAGCGCAGCGGCGCGCTGCGCTGAACGTGCGTGCAGCACGACCTCGTGACCTTCGGCCATGAGCGTGCGTGCCGCGGCGAGACCGAGGCCGTCAGTGGAGCCGGTGATGAAGATGCGGCTCATGATGCTCGAGCTCTCAAGGACGGATCATCACCTTGATCGCGCTTCGATCGTCCATCTCGCGATAACCGTTCGGCACGCCATCGAGGCTCACTTCGCGATCGAAGACTCTGCCCGGCTGGATGCGTGCTTCTAAAACGTCTGGCAACAGCTCGTCGATATACGCGCGCACGGGCGCTGGTCCACCACCGACCGTGATGTTCTTATAAAAGGCCGGCAGGGAAGCAGGCATCGCCTCATCTTGCGGCACACCAACGCGACCCACGGCACCTCCGGGTCGCGTGATTTGGATCGCGGCGACCATCGCATCCGCGTTGCCGACGCACTCCAAGACGGCGTGCGCACCTTGTCCGCGAGTGAGCTCGAGCACCCGCTCCACACCTTCTTCGCCACGTTCGCTTACGACATCGGTGGCGCCAAACTCGCGCGCGAGCGCGATGCGATCGGGATGGCGACCGAGGATGATGATGCGTTCGGCACCCAAACGCTTTGCAGCGATGACTCCGCACAGACCAACAGCTCCGTCACCGACTGCCGCCACATCTCTACCTCGTGAGACTTTGGCGACGACAGCCGCGTGATGACCGGTACCCATCACGTCCGAGAGTGTCAGGATCGCAGGCATCAACTCTTCATCGACGCGCGGCGGAATCGCAAAGAGCGTTCCATCGGCGTTCGGAATACGAATGGCTTCCGCTTGCGCTCCGCCCAATTTTCCGCTCCCGAAGAATGCGACATGAACGCACGCGGTGTACAAGCCTTCCTTGCAGAAGGCGCACGTTCCATCGGAACATGCAAACGGCATGATCACGACATTGCCGCGCGTCAGCGAGCGCACATCAGAACCGACGTCCTCGACAACACCAACCGCTTCGTGACCCATCGAGCGGCCGTGCTCCGATGGTTGCATGCCGCGATACGGCCACAGATCGCTACCGCAGATGCATGCGCGCGTGACGCGCACGACTGCGTCGGTCGGTTCAACGATGATTGCATCTGGGACGTTCTCGATCCGAACGTCACCGGCTGAGTACATGATCGTTGCGCGCATGCTGTTGACCTCTCACGCTTCGGCGAGACCTCTCTGCGCCGGCCTCGCCAGAGAACCCGTTCGACTAGCCTGAACGCCTGCGAGCGGCGTGTCTGTCGGGCGTTCTTGGAGGAGATCGCTACGACGTCCGCGCACGGAGCTTGGGAGAGCCAAGATCCGGGCCGAATCGGTGGAGCTGAAAGGTCATTGGTTGCGCTTGTAATGCTTCCCGAGTCGAATGAACTGCGTCTCGCCAGTATTGCCGTCGACGCCATCGTTGTCGGTCACGATATAGACATTGCCATTCGCGGTGACGGTCACGCCTTCGACTTTCTCTTGCAACCAACCTCCTGGCGCAGCGAGATCCGGCACCAGATCGCGCGCGAGCGTCTTCTTGATTCGCGGGAAGCTCGCACCTTGCGGTTGCGGTTCGATGCCACGAACATCGATCTCGTACAAACGCTTCACGCGCGCATCCGGACCCGACTGATTGTCGCGCTCCAATACGAGTAAACGATGATCGTCCAATGCCACGATCTCCGATAAGCCGACCCAACCGCCGGCGGGTGACTCGACGGCATCCAGGGGATAGTAGAAGAACGTCCATTCGTTCTTTGCCGGCGTGAAGCGACCGATACGAACGAAGCCCGCAGGGTCGTTGGTCCACTCGCGCTGGAAGGCAACGTAGACCTGTTCATCCTTGCCGGAGCCCGTCACGGCCACGCCTTCGTATCCATTGCTTCGCTTGAGCTCGGCAACGGCTGCTGGCAACTCGATCTCGCGGACGACCTCGCCCTTGCGCGTCACCTCGATGAGCAAGTTCGCAGTGCCGCTCGTCCCGTTCCCCGAGCCTTCGCTCGCAACCCAGAAGCCACCCTCGGTGCGCGTAGCGAGCCCTTCGATGTCATAGTCGACACTCGCGCTATTTCTCTTCAGCTCGATCTCATCCGTGATGCGAGCCGGCCTCGTGCCCGCATCGATCACATAGATGCGCGAGTGGCCAAGGTACGCATCGTGCGCTGAGTACAGCCGGTTCGGATGTCTGCGATCCGCAGCGAGCGCCGACAGCGCCACCCAACCGATCGGCGCCTGACCGGCTGCGGGACCGCTCTTTCGCACCTCGGACACGAGCGTCGGATAGCTCGCGCGCCCCTTCTGCAAGCGATAGATCGAGAGCGTCGAGCGCAGCGACTCATCGTCCTCCGAGGCAATCACGAACAGATTGCGCTTCGGGATCGGCAACAACCCTTCCGGCCCGATTCCAGACGGCAACGCTTGCACGAAGCGTGGGCGCCCGAACCCGCTCGTCTCGTAGACGGCGGTCAAGTTCGCGCGCTCCATCCCGACGAACAGGTATGCATCGCGCCCGTAGTGCGCGTGCACGATGCCTTCCGGCTCGACTCCCTTGTTGTCGCCGCGATCGTCGGGATAGTGACCGTGTGCGAGCGCGATGTTCTCCAGCTCAACTCCGGAGTCGTACCACACTTTGCCTGTCGCGGCCGCGAAGATCGACATGCCGCGGCTGCCGCCAAACAGATCGCCTTCGTTCGCAGTAGCAAACAGCGCGGAGTTGAGCCACGTCACCGCGTCTGGCTCGCGTGCGAGATCATCGAGGCTGTAGATGGGGTTCAGCAATCCCTCGTTATCTGTATCGACGTTCTGCAGGTCGACCTCGCCCGCAGGGAAATCCTTGATGACCTTCGCGCTCGGTAGATGGACGAGTGCGATGTGATTGTTCTCCTGCAATGTGACGACCGCAACGTTGTGCTCGTTGATACTCACGTACTCCGGCTCGGGATCCTCCGGTGCGTAGGCGGCCAAGCCTGAGAGATCGACACTCCGTACGGACCACTGCTGAGGCGCGCCACGCAGCGTCACAACTTGCAGCCAGCCACCTGGCGCTTGAGGGAGACCGCCTTCAATGCCGTTCACCGTGACATCTTCGTCCCGTTCGTTCTCGATCGCGATCGCGGCATATTTGCCATCGGGGCTCACGGCGACAGAATCGGGTTGCCCCGCGAGTGCAATCTTCGTCACCGCTTCGCAAGCAGCGGTCGCACGCTTGCAGGCCTCGATGTCGAATACACTCAAGTGGCCGGACGGATTGGTGTAGCTCTCCGAGGTGTTGATGCCGACGAGGGCCCAGCGGCCGCGCACGGCGACCGAAGTCGGCTCGCCGTCCAAAGCGACAGCGCCGAGCGCTTGCGGGCGCGCAGGGTCTCGAATGTCGACGAAGCCGAGCGAATTGTTCGGACTGTCCGTATAGATCAGCGTCTGACCGTCTTCGCTCGCGGCGACGATCTCCGCTGCGGTGAGCTCTACCGACTCGCGATCGCAACTCGTATTTTCGCAGACGACGAATGTCGCAAGCCGCTCGAACTCATGTGCACCTCGGCGATGGTTTTCGTGCTCGCGTGCATTCGAGCTCCACGCTGCGCTCGCGCACGCCAAAGTCACCGCCGAACGGATCAAGATATTCATCGAGGCATTCCCCTTCTTTGCTCTTCGCGCGCAGGATTCGCGCGTTATTTGGGGGATTCTCTAAGGGCGGCGTTACGACAATATTTCAACGAGAGCAGTGGGCCGTTTCACCACCAAGGTGCGTCGCGGTCGATGACGTTCTTTCACTTGACTTGCGCAAGTTTTGCGCTCCCGAATTGTTACAGCTTCTCGCATCCGCTAGCAGCCTCTCGCCCTAAGCGACTGAACGCACTTACGAATAGCGTATCGGCGGGGAGATCGACCGGGCTCGAGATCCGAGCCGACGTGCGATGTCTATCGGCCGGCAGCTACTATCAGCGCCCTGCCTGCAACAACACCTCAGCGAATGTGGAGGGACGATGGCCACAGTCCGTGATCCGACCCGCATCAAAGGCTACGAGCACCTCATCCAATCCCTCGCTCAAGAAAGCAGCGCGTCCGTGGACCATGTACGCGAGCTCTTCGAGTCCGCGCATGCGCAACTCGAATCGGAAGCCCGCATCAAGACTTACGTCTCGGTCATCGCCACTCGACTCGTTCGCAACGTGCTCCATGCGGAACGCACTACAATCGACGCCTGACGAGCGCTTCGGCAAGTTCAGGCGGCTTGAGGTTCGCGCAACCTGAATCGACCCTCAGTTCTCTGCGGCTCTCACCACGATCCGAGTGAAGAGAGTGTCTGCGCGATTGTTACCTTGTCTTGCTTCGAACGTATAGTCCTTACCACCCTCCAGCAGCATCTGCAAAACGATCGTCACGCGACAAGCGCCACCGGCGCCGCACTGAGTTTCCGCGTGGCCGCGCTTTGCATCGTCGACGAACACGTCCATCCATAACTGTCCACCAGGCCGCGCCTCGCTCGCCTTGTCCGCGGTTGCTTCTGCAGAAGCATCGATGACGTAGTAGCGGTCCTTCTCCACGCGAACCGAGCACGAGGCCGTGACTTCCTTCTTTCCACCGCCCTGACAAATCGTCTCTGCCCGGGCGATTGGCGCGTTGGCGAGGTTCAGCCCGAAGCATGCTGCTGCGAAGATGCAGATCGTTCGGAACATAGCTCCTCCGGCGACCTATTTGTCGTGTCGCTTGATCCAAACTTGCTCGAACGAGAAACGTTCCGGCGCCGCCACGAGACCCAGCGCGATGCTGCGGAACAAACACATGCGGCAGCGCACTCTTCGCGGTGCTTTCAGCACCGCCGTCGGTTCTATGGGGTGTAGATCGTCTTCGAGGGAAGATGAATCTCATCCCAACTGAGAGGAGCCTTGTACATGGTCCCCACCATTACTGCTTTCGAGCGCTCGCCCGATCGCGGGCAAGGACTTGCGCGCGACATGCGCGTTCGCTGGGCACTCGAAGAAGTGGGTCAGCCTTCTGACGTCCGGCTCGTCTCCTTTCGTGAGATGAAGGAATCTCGACATCGCAGACTCAATCCCTTCGCTCAGATTCCGACCTACGAAGAAGGCGATCTCGAGTTGTTTGAATCTGGCGCAATCGTTTTGCACATCGCAGAGCGTCATGCGGGCTTACTGCCGAACGATGCTAACGCGCGTGCACGCGCGATCGCCTGGATGTTCGCCGCACTTAGCACAGTGGAACCGCCGATCGTTGAGCTCTCGATGGCGACGATCTTGGAACGTGAGAAGAGCTGGTATGAAGCGCGTCTTCCGATGCTTCAGGATCGTGTCCGTGTACGACTCGGCGAGCTATCCGATCGGCTCGGCGATGCCGAATGGCTCGACGGGGCCTTCAGCGCCGGTGACCTAATGATGGTCACGGTGCTGCGCAGATTGAACGGATCGGGTCTACTGGAGCAGCACCCGACGCTTTGCGAGTACATCGCGCGCGGCGAAGCGCGACCCGCGTACCAACGCGCTTTCGCGGCACAGTTGGCAGTGTTTACGGCGAGAGAGCGAGGGGTTGATGAGATGATGGGAAGTTCTTTGACAAGACCAACAGGATGAACAGGAAAAGCAAGCAAGGTCGACCCCTTCTTTAGATTCATCATCTGTTGATCCTGTTCGATATCCCGTCTCGGCAAGGCAATCCTACGTCTGCCGGCTGCGCTCCCGCCACGCACCCGGTGGAATTCCCACTTGTCTTTTGAATGCGCGATTGAACGCGGCTTCCGATCCGAAGCCTACTCGTTCGGCGATCTGGGCAATGCTCATGCCTTGGCGATCGAGTAGCCCAGCAGCAAGCTGAACCCGCCACTTGCTCAGATACTGTATTGCGGGCATGCCCATCACGTTCGCGAATCGAATCGAGAACGCGGTGCGCGAGAGGCCCGCCTCGTGTGCGAGCGCTTCGAGCGTCCATGCGTCCGCCGGCTTTGCATGCATCGCGCGCAACGCTGCGCTCACATATCGATCGCGAAGTGCCGCGAGCCAACCGGTCGACTCGGGCGGCAAGCTGTCGATGTGTTGGCGCACGGCATGAAGAAACATGAGCTCGCTGATCTTCGCGAGAATCGTTTCGCCGCCGGCGCGTGGCTGTTTGCTTTCCTCGAGCGCAATGCGCATGAGATCGAACGTGAGCACACCGGCCGCGCTCGCGCGTCTCACGTGCAGCAGCGGCGGCAACGCCTCGAGCACCGGGTTATAGGGTTTGGCATCGCAGCCGAGAAAACCGCAAACGAACCGCGTCTTCTCGCCGCCCCCACCGAACTCGTGTAGCACGAAAGGCAACGTGTCCACAGTCGGACGGCGATAGAGCTCGAGAGTCGGCACGGCATGTTTGCCTGGCTCCGAGCTGATCGAGTGCCCGTGTCCCCCGGCGATAATCACCGCATCGCCAACGTCGAGACAGATCGCGGGACGCGATGAGTCGGCGAGCTGCGCCCAACCGCGACCATCCAACACGATATGAAAGCCGATCACATGATCGAACTCCGGCATCACACCTGCGCAGATGGTCGAGGAACCAGGTGTCGTCGCAACCCACGGTGCTCCGGCGTGAACGTCGAAGTACACGGCGCCCGTCAGACGGACTTCTCGCAGCACGTCGGATAGAACATCCATTCGGGTCCTCCGAACGATTGATCAATCAAGCCGAACGCGCGGACAACACTTCGAACGCGCAATCAAGCGATCGCTGTCGCCGATCATAGTTCGCCACGCGAGCGCGATCTACGATTCTCTCAATCTTCAACTGCTTCGGAGTCGATCATGGACACGATTAACCTTGCGACGCTCGCATCGTCTTTTCGCGGCGAGCTGATTACGGCGACAGATCCTCGCTACGATCGAGCGCGCAGGCTCTATAACGGCATGATCGACAAACGACCGGCGCTGATCGCGCAATGCAGTGACGTCGCGGATGTGATCGCCGCGGTGAACTTCGGTCGCGATCACAATCTCGTCATCGCCATTCGTGGCGGCGGACACAACGGCGCCGGCCTCGGAAGTTGCGACGACGGCCTAGTCATCGACCTTGGCCGGATGAAAGGCATTCGCGTCGATCCTGCGCTGCGCACTGTTCGTGTCGAACCGGGCTGCACCCAAGGTGACGTGGACCACGTAGCACATTCCTTCGGTTTGGCAGTGCCTGCCGGCATCGTCTCGAGCACAGGGATCGCAGGTCTCACGCTCGGCGGGGGGCACGGCCATCTCAGTCGCCGTTATGGCTTGACCATCGACAATCTGTTGGAAGCCGACGTGGTGCTCGCGAACGGAAAGCTGGTCACCGCCAGCGAGCGTGAGAATGCGCATCTATTCTGGGCATTGCGCGGCGGCGGCGGCAACTTCGGCGTCGTTACGAGCTTCTTGTACCGCGCGCATCCAGTTTCGGATGTCTATGCCGGGCCGATCTTCTGGGACATCAGACATGCCGCGCAAGTGATGCGGGCCTATCGAGAGTTTCTGCGGACGGCCCCGGAGAAGCTCTGCCCCTTCCTCGGGTTGAAGACCGTGCCTTCGACGCCCCCGTTTCCGCAAGAGATCTGGGGCACCAGGATCTGTGCAGTCATCTCCTGCTATGAGGGATCCGCAGCGGATGGAGAACGCGCATTGCGTCCGCTGCGCGAAGCACTACCTACACCGATCCTCGACGGAATGACGACCATGCCATTCACAGCGCTGCAAAGCCTATTCGACGCTCTACTACCGAAAGGGCTGCAATGGTACTGGAAGGCAGACTTCGTTAGAGACTTATCGGATGCCGCGATCGAGACACACATCGAGCACGCGTCGAAGTCGCCCAGCGAGCTGTCACTGATGCATCTTTATCCTATCGATGGCGCCGTACATCGGGTGGCTTCTGGCGACATGGCCTGGAGCTGTCGCGATGCGACCTGGTCCATGGTGATCTGCGGGATCGATCCTGATCCGAACAAAGCAGGCGAGCTGCGTCAATGGGGTCGCGACTACTGGAGCGCGATTCATCGATTCAATCTCAGCGGTGCGTACGTCAACTTTATGATGGACGATGAAGCCGAGGATCGGGTTCGCGCGACCTATGGCGCGAACTACGATCGACTGGCGGACGTCAAACGCATGTACGATCCGACGAATCTGTTTCGCATGAACCAAAACATCTTGCCGACGTCGTGATCTCCATACCGATCCGATCAAGCACGTACCCACTCGTCATCCAGCGCAGGCCGACAGGTCGCGCGCATTGGCAGTCAGTGAGTCGCTGAGACCAAGCCATCCGCACCTGGCTTAGGCGGCGGCGCTGTCAGGCTCATGAGACACAGATACGTGTTGATCAAGAGACACACACTCTGCGCTAATGGCACCCATTGCTTCAGATCGAGCACGTCGACCCAGAAAATGCACACGAAGAACAACGCGCAAATGAGGCAGCCGTAGACGGCCGCCCTGACTTTGACACCGATCGCGTGCACGCGGTTGGAGTGCGTCTCGAGCGGATTGCTCTGTTTGCCGTACAGCGCTCGGTACACGATGAACGCCTGCGATGCGTACACCAGTGTCAAGACGCCGATGAGAGCGAATCCAGGAAGAAGCTGCGGCTGAAAATAGATCACGAGCGCGACCAACAGGAGATAAGCCAGGAACGCTAGAGCAACGATGACGGGCGAGACGAAATCGAAAAGCTCCCGGCGCTGCAGGCTGGCCTTACGCTTCCCTTCGAGTAAGGAGCGCTTGTGCATCTTGTTGAACCTGAACCCCAACCAGGCAACGAGAGTCTGCGGCAACAGCTGAACTGCAAAGTACACGCTGATCAGAACGATCACAGACTTCTCGTTCCAGTCCGGGCGCAGCATGTCATCGACCAAATACGCGAGCAGCAGCAAGCCTAGGACCGCGATGGCTGTGTTGGCTGCGCGATATCGAGTCAAGAAACGCTGCGTAGCCAGGGACAGATCGACACCCGGAAACAGCTGCGCAAGACGATCCATCGGGAAGCATGGTGCTTGCGCTCGCACATACCTACTGAATCGCGCAGGATAGAGCACTGACATCGCCAGTACCTGTGCCGTGAACACCGCAAGGAATGCATAGACTTCGATCATGACGGCACCTCACTTTGCCGGCGGAGGCCGGCTGATCGCGCCGGCGAACGCGTTGCGGATTTCCGAATCAGTCACACCTGCTTCGCGCAACTCATCGATCGTTTCGCTGAGCTTGCGCAGCGTCCATTCCTGTAGATTGAACTTGCAGTTCGATTTTGCTCGGGGGTGGATATAAGTCCCCCGATAGCCCTTAGCCTCGATGATGGAATCGCGTTCCAGCAGCTTGTAGGCCTTCGCCACGGTCTTGCTGTTGAGCTCGAGGTCGTTCGCGAGCTGACGAATCGAGGGCAGCGCATCGCCAGGCCTCAACACGCCAGCGGTCACCGCAGCCTTGATCTGCTCGATGATCTGTTCGAACTGAGGCACCGGGTTGTCGATGTCGACGGTGATGTCCATCGGAGAAGCCATATGTACCACTTGACCCAATGGTACAACTGGTTCGTTGACTTTGCAAGCTGCAGAGAACTGGGGTTTCGTTGCTCGCGAGGTTACGGAGCGCCCGGCGAGCTATAGCCGAGCCTCACGACCCACGGTGAAGTTCAGGCGACGAAGAACTGTGGAACTGTTGTGACCTACCATGACCATCAGTTCGACGATGAACGCCATGTCAGTCTTGTGCGCAGGTTCCGCGCTGAGTGTCATGCGGCGCAATCAGGTAAAATCGTCCGAATGAACAGCTTCGATTCGTTTCTCGCCGCGATAAAAGGCTATCCCTCGGTGATGACCGCGCTGCAGCTCACGGCGCTCGTTCTCGTCGTCTGGCTTGCGAACACAATTACCCGCACGGTGCTCGTGCGCCTGATCGCACGCTCCGCGAAGCTCGCCCCTACTCAGTTCGACAGTGCACTGCTTGGACGCGGCGTCATCGCGCGGCTCGCGAACGTCGTACCAGCCCTCGTTGCGTACTACGGCATCGACTTCGTCGAGGGGCTCCCGTCCAGCGTCGTACTGGTGGTACGCGGAGTCGCAAGCGCGTATGTCGTTCTCACGATCGCACTCGCACTTTCGAATCTTCTCAATGCGATCGGCGCAATCTACGAGCAAAGAGATCCTGAACGCGCTCGCACACGTCCGATAAAGGGGTATCTGCAGGTCGCGAAGCTCGTGATCTTTCTGATTGCAGCCATTCTCATGGTGGCGACGCTATTCAATCGCGATCCGCTGTTACTGCTCTCTGGCCTTGGAGCGATGACGGCAGTCCTGATGCTCGTCTTCAAGGACACGCTTCTGTCGCTGGTCGCGAGCGTGCAGCTTTCGACGCACGACATGCTGCGGGTGGGCGATTGGATCGAGATGCCCCAGTTGAATGCGGACGGCTTTGCAATCGACATCTCTCTCCACACGGTCAAGGTGCAGAACTGGGACAAGACGATCACGACGATTCCGACGTGGCGGCTCATCAGCGAGAGCTACAAGAATTGGCGCGGCATGTTCGAATCAGGCGGACGTCGCATCAAACGTGCGCTTTATCTCGACCAAACGTCCGTGCGGTTCCTTACACCCGAGGAGCGTCAACGTCTCCGCCGCTTTGCGCTGATCGATCCGTATCTGAATCGCAAGCAGGCGGAGCTCGAAGAGTTCAATGCCAAGCTGATCGCCGAAGGCAAGGACCCAGTGAACACGCGTCGTGTCACGAACGTGGGTACGTTCCGCGCGTACGTGCAAGCGTACCTGGAGAATCATCCGCGCATTCACAGGGACATGATTCTGCTCGTTCGGCAGCTCCAACCCGGCCCGACAGGCCTGCCGCTCGAGATCTACGCGTTCACATCGACGACGGCGTGGGTGGAGTACGAAAGCATCCAGGCCGACATCTTCGATCATCTCTACGCAGTCCTGCCGGAGTTCGGGTTACGCGTGTTCCAGCAGCCAAGCGGTGACGACGTCAGACGCGTCGTCACGACATGGAACGAGCAGCGAAGGGCTGAGACCGCTTAGACAGGTGCGAGCGCCATGCGAACGGAGCCCGTGCCGCGACGGTCGCGCTAAGCCGGATAGTGCTTCTCGAGGAACTCAGACCTGAACTTCTGGGGAGGCGTAGAAATGTTCGGCCGCCCCTCCGGCGTGAAGTCCATGAGATTCCAATAGGGCCACACCGTATCGAGGTGATTCGCGTCCAACTCGGTGCCCCAGAAGTGAAAGATCTCTGACCCTTGCTTCTTGAACACATGCATCACTGGCCATTGCATGTCATCAGAGTCGCCTTGGCACTTGTAGTCCGCTTGGTATGAGGACTGCGCTCCAGACAGCAGCCAGATCTGCGACCAGTTGCGCTCACGAGCCCACGAGTTGATGCGATCTGCGGGCGCCTTCGCGATCGCGGCGAACGCGGCGTGTCGACTCACTTGATACCAACTGCGATCGAATCCATCGACGAGCGAAGTACAGGAAGGACACGGCTTATCCCAGCCCGGGCCGAACATGAACGAATAAAGCAACAGCGTCGGCTTGTCCTCGAATAGCTCGGAGAGCTTCACGCGTTGCCCAACCTTTCCATCGTTCGCCCACTGGAACACATAGTCTTCCTTCAACTGACCTCCGAGCGGAAGCTTGCGGCGTTTCTCCGCCACAGCCTTCACCTTGTCGACGAGCGCCTTTTCCTCGTTGAGCAATGCGTCGCGCGCATCGCGATACGCTCTACTTTCGTTCGGATATCGCAATTCACTCATGTGGGTTTCCTCGAGGCTTGAACGATTCTGAAATCGATAAGCACGCTCCTGATCAGAGTCATTCGCTGGGGATGCCTTGGCTGTTGAGCGGCGCAAAAGGACTGCAGTCGGGCGACTCCGCTGGTGCTACGCGCGCCACGGTTGTTAGCACGTAGCCCGCATCTCCTGGCTCGGATCTTCTGGGTAAGGTGCTCCGAAGTACTGCCTTGTCGCGAACTCGGCCGCTATCGGAGAGTACCGGAGCTTGCTCATAAACTCGTCCCAGTAAGCTTCGTACTTCTCCTCGTTCCCCAGGATCTCTTTGCCTGGTCCCAATGCAGTGATCTGACAAATGGCCGCGCGACACGTGACGGTAACAAGAAATCCCAATGGGTGCGGGCCTAGGAAGGATTGCAGCCCTTCTTCTATCCGTTCCGCCCACTCGTCGTCGCGCGTGCCTACCTTCATCTCTGCCATCAACTGAAGAGGATCCTTACATCCGTTCCGCAGTCGGGTCGAGTCGGCAGAGCTTACGTAGAAATCCAGATATGACGGCAGCTGGCGCGTTATCACTGGCTCCGCATTCAGGGGAGGTCCAGCGAATGAATCTTCACTCGCGCGCTCGGTTACGTGTTGGACGATCGCATCGTCCGCAATGTTGCGTTCTGCGTCGGCCGATTCGGACGATGAACCTTCTTGGCTCGCGAGCTCAGGCACACTGGTCGCGCTGGTTGATCTTGCAACGTGCGTCGGTGGCGATGCGGCGGGCGCCGATGTGCTGACCTCTCGCGCGTCCCACATACGCCACCCTACGAGGATGACTAGGACAACAACAAGGCAGCCTACGAAAGTTCGCATGAGTGGATGATACTGGCGCTGCATGGAAGCATGAATCGATACCCACCTGGTCTCTTGCCGACTCAAACATTCCTCCGCTCCAACGATGATGCGTCGCGGCACCTTCTGCTTTCCCCCGCACATGTATCGAAGGACCAGTGGTACATAGATCATCGTTCATCGACACTCGAAGCGACGTAGAGCAATTGTCCAGGTAGTTCCTTGCTGCCGGATCGACAGCGGCAGGCTCGGCGTCGTGTCCACAAAGACATGGAGACCGCATGTCGGGCAGCGAGATCAAGAGGTATGCCCAAGAGTTGCGCCAGAACCTCAGCGACGCCGGCGTTAACGACATCGCGGCGCTGAATGCGCTGGTTGCGAAAGCCGCGAATCTCGCCCTGCTCGCGGACAGTTCTCCAGAAGCGATCGATAGAGCGCAGTGGGACGCCGCGCGCGCCGAATGGGAGAACGCGCGTAACGCCTTCGGCACGAAGCTGATCGACGCGTTGCTCGGGCCGCTTGCAAAGATTCCAGGTCTTGCGGAGCTCGCAGCCAATCTCGGCCAACTACAAACGCAAGGCATCAGCGGCGGAGTAGACCTCGGACCTGTGCACCTGGAGGTCGCATCCAGCGTTCTCGTCATCCAACCTCCGAAGCTCGCCGACGGCAGCACGCTCGAGCCCGTTGCCATCGGCCCCTATCAAGTTGGACAAGTTGCGGCGTCGATGTCATCGCCGTTTGGCGGCGGCAAGGGAATGCCTGGCGGCGGTTCGCTGCTGCGCTTGCCCGACGGCAAGGCGTATGGCGGTACGCTTCAGCTCCCACTCGGTCCAGTGCAAGTAAGCGCCGCTGCAATCGTTGCGCTGATCGATGACAAGCCTTCGCTCCTTGCCATTTTGGGCGCGCAGTTCATTCCGCCGATTCAACTTTCATTTGGCTTCTCGCTCGATCGCGTCGGCGGCATTGTCGGCGTGAATCGACGTATGGATTCGGAGCGCTTGCGCGAAGCGGTACGCACCGGCGTGGCGGGCGATGTGTTGTTCGCTGTGAGCCCGCCTCCTTCGCCGCTCGCACTGGTCGTGACCGCGGATCAACTCTTTCCGACACAGTTCGGCAAGCATCTCGTCGGTCCGAGTCTGAAGGTCTCTTGGCTGTCTTTCGGTCCCGCCGGCAGCTTGCTCGGCTTGGATCTCGGCGTCGTCGTCGAGATCCCGACTGGGAAAGTTGCGGTGCTCGGCGTCGGTCGCGTCGCGATTCCAGGTCTCGACGCGCTCCTCAATCTGCGCTTCGATGCATTGGGCATCGTCGATCCGGTCGAGCAGCTCGTGAGCATCGATGCGAGTCTCGTCGATAGTCACGTGCTCGGGGTCTTCGAGATCTATGGCGATGCCGCCATGCGCTTCAGCTGGGGCTCCACCGGGTACTTCGTCGTTGCGATCGGCGGCTTCTTCCCCGGATTCAACGCGGAACCTGCACGGTTGCCGGTGCTACGTCGCGTGGGACTCGCGATGGACAATCCGCTGCCGATCATTCAGATCCGAACCGAGGGTTATTTCGCGATCACGTCCAATTCGATTCAGCTCGGCGGACGAATGGAAATCGCGATTTCGCTCATCATCGAAGCGCGCGGTTTCGTCGAGCTCGACACAATCGTGCAGTTTCGACCGTTTCATTTCGAGGCACGTATCGCTGCGGGCTTCGAAGTCTCTGTCGAAGGATTCAGCTTCGCCTCGGTCATGTTGAGCGGCGCCATCGCGGGACCCGGACCGCTCGTGATCCGCGGTACGCTGAGCATCAGCGTCTTTCTGTTCTCGATCGATTGGGATGAGTCGTTCACGTTAGGGAGTGGACCGAGCGACGCACTGCCCTCGGCGCCTGCGCTGCTCGAGGTCATCGCGCAGGAGCTCAGCAAGCCTGAGAACGTGCAGAGTGAGAGCATCGCAGATCCACACGTCGTTCTTCAGCCGCGCGCCACCAGCGCGGGCCTCGCAGCATTGCCTCCGACCGGCACACTGCGCGTTTCGCAACGGCGCGCGCCGCTTGGACTTCTCATCGATCGCATCGACGGCCGCCCGCTCGCGGCACCCCAAGGTGTGAAGGTCACGGGCGGCAGTAGCGATGCCACGGAGCGCTTCAGTCCCGGCACGTACATCACACTCACGCAGTCCGAGGCGCTGAGTCGACCCCCATTCGATGTTCTAGCCTCTGGTCGAATCTTGTCCCTTCCCGATCCGTCGCTCACCGCGAATTCAACCAGCGAGGATCGCGAAGTCGAACAGGTCGTCATCGTCGGTGGGATCCTCGTCGAAGGCGCGCCTGCGAAGCTCACGGGCCTTGCGCACGTTTCAGCGCTCGTCATCGCTGCACGCGAAGCTCCTGCGCTCGGTGATGCATCACCGGTGATTACTGCGAAGAGCGAGACGTGGACGGCATCGAGCACTGCGGAGAACTTCACGAGCGCGACGGCGGCGCATCAGTTCGTGCGGTATCACAGTGGGATCGCGCTCGCGGCGAGCGATGCCGCGGCCGCCGTGAGCTTGACAGGGGTATAAACCATGGCCGAGCCCGCGCGGTTCTATTCGCATCACGAGAAGGCGTTGCGTGTGACGGTCACGGCCGCGACCGACGGGCGACTGCGCGGCACGACCGATGTCGCACTCGCGGATCTCGAGGATCCGACCCAGCAAGCAAACGCGAAGGCGCACTACGAGCTCTTCGGCCCAGGCGATGTAGTACGACTCGCGCCGGGCGCGATCACGCGCCGCTTCCCCGCACCGTTCGCGAGCAACGCGGAGGCGACGAAGCTCGCGTTGATCGAATTCGCGGCGACCGATCTGCCGTGGCGCTACACGCCGCACCTTTCCGAGGCAGGATCTTTGTTGCCGTGGATCGTTCTCATCGTGGGGCAGCGAGCCCCGGATGATCTCGTATTGCGCACCGATGGTCGCATCACGATCGGAGTCGCCGCTCAGCTTCGGCATCCGCTCGCGCAGTCAGCACGATGGGCGCACGTCCATCAAGTTGAGGGTCACGCCGTTTCGAGAATCGTTGCACCGCCCCTCACGTACGAGGATGCGTCGGGCATCGAACAGTTCGGATTTCTTCCAAACACCGAATACTTTGCATGCCTCGTACCTGCGTTCAAGGCAGATGGCACGAAGACCTGGGACGGCAATGCACCGGTCACGTGCGAGCTGTACGACTCTTGGACCTTCCGCACAGGGCCTGAGGGCGATTTCCGCGACCTTGCACGCAAGCTTCATAAAGCCGCGCTCGAGCCCGTGCCGGGCGGCAAACCGTTCGGTCGCGCGGAAGTGAGCTACACGAATCGCGCCAGTCCGCCGGCGGCGACGCTCCTGCAGACCGCTGGCGCGCTGCGCCTTCCGCAGCTTCCTGGTGATCCGCCCGATCCCGCAGACAATTCACCCGAAAATGCGCTCGTCGCAGAATTGACTTCGCTCACTCGCCGTCTCGTGACACCGGACGGCCGCGCTGTGATCACGGCACCGCGCTATGACGCACCTTTCAGCGATGCAAACACCGAAACGCCAACACCTGGCGGTTGGGCCGCGCAACTGCGCGGCGATCCGCGGGTGCGCGGCGCTGCAGGCCTAGGCGCCTGGAACGTCATCGAATGGCAGGATCGCATCGCCGATGCAGCCGCCGTCAAAGCCGGCGATCTTCTCATTGCGAGCGATCGAGTTCGTCACGTCGCGCTCGGCATCGAGGCGAGTCGCTCACTGTGGCGACGTCGATTACCGGCCGATCCGGCGGAGCGCATCGCGTTTCTGATGCCGGTGCTGAATCGACTGTTGACGACGAGCGGCGAGAGCGCGCTCGCGACGATCGCCGGTCGCACTCCGCAACTCAGCCGCGCATTGCTGTCTTCCGCCGCGCGCCGCGCATTTCGTCCCGGTCCTGCGCGCACAGCACTTGCGAATGAAGGCCGGACGTCGTTCGGGAAAATGATCCGCGCCGCGAACGAATGTCCTGGCGATGACGACCCCGCGGCAATCCGTTTCACAGGACGTGATCCGCAGAGCGGCATCAAGCGCGCAATCCATGACGCAGCGGGTGGAGACGCAGATCTCGCTGATCGAATCCTCGGGCATCTCGGACCGCATCCGGATCCTGCTGCGCTTGCCGCCGCGCTCGCCGCATTGAGTCCGGGGCCCGACGGCTTGCCCGACCCTGAGCGCGTGCGGCGATTCCTCAGTGGAAGAACAGGTCGCGAGATCGATCGATCGCTGGTCGAATGGCACGGCTGGATGAAAGAGCACGCGGTGCGCGAACGCTGTCGCCCGGTCGATATCGACGGTCTCGCCAACATCATCGCCGGTACGATCGATCCCACTGTGCCACGACCGCCGGCCGTGGAACGCGTGCTCGCCACACTGCCTGGCATCACTCATATCGGCCCGGTCGAGATCGAGCCCGACCTCGATCTGCCGTTGTGGAGTTTCCTGTCGCAGCGCGCGCCAGACTGGATGCTTCCGGGTGCCGGCGATCTGCTCGATGGCGATGTCGTCGTGCTCGCGACGAATCCGACCTTCGTCGAAGCGTTGCTCGTGGGCGCCAATCATCAAGCTACTGCAGAGCTGCGATGGCGCAACCTTCCGCTCACGAGCCGCTGGTCGCCGCTGCGCAAATTCTGGCAACGACCCAATGGCGAGATGGATATCGAGCCGATTCGCCAATGGCCCGTCGGCGATGCGCTCGGCAGTCCTTCGCTCGTGCCGCCGGACCGCAGCGTCGAAACGGTGATCGCGTTTCGTACTTCATTGTTTCGGCGCTATCCGGCGACCGTCGTCTATCTATACCAGCAAGAGAACAACTGGATGCGGCCGGATCCAAACGTGCCCCTCGATCCCGCGAAGCGCCGTGACCCGAGCTTCACCGGCACGATCGGTCCGGACCTCACGTTCTTCGGCTTCAAGGTTTCGCCGCAGGACATGACCAAGTACTGGGTCGTGCTCGAAGAGCCGCCGGCTGGCTATCGCTTCTATCATCAACCAGGCGCAGTCCCCGGCGGCGATCATTCGGCTGGATTCGCGCGGCAACACTTCGCCGTTCCCGTACGCGTGCTGCTGGGCAAACTCTTGAACGATCCCGCGTGAGGCAGACATGAGCGGCGTTGAAGTTCTCGCACCCATTCGCCTCGAGACGCGCTTCGTCGCGCCAAGCGCGCGCACCGATGGCAGCGCGGAATGGATGCTCAGGCTGCGCGTGTACCCTGATGAGTTCTCGATGCGCCGCCTCGCGCAGCCCGGCACACCTGAAGAGCTCGATCGATTGAGTGAGCTGATCGAGCGCATGCGTCCTCCGACATCGCTCTCGGAAGCAGACGCATTCGCGTCTTTTGCATCGGTCGTCGGCGCTGCGCGTGCCTTCGCGTTGTGGCGAGCGCATGTCACGACCACCGCAGGCGGAGAGCTCACAGTCGATCGCACGACTTCAGCCGATCATGAATCGCTTCGCGTCCATGGACCCGCGGGCTTGCCCTCAGAGCTCGAGGTCTGGTTCGTTCATGACGACGGCACGCGCAATCGCGCAGCGACTCTCCGGCTCAACCTGGCAGCGATCGGTACCGACTTGGATTTGGCGCGCTTCACGGAAGCAGATCTCGAAGCAGGACAGTTACCCGATGTGTGGTGGCTTTCGTATCCGCGAGCCATCGAGGTCGGGCTCGGCATCGATATCGACGTCGGCATCGTGCCGCCGACACTTGCTGCGCTCGTCGTAGTCGGCGTTGGCGAAGCGGATGCTTCCGGGCTCGTCGATGCGCACAACGCAACGAGCCGAATGGCAGTGCTCGCACCGGGAACCCCCACGAACACGGTCGCGGGTGAGTCCACGACGGATTTTGGCGATCGCGCCGCATCGCTCTATCCGCTCCTGCACGTTGATCCCACTACGCAGCTCGCGAGTACCGCTGTGCTCGAGGGACTCAGCGGACGCATGAGCCCGAGTGCCTTGCCGATGCTCGGTGGTGAGCTCGACTTCTACGGCCCCGGCTCGCTCGCGGTTCAAGGATTCTGGCCGGTGCTGTGGGGTCGCTATCTGCGCGATGTCACCGGCGCTCGCGACATCGAGCTCGAGCTTGCTCGCTGGGCGATTCGCTATCTCGCGGTCGAAGGACCTCGTCCTGCATTCCGCGTTGGTGAACAACCCTATGGTCTGCTTCCGAGCTCGTGCTTCTCGAAGTGGGTCGACGATCCCGGCGATGCGTTGGGCGCAATCGAGCATCGCATCCGACGCTCGGCGCTACCTTGGCGTCGCGCGAGTGCGGAGGCAAATCGAGCCGCAGCCATGCAAACAACCGGGCAGGACACGCGCGGAGTCCTTCGGGTCTTTGGCTTGCATGCGCCTTCACGCTACTGGGGCGTGCGCGCGACGGCCGACCTATACACGTTGCAGGCACTGCGACTGAGCGCCGGAATGACACCGCTCGATGAGCGGTGGGATCGCGATCTCGCACGCGCGACGCGCGACGTCCCGGCGCCGCTGCATGGAATCGGTCGCGCACCGGGACGCGGCGGGCTGCCGGGCCCGCCGCAAGATGAGCAGGAGGATGCAGAGCTGCTACGTCGCCTACCGACGCTGCACCCGGAGCCGCTGCTCGCGATGAGCGAAAAGCTCGGTTTGATCGGTCATCTGATGCGCGAATCGCTGATCGCTGCACGCGCGATCATCGGCGAGGCGTATCTTCGATTGAGCACCGGCACCGCAATCGAGCTCGGACAACCGCTGCCGCTCGATGACGAGCCCAAGTATTTGCAGCATGTCATGCGCGGATCGGACGCTGAGGTCGCTGCGCTGCGGACGAGCAACGATGCGAACGGGCGTACGCTTGCGGCGCGCTTCATCGAGGTTCAAGAAGCACTGCAAGTCATCGCCGATCTTTGGAAGCCGATGGCATCGCAACTGTTCCGCGCGACGCTCGCAGCACTCGATACTTCTGCGTTTCGTGTCGATCCATGGTTGACGGGTTTGGCGGAGCGACGCTTGCAGCGTTTGATCCGCGAGGGCGCTCCGTTCCGGTTGGGTGCTTACGGGTGGGTCGATGCGCCCGCGCCTTACGCGGGTACGCCGAACGGTCCACTCGCACCAGGACCGACGGCAGCAGGATTGTTGCATGCGCCTTCGCAGGGACAAGCACTCACGGCGGCACTGCTACGCGATACAGCCATCCGTCATCCCACAGTCGACACATGGAAGCTCAATCTCGACAGCGCCAAGGTCCGCGCGGCGATTGCACTTGCCGAACGTGTGCGTCTCGGTGTGCATCCTTACGAGGCGCTCGGACTCGAAGTCGAGAAGATCGCGGGCGATTGGGACGTCGTGAGAGTGCTGCGCAAGCTGTATCCACTCGCTGCGGATCAACAGGAGCGCCGCGTATGCGACGGACAGAAAGTGCTGGAAGCCGCGCGCGACGGTCCTTTGCCCAATACATTGCCGCCGGACCTCGCTACGCGGTTGGCGCCACTCGATCAGGTGCTCGACACGTATGCCGATCTGCTCGTTGCCGATGGCGTACACATGCTCGTGAACGGTCGCGCCGATTTGGCGAATGCCGCTATGGAAGCAGCTGCGGGCTTAGGTGCGCCGCCTGAGCTGCGGGCCGTTCGCACGCCGCGCCAAGCGACGACGGTGCGTGTGAGCGCATGGGTTCTCTTGCCCGCGCAGGACGCGCCCGAAGGAGCGGACGCTGATCCCGCGAAAGTCGCCGACCCCACTTGGGATTCCTCGCTGACGAGCGTGCTGGGCGGCGCCGACGATGAGACGTCGGCACCCTCGCTCACAGGCGGTGCTTACGAAGGTCTAGCTGACACTGCCGATGCGAATTTGCGCGACGCGATCGCTCAAGACTTGACGGGTCGGCGCACACGTCTGATGTCGCTCACTCAAACCGTAAGCGATGCACTCGCGGCGCTCGATTTGGATGACGCTGGTGCATCCATGGTGGTAGAGACCGCTGCAGGTCGCTGGAATGTTGATCTTACAACGGTCGCCCCATCGGACCCACTCGCCTCAGAACCGTCCCTCAGCGAGCGCCGCGACGCACTTGTCGCGGCGCTGAAGGATCGCATGGTTCGCGCAGGCAAGATGTCCAGCGCGCAGGCTCGAGCCGCCTTGCGCCTCTTGGCCGGGCGGACGGACCTGCCTGTCCTTCCGATCGTGCCACGTGCGCGCCTTCCCGTGCTGCGAGTGCGCGACGGCTTGGATCGAGAATGGCTCGAGATCGTGGCCGCGGTGCGTCCGCGACTCGCAGCACTCGAAGCACATCAACTCGATCCAGCTCAGCCCGATTGGCCCGCGGCGGTGGCTGCGCCCAACGCATCGACTGACCCGTGGCACGTGGCGGGCCCCGTCGTTATCGCGTACGGACCCGGCACGACGAGCGGCAGCGATCGAGTCGCGCTCGCCGCGCTGGATGGCTGGACCGACTCCGTTCCGAGCCGCAAGCACACGACAGCCGCATCCTTCGGCTTCAACGCCCCGAAATCTCGTGCGCCTCACGCCGTGCTCGTCGCGGTGCCACCGAATCTGAGCGAACGTCTCGATAACGAGGGCTTGCTCGACGTCGTGCTCGAAACTCGCGAGCTGGCTCACGCGCGCGTGCCGCCGCAAGCCGCGACGACATTGCCTTATCAAATGTCAACAGCGCTCGTCGGCGCAGTTCGTCCGCACAACTTCCTCGATGGTTGGCCTGCATGAGCGATCCGACTTATCTCACGCTCGAGCCGCGCCGCACCGACAGCGACGAAGGCTTGCGCGCGCGCGTTGCCGATCCGATCTGGTTCATTTCGCGCCAATGGCAACTCGGCGAGTTGCAGGGCGAAGATGCGTCCACGCCGGTCGTCGTACGTTGCGCACCTCGACACGTTCCGATCACGTACGACCGTTCGCGCCCGGATCTCGATCCATCTGTGATGCCCGCCGAGGCGTTGCTCGAAGCTGAGCCAGGCGACTGGTGGACCATTGGTCGCTGCGTTCGACTCGGACGTGCTGCGGCGCCACTCCTCGATGAAAACTCGCGTGAGCGACTGCGCATGGGTCGTTTGCCATCACCGTACGAAGCGCTAGCGAATGAGATCGATGGCCGCGCGGTGTTCTTGTCTGGGATTCTGGCGGGAAACGAGCTCTGGAGCGAGGTGCCCTCACCGCCTCCGGATCGATGGTCGGCATCGCGGCTCGAGTATGCGGCATCGTTCGAGGCAGGCGGCACAGCGTTGCGCGTACGCGAGCACCAAGGCGGTGATGTCGATTGGTTCACCGTGGATGGAGATGCGGACGCGCTTGCAGTGACGCGCGTCGCACCGGCTGCGTCTACGCGCGAAGTGATACCGGGGCGGTTGCAGTATCCCGGTGCACCGAACCCACGCTGGTGGCAGTTCGAGAATCATGCGGTCGACATCGGCGGCTTCGCGCCCGATCGCTCGCATTTCCCCACCACGGTGTTGCTCGATGCAGTCTTGGCACACGCAGATGACTGGTTCACGTTCCCTGTACCCGCACCCAGCGAGGCTGATCTGCAACCTTCGAGCGGCGCGCTCGTGATCCTTGAGAACGTCACTGTCCGCGACAGCTTCGGTGAGATTTGGAATTTGGAGCCGCCGCCCACGACGGGTCCATCCGCGTGGTCGCTGTTTCACACGAGCGGCCTGCCGAGCTCTCATCTCGTCGTGTGGCCGGTTGCTGTTGCACCGCTCGTCGGTCCCATCCTTGATGAAGTATTGATTGGTGTCGATGAAGACGCGAATCTGGCTTGGGCCGTGGAGTTACGCGCGGACGCACTTCAAGTGCTGCCGAGCGCGGACACCTCGACCGCGGTCGCGGAAACGACTCGCACGGGTACGCGCGACTTCCGCTATCTGATTTCGACGACGCTGCCGAACGGATGGCATCCGTATGAACGCGTGCGCACGGACGATCCGACACGGAGCGGTGCACCTGGAAGCAAAGAGCTCAACCCCGATGCGGGCGATGGTCGCTCGGGCGCGTGGCGTCAAGGCGTGCTCGCCGACCTCAACGGCGCCTATCCGCGCTTCCGTCCCGGTCCCATCTCACGCTTGATCGGTGGGCCCTCCGGTGCAGGCCTCGGTCGCGGACACGAGCTGCACGCGGATGCGATCCCAAGCAATGGCGTGATGCTGCGCCGTCGCGCCGTGCTCTGCCGCGACTGCGATGGCGCGCCGGTCATGTGGGTCGAGCGCAGAGCCTCGCCGGTTACCGGCCCGCCCACGTCTCATTTGCGTTTCGACGTGTTCGCGGAACACGCGAAAGCGAAGGCGGACGACTAATGGCGCTCATCGACATACAACTGATCGAAGGTCTCGGACTGCCTTATACGGCTGGCGCCGAAGCGGCACTCGAACATGCTGCGCTCGATCCAATGTTTGCTGCCGCTTGGGATCAGCTGCTTCTCGCATTTCCGGGCGTAACTTTGCAGCCCCTGTTCGATGCGTTGCCGATCGAAGAATTGGCAGATCTCGTCGACGCCGTGCGACTCGAGGGCGAAGAGCCGCCCAATCCATTTGTCTGGTTTACGGTGCCATGCGATGACGCGATCGCGGACACGTTACTCGCTGCGCTGCAAACGCTGCCGTTCGTCATCTACGCCGGCATTCGCGCGCCCGTGACCTATCCGATCTCATACGGTACGAACCCCGACAGCATTCGCACGCTGCAAATTCAACCCTCGCCGAATGGCGTCGACGCAGTGTATGCGTGGGACGTCGCCGGCGGCACGGGTGTTGGCACACGAATCGCGGATATCGAGGGTGGTTGGCGGCTCGATCATGAGGAATTGATCAGCGCGCAGATCCGTCGTGTGTCCATGTTCGGTTCCATTGAGGTGGATCACGGAACCGCAGTCGCCGGCATCCTCGTCGGCGCCGACAACGGCGTGGGAACGATCGGCATCGTGCCTGATGCTGCGCTCGATCTCATCACGACCGATCGAGGAAATGGCATTCACAACGTCGCCGCGGCGATCACGGTCGCGGCTCGACATCTGCAGCGCGGCGACATCATCCTCCTGGAAATCGGGCGCGCTTTCACGCCCGACCCGCGCGGGGACATTCTCGTGGAATTCGATCCCGCCGTCCAAGTTGCCATTCGGCTCGCGGTCGATCGCGGCATCACAGTCATCGAGCCAGCGGGAAACGGCAACATCAATCTCGATGCGTTTCCATTCCTTGCGCATACGCGCCCGGAGTCACCGACCTTCAGCGGCGCGATCGTCGTCGGTGCAGCGGTCCTCACGAATTTCGAGACGAGCGCTTGGTCGCGAACGTTCTGCTCGTTCGGTAGTCGGGTCGACTGCTTCGCAGCCGGCGCCAACGTGCGCGCGCCCGCCAGCAGCGCAACGAATGCCTATCAAGTGGATCCTCAGTTCTCGGGCACTTCTTCTGCCTCGGCGATCGTCGCCGGCGTGGCGGCCTCTCTGCAGTCAATGACGCGTGCTGCAACCGGCGACACGCTTGCGCCGGCAGACGTTCGCAGACTTCTTCGCAGCGCCTCGCTCGGTTTGCTGCCCGACGATCCGCTCGGAGCACGCATCGGTCCCATGCCGGATTTGCGCAAGATCATTCGAGCTCAAGGGCTCGCGCGCATCCTGCCGATCAGCGCGGCTCCGATCGTCGGAGATGCATTGTTCATCACGTATCTCGATGCCGACAATCGCATGGTGCGGCGTCACTGGACGTTCTTCACGGGGTGGGGCGCACCGCTTTCGGCAGACTCTCCCAACGAACTCTTCGAGCTAAACGCTGCCCAGCCTGCGGTGCTCGCCGCCGAAGAAACGGATCCCGTTGCGCGCCTTCGCTACGACGCGTTCTTCAGCGGCCCACTCGGCATTCATCACATGTGGTGGGACTCGAACGGGCAGGCTGGCGATGTCTCGAGATCGATTGCGGGTGTGCAAGCCGCGGCACAGGGCCGCGCGCTCGCAGTCGCGGCCGTCCTTCCGAATCGAATCGCCATCGCCGCCATCAGCCCGCAAGCTCGGATCGTCGTCATGAGCGGCGATCCCCAAGTGCTGCTTGCCGGCCTCACTGCTCCCACGGTGATCGATGCCGTCGGAAACTATCGACGCATCGCGGGCCCTACGATGGTCAGCCGCGGCGGCGGCAGTGCCGACATCGTGGCGATCGAGGATGGAGGAAGTCTGAACTGGTACACCGGAAACGTATTGGCGACGATCGGCACGGGATGGAGCGGGCCGTTCCAGGAGCCGAGTGGCGTGCAGTTCGAGCCTGGCGCACGACCTGCCCTCCTCGTCGTCGCGTCCAAACTGCTCGCTGCCGCCGTTGGCAGCGATGGCTGGCTTCGCGTCGTCGAGATCGATCCTGCTGCAACGACGGTCAGCCCC
Organism: Pseudomonadota bacterium; assembly: GCA_023417315.1. Taxonomy (GTDB): domain Bacteria; phylum Pseudomonadota; class Gammaproteobacteria; order Steroidobacterales; family Steroidobacteraceae; genus Steroidobacter. Next base: position 29,450 of record JAEZFW010000024.1, read on the forward strand.
GCAACCGTCGTCGACGTGCAGGCGACGATCGCAACCGATGGTCCTGTTGCCCTTGCAACAGCCGGCGGTAGCCTCGTCGTCCTCGCAGTCGATACCGAGCGCCTGTTGCGTGCTGCAACTCGTCCCGCTGCCGGCGGAGAGTGGACGCCGCTGCTGCCCATCCTCTCGAGCGTATCGATCAGTCCACTCGGTGGTGTGGCCGCAGTGTCGATTGACCTCGGCGTGATGGCGATCGCCGTCGGGGTGGATGGATCAATCCAGTCTTCGCTCTCGACGAACGGTTTGCTCTGGAGTCCGCTTCTACCGTTGCTCTAGTTCTCTTTGCATCGCAGGGATAGGAGATCGACATGCCGCCTCCAGGCCCAATCGACATCCCTTTGGCTGCTCTGCAATCGCTCGCCGAGTTGCATGCGGCCTTTTCGCCCGTGCTGGAAATCGACGCCGGCTTCGGTGTCGGCATCAAGCAAGTCGCGGGGCAGTTCACGGAGGAGCTCGCACTGATTGTTTACGTCCGCGACAAACTCCCTCCAGGGCGGATTCCAATCGAACAACTGATCCCGCAGTACTTCGCCGGCTTCCTAACCGACGTCGTTGCATATCAGCCCACCCTGCTCGCGGACAACACCTATCACGATCCATTGTTGGGAGGCATTGGCATATGGCGGCCTGCCAGTGCTACCCAGGATGCGGGTGCCGGTACGCTCGGTGGAATCGTGCGTGAACGGTTCAACGGGACACCGCAGGCATTGACGTGTGGCCACGTCGCTGGCGAAGTCGGCGGGCCGATCTTTCAGCCGAGAGACGGGGCACTCGGCTCTTCCGTCGTCGGCCACGTGAAGTACTCAGTCTCCGAGCCTCCTCATCCGCCTGCACGCGATTGGGCATCGATCGAGCTCAACGGCACGCGCACGACTCAGTTCTCAGTGAAGGAGATCCCAGTGCTTCGCGGCGTCGCCCAGCCACGATTGTGGGAACCGGTCAAGAAGCGCGGGTACGCAACCGGCCTGACGCACGGCGTCACGATCGCCGTTCTCCCTGAGTTCCCAAGCCTCGCGACACGCCAAGTCGAATGTGCAGCTTTCCCTTTCGAGATGGAGTTCGCTCGTCATGGCGACTCCGGGTCTTTGGTTCTCAACGCGAACGATGAAGCGATTGGAATGCTCTACCGGCTCAACCGCGAAGTCGGTTATGGCGGCCAACCGCAAGTGCCGAGCGCCATGGCCTTCGTCATCGAAGCGGCGTTGAACGATCTGCAAGTCGATCTTGCGATCACTCCAGGCATTCGGGGGATTTATCCGAACACGTTAGCCGGTACGATTGAAACGTTCGGCAAAGTCACGATCGACGGCTGGGGATTCGATCAACATTCGTGGGTAGCCTTTGGTGGGCAGCCAGCAATCATTTCTACCTATCTGAGCCCAAATCGACTCGAAACGATCGCTCCATTAGGTTTCCTGGGTACTGTCGACGTAGTGGTCACGAACAAGTGGGGCGACACTTCACCTACTGGTCTCGAGTCCAAGTTCACTTATTGACTACGGTTGGTCCTGATGCTGGGGTGTTCCACTGCTCGAGGATCTCGCCGGTCTGAGCTTCGATGAACGTAGCGCCGGGTCAGTATCAGCGGACCGAGACTTTCCGTGTCGGCCGGGACGGTACGCTCCGCTATGAGGGTTCAGATCAGCCGCTTATGCCCGACCGATCGTTTGGAGATCACGATGGGCAACGACGCGAATCCGCTCGCCGGATAAACTGCTCTCACAGGATCCGCGTGCGCGCTCATCGAGAGGCGATCCGCTTCGCGCAGCAGCTCCTCAACGAAGACTCGCAGCTCCAGTCGCGCGAGCGGCGCGCCCGGACACACATGGATACCCGCGCCGTACAGCAGGTTCAAGCGAGGATCTCTGTCGAGGCGGAACTCATCCGGGTCGCCGAACACGCTCTCGTCGCGATCAGCAGAAGCCCACATCAACGTGATCCGCTCGCCCGCGTCGATCTTTCGCCCACCGAGCGCGACCGATTTCGTCGTGAGGCGACGAGAGGTCATCAGTGGCGCATCGATGCGCAGGATCTCATCGATGGCGGCGGTGATCTTTGCCGGGTTCCGCTGGAGCAGAGCAAGCACATCGGAATGCCGCACCAGATAGTGAACCAGGATGCCGATCGATGCGGAGATCGTCGCGAGCTCCCCAACCGTCCAGTTGCGCAAGATGCTGACGATCTCTTCGTCGGTGAGGCCGCGGCCGCGCACGGCTTCCGTCAACAGCTGGCTTGCGACGTCGGCAGGCGCTTCATTCAGCGCGCCTCGCCGCGCCTCCAAGACTTCGCGGATGTGACTGTCGAACTCCATCGCGACGGCTGCCATCGCAGCTCGATCTCGGCTGCGCGTGGCAGCGTGATTCTTGCGAACCCACTCGCGCAGCGGAGCGTGCAACTCGACAGGCCACCCCAAGAACGCGCATTGCGCTCGCAGCGCAAAATCTTCGGCGAGCTGCGACATGACCTCGATCTCGCCTCGTGTCGGCAATGCCGCAATGAGCTCGGCCGCAATCGCGCGACAGCGCGGCTCGATCGCTTCCATGCGCTCAGGTGCGAAATAGGGCTCTATCACGCGTCGATATTCCGTGTGCACCGGTGGATCCATTCCATTCGGCACCGATAGATGCGCTGACACGGCATTGCTGAACGTGGCGGGATCCTCCAACACTCGCATCACGTCCTCGTGACGAAACACGGACCAGCCGAGCGCATCGCTGTGCGCCACCGGGCAGCGTCTGCGCAATTCGTCGTAACGTTCGATCTGGTCGCGCGCCGTGTCTTCAGCAAACGGATCCCACTTGCGATCTTCGGCTTTGGACATGTCGTTCCCTGGCTCCTCCTGAAGCCCGATCGCCTCCCGCACCACAGATGGGCGCCGCATCAGGTAATGCCGCTCCCCTGCGACACACGATGCGCTCGCGGAAGGATCTCGAGAGAACGCTCCAGGATCCTGCCTGTTGCATCGACGACGAATGCAACTTTACGCCGCTCATGAAAGAACGTCAGGCGATACCGCCCTGAGTCCTCTTGCGCGCCCCGCTCGCAGCGGCTGGTGATCTTCCCCTCACGCATGAGAGGTTGAACGAGCGCAGGACCGATGCTGAAACCCTTCGCAAGAAGCGCAGCGTCGATACTAAACGACTCACCGTCGAATTCGATCCCATCTCGCTCCATGCCCATTTCCCGCTCCTCCTTTATTGTACGGTCTGCAGTATCCGCAAGATCTGCAAGCAGGGCCCTGATCCAGATCAAGCATGAAGGCCTATGGGCTGCCGGCATAACCTCCGGTTCACCCCCTATCGCCCGGTCACCAGCACGGCTGAACGACGGAAGTAGCGGGGTCTGGTCGGGACCGCGAGAGACGGATGAGGAGCGGCATCCTCACTGCTGCCACTTCTTGTACGCCTTCGAAGCGATGAACTTCGCGTAACTTGGCTCGGCTTCGAGCACCTCACGAGAGAACTCGTAGCCGAATTCGGTCTCGAGCGTTTCGAATGCCTCTACGGCTTCGTCGAAGCGTCCGTCCGCAATCAGCACCTCCACCAACGTGAAGTGCGCTCCCGTGAAGTCCGGCTCGACCCTGATGCCCTCGCGCGCACTGCGTGCGGCTTCATCGAAGCTCTTCGAGAGGAAATGGATGTTCGCGCGGAGCATGTGTGTCATCCCATCTTGGCCTACACGCTTCTCCACGTGCCCGATCGAATCTAGACAGCGTGCGTAGTCCTGCTTGTACATGTAATGATCGATCAGCATGAATGCGGTGCCAGGCTGGTCGGAGTATCGAAGCGCGAGTTGCTCCAGCATCGCACGATAGAGATCTTCATCTCCGAGCGTGCTCGCGAGTCCCGCTCGCTGCGTCAGAATCAGGCGCGAGTTCGATATTTCAGGCGGCAGCTTCTCCAACTCGAAGTAGGCTTGCCTCAATTCTCCCTTCGCGCGCAACTCAGAGATGTTCTTGAGACGCTTCGTAGTTTCTGCGTCGATGGTCTGCATGCCGAAGAGCGACTTCAGAAGACTCGGAGCGGGATCGACGAGCAAGCGTGACAGCCCGCCGACGCTCGCACTGACCAACTCCCCTGTGCTAAGCGAATACCAATCGACGATCTTCAGCGCTCCGCTTGCGTTCGCATCCAAAACGAACTCCATGTAATCGAAGCCCGAGTCGCCCATATCCAAGCGCACCAATGCTCGGCGCTCCTGACCGCGATCTACGACGCGCATGTACTTCGCGGAGATCTCCTCTCGTTGCTTCAGATTAGAGAAGACCGCTTTGGAAAACCGGCTAGCATTCGTGCCCCTTTGAAGTCCGCGCGCAAAATCCTCTCTCTCCTTGTCCGTTTCCACTACAGTCGCGGCGATTCGCCGAGCCAGACGCGGAAAGTCGAGCAGTCCTACGAACGCCTCCTCGTCGCGGTCCTGCATCGCCGCAGCGATCTCGAGGCCAACCTGCTCGATGGTTGGCCTTGGCGCCTCACTTGCGCGCGAGATGAGCGGCGTAACGAGCAAGAGCGCACAAAGAATGAACTGGAACCGCTCGACATTAGTTCTTATCGCAGCCATGCGTCACCGAGGGTTTGGGCGATTAGCTACACTGCCACGGCGGGTTCACGCGAGTTGTGACATGCGTCACCGGCGCGCTAGAATGACCGGTTCGAATGCAAGGAGCTCGGCGAGCAAGGCTGAAGACCGCACAGCGGTATATGGATTACCGAGCCTCAGCAGCGTCACGTGCTTTCGCTAGGCACGAGCTCGTGACCGCGGGGGAAGCGAACCGAGTAGTAGTGCCGGATCGTTTCCGTCTGGCGCGGTGTGCCTGGCAAGCGCCAGAGATACACGCCCTCTTGGCCGTCCAGATTCTTCGTCGTGGGTGGCGTCGCGCCGTCGAGGACCTCGACGCGGATGTCATTTTGCTTCGCAACGGGGACGCGATCGATCAGTTCGATGGGCAACGCATTCGCGTGATAGCTCGTGACCTCGAACCGACGCTTTCTTTCCTCGAGCTGTTGCTTCGTGATCACGCCGCGTTTGCCCGATTGCTCACGCTCGTCGCGCACGACGATGCGAATGCGCTCGTCGATTCCGAACGGCATGCGCACATCGGCGCCCGGGAGAATGATTGGGACTTTCGCAAATCCAATGAACGCCCCATCGCGATAGAGTTGTACTCGTCCATCCTCGAGCGGGATGTCGCCGCCGTAGGTAAACGTCGCTTCGAGGCGCGCCGAGCGCTCGGCGCTCAGCACAGCGCGCGCAACGAGCTCCACATCGAATTCTTGATCGCCGATGCTATAGAGGCGCGTCTGTCGATCTGCACCGACGGTCACACGTCCGGGAACGCGGTAGTCTGCGATGAACTCGGTCGCGCTGACCTCGGCGGTGACGACCGTGTTCTGCTCATCGTCATCGGAGTCGTCACGCGCGGCGCGCCGTGTGCGGCGGGATCCAATGGACTGACGCAGACCAGTCACGACGATCTCCTCGAGTTCTCCACCACCTCCAGCGTAGCTCGGCTCTACCGATTCTAAGAACAGTGAGGCGATCGCCGGCGTCGCCGCGTCTCTCGTTGGCCGCGACGTAGTGACCGTCAGCTCGACGTTCGTCCAATCCTCGCCCGTACCCTGACGAACAGCAGCTTGCTTCGTGAGGCCCACCTTTTTCTGTTCGCTGTCGAGACGCGCTTCATACAGCCATTCCCAGCCCGCCTCCTTCACTTGATACTCAATCGCGATCGGCGCGGTGACGGACTGAGTTGCACCGATGTTCGCTCGAACTTCCGTCGTCGCCTTGCGTGAGGTTTGGATCTTCTGCAACTCCGCATGCAGTGCCTGTATCTGCTCGTCCAATTCCCGATTCCGGATATTCGCATCGCGAATCTTCGCGCGAGCTGCAGATGCACCCGTGCCCACCGTCGTCAAGGCATTCCCGAGCGTAGCGGCATCCACGGCGGGCCGCTCGCTGCCGATCTTCGGAGCCTCGGCAAAGGTATCGAGCAACTTGAGCTGCGTCGTCGCAGCAGCGATCTCATCCGCGAGCGCCGCCTTCTGATCTTCGAGCCCACGGAGCTTTGCGCGCAGTGCACGCTCCGCCTCGGATGCATACTCCGCATTCGTGATCTTCTGGATCTCGATGCCGCCGAGGCGTACGTTCGCGTTCCGCGCGGAGAGCCGCAACGTTCCCGGATCGAGAGGATCCGGTAGGCCTCGTACGATCAAACGATGATCCCCTGCAGGGAGCGTGAGCAGTGCGGTTCGCGTTACCATCGCGCTCTCGCGATAGACGGTCACTCGATCAATCGTGGGCTCGATGACGAGATCCACCGCGCTGGCACAGTGGGCTATCGTGTGCACCCAGCCCGATGAGAGCTACGTTGACCAACGCCGCACGGAAGATGCTCATCCCGCCCTGAAGCATGTTCATCTCCTCTCTTATTTCTTGGTCTTGCCCCGCCGATGGACTGACTTGACGTCGATAGCGCGGCTCCGTCGATACATATATATGCGAATTCGCCCGCCCGACGGTCGTTGTAAACATAAGCGGGCAGGAGTGCGTACGTTACTACACCTCCGTGTCGGTACCCGGTGTCTGCGCGTCCGTTACTGGTATCTTGATCACTCTGCCTCCCAACGATGAACTCGGCCACTTCTGTCGGCCCTAGCGGAGCTCCATCGTCCTTGGGAACGTACAGCCGCAAGCCATTCTGGCCCGAGCCCCAAGCAAGCCAACAGAATAATCACCGTGAGCACCGAAACCGACGTACTGAAGCAATTCTTCGATGCGATCAACCGCTTCGACTTGGAAGCGATCATCAAAGATTTCGATCCGGAGATCGTGCGCAGCGAGCCCGAAGGCTTTCCAACTGCCGGCACTTATCGCGGTATTGAGGAAGTCCAAGAGCACGTCAGGAAAGGTCGCGGCAGTTGGGCGGAAGGAACGTGCGACCCTGAAGGATTCTTCCAGAATGGCGACAGAGTCGTCGTGTATCTCCATGCTTGGGTGCGCCTCAAGGATTCGAACGAATGGGTGGGCGGACGATTCGCCGATGGTTTCGTGTTCCGAAATGGCAAGATCATCCAATATCTCTCTTTCGCCAACCGAGCGGACGCTCTGAAGTGGGCTGGCATCGAAGAGTAAAGGCGAAAACACCGTCTTCGCACGAAGACGGTGTTCTTTCGTTCCACGAGACGAGGTCGCGGATGTGCAAGTCTTAGAGTGAGTGAACGATCTCCCTCGCCACCTTCTCCGCGAGCGCTACATTTGTGCCCGGGCCAACGCCGCAACTACCGCCAACGAGCGTCGCAGTCTTGTTGGTACGAAATGCGAGTTGCGCACCTAGCATGCCACCGTCAACGACACGCGCCTCTTCGCCGAGTTCGGCAACCTCTTGAACAGAACCGAATGCACCGAGCGACGTCACCATTCCACCGTAACTGCGCGGCACGTCCAAAGACTCATTCCAGCCGGGTCCAAATACGACCACGCTTCCGCAGATTCTGCCGTCTGCTGCGCGCCACTCGCAGGTGTTAGTGCCGTTTGGCGTGCGGGCCTGTTGCGCAGTCACGGGTTGACCAAACGTCGCCACCGGGTCAGCAAGCAATGAGCAAGGATCGCCTGAGGCGGTTTGAGTCGCTTCGGGCGCGGCATTCGACTGGGCAGGCGTCGCTTGTTCTGTGCTGGAGGATTGCCCGCAAGCTGCAAGCGCGATCGATAGGACGGCCATCAATGTTGTTCGAATCACATTAACCTCCCTTTTAGTGCTTGTATGAATGCTCTACGCGAGCCCGGCTTGGCGCTCGCTCCCCACTGCCTCTATCCGACGCAAGAGGAGTGTAATTGATTGTGTCCCTTTAGCAGTGCGGATCAGCTCCCGCCTTCTGCAAACTCCTCCGCACACCCACGCTGAAAGGCGCGACCGGTTCTGCAGCGTGGGCTTTTTTTGCGCTGCCGCTGTCACACCGACGACCGCTGGTCGTATCTATAGATAGGTGAGGAGCATTCCCCGTCCGCCGCACGCTGACGATGGAGCTCCGACTATTCTACAACCAGCCACATATGGAGGTTCGCGTGCAGACACATGCGCGGCATGCAAGTGCGGACGCTCTCGTCGAGCCGTTGTTGCGAGAGAACGAGGTCGTGTCGGAAGCACTGACTCCCGCTCGCATCATGGAAGTTGGGATTGCGTTCTGGCCCGCCAAAACGCTGCTGTCAGCAGTGGAGCTCGGGCTGTTCACGATCTTAGGTGCCAATGCAATGACGGGCACGGAGCTCACACGCGAGCTCGGCTTGCACAGCCGCGCGAATCCCGATTTCTTCGACGCGTTAGTCGCACTCAAGTTTCTAGAGCGTGACGGCGACGGTGCCGACGCGCGCTACCGCAACACCGCCGAGACAGCGCGCTTTCTCGATCGATCCAGTCCTCACTATGTCGGTGGAGCGCTCGAGATGGCGAACGCGCGCCTCTATCCCTTCTGGAACGATCTGACAGAAGCGCTTCGCACCGGCAAGCCTCAGAACGAGACAAAGCATGGGCGCACCGGATTGTTTGAAGAGCTGTACAGCGACCCACAACGACTCCAGCAGTTCATGGAAGCGATGGCGGGACTCTCCGCGCCCAACTTCCAAGCGTTCGCGGAGCGATTCAACTTCTCGCGTTACACGACACTATGCGATGTGGGCGGCGCCGATGGTCTGCTCTCTATCCTAGTCGCGCGAGCGCATCCGCACATGCGCTGCATCTCCACGGACTTGCCGGCGCCAACAGCGATCGCTGCGGGGAAGGTTGAAGCGGCAAGACTCCATGACCGTGTTTCGGTGCAATCGCTCGATTTCTTCAAGGATCCGCTGCCCCGCGCGGACGTGATCACGATGGGAATGATCCTTCACGATTGGAATCGCGAAAAGAAGATGCACCTCATCAAGGCAGCCTACGACGCGCTCCCCGCGGGCGGCGCGTTCGTGGCGATCGAGAACATCATCGACGATGCGCGGCGCGAGAACGCCTTCGGCCTCATGATGTCGCTGAACATGCTCATCGAATTCGGCGACGCGTTTGATTTCACGGGCGCCGATTTCGATCGGTGGTGCCGTCAGGTCGGCTTCCGCGAGACGGAAGTCATACACCTGGCGGGTTCAGCGAGTGCAGCGATTGCTTATAGATAGCTGTCCGCGGCGAACGACGATCATCCTCCCAGTTCGGTTGCAGGAGATGCGAGGCTTGCCTCGCCGACCCTGCGCGCTCCGAATAGACGATACAACGCAGGAAGCACGAGCAGCGTGAGCGCTGTGGAGCTGAGGATCCCACCGATCACTACTGTCGCGAGTGGCCGCTGAACCTCGGAACCTGGGCCGACATTCAGAGCCATCGGTACGAATCCTAATGCAGCGACCAAAGCCGTCATGAGCACCGGGCGAAGGCGCTGCATGGCGCCGTCGTAGATTGCTTCGTCGAATAGACGACCTTCCTGGACGAGACGTCGAATGAAACTCACCATGACCACGCCGTTGAGCACGGCGACACCCGACAGCGCGATGAATCCAACACCCGCAGTGATAGACAATGGCAGGTCGCGTAACGCCAAGGCTGCCACGCCGCCTACGAGTGCGAGCGGTACTCCGGAGAAAACGATCGCAGCATCACGAATCGAACCGAACGCCGTGTAAAGCAGCAGTAGCATGACCAGCAGCGTCACGGGTACCACGAAGCTCAGTCGCTGTCGTGCCGATTGGAGCTGATCGAACGTACCGCCGTAGTCGATCCAGTAACCTGGAGTAAGTGGGACTGCGCTGCGGATCTGCGCCTGCAACTCGCCGACGAAGGATCCGAGATCGCGGCCGCGAACATTGGCGGTCACTGATATACGTCGCTTTCCGTTCTCTCGGCTCACTTGATTGGGCCCGTCCTCTAGTCGAAGAACGGCAAGCTCGCTCAAAGGCACGAAGTCGTGCGCATGAGTCTCATCGCTGCCAATGGGAACCGGCAGCGCACCGATGGCGTCCGGATTTCGGCGCAACGACTCCGGCAAACGGACAACGATGTCGAACTTCCGATCGCCTTGGAAAACGCTCCCGGCTTCTTGACCTGCTATCGATGTGGTCAAAATTGATTGGAGATCTTCGAGATCGACTCCGAAGCGAGAAAGCGCGTCGCGATCCGCTTTCATGGAGAGCGTCGGCAACCCCGTCGTTTGCTCTATCTGCACGCTACTCGCGCCATCGATGCCTCGCATCGTATTCGCGACAGCCTGAGCGAGACGGGAGAGCTCCTTCGGATCATCGCCATGAATTTTAACGACCACGTCCGACCGCGCCCCGGAGACAAGCTCATTCGTTCGCAGTTGGATGGGCTGGCTGATCTCGTAGTTCTGCCCAGGGATGCGCGCGAGGATCTCCGCAACCTGTCGTTCGAGCTCTGCCTTTGGTTTGCGCGGGTTCGGCCAATCCCTCCGAGGCTTCATGATGATGTATGCATCGGCCGCCGAGGGCGGCATTGGATCCGTTGCGACCTCGGCTGTGCCAACTCTCGAGAACACGTTGGCCACTTCCGGAACGTCCATGAGCCGCTGCTCGACGCGGCGCTGCATATCGACTGATTGCTCGAGGCCCGTGCTCGGCACCCGCGTGACGAGTACAGCCAAGTCACCCTCATCGAGTGTCGGAATGAACTCCGAACCGAGATGAGTCAGGCCCCAGATCCCAGCGCTCGCCGTGATGGCGCCGATCGCTACGGTAGCGACTGGATGCTTGAGAGCCAGTGAAAGCGCAGGAGCGTAAGCATGCTTCGCACTTCGCACGACCTTATTCTCTTGCTCGCTTACTCTGCCCGTGATGAACGACGCCACAGCCGCCGGTACGAGCGTCAGTGAGAGCAGCATCGCGGCACCAAGTGCAATCACCACAGTGAGCGCCATGGGATGAAACATCTTCCCCTCGACACCTGTGAGGGCGAAGACGGGCACGTACACGATCGTGATGATGAGAACACCGAACAAAGCAGGCCGAACGACCTCTGTGCTCGCCTGCGCGGCGATCTCGAAGCGCTCTCCTTGATTCAGAAGACGTCCTAGCTGGCGCTGCGCTTGTCCGAAGCGACTCAGGCAGTTCTCCACGATGATGACCGCGCCATCCACGATCAAACCGAAGTCCAATGCGCCGAGGCTCATCAAGTTCGCCGAGGTCCTCGTCGCAAGCATCCCGCTCAAGGTGAGTAGCATAGTGATCGGGATGACCGCCGCAGTGATCAGAGCCGCTCGAATGTTACCGAGTAGCGCGAAGAGCACCGCGATGACGAGCAGTGCGCCCTCGAGCAGATTCGTGCGCACCGTTGCTATGGTGCGATCAACGAGATTGGTCCGATCATAGACAGCTCTGACGTGTATTCCTTCGGGAAGACTCGCTTGTACATGCTCGAGTCGCTCGTTGACTGCTTGCGCCACCGCGCGGCTGTTGGCGCCGATGAGCATGATTGCTGTGCCTAGCACGACTTCTTCGCCACCCTCGGTCGCTGCGCCAGTGCGCAACGCGGAACCGATCGTCACCTCGGCCACATCTGCGATGCGCACCGGCACGCCACCTTGCATCGCAATTACCACGCGGCGAATGTCCTCGATCGACGTGAGTCGTCCTTCAGCGCGAACGAGATACTGATCGCCGGCACGTTCGATATATCCCGCGCCCCGATTTGCATTGTTGCGTTCAAGCGCATCGTGGATGTCCTGCAGTGTCACGGAGAACTCCAGCAGGCGCGCAGGATCGGGAAGCACGTGGTACTGCTTCTCGTATCCACCGATCGAGTTCACTTCGATCACACCGGGCACTTGGCGAAGCTGCGGCTTGACCACCCAATCCTGTAGCTCGCGCAAATCCATCGGCGTGAACTCACCACCGTCTGGCTTACGCGCGCCGGGCTCGCTCTCCACGGCATAGAGAAAGATCTCTCCAAGCCCCGTCGCGATCGGGGCCATGCGAGGATCGAGATCCTGCGGCAGATTGCTTCGCGCTTGCGCGAGCCGCTCGGCGACGAGCTGCCGCGCATAGTAGATGTCGGTTCCATCCTCGAAGACGACGGTAATCTGAGACAAGCCGTATTTCGAAAGCGAACGGTAGTAGTCCAGGCGCGGGATGCCGGCGAGCTCGAGCTCGAGCGGCAATGTGATGCGCTGCTCGACTTCCAGAGGCGTGTAGCCCTCGGCCTCGGTGTTGATCTGCACCTGAACGTTGGTGATATCTGGCACCGCGTCGATCGGTAGCTGCTCGTAGCTTCGAACTCCTAGCACGCAGAGCGCGAGGACAATGAGCAACACTGCATAGCGATGCCGAATCGAAAGGCGAATGATTCGCTCGAGCATGGCGGCACCCTCAGTGGTCGTGCCCGGCACTGTGCTTGCCGATCTCGGCTTTCAGGATAAAGGCGCCTTGGCTGACATAGCGCTCACCTGCCCGCAGCCCTTCGACGATCTCGGCTTTCACGTTATCTCGGCGACCCAATACGACGTCACGAGCTGCGAAGCCTTCTCTTTCTGGCACGAAGATGACCTCGCGCCCTTCCAGGCGTTGAATCGATTCGAGCGGCACGGCAACGGCCGCCTCGGAACCGTCTCCGACGAGCACGCGCGCGGTAGCGAACTGTCCTGGCGTCGCTTGCAGCTTGCTGTTTGGATCGAGCTGGACTCGCACTCGAAGCGCTTGCGTACGCGTGTCGAGCTCCGGCACGAGGCTCAGCACGGTGCCCCGTACTTCCTGATCGCGAATCTGAACGATCGCGTCAGCGCCACTGCGAAGCCTGCCCTGGTCTTTGGAAAACGCGCGCAGCTCCGCTTGTAACGCCGAGGTATCTCCGACTCTGAAGAGAGGACTGTCCAGTGCCACGTCGCCCACGTTCGTCATACGCTCGAGTACCACGCCTGAGATGGGCGAGCGCACCTCGTAGACCGTAAGGCTTTCATTGCTCTCCACTTCTGCGAGCACATCGCCTTTCTGCACGAGACTACCGACATCCTTGAGAACGCGTTTGACCGGCCCCGGAAATCGAGCTCGCACGAGCGATTCACGACGAGGATCGATGATCAACCGCCCGGTCAGAGTCACTGCCTCTGCAATGGGCGCTGGACCAGCTTCGGCTACTTCGATTCCATGCTCTTTCGCCGTGCCGGGATCGATACGCGCAAGATCCTCGCCTTCCTCATGGCCGTGTGCATCCGCATGGCTCGCGTGCCGTGCCTCTTCTTCGGATGCGTGCTCATTTTCTTCATGAGCGTGCTCCGTCTGGTCTGCCTGACCTGACGCACGTGGGGCTACGCCGCTCTCGTGGTCGCGCGAGCATCCATACGCGAGCGCGACGGCGAGCGCGCACAGAATCGCTTGCATCGTGTGCTGCAGAGTCATTGTGCGCGCTCCTGAGCGATCGATAGTTGGGCGCCCGTTAGGCGTTCGACTTCGATGCGAGTCGAGTGGTACCGCATCGCCGCGTCAAGCGCCTGTTCTTCCAAAGTCAATACTCGTTGTTGGGCGGCGCTTAGATCGCGATACGGAAAGCGTCCGATGCGATAACCGCGCTCAGTCAGCGCGAGCGCCTCACGTGCGAGCGGCAACTGCTCTGCAAAGATGCTGCGGTGTACGCGCTCGGCTTGTCGCAGCGCGTGCCAATGCGAGTAGAGCGCGCTGAGGAGCTCCAGACGACGCTCATCCCGATGATACGACACCTGCGCCAGCGTGCTCTGTGCTTCCCTGATCACAGGTGCGCTTCTTGTCAGCGCACCCAACGGAACTGAAAAGCCTACGACGAGCGCTTGCTCGTTGAGCTCCTCGAGACGCCGAACGCCAGCGCTCCATCGCCAGTCGGCTGCACCCTGCGTTCGAGCTAACCGAAGCTGTGCTTCTCGAACGCGCTCTTCCGTGGCGTACCGTTGTAGGTCCGGCATCTGTTCGACCTGCTGCGCAAGCAGCTCGAATGATGTCGGCTCCGCGATCGCCTCCGGTAGGGCATCCACTCTTGGACGTTCGTGGGATGCGTTCCATTGCGAGGCCAACGCGAATTGCGCCGCATCTAGATCGCTTCGCGCGTTCTCGAGCGCGAGCTGCGCCGCTCGCAGATCCATGTCGGCGCTGAACCTTTCAGTCGGTGGAGATCGCGCAGCCTCCACTCTCGGGATCACGAGCTCCAGCGTGCGCGCGCTTTGCTGTGCACGTTCCTCTGCGAGCTCGACCGCGCGCTGCGCCCCGGCAACAGCGATAAACCTTCTACTCGTCTCAGCCAGCACGTCCAACGCCCGTACTTGCTGCTCAACCGTCAGGAGCTCTATGGATCGCTGAGCCTCGATGACTCGTGCAGTGCGTTTGTTGCCGCGCTCGAATAATGAGCTTACGCCGAGCGTGATCTCAGCGGCATCACTCGCCTCGAGATCCCCACTCCCTGCGAAGTTTTCGATATCGAGTGTCATCTCGAGCGCCGGCCGCTGCTTCGCCAGTTCAACGCGCGCTCGCTGTGCTTCGAGTTGATAGTCGAATGCTTTCAGGTGCGGATGATTAGCGAACGTGGCATCGAGCGCGTCTTTCAAGGACAGCGTCCGATCATTTGGGTGCGAGCTCGTCCGGTTCTCGCCAGCAGCGAGCTGCGCATCGGCACTTGCGCTCACGAGCAGGATATAGAAGCTTGCCGCAACTGCGCGGCCGTAAACGGATGGCATGGGAGCCTCCAACCAAGACTGAACATCACACGCCCTGACTCGGGCATGCGAACGATTAGTGTTGGTGGAGGGCGGGCGGCCCACGTAGAGGTGGGCGCAGGATGTGAAGGATCGCGTGCTCGAGATCTCGTACGAGGAACTCAGGCCGGATCCGTTGCTGGGTGACGAGCGCTAGTACCCCGACGAAGAAAGCGGCAACGACCGCCAAGTCCAGCAAGAAAGATACGACTTTCGCGAGAGTCATCTTGGGTAGGCCGATGTCCTTATCGTCGTGCTCGAACGCCTCCTCCGCATGATGGTCTGGTAAATCCATCGCGTGGAATGACACCGGCGGTTCGTTTCCATCGAAGCACAAGTGCAGATGATTGCCGGCCACCCGTGTGATGAGCAGTGCCATACATAGGACCAGCAACCACGAGCGAATGGTTTGGTGGCTAAGGAACATGCGCAGTCATCTTAGCAGGTTGGAGCGGAGATGGGCCCGCGACCACGCGTTCATCTAAGTCGCACTTTCGATCGGTGTCTGACTGCGAAGAAATGAGTTGCTTATGCTGCAGCGCTCAGCCAATAGACCGAACGACGATCACCCAGAGCCCGAGTACTGCGAGGAAGTTGATCGTGAACACGAGACCGCGCAAGCGAATGTTCGTGGTCAGGATCTGAACGCCGCTGTGCACGACGCGCCCGACGATGAAGATCCAGGCAAGCAGCACTGCGACCCCGCTCTGCACGCCGCTCTGGATGAGAAGCAGGCATGCGGCATAGAAGAACAGCGGCCACTCGAATTGATTGGAAAGATTCGCGCTGATGCGAGGCTCGATAGACGCCCAGGGATTAGAGCCGTCCTCACGTTGCCCGATACCCCAGACCTTCGGCGCGCGCGCGAGCGTCAGCAGCACGTACAACAAGAACGTGAGCCCGACATGAACTGCCATCGGCAGGATCAGCGGATGCGCCATGATGTCTCAGTACAGTTCTTCCCGGTAAGCTCTCTCAAGCAACTCCTCCGTTTTCTGGACTGCTCGTTCACTGCTATCGCCGCCGAAGACAGGTGCAAGCTGCTTTGCACCGAGAGACTCACCGGGCGCATCCCACATCGACGGTTGCCATAGCTTGGATCGCACCAGAGCCTTGCCACAATGCATGAAGCACTCCTTCACTTCCACATAGGTGCAAAGCAGCGCGGGTTTGCCATTGGCTTGTAGATCGACGAGCAGGCTCGGATCTTTGTGAAGAGTTGCGATGCCCTTGACCCGCAATGTTTCACGCTGATGAGGGACGACGAAAATCAATCCGATCTCGCCGTTGCGGAGGATGTTTCTGAAACCGAACGTCAACCGATTCCCTGGACGATCCGGAATGAGAAGATTGCCAGCAGCGTCGACTTTCACGAATCCACACGGATCTCCCTTCGGCGACACATCCACGTGCCCGTTCGCGTCGACAGTCGAAATAAACACCAATGGAGATCTGGCAATGAACTCCTTCATCACCTCATCAAGCTGCGCTCGTATCTTCGCTCTGACATCCATCGGCGGACCGATCACCGACTCCAGCTCGCTCTCATTCCTGATGATGTGCTGCTTATCCACGAGCCGCCTATCCTCCTTCTCTATCTGCACCACATGAAACTGATTCGTGCAGCCCCGCTCATCAAACCACGTCGGGTGGACTTTAAGCGATAGCTCCGCTCTCTACTGCCATATGCTCGTGTGCCAGGCATCGGGATTCGCAGGATCGCCGCCTTCGGTGACTCGGGCGAGCACTGTCGCGTTCGGATGCCGCCAGTAGATGTGATAACCGCCGTCGCCGTCTCGATTGGGGCGGATGAGCATTGCCGTACTCTTTACATCTCCACGAGCCGCGTGCAGGCCGCGCCTCGACGCTTCGACGATCGCGAATGCTGCTTCCGATGCAATATCACCCTCTACACGCACTTCGTGATCCTGCGAGGACAGCTTCAGATACTTGAGGATACTCACGTGGTCGCACCTCCACGTCTTGACTCCATACTCCCGCTCACAAAGTGCCTCGTAGGCTTCCTTGACGCCGCGATGTTCGCTGTGCGGGTGAAAGACAACGACGCTCACGGAGCTTGTGTGCGGACATCCTGTCGGGTGAGCTTCACCCGCTTTTACTCCCGGGCTGAATGCTAACAATGGATATTGCCCGAGCAACGACTGTGCGATTTGTTGCTGTTCGTCTTCAGGAATGGGCGCTGTCTGAGCACAGTTCGGATCAGCGGGCGTACCCGCTCGGCTCAAGGACCACATACATATAGATGTCGATAGCAGGAGCAACCGCAAGAGCTGTGCAGCCATATCAGACACCTCGTCCTTCGAAGTGATTCATTCATGTTAGCGCCAGCGGCCCGTGGGTGCCAAATGTATGATTCGGAGCGTCACTGAGCTCCACTGCAACGCGCGATTCTAGTGTTTGCACAACACGTCTGTGCAGAGGAACATCTCTGGTTAGCGGCTTAAGCCGCGGAGGGCTCATGTCGCGACTCGATGGATGGAATCGCCGGCAATGTATCGCTGGTCTCGCCGCCGTCATTGCTGGCGGATCAGCGGCGCGTCCAGTGAGCGCAGCCGCTGACAAGCCACGCTGGCCCACTCTCCGGGCAACGCTCGACGCATTGATCAGCGAGCGTCGAGCTGCTGGCGTCAGTATCGCCATCAGTTTCCATGACTCACCTCTCGCATATCTCTCCGCAGGGACTCTCGCGTTCGATACAACTTCCCCCTTTAACGCCGACAGTATTTGTCGCATCTACTCGATGACCAAGAACGTCACGCGTATTGCAACGCTGCTGCTCGCGGAAGATGGCAAGCTCACGCTTGATCAACCAGTAGCAGACGTACTGCCTGAGTTTCGTCAGTTGCGGGTGGCTGTAGACATCGAGAAGGGTCTCGCATCCCGCCCCGCAACTCGAGTGATGACGATGCGTCATCTCATCACGAATACTTCGGGCCTCGGCAACTGGACACCCAGCTCTGATAGCGGCGAGGAGTTGCATCGTCTCTACCGCGAGCGCGGCATCACTCCGGGACTCTACGGTGCAGGGCGAGCTCGTCCTGGTTATGGCGCGCAACCAGCCACTCTCGACGAGATGATCTCGCGCGTTGCCGAGATACCGCTCGCCTATGAACCGGGAACGGTTCTGCACTACTCCATCGGCTTCGATGTGATTCCACTCGTGATACAACGCATCACCGGCATGACCTACGACGCCTTCCTGCAGAAGCGACTGTTCGAGCCACTTGGAATGACGTCAACCAGTTTCCAGGTTTCCGATGCAGGCCGCCTCACCACAAACTACGATGCGATCGAAGCCGACGTTAACTCCTCTCACAATAGTGCTGTGGGTCCAAAGTTGCCGCCGGGTTTTCGAGTCGCTGATGATCGTGCGACCAGTGAATGGTTAAGACCACCTCGTCTTATCGCCGGAGGAGCGGGACTGGTCTCTACCTCCACTGACTTCATGCGCTATGCACAGATGCTGCTGCACGATGGCATCTACGGCGGTACGCGTCTGATGAGCTTGGAAACAGCGCGACTCGCAACAGGCAATATCGATCCGCCCGGTATCGCAGAACCAAACGAAGGTGTCGGCGCAGGCACACGGGCACTGTTGCGCTCGCCGATCATCCCTCCGGGCACCATAGGCGGTGGTGGCGCGGCGGGTACGTTGTTTTGGATGGACAAGGCGCGCGCTGGCGCAGTCGTGTTCATGACACAAGTGATGTACGGCAGCCCAGCGCGCTCTCCCTTTCAGAAGCCGCTCTTCTCGGCAATCGAGGAAGATCTGGCAACACGGTAAGTTGAGCTCACATCGCTCAAGATCGCCCAAGTGTCTCGACAATGTCGGTTTACGAGCGGCGAGTTCGTCCTTGCAGTCGGAAGATTGCACCTGTCGCAACGATTGCGATCGTCGAATCCTTCAAATGTAGTAGGAGCTGCAACCATGAAAATCGTGACCAGCCTGAGCTTCCGAGGGCAATGCGCGGAGGCGTTCAAATTCTATGCAGAAGTGCTCGGTGGAAAGATTACGGCCGCTATTCCCTATGGCGACGCACCACCCGGGATGCCGATCACTGATCCGAAGTACAAGTCCTGGCTGATGCACTGCTGGCTCGATGTCGGGGATCAGTCACTGATGGGCGCGGACATGGATGTCGGTTGGGCACCGAACATCGACAAACCGAAGAATGGCTTCGACGTCACGCTCCACACCAATTCCGTTGAAGAAGCGCGTCGATGGTTCGATCAACTCTCCGCGGGCGGCAAAGTCACCATGCCCTTTGGAGAAACGTTCTGGTCGCCGGCATTCGGTGGCTTGATCGACAAGTTCGGCGTGCCTTGGATGATCAACACCATTCCGCAAGAAGGGTGGAAACCGAAGGGGTAGTTGGTCTCGTGCACGGGCTGCCGGTGTCGGGAGTCAGGATCGATTCTCCCACCGGCTGCGCCCAATTGATCCAGGTGTCTCGCGCAAGGACGACCGTGCGATCACAGTTTCATTCTCCCCGCTCTCTTCGATGCCGAATGTGCATCACGCGCAGAACTCTTGAGCCAGCCGAGACCTCTCAGTCGCTTGCGAGCAAAACCTTTCGCAAACGCCTTCTTGCATGCCGGGCCGAGCCCAACCTGTTGCACCTCTTGCCCTCAAGCGAACTTGAGGTGGCACTCTGTGCACATGAGGGCCCGGTACGTGTGCAACGCGCACCGGGCCTCGACAGGTTGATCTTCTGCCAACTTACCTATTGGCTACTACTTCGGGAGAATGAAATGCGTATTCCTGCTCGTTATGCACCCGTACTCTTCGGCGCCATTCTTTCGGTGCTCATGGTGGCGATCGTATCCGCCTTCGTGCTCTTCATCAGTCGAGGCATCCACCCAGGGTTTGCCGGGCAGTGGGTCAAGAGTTGTTTAACGACATGGCCTGTCGCGTGCGTGGCTGTGACGTTGCTTGCCCCGCGCGTAAGGCAGGTTGTGAGCCGTATCACTGTATAGACGTGGTGACACCAATCGCGAAACAGGCTCTCGACAAGGAGGCAAGTGAGACACCGGGAGGAGTGCCCCAACACCTCATCGTGCGCGACGTTAGTGTTGGGAGTGCTCCCTCCGCACACTGAGCTCTGCCGGCTTTAGCACCTTGCCGTTGTTGATCACCGCGTACACCCGGTGGACAGCGCGGATGTCAGTGAGCGGATCGACTTCGAGGATCACCAGATCCGCCTCGTAGCCTTCCTTGATACGGCCGACACGATCCCCGATGCCCATGATGTCGGCCGCTTCGGATGTCGCCATTCGCAGCACGTCCCACGCGGGGATCCCCGCCTCGCGGTGCAACTCCAGCTCGCGGCCATAGAGAACACCGCCACCCGCGTCGGTACCCACCATCATGGGAACGCCGGCATCGTGCAACAGGCGTGCGAATGCCTGCACCTTCGGCATCGCGCGGCGCGCTCGCTCGTAGTCCTCCGATGACCAACCCGCCGCACTCGCGCGCAACTGCGCCTCGTAGACCGCGAACACCTCGGGATCAAACTCCTTGCGCTCAAATTCGGGTAGCACGCGGCTGAGATCATCGGTGTGATAGATCAACTCGTTGACGACGAGTGTCAGGTTGACCGCAATTTTCTTCTTCGCAAGCAAATCGACGAGGTTGCGGATCAAAGGACCATCATAGTCAGCGAGCTCGAACCACCGGTACATAAACCTGGACGTTTGATCCAATTCGGCCACGTACTTCGCACGCGCGTCAGGTTCAAGCAGATCCGGACTCGTCGGCAGCGCATGCTCGAGACCATCTATGCCGAGCTCAATCGCGCGCGTCCAGCTCACGCGATTCAAATGAGCAATCGCCTTGAGGCCGTGTTCGTGCGCAACGCGAATCCCCGTCGCGAGCTCTTGCTCGCTCAGGTCCGTGTAGAGCTTGAAGTACCTCATGCCGAGCGCGGCCTCCTGTGACGCCGCCGCTTGCCATTCGGCCTCCGTGCGCGGATAGCGGAACATCTCACCCGACATCGGCGGGGGTTGGATCACCGCACCGGCGTGCCGAGCTTCGGGACCGATCCACGTACCCGAGGCAATCATGCGATCGTAATGTGCATTCGCTACGGGCGACCCGCCGGGATTGCGCACGGTTGTCACGCCTCGTGCGAGCGCGACGCGGGCGTTGCGCTGGGTGATGCGTTCGTCGATCTTCATCGAGATCACGGGAGCGCCGTCGCGCATTTCTACATCTACGATGCCGGTGGCAGTGACATGCGCATGCGCGTCGATGAATCCGGGAAGCACGAACCGATCGGTCAAGTCGTGAGCATGCTTAGAGTCGGATAGCCGCGGCGCCTTGCCGGAGCCAATGCGAGAGATCCGGCCGTTTTCAACGACGACCCACGCGTTCTCGATTCGCTTTTCGGTGGCAGGGTCGATCAGAGTGAACCCATGATAGACATCCGCGCGTGCCGGATCGGGCATCGCGGCCTGGGCCATGCCCAAGCTCAGAAGCGCGAATGCATAGCGAAACCCCGTGTGCCCGCCCATGAAGCTCTCCCAGTGCTCGGCCCATCGCCGACTGACTATCAGTCTCGGGGTCGTGCATTTGCCTTACATTCGAACGGCAGTTGTAAGAAGTGTGCTGCTCCAGGGACTATTGCTTGGATGGATGCACGCGACGTCATCACCCAATTCGCCCCCGCCCTCGCGCGCGTCGTAGCCTCGTATGAGCGCGACCGCGCTCTGCAGGAGGAGCTGCTGCAGGAGGTTCTGATGGCGATTCTCTCTTCGCTGCCCCGATTGGCTCATGCCGACAAATTGAAACCCTTCGTGTTTCGCATTGCGCACAATCGCTGTCTAAGCCATGTCGCCAAGCGAATGCGCGAACGAGCGCATCAGGAGAGCTTGGACGATCTTGCCGCCGAAGCGGCGAGCCAGGAGCAAGCACTCATCGAACAGGAGCGCGGCGAGCGATTACTGGAAGCGATTCGGGGACTCACGCTCCCCTATCGGCAGGTCATGACACTGATCTTGGAAGACCTGAGCTACGACGAGATCGCCGACACACTCGGCATCAGCGTGGCCAACGTCGGGATCCGCGTGAACCGTGCCAAGCAACAGCTCAAGGTGCTGCTCGGCCATGAATGACAACTTCATCCGTAGTTTGCAGAGTGACTGGCAATCGCAAGACCACGACGCGGCTCGAGTCTTGCGTCGCTTACGTCGCACGCGGTGGATGCCGCATATCGTGCTCGGTTCGGAGATAGCGGGTTGTGCTGTCGCGCTGTTCGTCGGAATCTGGTTTGCCTGGGTTGCGGCGCATACCGAGGAGCACAAGCTCTTGTTTGCCTTGAGTGCTGGAGTGATGTTGATCGCGACTCCCGCGCTTTGTGCTGCCACCGTGATAGCGCGACGTCACAGCCTCGCATGGGACGCCGAAACGCCTGAAACGCTCTTGCGCGTCGGCATGCGCCGCGCCGAGTCCTCGCTTTCGGCAATTCGCATCGGGCGTTGGCATATCGCAATCATCGCGCTTTTCGTGACGACGCTCTGGGTCCTCGAGGCGATCGGCCTTATTCATGCCTTCGGATTTCTCATCTTCTACACTGCGGTTTGTCTGATTCTATCGACCGTAGCGTGGCTCTGGATGACGTGGCGAGAGAAACGCCTGCGCCTCGAGCGCGCGGTGTTAGTTAGATTGTTGGCCGCGCTGCAAGTCGACGCCTGAGACGCGAAATCTCATCGGGTCTTGGAAGCTGATTCTGCACGTCCGCCACCAGCGTGGACTTGCTGCACCTGCACTTTGACGCGCGCCGCATGATTCATGGAGGAATTCGATTTTCCTGTCAGGTTCGTGCGCAACGCAAGCGCGGTGCGAGTAGGATCAGAAACAATCAGGGAAGGGCGCGGGAGAGCAATCATGCCTGCACGCTCGGTGCTACGCTTGCTGCGGGTCTTCATCAGTGCCGTACTGCTCGCAGCGACGCTCGCCAACGCGGCGGAAAATATACCCAGCGCACCTTCGACGCAGACGCCCTCAGAGACACCCTCGTCATCAGCGAACCCGAGCACCGCGTCGCAAGCACTAGAGGGAATCGGGACGCAGATCGATCGTATCGTCGCGGAGGAGATGACGGCCCAACGCATTCCGGGTCTTGCCCTCGCGGTGATCTCGCGCGGCGAGATCTTACGTGCAAGCGGCTACGGTTTCGCGAACGTCGAGCATCGGGTGCCCGTATCGCGCCAGACTGTTTTTCAGTCCGCCTCGCTCGGCAAGATGTTTACAGCCGCGGCCATCATGCTGCTCGTGGAGGACGGAAAGCTCTCGCTTGAAGATTCGGTCGCACGCTTCTTTCCTGAAGCGCCTGCCGCATGGCGATCGATCACGTTGCGACACTTGCTCACGCACACATCGGGAATACCGGACTACATCGACGGCACGCTGGACCTTCGCAAGGACTTCACGGAAGAAGAATTCGTGGGCAAGACCTTCGCAATGACGCTCGAGTTCCCGGCCGGCAAACGCTGGAACTACAGCAACACGGGTTACGTGCTGCTTGGGTTCATCGTGCATCGCGCATCAGGCAAGTTGTACGGCGACCTTCTGCGCGAGCGCGTGTTCACGCCTCTAGGCATGTCGAGCGCCCGCGTCATCAGCGAAGAGGATATCGTGGAGCACCGCGCTGCTGGCTATCGAATCGTAAATGAGCAGCTCAAGAATCAACCGTGGGTGGCGCCGACGCTGAACACGACTGCCGACGGCGCGCTGTACCTCTCGGCGGATGACTTGATTCGTTGGGATCGCGCGGTGCGCGAGCGCGCACTGCTCAAGCCATCGAGCTGGGAAGCAATTCTCACACCGGTGAGATTGGCGAGCGGTAAACCGTTTCCGTACGGGTTTGGCTGGGGCTTGCCCGATGGCCCCGGACCGGCGCGCATTGGTCACACTGGCCACACGTGGGGCTTCACTACCGCCTACGTGCATCTGCTCGAGGAGGACCTCACGGTCCTGATGCTTTGCAATCTGGACGGAGTTGACGAAACGCAGATCACGCGGCGAGTTGCCGGCGTGATCGTGCCTGCGATTCTGACCCGGCGAAGTCCGCAAACCGATCCGGACCCTGCACTGGCGCAACGCGTACTCGAACTGATTCGACAGTCAGCGACCGGCACGCTGCGCGCCGAAGATTTCGAATGGCTACGCGCAGGCGCGCTCGCGTACATGAACAAGCAATATAAAGTTCAGCTGCAGGGCATGAGCTCATTTGACAGACTGTCGCTGCTCGAGCGTCGAGAAGTGGGCGATGACTTGCACGTCGAGTATCGAGCTCGCAGCGGGAACAAGACATTCATCGCGACTGCGGAGGTGAGCCCCAGCGGCCGATTCACATTCTTCGATGTACGGCCCGAGATCCCAGACTGACGGGTTGAGATTCCGCGGAAACCTCAGTAAGCGCGCATGAAAGGAAGCTGCGTTTGTCACATTGCAAGCTTCACACTTCGATGCGTGCTCTTCGAGCTTGCCATGAGATGAAGCCAGCGATGAGCCCAGGGAGCACGCCTGCCGCACCCGCAAGCAGCCAGTCGTCTGCATGCAGCGGCTCCAAGTGCAGCATGCGCGCCAGCGGGTCGACTTGTACGAATACGATCGCAGAAAGAAGCGCTGCTGCAGCAGCAAGGAGCGCACTCCGCGCGCGTACACCGCTGAGACCGAGTGTCACGGCCGCGCTGGAGACGATCAGTACGATCATGGCCATGCTGCGTGCGTGCTCGATATTCTGAGTCGGTCCGAGACTGCGGACATAGCCAAGCACGATTGCGGTCGTGACGAGGAGCCCTACGATGGCGATAACCGTCCACTCGGCACGATCGAAGAATCGCCGGTGCGCCCCACGCCTGATATGCACGAGCCGGTGTGACGGCGGCAGTTGCGGAAACACCAGCAGCGCCGTGGGATGAATCATCAGCTCGAACCAGACGATGTGCACCGGCAAGTACAGAAGCGGATAACCCGCAAACGGGATGAAGGCTGCCGTGAGCACCAGTGGAATGTGCACCATCAATAAATAGGCGAAGCTGCGTTTCAAGTTCTCGAAGAGCTGTCGCCCCTCGGAGATCGCATTGATGATCGTGCGAAAGTCATCATCGAGCAGCACGATCGAGGCGACCTCGCGCGCGCTACGGGTCCCCCGCTCTCCCATCGCGATTCCGATATCCGCGCCTTGCAAAGCGGGGACGTCATTCACGCCATCACCGGTGACCGCGACGGTTTCACCAGCCGCTTGCAGCGCGCGAACCAGCTCGAGCTTCTGCATCGGAATGCAGCGGGCGATGACATCGAACGCGTCGAGTCCCGCGGCGCGATCGGCTCGCAAGTACTCTGGCAAGTCTGGCCCGTCGATCACACGCGGCGGATGTGTGCCAATGCCAAGCTTGGCGGCAACCGCAGCAGCCGTCGCGGGATGATCGCCGGTGACCATGATGACGCGAATCCCAGCCGCCTGTGCTGCTTTCACAGCTGTGGCCGCCGTTGATCTCACGGGATCCTCGAAGGCGAGCAAGCCCAAGAAGGCATAGTCGCGATCCGGCTCGCCGCCGTGCCAGCGTTCGAGTGAACGCGCGGCGCACGCGATGACCTTCTGACCGGCTGAGGCAAGTTCCATCGTTCGCTCGAGCCACGTGTCACGCTCAACCTGCGAGAGCGTCGTCATGCTCAGGATCGTTTCGGGCGCGCCCTTTGCTGCTGCGATCACCCCGAGCTTCGGATCTCGAACGATGCCGACTTCGCGGCGCCGATCTTCCGTGAACGGGAACGTCGCGAGGCGCTCACCTAGTACGGTCAGGCCGCGCGCGAGCACTGCGCGATCCATCGGGTCGTTACTGCCAGCGCGCGATGCGATCGAGGCAGCCATGAGCAATCGCTCATCGGCCCCGGCGTCTGCGGTTAGAACATGCGCGAGATCCAGCCGCCCCTCCGTGAGCGTTCCTGTCTTATCCGAACAAATGCAGGTCACACGCCCAATGTTTTCGACGGCAACGGCGCGGCGCACGAGCGCGCTTCGACGCGCCAGACGATAGACACCGATGCTCAGAAAGAATGTGAAGACGAGGGGAAATTCTTCCGGCAGAGCCGCCACTGCCAATGTGACTGCACTGAGCAGCGCATCGACCAGTCCATGCCCCTGCAGATAGCGCGTTGCAGCGAGCGCGATGCACATCAGCGCTGCTGCAACGATCAAGGTGATGACGAGCGAGGACAGCGCCTGTTGTAGTTGTGTTCGCTCGTGCGCGCCCGACTGCGCTGAGCGCACGATCTGACCATACAGCGTCTCAGCGCCCGTGAATACGACGTACAAGCGGGCTTCACCCGTCAGCACGCGTGTTCCGGCAGCACCCCAGCTTTCGTGCTCGATGGCCCATTCGGCCGAAGCGGCCTCTCCTCGATCTTCATCAACCCGCCACGTGTATGCGTGCTTGCGCACAGGGAGCGCCTCCCCGGTCAACGCGGATTCGTCAACCTGCACATCCTCGCTGGCGATCAACACACCATCGGCTGGAAAGGATTCGGATTCCCGGACGACTACGACATCACCCGGCACGAGGTCGCTCGACGGCACCTGAGTGAGTGCGCCTTCTCGCAGGACTTGGGCCTGTGCGGCCAGTTGGCCGGCGAGTCCTTCGGTGCTCGCCTGTGTACGACGATGTAGATAGGCGTCGATTCCGACGATAGGGATGAGCGCCACCGCCAAGATCGCCGCTTCGACATAGTCTCCAAGCCATGCAAACAGCACTGCGGTTGCAACGAGAAACCAGATCATCGGGTCGCGCGCGGTATCGCGCACGACATGGCGCCATCCGGACGGGGGCGTGACGACGATGTCGTTGCGGCCGAAGCGGCTGCGGCTCGCGATGACCTCCGCCTGCGTCAATCCGCGTGGCTCGCCAGAGGCGATCTCGACTCGTTCGGCAGGCACGCTGTGGAGCATGAGGTCACGCCATTCGCCACCTGAGATCGCACTACTGTACTTACAAATTCAACTACGCGTCAGCGCTAACTCCGTGCCACATCTGCGTAATGACTCTAAACGCCACCCGATGACACTGTAGATCAGGGTTGGAACCGCAACTGAGAGCCGCGGAATACGCACGGGCGTGGAGGACGACTGTCATGTCTTACTACTTGGCGAAGACCGTCCACGGTCCATTCGATCGCGTTCTGGCCAATGTCATCGAGCACCTGAAGTCCGAAGGCTTCGGAGTCCTCACGGATATCGATGTGCAAGCGACGCTGAAGAGCAAGATCGGCGCGGAGATTCCGAAGTATCGGATCCTGGGTGCCTGCAATCCCGGATTCGCGCACGAGGCGCTCAAGGTCGAAGACAAGCTCGGGGTGCTGCTTCCCTGCAATGTCATCGTGCGCGAGACGGCTGACGGACGAATCGAGGTGGCGAGTGTCGATCCGGTCATTGCGATGGAACGCACCGGAAACCCTGCGCTCGCGACCACGGCCGGGGAAGTCCGACGTCGGTTGTCAAACGTGATTGGCGCGCTTCACTGAGGTACTCCGCAACCGCGGTGCTCATCGACTTAGGACGCGAGCCCTGCCCCATCGGCCATCGCGCCCTCATTTAAGGATCCTTTAAGCCGCGAGTAATACGGTGCATCCATGTGGAGGATGCACCGTATGTCTGTTCGCATCGTCGGCTTGCGGGTGAGCGGCGTTCTCCACCGTCGCTCAACTCCCGAAAGAGGTCCATCATGAGTAACGGAGCTGTCGCCAAAGTGCGCGTTTGGGATCTACCCACGCGAGTTTTCCATTGGTCGCTTGCGCTTTCCTTCTTCGGCGCATATTTGCTTGCCGAATCTGAGCGGGTTCTTCACCTGCACGTGATGTTCGGCTACACCGTCGTAGCACTCGTTCTGTTTCGACTGGTATGGGGTTTTCTCGGGACTCCCTACGCGCGGTTTCGCTCCTTTGTGTTTGGTCCGCGCGCAGTCGCCGACCATCTCAAAGGACTTGCGCACGGCGATGTTCGTGAGCATCCCGGCCACACGCCGGCTGGCAGTTGGGCGATCTGGCTCATGCTGGTCCTCGCGCTCGTGACCGGCGCGAGCGGCTATCTCCACTTCAACGAAATCGGCGGCGAGGCCATGGAGGAGGTGCACGAAGTCGCAGCCAACGCGTGGCTGTTCGTCGTGTTCGTTCACGTCGCCGGCGTGATCGTCAGCAGCATCGCCGAACGTCAGAACCTCGTCCGCGCGATGTTGACCGGCTACAAGAAGCTGAGCGGCACCGTCCCGAATGTGCGTAACGCGAGTCTGACGGGAGCACTGATGCTCGCAGGCATCCTGGCCTTCTGGGGTCTCACGACCGTCTCTGGACAGACACCCAATCTGCCTTCGTGGGCGGGTACGCAGTCGGTAGTGGAGTCTCCCCGCTTGTCGTACGAGCACGATTCGGACGACGATTGAACTATGAGGATTCTGCTGGCGGAGGATGAGGCTCTCCTCGGCGCCGCGTTGCGCGAAGGCTTGCAGCACGCGGGCTTCGCAGTCGACTGGTTTCGCGACGGCGCCGCAGCGCGCGCAGCGCTCGAGACCGAGCAGTTTGCGGGCGTCGTGCTCGATCTCGGGCTGCCAAAACTGGCCGGCTTGGAGCTGCTTCGCGGGTTGCGAGCGAAACGCGATGCGACTCCAGTGCTGGTGCTCACCGCCCGAGATGCTGTTGAAGACCGCGTCAAAGGACTCGATCTCGGAGCGGATGACTATGTGGTCAAGCCTGTCGCGATCGCCGAGCTCGCAGCCAGACTCCGTGCGTTGATTCGCCGCTCGCAAGGACTCGCATCCGGAGTCCTGAACGTCGGGGAGCTCGTACTCGACATGGCGAGCCGCTCCGTGCTGTTTCAAGGTGAGCCCGTACAGCTCTCGGCTCGTGAGTTTGCCGTCTTGCGTGAGCTGATGCTCAACGCCGGCCGCGTGCTCACGCGAGAGCAACTCGAGGCGAGCCTGTATGAGTGGAGCCGCACGCTCGAGAGCAATGCCATCGAGGTGTACGTTCACCACCTTCGCCGCAAGCTGCATCCCGATGTCATACGCACGATCCGCGGTGTCGGCTATCTGATGCCCGTGCGAAGACCAACTGATCCATGACTGCAGGCACGATTCGTAAGCGTCTGCTGTGGTCCTTGCTCGGCGCCATGGGGAGCTTGTGGATCGTTGCGCTCATCGCGAGCTACTACGACGCACATGAGCAGCTCGATCAGCTCTTCGATGCTCATCTCGCGCAGTCGGCACGGCTCCTCTCGAGTCAAGCGGGTCACGAGTTGCTCGAGCTCGAAGAATTGGAGCAAGAGGACTTGCAGCAGTACGCGCAACACTTCGCGGTTCAGCTCTGGGACTCGCGCGGGCGCCTGTTGCTGCGGTTAGGCGCTGCGCCCACCGAGCGGTTCTCCGATACGGAGCAAGGGTTCAGCGACGCGACGATCGCCGGACAACACTGGCGGGTGTTCAGCGATTGGGATTTCGAGCATCAGATCTTGGTGCAAATGGCAGAGCGTCATGACGCCCGCGAGCGGCTGGCCGCACAGATCGCGTTCAATGCGATGCTGCCGCTCATCGCCGCGCTCCCGCTCATGGGCGCGCTCATCTGGTGGATCGTAACCAGTGGGCTCGCGCCCATCAGGCGCATCAGCGAGGAAGTCGAACGCCGCGAGCCCGGCAACCTGGATCGGCTCGATATCGGTGCTGCACCCGGCGAAGTGCATCCGCTCATCGAGCGTCTCAACGCCTTGTTCGAGAGAATCGAACGCTCGATGGCCAGCGAGAAGCGCTTCACGTCCGATGCAGCCCATGAGCTGCGCAATCCTGTCGCTGCGATTCGTGCACAGGCCGAAGCTTCTCTCGGCACAGAAGATCCGAACGCGGTGCGCACGGGGCTAGAAAACATCTCTGCATCCGCCGCACGACTATCGCGCCTGGTCGATCAATTACTGGCGCTTGCTCGCCTGGACGCCGCAAAGGACACCACCTCCCTCGCGAGCGTCGATCTGAATCATCTGGCGAAGCGGACATTGGCGGAACTTGCGCCGCGTGCGATCGAGCACGGAGCGACGATCGCGCTCGAATCATCCGACGCTGCAATGGTGTCTGGCGATCCCGCATTGCTTGCGTCCGTGATCCGCAACCTCGTGGAGAATGCGGTCCTTCACGGGAGACGAGGTGTCCAAATCACTGTCAGTGTCGTGGCACTGGACGATGCCTGCGAGCTGATCGTCGAAGACGATGGCCCGGGCGTGACGGTCGAACAGCGCGCGAGCTTGGGGCGGCGCTTCTTCCGTGACACCAATCAGGTTGAAGGTAGCGGTCTAGGCCTTTCGCTCGTGGAGCGCATCGTGGAGCTGCACGGCGCGACGCTCACGTATGGCGAAGGCTCGCAACACCGTGGACTGCGAGTCAGCGTTCGGTTCGCTCGCGCGCGTCGGTCAGCCGAGCATCAGGGTACCCGCCCATCCGGCGCTGGAGCTTACACTTAATGTGACTTGGCTTTCGTTCCCTAGCAGCGAGCGCAGCGGGTGAGCGGCTTGCATCGATGCTTGAGCTGGCGGCGCGGGCGAACGCGCGATTGATCCGATCGCGCTCGAGCGTCTATCACCATGAAGCACTTCATGGCGCTGACACAGGAACCCGCGTGACTTCATTCGAATCCCAGTCTGCGGACGCTCGATCCGACGTCGAACGCAGACGTTCTTCGCAGCGTTGCCAAAGACATACGCTGGCAACCTATGAACGGGGCGATCCGCTGCGCACTCGGCTCGAAGGTTACGTACAACGCGCATTCGCGCTGAAACATGGAGCCCATATCCGTTCGTTCATGCCCACGCTAGTCGCGCTGCAGGGCCGTGACGAGCGCATCTGCGGTGTAGCCGGCGTGCGCAGTGCGGCTGCAGAGCATCTGTTCCTGGAACGCTATTTGACTCAGCCCATCGAAGCC
Organism: Pseudomonadota bacterium; assembly: GCA_023417315.1. GTDB lineage: Bacteria > Pseudomonadota > Gammaproteobacteria > Steroidobacterales > Steroidobacteraceae > Steroidobacter. The sequence goes on from JAEZFW010000024.1 coordinate 60,161, forward strand.
GCATTGTCGGAACGTGTAGGCATGCAGATCCCGCGTGAGCAGATCGTCGAGGTCGGTAATCTCGCAAGCCTCAGTTGTCGCGCCGCCTTTCATCTCGTCGCGATGCTGCCGAACCTGCTGCTGGAACGCGGTCACGCATGGATCGCGTTCACTGCCACGGATGCCGTGCGCAGCATCTTGTCGCAATCCAATGCACCCGTCATCGAGCTGTGCACCGCGAGCGCAGACAAAGTCTCCGATTGCGGCGATGAGTGGGGTCGCTATTACGAGCACGATCCGAAGGTTCTTGCAGGCTGGCTCCCTCACGGAGCCGCATTCACGTGCTCGAAAGGTGTGAGCCGAGATGCATAGCAAAGTCCTGAGTGCGCTCGCGCTCGCATCTGGACCCGCCCTGGCGCTGAGCGACGCGCGTCGCGAGCTCAGCTACTCGGGTTTGCGCCAGAGCGTCTTCGCCGAAGCGCAGTGGCTCAAGGCGCAGCTCGTCAAGCGCTGCGGCCTGCTCGCCGACAACAGTGCGGACTGGGTCATCGCCGATCTTGCGCTCTTGCAGATCGAGGCCGTCAACGTCCCGATTCCCGACTGGTTCACACAAACGCAGCTCGAGCACGTGATCGCGGATGCCGATCTCGATTGCTTCTTCACTGACGCACCGGAGCGCGCGCCGAGCGGGTTCTCCCTCGTCGCCGCTTCTCCGCATTCGCGACTGTGCCTGTTTCGCCGCAGAGTGGATAAGAGCCGCAAGCGCATCCCGACCGGCACCGTGAAGGTGACTTACACTTCCGGAAGCACGGGGACTCCCAAAGGGGTGTGTCTTGCGCGCCATGCCATCGAGCAGGTCGCACGCTCCGTCGCGCTCGCAGCCCCTGCGGGTATCGCTAGGCATGTGTGCACGATGCCCCTTGCGACGCTCCTCGAGAATGTTGCCGGCGTTTACGCAAGCCTTCTGCTCGGCGCGAGTGTCATCCTTCCTTCGACGCGCGCGACCGGCATCAATCACGGCGCAGTCGATCGAGAAGCCTTTCTCGAGTCGATCACGAGCTCATCTGCGCACAGTCTGATTCTCGTGCCGGAGCTGCTACGCCTCATCGTCGGTGCCGCGAAGCGCGGCTGGGCACCGCCACCGGATCTGCAGTTCGTTGCGGTGGGCGGTGCTGCCCTGTCCGCTGCCCTGCTTGACGATGCGCGAGCCCTTGGACTGCCTGTCTATGAAGGCTATGGACTCAGTGAATGTGCCTCGGTCGTGTGCTTGAACGCAGGCACGCAGCTACGTCCCGGAAGTGTAGGCAAACCGCTGCCACATGCGAACGTGCGCATCGACGAGCATGGCCAGATCATCGTTCGCGGTGCGCTCATGAGCGGTTATCTCGGCGCTGCGGAAACTCAAACGGATGAGATCGCGACGGGCGATCTCGGCTACATCGATGAGGATGGCTATGTCTACGTTCGCGGCCGAATGAAGAACATGTTCATCACGAGCATGGGCCGGAATGTGTCGCCCGAGTGGGTCGAAGCAAACCTCTTGCGCGATCCCGCGATCGGACAAGCGATCGTCATAGGCGAAGCTTATCCCTACCCGGCCGCGCTCATTTGGCCCTCGAGCGTGTCGGTCACGAATCAACACATCGAACGCGCCATCGCGGCCGCGAACTCGCAGCTGCCCGCGTATGCGCGGGTCGTTCGCTGGGCGCCGCTCCCACGCGCGTTGAGCCACGAAGAGGGTCTGCTCACCGCCAACGCTCGCCCGCGGCGCGATGCAATCGCCGCTCGGTATGCGCAGCTCATTGGCGACCTGTACGCCGAGGCCCTGGCGTCCTAGTCACAACGCATTCTCGCCCACCACGCGCACGCCCATCGTCTGCGCAACTTGCAGAGTTACCCTTGATGACATTCACCGAAGATCTCATCCAGCGTACTACGCGCGAGCGCGAGTACCTCCTCGGGGCGCCCGTGATTCAACGCGCGCTCGCCGGCGACATCACGCGCGAGTTGTATATCGCGTTTCTCACGCAGGCGTACCACCACGTTCGACATACCGTGCCGTTGCTCATGGCCGTCGGATCGCGGCTCCCTGAGCGAGTGGCGTGGCTTCAGCCGCAGATCGTGCACTACATCGAGGAAGAACAAGGTCACGATCAATGGATCCTGAACGACATCGATGCGGCCGGCGGCGATCGTCAGGCAGCTTCCAGAGCCGAGCCCGATGTCGCGACGGACGCGATGGTCGCTTTCGCGTATGACACGGTCCTGCGACACAACCCCATCGGCTTCTTCGGCATGGTGCATGTGCTCGAAGGCACGAGCGTCAATCTCGCGCTACGTGCAGCAGATGAGATTCAGCGCGCGCTTGGATTGCCGAACCGCGCACTTACCTATCTGCGCAGCCACGGCACGCTCGATCGAGAGCACATCGAGCACCTCGCGGGCATCCTCGAGCGTCTCGACTGCGATGAGGATCGTGATGCCGTCGTTCGCTGCGCGAAGTCGATCTATTGGCTGTACGGCTCGATGTTCCGACGGCTCGATCCACTCCCCTCCAGCTCAGCTACCGTCGCTGAGCTCCGGAGAATCGCATGAGCCTGCAGCACATCAATGCGCTGATCACCGGCGCGAGCGGCGGAATCGGTGCGGCCGTCGCCACGGGCATTCTTCAGCGCGGAGGCAGAGCCGTACTTACGGCTCGCGACCCTCGTTCGTTGAAAGAACTGGCGCACACGATCGATCCTTCCAACGATCGCACGATATCCATCTCCGCGGACGTCACCATCAGCGAAGACCGCCGGCGCATCTGCGAGTTGGCGCACACCTGGCAAGGTGGCGTGAACACCCTCGTCAACATCGCCGGAGTTGGCGACTTCGGCCTGTTCGAAAGTGAGCGGCGGGACGAGATCGATCGCGCGTTCGACGTAAACGTACTGGCCCCGGTGAAGCTGTGTCATGCGTTGCTCCCGCACCTCTCACGTCAACGCCAGGCACACATCGTCAATCTCGGCTCGGTCTTCGGAGCGATCGGCTATCCGGGTCACGCCGTCTACTCGGCGACGAAGTTCGCGCTCCGCGGATTCAGTGAAGCGTTGCGACGCGAGCTCATCGATACGAGCGTGCGCGTTCATTACCTCGCGCCGCGCGCCACCCGCACGAAGTTCAACTCGAGCGCGGTAAATGCTTTGAACGAGTTGCTTGGCATCGCCGTGGACCCACCCGAGCGAGTCGCCGATGCACTGTGCGCGCTGCTCGAAACCGGTACCGCGGAGAGCGTGATCGGCTGGCCGGAGAAATTTTTCGTGCGCTTGAATGCGCTACTGCCCCGCATCGTCGACCGCTCACTCGCGAAACAGCTACCCGCCATTCGGCAGCACGCGAGATCGAAGGCCGACACGTTGCCGATTCAGTCCTTCTCGAGGAGAGCCTCATGAGAATCTTCAGTGCATATTTCGCTGCCTTATTCTTCGCCCTCTCCAGCGTATCGGTGCACGCGCAGAGCGCCGATTTCGATGCAGAGCTTGCAGCCATTCAATCGGCATGGGCCGATGCAAACTACAACACGCCGCATGGGAACGCACAGGTGCAGGCGTTCGATGCGCTCGCCAAGCGAGCAGACGCGTTCGTCGAGGCCAACCCGGGACGAGCCGAGCCGCTCATCTGGAAGGGCATCGTGCTCAGCACGTATGCGGGCGCGAAAGGCGGGCTCAGTGCGCTCAAGCTCGCGAAGCAATCGCGCGCTGCGCTGCAGGCCTCTCTAGACATCGATCCTAAGGCGCTCGATGGTTCGGCGTACACGAGCCTCGGTGCACTCTACTTCAAGGTACCGGGATTCCCGCTCGGGTTTGGCGACGATGGGAAGGCTCGCGACTATCTCGAACGCGCGCTCGGGATGAGCCCGGACGGCATCGATCCAAACTTTTTCTACGGCGAGTTCCTGCTCGAGCAGGGCGAACGCGATGAAGCCCTCCGGCATTTGCACAAGGCGCTTGCGGCTCCTGCACGAGCTGGACGAGAGCGTGCCGATGAGGGTCGGCGCAAGGAAATCGAAGCGACCATCGCCAAGATCGAGAGCGAACGTTTAGCGACTCGCCGCTGAGCCAATGGGCGCTTGGATCGGACTCGTCAGATCTGCGTCAGCATCAGCATCAGCCGGCTTTTGCATGGGATAGAACGGTCCAAGTATCTGGCCAGGTGTACGTCGTACTGCCTGCTGTGCACGACTGCCCAACGGCGCGGCCATTAGCGCAAGTCCAGATGACACGGTCATGCCCACGACGCATGCAAGGTCGACAGGCCACTTTAGGTGCGTCGTAGCGGCAGGCTCTTCCACGTCGGAGGATCGCTTCGAAAATCTACAGCTTCTCCGTCAGAGGTGAAGAACAGGCCCGATTCATGTTCGTCCACCAAACGAATCTCGTTCAGATACAGGTAGCCGTTCTGCCGATGGATGATGACGTCGTGCGCCCTCTTACGCCAGAAATAGATCCAATACCGACCCACGTAAGCATCCCACTCTTCCTTGTTCGGCCCCGGTGCATCGTTCGGTCCATCGTTATAGTCCAAGTGTCCGAAGCTAAACGCAGATTCCATATGTGCCATGCTTCCATTCAGCGAGGCGAAGTACGTCATCCGCAACGCATTCCCGTTGGGTCCTTCGCCGGCAAGTGCGATCTCAAGGGGCGAGATGACGCGCACGGGTATGTCTGCAGTGCCCTGTCTCATGATCAAGGACCCTTCCTTGACTCTGAAGTCGGTGGCGGAGTCCCCACCGATCCAGTTCCCCACGAACTTCCCGAGCGCCTCCGGGGCGAGCGTCACCGCGGGCAAATTCTCGATGCGAACTCTGGGCTGTTGCGGCCCATGTCGGCGTGCGAGTATCTGGTCGATCAATGACGCACCCCATCCGTAGGCCGTGCCGACGCCGCGATTGAATAGCACTCCCAGACCGAGTTTCTCTTCTGGGTAGAAACGAAAAACGCATCCGAACCCAGATCCGCCGCCGTTGTGATGCAGGGTCCATAAATCCGTATCGCCGAACCGCAGCTTCCAACCCGCGACGCCCAGGCTGTAAGCGCCTGAAAAGGGAAAGCTATGCATCTCATCCCAGAGCGCTTCGCTCAGGAACGTTCGCCCACCGCGCTTACCTTTGTTTAGGTGAAAGAGCAGATAGGTGGCGAGATCACGAGGGCTCGCGTAAACCCCGCCCGAGGGGATAAATGGCAGTCGACGCGGAACGGCTTCGTAGCCGTCTAGATGTCCAATCGCGCGATCTGCGCGCTGCATGTAGTCATCGGTATCGGCAGTCGTGTCTTGCATCGCGAGCGGATCGAACAGAAGCGTCCTCAGACATTCGGAGAAAGGCTTTCTCATCACTGTCTGGAGGATGAATCCCGCTAGATCGAATCCGAGATTGGAGTAGCGGAAGCGGTCGCCCACTGGAAAGCGCAACCAAGTATCAGAAATGCTTTGAACGTGAGCTTCGAAGCTGGGAAAACTCGGATCATCGTTGTTTCCGACGGGAGCTTCGTGAGTGAAACCTGCTCTGTGCGCAAGCAGATATCGCAACGTCATCTTCTCTTGCGCGTTCGCCTCGAAGCGACTGTTGATGGTGAAGTCGGGCACGTACTTCGTGATGGGCTCGTCCAGATCGAGCAACCCTCGTTGAACCGCCAGCATGATTGCGGTTGTCGTGATGTTCTTGGAAGTGGACTGGATGCTGAATATCGTCTCCAGCCCGATCGGGAGTTTCGACTTTTCGTCGATGACGCCAAACCCTTCGATCCAGGCGGGCTTTCCGTCGTAGATGAGGCAGATCGCGGCGCCCGGGATGCCGTCCTTCGACATCGCCGCGCGAATCCTTCGACGCTCCTCGTCTATCGAACGCCTAAGCGCGCCATCTGCATCGATGAGTGCGTCATGAGACTTCGCGCGAACTCGATGAGTCACCGACATGGCCGCTAGAGCGCCAGCGCACGTCGTACCGATGATGAAGGATCGCCGAGTGGTACGATTCATGGACAGCTGGCCCCTCGAGTACGTCGGAGCGCGAGCGCTGTGAACGATCCTCCTAGACTGCGCGCTTTAACCCAGATCCGCATGGTCGTTCATCTGCCCCTTTGCATGACTTGCTTAGGACACGCAGGAATGACAAATGGTTACAGAGACGACGAATTGGAGCGGGCTCGCGAGCGGTGCCGGTTCCGAGGATACACGCGAACCGCGACTTTCATCGCACTTCTGCCATCCCCTCGACTAGATCCATCCTTGCGTGTCTCGTCTTGACTTAAGTCAATGCCCGCGTGGCGTCCTGATCGTCTACTGTCATCCACTGGTCCTTGATCTGTTCAGAGTCGTTTGTGAAGCACACGGGAGACGTTGTGAGGCATGTCGTCGTAACTCAGAGTCAGTTCCAACTCGACGAACCCACCGAGACGTTTCTAATGACCGGTCTCGATGGCCTGGAGCGCGAGTGCGACAGCGTGCGTAGTTGTCGAGTCCATATTCAAGGGGGAAATTCATCGCCGGAGAAATCAAGGCCGTTCTGCGTCACGCTGCTTCTCAGCACTGGCGAACACCATATCAGTGTTAGATCGTGCGACCGGACCAACAATGCGCTCACAGCGCGAGATGCAATCCGCAGTGCTATTGGCAAAGCAGCAAACGAGCTGCAGAAACTCAAATCGTCCCGAGATTGTGCGACGTGCTCTGACCAGTCCATGTCTGCCGGAAAAGCATCGACGCGCTCTGAGCATGGCAGGGCAGCTTAGGGCCAAAGATGACGTCGGAAGGCGCCAGGACCTAGCGCAGGTCTGATTTGCGTGATCTTTTGCTGTCAGGTTTAGGAGATCCGACCTGCTAAGACGCTGGCGTGAATCGCGCATGTGGCGTGGTGAGCGCTATGGGTTTCTCACCGAAACGTCGGATATCCGAAACCCTTCGGTCTTGAAGACGCGTCCACCTGACTCAGAGGAGAACGACGGGCCCTCGCCGCTCATGAAGAGTCGGCGAGAGCGGGATTGACATTGGCGGGTGAGTCACACCGGATGAGTCACACATGTCAATCCCGGCACCGGGCGTCGAAGTGTGACCGACGAAGCAACCAGAGAAACGTGGTCGCTTTTCTGCCCAAGGCAGGCACCGAGCCGATGAGACCAGCTCGGAGTGCTGCGATTCTACGGAGTGTAGATCGTTGCTTGGCGCAGCACGATCTTCCACCCATCCGGAGTCTCCGTCCAAATATCCGTGAACCGGCGGTGACGGACGCTCTTGTCTTCGTAAGTCGTGGTCTCCTTGCCCATCAGGATGACATCGCTTCCTCGCTCGGCCGCGTATTCGATCGTGCGGTCGAGAGCGCCGTGCTTGACCAGCCCGGCAGCAATGTTCTTGAGGATGGTGGGCCCGTCGTTGATGCGGTTGTTCGGGCCGTTCAGGACGATGCCTGGAGCATGGAGGGACTTGATCTGGTCCATGTCCCGCTTGATGGTCGCCTCATCCATCCGGGCGCGCGCGGCGAGCGCCGCGGCGATGCGAGGGCGCTTCATGGCTTCCGCGACGCTCGCATCGGCTGCATGCGAGTCGGCGTTCGCGGTGGATGTCAGGAACAAGGCAACGAATAGGGAGAACACTGCGACCCGCATAAATATTCTTCCAGGAGTGGTAGACGAATCGTGTGCCTGAGCGCTAGACGCGCGATCTTGGGCGCTCCGCCTCGCGATGGTCAATAGGGGCGAGCAATGCCTGAGCAAAGGCAACATCACGTTCTTGCGCGAACGCGTTGGTGCCGAGATTGACTTATCAATATATATATGCAAACGAACTCACATCAACTCCGCCCCCGCTCGCCGCTCATGAAGAGTCGGCGAGAGCGGGATTCACATTGGCGGGTGAGTCACACCGGATAAGTCACATACGTCAATCCCGGCAGCGGGCTATTTCGCCGGGTAAGTCGGCGAGATTAGATTGGGCGTGGTTTCATGCTTGCTCTTGCTGGCCCACAGTATCCCGCGTTTCAAGATCGTCATCGCCTCCGGCACGTCGAATACTTCGGGCTGATGTCCGAGCGCAGTGTAGAACACCCGGCCCTTGCCATAGACCTTCTTCCATGCGACCGGCATGGTGGCGCCGTCCACCCAATGATCGTGCTTACCATCGAAGGTGGTCGTCGCCAGCACTTTATTGTTGGGGTCGACGTGCATGTAGTACTGCTCGGAGACAACGTCGAAATCATTTAGTCCGTAGGTAATGGGATCTTCGTGATCGGTGATGTTTACCCGAAATTTGACGCCGTCGTTGCCGGGATGCTCCACCCATTGGCCGCCGATCATGTATTCATAGCGTTGTGAATCGTGGAACGCATCGCCGAGACCGCCGTGCCAACCGGCGATGCCGGCGCCGTTCTGGACAGCGGTCAGTAGACCGAACACTTGTTCCCGGGTGATCTTCCCCTGGGTATAGATCTGGACGATCAAGTCCACTTCGCTCATGTACTGCTTATCGGTGTACGGATCGAGGTTGGCCGAGACGCGTACGTCGAAACCTTCCGATTGCAGCCACGGCACAATGATGTCGCGGAAACGTTCCGGCGCATGGCCGTCCCAACCGCCGTAGATGAAAAGCGCTTTAGGTTTCTGGTCGGCTGCGAAACTAGGCCCCGCAAAAAACACTGCGAGGAGAGAGAACAAGAGAATTTCGCGCAGTCTCATCAAGTGATTCATTGTATTTTCTCGTCAGTTATTTCACGTTTTCACGGCTACATCGCGCCGGACTGGGCGAACGCCATTCCGCCAGCGAATGCGAGCGATGGCGAACGATAACACCCGCAAGACATTAGTCCAAAGCCAGCCTATCGGGCATCAAGAACGGTCAATACGAGGAACTCAGGGCCGGGGCGGAAAGCGGGAACTCCATCCACAGCGAGCGATCGGCCCGCCGCGAAGGAAGCCGCCCCAACGTCGGCGAGGTAGGCTAACGGCAAGGAAGCTTAACGTTGCCCGCAAGGGAAGCTGTCGGCAGAGCCGGTGCTCGTTCGTTTGACATTTCGACATTTATCGTAATATCGTATGGACATGAAGACCGCAGAAGTCATTGCAGCACTCGCCGCCCTGGCGCACGAACATCGGCTTGCCATCTACCGAGCCCTGGTCGAGCAAGGGCCTAACGGACTGCCTGCAGGACAGATTGCCGAGGATGTTGGGCTCATTCCATCGTCTTTGACATTTCACTTACAGCACCTTGTGCGCGCCGGGCTCATCACTCAGCGTCGCGAGGGGCGACAGCTGATCTACGCCGCCAGCTTCTCCGTCATGAACGAGCTCATCGGGTATCTGACGGAAAACTGCTGCGAAGGCTCGGCTTGCAAGCCGCGTTGCGCGCCGGCACCGACAAGATCGCGAACTGCGAGATCCAAGAAGTCGGCGTGAGGACGTCACGATGACGGTAGCTATTGCTAGAAGGCCAGTGAGGGCAGCAGCCACAGAGCTCCTGGGTAACGCTCAGCTACCAACGGCCGACATCACGGAGCAGTTGCTCGAGAACTTCTTCTTCGCCGGGAGTGCTGATGCGCCACTCGGGATCGTGGGCTTGGAGATTGAATGCCCACATGCGCTGTTGCGCTCGCTCGTCGTAGGACCATTGTCGCGTTCGTCGGGACTTGGTTCTGAGTTGCTTGCGCATGCCGAGCGGCATGCACAGGCAAGCGGTGTTCGGAGTCTCTATCTGCTCACCACAACGGCGGAGCCCTTCTTTGCAAAGCGTGGTTATTCACGCGCCGCTAGAAGTGAAGCGCCGCCCTTCATCAGCACAT